>JABEEB010000001.1:1467238-2200857 GCA_012999515.1 Salifodinibacter halophilus | reverse complement strand
GGCTGCCGGCAGCGATAAGTATCGCCGGACTGCTAGGCGCTTTGAAGGTCGTTGAGACCTTCCGGCGACCATCTATTGATCACGAAGTCGAAACCGGTTCGCAAAGCGAGAAATAACCGCGTTTCCTCGCTCTGCGCAGATGGGCTATCCGGGCTATTCCAGGCAGCGCGCAGTCTGCCGTGTCATTCTGCGACACTCACGATCCTTGGCTTCGCACCTCCCGTGATGCTCTTGTTCATTGCGATTGGGCTGTGCGGCTTTTCTCACACCGACAGGATCGACAGATGGTCATAAGAGCGGTGGAAATTGCGGTCTGGCAGCGTCAAGGCAAGGCGGACGTAATTCTGCATTCCGACCGCGGCAGCCAGTTCACCAGCGGTGATTATCAGCGTTTTTTTGAAGAACAACACGCTGACGTGTTCGATGAGTGCCGTCAGCCATTGCGACGACAATGCTGCCTGCGAAGGCTTTTGCAGTGTACTTAAACGCGAACGCGAACGCGAACGCGTCCATCGCGCCAGGTACCACACGCTGGATATCGCCAGGTCAAACCTCTTTGACTACATCGAGCGATTCTATAATCCTAGAATGCGGCGACGCGTCGCCAAGCCGGACCTGTTGTTTTCAGGCTTTTCCCAAACCGTCCGTTGGAACGGGGTAGCCCCCAGTTGGGCGGCGGAGCGATCATCGTAGCGCCTCGGTACGCTATGCTTGTCGATCTGGCGGCATGTTGCTAAGGCATTCCAAGGTCAATGTGTAGAACAGGCGATGGGTCATAAAGTTTTAATTTTTAGCATTCAATAGGTTATTAGCGACAATGATCCTGATGATCGACAACTACGACTCGTTTACTTACAACCTCGTGCAATACCTCGGCGAACTCGGCGTCGAAGTGGACGTCGCACGCAACGACGAGATCAGCGTGGCTGAAATCGAAGCGCGCGCACCGGCCGGCATTGTCATTTCACCCGGCCCGTGTACACCGAGCGAGGCCGGCGTGTCATTGGAACTGATCCAGCGCCTGGCTGGACGAATTCCGATTCTCGGTGTGTGTCTCGGTCATCAAGCCCTCGGCCAGGCTTTCGGTGGCTCGGTGATTCGGGCCCGCAGCGTCATGCACGGCAAAACGTCACCGATTCATCACACCGGCCAAGGCGTATTCGCGGATCTCGACAATCCGTTGACAGCGACGCGCTACCACTCGTTGATTGTCGGCCACGACGACCTGCCAGCCGATTTCGAGATCACCGCCTGGACCGAAACTAAGAGCGGCGAAATCGACGAAATTATGGGCTTGATCCATCCAGCCACCGGGGCTGAGGGCGTGCAGTTCCACCCCGAATCGATCATGTCCGACGCCGGTCACGCCATGCTGGCGCGTTTTCTCGGCCGTTGCGAGATCGCGGCATGATCGATGCCGCGATCATAGACCACGTCGCCTCCGGTCGAGACCTGTCCGTCGAAGCCATGCAAGGGGCCGTGCGCGACATAATGACCGGGGGCGCCACGCCAGCGCAGATCGGCGGCCTGCTGGTTGCGCTGCGCATGAAAGGTGAAACCGTGGCCGAAATCAGTGCCGCAGCCTCGGTGCTCCGCGAGCTCGTCACGCCGGTGCCGGTTAATCCCGCGCTTGCCGACGAACTGGTCGATACTTGCGGCACCGGCGGCGATGGCTCGGGGCTTTTCAATGTCTCCACGGCCAGTGCTTTCGTGGTTGCGGCCGCGGGCGGCACGGTCGCCAAGCACGGCAACCGCTCGGTCTCGAGCACATCCGGCAGCGCCGATGTCCTGGAAGCTGCCGGCATCGCCACGGACTTATCACCCGAAGCGGTCGCCCGCTGTATCGACGAACTCGGCGCTGGTTTCATGTATGCCCCCGCCCACCACGGCGCCATGCGTCACGCGGTCGGCCCGCGCCGGGAACTCGGTATCCGCACGCTTTTGAACATTGTCGGCCCGCTGGTTAACCCGGCCGGTGCGCGGAATCAGGTCATGGGCGTTTTCAACGGCCACCTCTGCGAGCCGCTGGCCGAAGTCTTGCAACGGCTCGGCAGCCGCCACGTGATGGTCGTCCACAGCGGCGACGGCATCGACGAACTCTCAATCAACGCGCCAACGCGCGTAGCCGAATTGAAAGCTGGCCAGATCAGCACTTACATGGTCGCACCCGAAGATGTCGGCCTCGAACGCGGCTCACTGGACGGCGTGCGCGCCGTTGACGCCGCCGACAGCCTACGCCTGATCAGACAAGCGCTATCGGGCGTACCCGGCCGGGCACGCGACCTCGTCGCTTTCAACGCCGGGGCCGCACTCTACGTCAGTGGTCGGGCCGACAATCTGGCCGACGGCGTCGCCCTGGCATGCGACACGATGGCAAGCGGCGATGCCACCCGGCGTCTCGACGATATCGCCCAGTTCAGTCGGCACCTGACCGAACAAGCGCCCACAACGCCATGAAAAGCGCAGTCGGCAACAACGTTCTGGCCGACATTATCGCCGACAAACGCGGCGAAATCGACGCACTTTACCGCGACGTCGGCGCCGCAGCGATGGCCGATCGCGCTGCCGCCGCATCGGCACCGCGTGATTTCGCCGGCGCACTCGCCGCCACGGCACCGGCGGCGGTCATCGGCGAGATTAAAAAAGCCTCACCGAGCAAAGGCTTGATTCGCACCGATTTCGACGTCACCTGGCTCGCCGAGCGGTATGCCGCCGGCGGCGCGGCGTGTCTGTCGGTTCTGACCGATTGCGACTACTTTCAGGGCCGCGCCGCATATCTGGCCGAGGCGCGTCACGCGTCGGGCCTGCCCGCGCTGCGCAAGGATTTCATGCTCGATCCCATCCAGATCGACGAATCGCGCGCGCTGGGCGCGGACTGCATTTTATTGATTGTCGCGACGCTGACCGATGCACAACTAATCGATTTGGCCGCGCACGCCGAAGCGCTCGGCATGGCCGTTCTAGCCGAAGTCCACGACCGCGCCGAACTCGAACGCGTTAAACGTCTGCCGGAAACGACACTTGTCGGCGTCAACAACCGCGATCTCACGACGTTCGAGACAACGCTGACCACCAGCGAAACCTTGGCGACCGCCATGCCGGCGGACCGACTGACCATCAGCGAAAGCGGCATCCACAACGCCGATGATCGCCGCCGTCTCCAGCGAGCCGGATTTGGCGTGTTCCTCGTGGGCGAGTCGTTCATGCGCCAACCCGATCCGGCAACGGCGCTGGAACAACTGTTAGCGGAACCGGACTGAGCCAACCGCTCGCTCCATAAGACTTGATTGCGAGCCGAGCACGCCACAGACTCCGGTAGAAACACCGGATACGGATTCACATGCAAGCAGTCATCAACTGGCAGGGCGAACTGCAGTTCAACGCCCGTGCTGACAGCGGCCACGACGTAGCCATCGACGGGCCACCCGACCTGGGCGGCCAAAACGCTGGGTCGCGACCGATGGAATTAATGCTCATGGGTGTGGGTGCGTGTAGCGCGATGGACGTGATGCACATCCTGAAAAAAGCGCGCCAGGACGTGACCGACTGCCGAATCGAGGTCGATGGCACACGCGCCGATACCGAACCAAAGATTTTTACCGCCATCCATATGACGTTTGTGGTCACCGGGCACGGCCTGAGCGACAAACAGGTTGCGCGGGCGGTGCAACTTTCAGCCGAGAAATACTGCTCGGCCTCGATCATGCTCCAGGATAGCGTCGATATCAGCCATAGCCACCGGATCGAGGCCGCCGCCTAAGCACCGTGGAAATCGCACCCGACCGGCTAGCCGATAAACTCGATGGCTCACAACTGGCCTCGATCTATCTGATCGGCGGCAGCGAGCCGCTGCAGGTGGTCGAAGCCGCGGACGCCGTGCGCGCAGCTGCCCGGCGCCACGGCTTCGACGAGCGCGAGATCCACCACGCTGAACCCGGCTTCGACTGGGACCGCATTCGAAGCGCCGGCGCGACCGGATCGCTGTTCGCCAACAAACAATGCATCGAGCTGCACATCCCGAGCCAGGGGCCGGGCAAAACCGGTGCGGCGGCGCTCAAGGAAATCGCCAATAAACCGCCCGCCGATACGATCATTCTGATCGTGGCGCCGTCGCTCCAAGGCAATGCACGCCAGAGTGCATGGTACAAAGCCCTTAGTTCGGCCGGTATCGCCGTCTTCGCCTGGCCGGTTAGCGGTAACGCGCTGCGTAGCTGGCTCAACAACCGCGCACACGCTGCAGGTGTCACCCTTGCCGAGGACGCCGTGGCGTTACTGGCCGAGCGCACGGAAGGTAACCTCCTGGCTGCGTCCCAGCAGATCGACCGACTGGCGCTGACCACACCCGGCGAAACAATCGACGCAACCACGATCGAAGCCGTAGCCGGCGACGACGCCCATTTCGATATGTTCGCGCTAACCGCGCGCGCGGTCGACGGCGACCGCGCCGGCGCGATCCGCGTGCTACGCCGTCTGCGCACCGAAGGTACGGACCCGGTGCCAATCACCTGGGCACTGGTCCGCGAAATCCGACTTTTATACCGAGCCGCAGTAGCCGCGCGTTACGATCAAGTCGATGCCGTTTTGTCCAAGGTATTCATGCCAGCCGCTCGCAAACGCCGGATCACCGAGCTGGCACGGCGGACAAGCAGCGACCACTTGGCGCACGTACTCCATGACGTCGCCCGCATCGACCGGATTAACAAAGGAGCCGAGGCCGGCCGTGCATGGGATGAGCTGGTAAGCTTGATCCACGGACTTGTCGACTGCACATATGGGCGGAAGGTAGCCGCCTGACACCGAAAGCAAATGGATCAGAACGCCATCCAAACCACTGACGACGCCGAGACTGAGCGTGAACTGTACGCAATCGGCGAGCGCGCCCGGACCAGCGCACGCCACATGGCGCTGGCCGACCCCGGTCGGAAAAACACCGCGCTTGAAGCGATCGCCGAAGCGCTAAACGACGGCCGAGACACCATCAAGGCGGCGAATGTGCGCGACCTCGACGCCGGGCGCCACACGTTGGACGACGCCGCGCTCGATCGGCTGGCCATCGGCGACGACACGATCAAGCGCATGGCCGACGGCCTGCGCCAAGTTGCCGCCCTGCCCGATCCGATCGGCGCGATCAACGACCTGACCTACCAGCCATCCGGTATTCAGGTCGGCCAAATGCGGGTGCCGCTGGGCGTGATCGGCATCATCTACGAATCGCGGCCCAACGTCACGGTCGACGCGGCCGCGTTGTGTATCAAATCCGGCAACGCGGCGATCTTGCGCGGCGGCTCCGAGGCGATCAACACCAACTTGGCGATCGCGGCCTGCGTGGCGCGTGGCTTGGCCGAAGCCGACCTACCCGAGACAGCCGTGCAAGCGATCGAAACCACCGACCGCGCCGCGGTCGGCGCCATGCTAGCCGACGCCGAACATATCGACGTTATCGTGCCACGCGGTGGAAAGTCGCTGACCCAGCGCGTCGCCAATAATGCACAGATGCCGGTGATCAAGCATCTGGACGGTGTCTGCCACGTCTATATCGATGCCGACGCCGACCTCGATAAAGCCGTGGCCATAGCCGTCAACGCCAAAACCCAGCGTTTCGGCACTTGCAACACCATGGAAACGCTGCTGGTCGCGGCATCCATCGCCCCTGCGGTCCTGCCCCGACTCGCCCATGAATTCGAGCAAGCCGGTATAACGCTGGTCGGCTGCGAACGTGCCTGTGCGGCGAGCGACGCCATCGAAACCGCTGCCGCCAGCGATTGGGGCGCGGAGTTTCTCGGCCCCAAGCTGGCGATTGGTGTGGTCGATGACCTGACTAGTGCAGTCGATCACATTGCGGCCTATGGTTCAGCCCATACCGATGCCATCGTGACCGAGAATTGGTCGACAGCTCGCTACTTCACCCGAGCCGTGGATTCGGCGTCGGTCATGGTCAACGCGTCGACGCGTTTTTCCGATGGTTTCGAATACGGGCTCGGCGCGGAAATCGGTGTTTCCACCGACAAGCTTCATGCCCGCGGACCGGTGGGCCTGCTCGGGCTGACTTCGGAAAAATATGTCGTCTACGGCGACGGTCACCTGCGTTGAGCAACGACAAACCGACGCTTGAGCCGCCGATCGGCGTTCTCGGCGGCACATTCGACCCAATCCATCACGGCCACCTCCGACTGGCGCTGGAGACCGCGGAACAGTTACATCTGGACGAAGTCCGCATGATTCCGAACGGCCAGCCGCCGCACCGCGACGCACCAGCGGCTAGCGCCGAACAACGTGCGCACTGGGTCAATCTCGCGACCGCGCCCGAACCCCGCCTGACCATGGACAGCCGGGAACTGCGGCGCGCCGGACGCTCGTACACAGTCGACACATTGGCCGACATGCGCGCCGAATGGCCGAATAGACCGCTGTGCCTGATTATGGGCCGTGATGTATTCGCCGATCTGCCTAGCTGGCACCACTGGCGCGAACTATTCGAACTGGCGCATATCGCACTGATCGACCGCGGTAGCTCGAGGCCGGCACTAGCTGCCGAAGCCGCAGCCGAACTCGACATCCGCTACAGCGACGACCCAGCCATACTCGCATCCCGGCCGGCCGGCGCCATCATCCCGATCGAACCGCCGACGCTGGCTATATCCGCCAGCCGCATCCGTGCACTGCTGGCCGCCGGCGCCAGCCCACGCTACCTGCTGCCCGATACTGTTCTGGAGGAGCTGATGACCACGAACGTCTATAGCCAACCCGCCACCACCGAGCGCTCATGACCACCGAACACACCGAACCACTGGATATCGCCCGCGCTGCGATCGACGAGCTCAAAGCCGAATCGATACAGGTGCTCGATGTCCGCGCGCTGACGACCATCGCCGACGACATGATCATCTGTAGTGGCAACTCGTCACGCCATGTCAAACGCATCGGGGAAACCGTCATCCAAAATGCCAAGCAAGCCGGGCTTGCGCCGCGCGTCGAAGGACTTGAACCAGCCGACTGGGCATTGATCGACCTGGGCGGGGTCATCGTCCATGTCATGCAACCCGCCACCCGCGCCTACTATCAGATCGAAAAACTCTGGGACGTCGGCACCAACGAGCGACAAGCCAACAGCTCGCATTGAAAATCGCGCTCATTGCCGTTGGCAAGCGCGTGCCAACCTGGGTCGATACCGGCTTTGACGAGTACCGCAAACGGCTACCGCGTGGTATCGATCTGAGCCTATCCGCGATCGCCGCTAGCGACCGCAAAAGTGGCGACACCACGCGCGCTGTTGCTGACGAAGACCGGCGCATGCTGCGCGCTATTCCAGACGGTGCCGAAGCGATCGCCCTGGACGAAACCGGCCGCAGTTGGTCCACCGAAGGGCTCGCACGCGATCTCGACGCCTGGCAGATGGACGGCCGCGATCGCGCACTTCTGGTGGGTGGACCGGACGGCCTCGGCCCGTCGGTCCGCGCGCGGGCCGATGCGACTCGGTCGTTATCAGCGTTAACATTGCCGCACGCATTGGTCCGTGTGATCGTTGCCGAGCAACTCTACCGCGCGCATACAATTCTTACCGGTCATCCCTACCACCGCAGCGGTTGAGGCCAAGATTACGGCTTGGCGTAAACCGCGTCGCTACGGCGTATTCGCCGAACGCCACCAACTCGGCTATGCTGTAACGCCGTAGCCGCGCTGTCCTAACCGCCCGCCGCACGCATGGCCACTGATTCGCCCTACTGGCAAAAAACGCTGATCGAAATCCTGGCGCAGTTCGCTTCCCTGGGACTGATGCTGGCGTTGACCGGTTGGGGCATCGAACAGATTGCCACGACGGCGCGGCCCGCTATCACCAGCGCCGCCAGTCAACACATCGACGGCCATGTAACCGCCAAGGCCCTGTCGCTCGACTGGGCCGGCGCCGGACCGGCCGTGACGCTTAAAAACGTCGGTCTGTTTCGCCCAGACCATGCCAAGCCAGCCGTACGCGGCCGCCGGGTGACAATCCGGTTCGACATGAATTCACTTATACGCGGCCGCTTCAAGGCGCAGGCAATCGTCCTTGAACGCCCGCGTCTCAAAGTCCGGCGGTCGGCAAACGGGCAAGTGCGCTTAGTCAACTGGTCGCGCACGCAAGGTGCGACGCCCGACTGGCAGAAACTCGACCGCCTGCGCGGGTACCTCGATGCACTGATTGTTAAAAAGGCTCGTGTCGACTTTGCCGGGCCCAAGGTACCGGGCGGTAGCGTCGCACTCGAGCCATTGGATGTGCGCATACGCCGTGAAAACGGCCAGCAATGGCGGGCGTCATTCAATTTTAAAGGCCCGACCTGGCTGCCGACGGCACGTGGCCACACGACATTAAAAGCGAAGCCACCAAACGTTGAAAGCGCCCGATTTTTCGCCCACATGCGTACCGCTGATCCGTTTGAGCTCAGCCAACTGCTAGCCGGTGAAAGCACTCCAAACAGCCAACGCGGCGGACACCTCGATATCACACTCGAAGGTCGCTGGCAGCAAGACCATTTCGTCGATACGAACGCCCAGATCAAAACACAGATCGGCAGCAGCGCATCGGACTCGGGCGCACAACCGCCACGGATCGATGCCACATTCGCGCTCAACCAAAAGCCGGGCAGTGATCGCGTCCAATTCCACCTCGAACAGGCGAGCGGCAATGTCGCCAACCTGGACAAGTTGCAGCTCGCCGGCCACGCCGGGCTCGAACATCGCCACATCGTCGTCCACGGCAAACATTTGCCCGGCAGTCTGATCACACGACAGGCCAAACAACGCGTCGACGCCATCAAAAATGCCAAGTTAAGCCTGAACGTGCCTCGTTTTCAGGCCGAGATCGGAAACGACCATGCACTCGAGCTCAACGCATCGTTCGATAAACTTCAGTTTGCCGATTCGGACCTAAGCTTTGGCCCCGTCCGCGGCCGCTATCAACAAACGGCGGGCACGCACACCATCCGTTTCCAACACGCGGGTGGTCGCATCCAGTCAGACCGCTACCTCAAGGGCACCCTGCCGATCAACGATCTGGACGGCACGCTGACCTGGCGCCATAAAAACGATGCAATCCGGCTACAACTCAAAGATTTGTCGGCGACAAGCGGCGACAACCGGCTAACACTTAACGGCCGGGTAACCGCCCCCACCAAAAGCTCGACGAGCACGCACCTCGTAGCCAAGGCCGAACTACCGAATGCGTCCGAACTCGTCCAATATATTCCGCAGCACGCGAAACTCCCCAACGCCGAATTGCGGGACTGGCTCGGGCACTGCGTCATAGCCGGCCGTGTGCCGTCGGCCACACTGAAACTCGACGGCAAACTCGCCAATTTCCCATTCGCGACCCAGCACGCCGAGGGCCAGTTCGCGCTCAAACTCCAAGCACGCGATGTCACACTTCGGCCGAAACCGGGCTGGCCCAAGCTCAAAAACACCGACGGTTCTCTGTCGATCGACAACGTCGGTTTGAAAGCCAAACTTGAACAAGGACGCATAGCCGGTATCAAGCTGGCGCCGTCGACTGGCTCGATAGAAGACGTGCGCGAGCCGATGTTCGCGATCCAAACGAAAACGAAAGCAACGCGCCTGGAAAAACTGCGGGCATTCATCCTGAATTCGCCACTGGCCGACGAAATAGGCGAGATCGTACGCCCACTGCACGCCAGCGGGCCCGCCCGTGTTCAGACGCGCTTGAAGATTCCACTCAAACCCGAGATGCCCAAACTCAAGGTTGATGGGCAACTGCATCTGGCGGGCGACACCTTGAAACAGGCCGCGTTGCCGGCGCCGATAACCGACATCCACGGCGATTTGTCTTTCTCACGCGACGTGGTGCGCGCGAGCGACATCAAGGCCCAATTGGCCGGCACGTCACTGTCTGCGGACCTGGTTCCGGAAAACGACGGCGGCGAACGGATCCAGGTCCAGGGCCAAGCGAAACTGCCCCGGGATCGCGATCTACTGGCGCACTATATACCGCGCCGCTGGCTGCAATATATCCACGGCGCGACCCATTATGACCTTGCTTTCCGGATCGGGCCGCACGGCAAACGTTCACCGTTTCGAATCAATACCGACCTCGAGGGAATCGCCCTCAAGCTACCGCCACCGCTGGCCAAGCGGCCCCAGGCGACCACACCGCTTGCGCTACAAGTCGCCGCCGACGGCTCACGTGTGCATGCGCGCTACGACGACCGCATCACGGCAAATGTCCAGCTCAAAAACGCATCTCCCACCCGGGTTCAGGTGTTGCTCGGCGACAAACCGCCGACACCGCCGTCAACCCCGGGCATCTGGATCGGCGGTCATACCCAGCTCGTCGACGGACCCGGCTGGTTTTACGTTATTCGCCGTATGCTGCAAGCAAAAGCAAAGCGGCGATCGAACGAAGATGGTGACAACCCCACGACGCTGGCCTTTCGCGGCGCCGATCTCGATATAGACACTCTGCGCCTGGGCAAGGTCGCACTCGACAATCTCAAAATCGATGCACACGCGACACGGCCGTCCAATCGTGGCTGGCAGATTGCGCTCGGCGGCCCGTATGCTGACGGCCGGGTCTCGGTCGCCAACACGGCCAATCAGCGACTGCGTGTCGGCGCATCGCTGAACAAACTAGCGCTCGACAATGTCGAGGCCGACGATAACGAAACCGATAATGCCGATCGCTCGAAAGAAACAACGTCGGGAGCGATAACGGAGTGGCCGGTTTTACTCCCCGACGTCAAACCAACCGAACTGCCCGCGATCAACGCGACGATCCAAAACTTATCGCTAGGCGATAACCAACTGGGTGAACTACGCGTCAACGCAAGTGCGGCGCCCGGCGGTTGGCGCTTGTCCAAAGCCCAGTGGCAAGCGAATAAGGATACCGCGCATGTCAGCGGCCTATGGCAGCGCGACGAAGGTCGGACCACAGCTAATCTCAAATTCGAACTAACTGGCAAACATGTGCCAACTATCGCCAACGGACTGGGCCTGCCGCTACCGATCGAGGCAGCACGAACACACATCCAGGGTGATTTGAATATTGCCCCCAACCCGCGCGGTTTGGATCTACGCGCGCTCCACGGTAACGCCAAGGCGACACTCGATCATGGCAGTCTGCCGAGCGTAAGCCCCGGACCGGCGCGTGCACTCGGGCTGTTGAACATCAACGCGTTACCGAGTCGGTTATTGCTAAATTTCAACGATATCGCTAAGCCCGGGCTGGCGTTCGATAAGCTAACGGTGCCCGCACGGCTTGTTAACGGCAACGCGTTTATCAAAGGCGCCCGAATGAACACCAATTCGGCCAAGATTGCGTTTAGTGGCCGGGTTGGACTGGCCAGCCGCGACGTCAATGCACGCGTCGTCGTGACTCCCAAAATCGGCAGCGGTTTGACGATTGTCAGTACGATCTTCGGCGGACCGTTGGGCGGCGCCGCCGTTTTTGGTCTCCAGGAGCTTTTTCAGCATCCATTCAATAAGCTTACGCGCCTGACTTTCAATCTCCGCGGCGGATGGCATACGCTGGCCGTCATAGGCCAACAGTCCGATAGCGATCAATAGCCACGCCATGACCGACTCAGCCAATCGATCCCACGTCGCCGCCATCCAAATGGTCAGCATCGATGATGTCCAACACAATCTCGGTGTCGCAGGCCGACTCGTCAGCGAAGCCGCAGCCGACGGTGCATCGCTCATTGTCTTACCCGAAAATTTCGCATTCATGGGCCGGCGCCCAAACGACTACGCCCCCGTCGGCGAAGTTGACGGCAACGGCCAGATTCAATCGTTCCTAGCCACTACGGCGGCTGCGCACGGCATCTGGCTGGTCGGTGGTAGTATCCCTTTGGCCTCCGGCGAAGCGGAGCGCGTGATCCCGTCGTGTCTCGTCTACGACCCCAACGGTCGGCGCGCGGCACGCTACGACAAGATTCATCTTTTCGACATCGGCATACCCGGCTCGACCGAGGCCTACCGCGAATCGGCGATGTTCGTACCGGGTCCCCCCGAGCCCCGCATCGTGGATACCGATGTCGGCCGACTCGGCCTGACCATCTGCTACGACCTGCGGTTCCCCGCGCTTTACCGCGCACTCGCCGATGCCGGTGCCGAAATCGTCGTCGCGCCGTCGGCATTCACCGACACAACCGGCCAGGCACACTGGCACGTGCTGACACGAGCGCGCGCGATCGAAAACCAGTTCGCACTGATCGCGCCGGATCAGGCCGGTGTTCACGCCGACGGTCGGCGTACCTATGGGCACAGTCTCATTGTCGATCCCTGGGGCAGCATCAAGGTCGAAGCAGCCACCGACGAAGCCGAGGTCATCACCACCGACCTCGACCTCGACCACGTGGCGAGCCTACGTTCACGCTTTCCAACGCTCGAACACCGGCGGATGACGCCGACCAGGCCGTCGTCGGATCGTTAGCGCGTTTGGTATGTTCTGGGTGGCCTGTGACGCTGAATCAGCTTGCTGCGTTTTGGCTCAACACCGTCACGCTGTACCAGCTGACTGACCCCGTCGGGCTCCGGTTCCAAACTGTTATAACCGACTGGCATCCGTGATAGCCGACAGGCTGACCGTAACGCTTCGTTATCATGGTTTTTTACGCCACACAGGCCACGCATTGATGGATCTATCACGCACCGCACTGGTTCTGATCGATTTTCAAAAAGAAAGTAAATACGGAATCCAAGGAGTTCAGCCAGCAGTGGCCGCGGCTGATCAATTACTCGCAGCCTGTCGACCGCTTGATATACCCGTTATCTACACACGGCAGATCAACCGTACCGACGGCTTTGGATTGCCCAACCACGAAGTGCTCGACGACCACGGGCAACCGGTGTATTACCGCGATGACGCCGAGGCCAAGGAGATTATCGACGACATCGCGCCAACGGAATTTGATGCCGTCATCGACAAGCATCGATGGAGCGGTTTCCATGCGACGCCACTCGATTTGATATTACGCAATCTTGATATCAAACACTTGATCATGGGCGGCTTCGTGACCGATGGCTGTCTGATGACGAGTGTCTTTGACGCCTACGCACACGATTACCAGGTTAATCTGGTCAAAGATGGCTGCGCAGCCACAAACGACGGCGCCCATAAAGCCGCCATATTGATGATGGCCAACTGGGTCTACGATATTGAAATTTTCAATGCCACAGAATGCGTGCATAAGCTTGCGGGCAAGGATTACACCGCTTGGCACTCAACCGCACCGGATCAAATGCCGTTTAGTGGCAGCACACTGGACTCAGTATTTGACTCACTGGACTCAGACCAAGCCGGGTAATGCCATGCCGTTTAGCGGCTGACCGGGCATCCCTCGCCACACCACTTTTAGGCACATAACGCAAACAAAGCGCTATAAGCATAGTAAAGTCGCTTAATTTTTAAATCTTGATGCGATACGCGGCATCTTGAGTGCTAAGCTAAGATTTATGGACAACCACACTGACATCGCCTGCGACGCGTTGCTCGGCCCGGCGCAAATCGACGCTGGCCAATTGCAATCCACGCTGGACGCGCTGATGCGTCCGGGCATCGACTACGGCGACCTCTATTTTCAGATCCACAAAAACGAACAGTGGGTACTGGATGACGGCATAGTGCGCACGGCCGCCTCCAGCCAGAGCCAGGGTGTGGGGGTGCGCGCCCTGGCCGGCGAACAGACCGGCTTCGGTTATGCCGACGAACTGGCATTCCCCGCTTTAGCCGAGGCCTCCGATGCCGCAGCGGCGATCGCTCATGGCGGCAACAGCGCGCGGGTCAACCCGCTAACCCGTGGCGATAATCCGCCGCCGATGCGCTATCAGCCGATTGACCCGTCAGCCAGCCTCGAGGCCGCCGATAAACTCGCCCTGCTGCACCATGCCGATAAGATCGCACGCGCAGCCGACGACCGTGTAGTGCGCGTGACCGCTTCCTGTGCAAGCACAAGCGACACGGTATTGGTCGCGGCGACCGATGGCACCCTGGCCGGGGATGTTCGCCCGCTGGTCCGCGTCAATATCAGCGTGCAGGTCGAAGCCAATGGCCTACGCGAATCGGCTAGTGCCGGTGGCGGCGCACGTACCGACTATGGCTTTTTCAACGACGGCGTGGACCGCGTGGCTGACTATGCACGCCAGGCCGTCGACCGAGCGCTGGTACGCCTGCGTGCCGAACCGGCACCCGCCGGGTCCATGCCAGTCGTCCTAGGAGCGGGTTGGCCCGGCGTATTGCTCCACGAGGCTGTCGGTCACGGTCTGGAGGGCGATTTCAACCGCCGCGGCACATCCACCTATGCCGACCGCATCGGCGAACAAGTCGCCTCGCCACTTTGTACTGTGGTCGATGATGGCACCCTGGACGGCCGCCGTGGCTCGCTAGCCGTCGACGACGAGGGCACACTGGCTGGCCGCAACACATTGATCGAAAACGGGGTGCTCACCGGCTATATGCAGGACAAGCACAACGCTGGCCTGATGGGTGTACCGACCACCGGCAACGCCCGTCGCGAATCTTACGCTGACACCGTTATGCCGCGGATGACCAACACATATCTGTGCCCCGGCAACGACGAGCCGGCCGATATCATCAGTTCGCTCGACGATGGCATCTACGCGGTCAATTTCTCCGGTGGCTCGGTCGACATCACGTCCGGCAACTTCGTGTTCTCGGCCGACGAAGCCTACCGCGTGGAAAACGGCCAAATCGGTGCACCGGTCAAAGGCGCAACACTGATCGGCAACGGCCCGGGGATTTTGAATCAGGTTTCGATGCTCGGCAACGACTTCGCCCTGGACTCAGGCGTCGGCGTCTGCGGCAAACAAGGTCAGAACGTGCCGGTCGGTGTCGGCCAGCCAACACTTAAAATCGACGCCATCACGGTTGGTGGCACCGACACCGGCTGACTCCGGATAGTTTGGCCAAACAGCGCAGCCGAGGTCGCCGCAAACCGGGCCGACCAGCAACCATACGCCTGACCGGCGGCCAATGGCGCGGCACACGCCTGCCCGTCACCGATGCCGATGGACTGCGCCCGACCGCCGAGCGAGTTCGCGAAACGCTTTTCAACTGGCTAGCGCCCATGATCGAGGGCGCTCACTGCATCGATTGTTTCGCCGGGACCGGCGCGCTCGGGCTGGAAGCGCTGTCACGCGGTGCGGCGCACGTCGATTTTTTCGACACCGACCGCACAACGGCCAACGCGCTTCGCGAGCGACTCGACATGCTCGGTGCGAACACCCGCGCGACGGTCACAGCCAGCGATTTTCGGCACGCATCGCTGCCTGCTTCTTCGATTGACATCGCTTTCGTCGACCCACCCTTCGCGCATGAGCTACAACACGCTGCGATCGAGCGTCTACGCCCAGCGCTGACATCCAATGCGCGTGTTTATTTTGAGCATCCGGCCGCCCAAGCGCATGAGTTCGCCTCATTAATTGATCCGGTGTTGGAAACGCTGCGACATAAACGTGCCGGCGCCGTGGGCTTTGGGCTTGCCCGACCATATACAGCCGGATAACCGCTCGCAGTATAGGGCGCAGGCCGCTGACACGCGCCGACACGTCCAGCCTGTTTATGCCATCTGCACGGTTTGGACCGCAGGATAATCCAAGAGGCTGCCTCGCTTGTCCTTGCGCCCCGATTACTAAGAAAACCAGGGCCAGTTGGTAGCGTTGGTGATGACACGGATACAACAAGCCGAAAAGCCAAGCGCGGCTATCGCCACTGGGCGCTTTCAGTCAATGCTGATCCCGACTGCTATATTAAGTGGGTTATCAGGCGCAGATGACCGCGCCCCTCGTCAATTTGTCGAAAGCCTATGACTCAACATACCCCAGTTCGCGCCGCTTACACCGGCACATTCGACCCCATCACTAACGGCCATGCCGACGTCATCCGCCGTGCGGCAAACCTGTTCGACGACCTGATCGTAGCGGTGGCCTCCAGCAACGAAAAACGCTCGATTTTCAACTACGCTGAGCGCGTCGAGATCGCCAGCGAAGTATTAGCCGATGTGCCCAACGCACGGGTGATGCCGGTCACCGACCTAGTCGTGGATTTCGCACACGCGCACGATGTGAGCGTTCTGGTCCGTGGCGTACGCGGCGTCGGCGACTACGAATACGAAAAACAAATGGCGATGATGAACCGCCATCTGGCCCCTGAGGTCGATACCATCTTTCTCGCACCCTCGGCCGAGTACGCCCATATCTCATCGACACTTGTGCGCGAGATCGCGTTTCTAAATGGCCAGCTTACCGGCTTGGTGCCCAAGCCGGTCGCCGAGCGACTGCATACCAAAACCGAACACTGATGGCCCCGGAGATGTCAGCAATGCGAACAGGCAACACACCCTGGTACAACCTCACATCTGCCGCTGCAGGCATCGTGCTCTTGTTGGCGGCCAGCATCCAGGCAAGTGCCACACCCAATAAAGCCGCAGTGGCCAGCGCGCATCCGGCGGCAACCCAGGCGGGGCAAACCATCCTCCAACGTGGCGGCAACGCATTTGACGCGGCGGTCGCGGTCTCCGCAGCCCTGGCCGTTGTCGAGCCACAGAGTTCCGGACTGGGCGGCGGTGGATTCTGGCTTTTGCATCAGAACGAGAGCGGCCGCAATATCATGATCGATGGGCGTGAGGAAGCCCCGGCAGCAGCCACCCCGCGCATGTATCAAAACGCCGACGGCGAGATCAAAAAACGAGCATCGCGCGACGGCGGCCTGGCTGCGGGGATTCCCGGCGAGCCGGCCGCGCTCGTTCATCTAGCCCAAAATTACGGCCAACTCTCGCTGGCCGAAGACCTCGCACCAGCCATTGAACTGGCGCAAAACGGCGTGCCGGTCAACGCCGACATGCACCATCTCGCCAACTTTCGGAAGGACCTTCTAAAGCGCTATCCGGCGAGCGCTGACAAGATACTGACCAAGGCCGGCGAACCATTACCGGTTGGCACTTCGCTCGTTCAACCACAGCTCGCCGAAACCCTCCAATCGCTGGCCCAAGATGGCAAAGCTGGCTTCTACGACGGTCCGGTCGCCGCCAAATTGGTCGCCGGCAATCGTTCGGCCGGCGGCATCTGGACCCGCAAGGACTTAAGTGACTACAGCGTCGTCGAACGCGAACCGATGAGCGGTCAGTACAAAACACCGGCCGGCCAATTCAAAGTGGTATCGGCCGGGCCACCTTCGGCCGGGGGGATCGAGCTGTTGGAAACACTCAACATTCTATCCGGCTACCAATGGTCGAAGCTCGATCGCACCCACCGCGTGCATTTGGCCGCGGAAGCGATGCGCCGGGCCTACCGCGACCGCGCGGCTTATCTAGGGGATGCTGATTTTGTCGATATGCCGCTTGCCAAGCTGACTGATCCCCATTACGCCGCTGGCCTGCGCGCCAGTATCACGAAAGATCAGGCCACGCCAAGTGACGCGCTAGCGCCGGTCACCAGCGCATATCGCCGCCAGCGCGGAACCGACACCACGCATTTTTCGATCGTAGACAGCGCCGGCAACCGCGTCGCGGCCACACTATCGATCAATTTCCCATTCGGTAGTGGTGTGGTGGCGCCGGGAACCGGCGTGTTTCTGAACGACGAAATGGACGACTTCGCCGCCAAACCGTTGACACCCAACGGCTATGGCTTGGTCAGCACCCGAGCGAACCAGGTCGAGCCGGGTAAGCGACCCCTATCGAGTATGTCGCCGACTTTTGTGACCGGCCCCGAGAAAACGCTGATCGTGGGAACCCCGGGCGGCTCTCGCATCATCTCAATGGTGCTGTTGGGCATTCTGGATTTCACCCACGGCGGCAACGCCCAGGATGTCGTCCAGCACGGGCGCTATCACCATCAGTATTTGCCCGATGCGATTCAGTACGAGCCGGGCGCACTATCGCCCAAGGTTCGCCACCAGCTCGAGGCGATGGGCCATTCGTTCAAAAAGGTCGACCACCACTACGGCGATATGCACGCGATTGTGGTCAACCACGACAACGGCCAGCTTAACGCCGCATCCGATCCTAGAGGTATCGGCTGTGCCGCCGTGGGCACGGGTGGTCATTCATGCGCCCTGGGCGATGCTATAGACGCCGACAACCGAAACGCCGAGACGCACTAAAGCGCCCGGCGTTTCGGCGGCACTAAACGCGCCTGTTTTGCAACAGGCGCGGCTTACCTTTACGCAGCGCCCTTGGAGACCGCTAGCAGCATCTGGTTCATACGCGAGACGAACGTCGCCGGGTCGTCGAGTTCGCCGCCTTCGGCCAATACGGCCTGCTCGAACAGAAGCTGTGAAAACGACTCCATCGAATCCTCGGCCTGCTCGGCAGCGAGTTTTTCAACCAGCGGATGGGTCGGATTGATCTCCAGATGCGGCGTCTGGTTCGGCATGGCCTGACCGGCTTCTTTCAGAATCCGCTCCAGATGCGCCGACATACCGGATTCATCGGCAACCAGACAGGCCGGTGAGTCGGTCAACCGATGGGTCACGCGCACTTCATTGACACGCTCGCCGAGTGAATTCTTGATCCGCTCGCAAAGGTCCTTGGATTCCTCTTCGAGTTTCTCGTGCTCTTTTTTCTCTTCTTCGGTCTCGGCTTCGCCCAGATCGAGCGCACCCTTGGCGACCGACGACAATTCTTTGCCTTCGTACTCGGTCAGGTGCGCCACGACCCACTCATCGACGCGGTCAGTCAAAAGCAGCACTTCGATATCTTTCTTGTTAAAGATCTCGAGATGCGGGCTATGCTTGGCCTCGGCCATGGTGTCCGCGGTGATGTAGTAGATCTTGTCTTGGCCTTCGGCCATGCGCTCGATATAGGTATCCAACGACACGCCGGGATCGGACTCTTCCTTGGTCGTGCGGAAGCGACACAGGCCAGCGATCTTGTCGCGGTTTTCGCTGTCCTCGACGATGCCTTCCTTGACCACCTGGCCAAATTCGTTCCAGAACGTGGCGTAGTTGTCGGCCTCGTCTTCATCCTTGGCCATCGACTCGAGCAGACCAAGCACTTTCTTGGTCGACCCGGAGCGAATTTTGTCCAGCGCCCGATTGGACTGCAGGATTTCACGCGAGACGTTCAACGGCAGGTCGTTGGAATCGATGACGCCTTTGACGAAACGCAGATAGCGCGGCATCAATTTCTCGGCGTCGTCCATGATGAACACGCGCTGTACATAGAGTTTGACGCCGTGCTGCTTGCTCTGCGGATCGAACAGATCGAACGGTGCGCGCTTCGGAATGTACAACAGCGAGGTATATTCCTGGCTGCCTTCGACCTTGTTGTGGGTCCAGGTCAGCGGATCCTCGAAGTCGTGGCAAGTGTGCTTATAGAACTCTTTGTAGTCCTCGTCGGCCAACTCGGATTTGGCCTGCGTCCACAGCGGCGCGCCACGGTTGACCTGTTCCCAGACCGGCTCCTGCTCGGTTTGGGGCTCCGAGTCTTCGCTTTCGCTGTCGTCGTCGCTTGCCTGCTCCGACTGCTCTTGCTCCATCATGATCGGGAACGCTACATGATCCGAGTAAGTCGTCACCAAATAGCGCAGCCGCTGCGATTCGAGAAACTCTGTCTCGCCTTCGCGCAGATGCAGTGTGACCTCGGTGCCGCGCCGCGGCTTGGCGACTTCCTCGATGGTGTATTCGCCGCCGCCGTCGGAGATCCAGCGCACGCCGGTCGATTCACCACCGCGCCGCGTTTCCACGGTGACATGATCGGAAACAATAAACGACGAGTAGAACCCAACGCCGAACTGGCCGATCAATTGGGCGTCTTTTTTCTCGTCACCCGACAGCGAGTTCAAAAATGCCTGCGTGCCGGACTTGGCGATCGTGCCAATGCGTTCCATGACCTCGTCACGGGTCATGCCGATGCCGTTATCGCCGATGGTGACGGTGCCCGCTTCCTTGTCGAAGTCGATCCAGATCTGCGGATTCGGGTCGTTTTCGTACAGCGTGTCGTTTTTGACACCTTCGAACCGGAGTGTGTCGAGCGCGTCGGAAGCATTCGAGATCAGCTCGCGCGCAAAGACTTCCTTGTTCGAGTACATGGAGTGGATCATCAGCTGCAGCAGCTGCTTGACCTCCGCCTGAAAGCCGTGGGTTTCCGGTTCGGCTTGCCCGGCGCTGTTGGCATCTGATTTAGTTTGACTCATGATTTTAGGCGTCGTCTGGCAAATGGCTAGAATTGCGGCTCCCCTGCCGCTCGGACAATTGCTTGTGGGCCGTTTACACTATTTTCAAGTAGCCGGATGCCTAGAAGCAGCCGCATCCGCCAACACATCGACTAATTAATCATGCGGACACGTGTAGGCATCATCTGCGGCGGACCCTCAACTGAACATGCCGTGTCGCTTATCTCGGCCGTCAACATCGTCGCGGCCATCGACCGCGCACGTTTCGAAGTCATCGTTATCGGCGTCGACGATAACGGTGGCTGGCATCACTATCCACCGGACGCATTCGTTACCGACGCCAATGATCCGGCCAGGATCGCTCTCCAGCCATCGACCAACCGATTACACCTGAATCCAGGCGCTACCAGCGGTGTACTCATCGACAGCGCCAGCGGCCAAGCCATCGATCCTATCGATGTCTTTTTTCCCATCATCCACGGCACATCCGGGGAAGATGGCGGTTTGCAAGGCCTTTTGCGTTGGCTGAATACGCCATTTGTCGGCACTGACATAGCCGGTTCGGCCATGGCCATGGACAAGGACATTGCCAAACGACTGCTGAGCGCGGCCGGATTAGCAACCGCGCCCTACCGCGCGCTGAGTCATGCTGACAGCGCCAACGCCGATTTCGATGCGCTCGCGGAACAACTCGGCACACCGCTATTCATCAAACCCGCGAACCAAGGCTCGTCGGTCGGCGTCAGTCGGGTGACGAGTAAAACAGCGTTCAAACCGGCGCTCGATAACGCACTCGCGCTCGATCATAAAGTCCTCGTCGAAACGGCGGTGACGGGTCGCGAGATCGAATGTGCCGTACTGGGCAACGAGCACCCGGAAGTCAGCGGCTGCGGCGAGATCGTATTGACGGACGGCTTTTACTCGTACGAAACCAAATATCTGGATGCCGAGGCCGCAGGCGTGGTGGTGCCGGCCGATTTACCGGAGAACGTGGCCGAAACAGTGCGCAACGTCGCGGCCACCGCATTCAAAGCACTCAATCTGGCCGGGCTTGCGCGCGTCGATGTGTTCGTAACCAGTGACGAGCGCGTCATCGTCAACGAAGTCAACACACTGCCCGGCTTTACACCGATCAGCATGTATCCGAAGTTATTCGAACACGCTGGTATCGGCTACGAGGCGCTCGTTACCCGTCTCATTGAGCAGGCGTGCACGCGTTTTTCGGCAACGGCAACTCCATGACGACGAAGCGCTGATGGTTCCCGCGCCTCGAACCATATCAGCACTTTTTTGCGGCCTCCGACCAACAGGCGTTAGACCAGGCCAGCGTTACAACGCGTCGCCCGCCGGGCCCAATACACGGCATCGCCCGGTGCTAGCCGATGTGAGCTTCGAGTCAGATGACCGACGGCGCGTTGTCCATGCCTTAGCTGCCATCCACTAATGCCAGCGCGCCGGCTTCATTGAGCTGGGTGATACCGAGACTGGCGGCACGCTCTTGCTTGCTACCGGCGTCTTCACCAACCACGACATAGTCGATTTTTTTGGACACATTGCTGGCCACCCGCCCACCGGCGGCGTTGATGCGTGCTTCGAGCTCATCCTTGGTCAGCGTCGGCAAACGCCCCGTGATGACAAACGTGACCCCGGCCAGCTCACCGCCGGCCACCGATACCTCTGGCTGCGGCCAGACGATGCCGGCCGCGAGCAGTTCGTCGATAACGCGCTGGTTTTGAGGTTCAGCGAAAAATTCGGCGATACATTCCGCCACGCGCGGACCAATGTCCGGAAGCGCGCGCAGCCCCGTTTCACTTAGCGCATCTTCCTGTGCCTTTTTCGTGCTGTGCTCGGCTGAAACGCGCGCCACCTGGTCGGGATAATCCAACGCAGCCATGCGTACAGCGTCCAACGTTTTGTAGCGTTCAGCCAGCGAGTCGGCGGTAACTGATCCGACTTCCCGAATGCCCAGCGCGTAGAGAAAACGCGCGAGCGTGGTGTTTTTGCTGGTTTCGATTGCCGCTAACAGGTTGTCGACCGATTTTTCGCCATACCCCGGACGTTCGATCAACGCATCGCGATATTGGTACAGGCGATAAATATCGGCCGGAGACGCCAGCAAGTTGTCGGCCACAAACGCCACGATCTGGCGTTCACCGAGGCCATCGATATCCATAGCCGATTTCGATGCAAAATGCTTGAGCGCTTCGCGGAGTTGGGCCGGACAAACCAGCCCACCGGTACAGCGTGCGATCGCGTCATCCCCCACACGATCAACCGCCGAGCCACATTCCGGACACGCCGCCGGAATCTCGATGGCGCGCGTATCGGCTGGTCGCTCAGCCGCGGCGCGACCGACGATCTCGGGAATCACATCGCCGGCGCGGCGGATCCGAACCTGATCGCCAATGCGAACGTCCTTGCGTGCGATTTCATCGGCATTGTGCAAGCTGGCGTTAGAGACGGTCACGCCCCCGACGGCTACCGGCACGAGTTTGGCGACCGGGGTTACCGCCCCCGTGCGGCCGACCTGGAAATCGACGTCGGCAAGCGTGGTTACAACCTCTTCGGCTGGAAACTTGCGCGCGATCGCCCAACGCGGCGCGCGGGCCACGAATCCAGCCTCAGCGCGCTGGGCACCGTCGTCGAGCTTGAACACACAGCCATCGATTTCGACATCGAGCTCGGGCCGACGCTCGGCCATGCGCTGGTAATAATCGATACACCCCGCCACGCCCTGCACGCGTTCAATGTGTGGGCTAACGGTGAAACCGAGCCGGTCAAGTCGTTCGAGCTGTTCACTAATGCGATCGGTGATTGCAACGTCAATCCGCTGGCCAATGCCGTAGGCGTAGAACATCAGCGGCCGTTCGGCGGTTATTGCCGAGTCCAATTGACGCAGACTGCCGGCGGCAGCATTGCGTGGGTTGGCGAACGGTTTGTTGCCACTGTCGACCAACCCCGCGTTCAAACGCTCAAAACGCGAACGTGGCATGACCACCTCGCCGCGGACTTCCAGCACACTGTCGGCGGCGAATTCACCCGCCAGCCGCAACGGCAGGTTGCGGATGGTGCGTGCGTTCGGTGTGACCGCCTCACCCACCGTGCCGTCACCGCGTGTCGCCGCCGATTCCAGCACGCCGCCGACGTAGCGCAGATTCAATGCGCTGCCGTCGAACTTGGGCTCAGCGTTGTAGGTCAGTGTTTCGACACCGAGCTCGCGGCGGAGGCTATCGTCGAAGCGCGTCAGCTCATCGTCGTTGAAACAATTGGCCAACGAAAACATCGCTTGGCCGTGGGTGATCGAGGAGAATGCCGTCGACGGCGGCGCGCCAACCCGCTGAGTCGGCGAATCCACCCTTTTCAAAGCGGGATAGTTGGCTTCTAGGTCGACCAGTTCACGGAACAGCGCATCGTATTCAGCATCGCTGATCGTCGGCTCGTCGTCGACATAATAGGCGCGGTTGTGGGCCTCGATCGAGCGGGCAAGTTCGGCAGCGCGGTCGGCGGCGGCCACCGACGGTTGATCTGCCACCATTTAACGCCGCTGGGCGAGTGTTGCCCGACGGTCGAGCTCGGCCGTTCGGTCGAGCATGTACTGCGCAGCCTGGGCCGTCAACACGGCACGTCGGTCGTCGAGCACCTGACCACCGAGGGCGATGGTTAGCGCATTGGCCGTTTCCATCATGTCACGAAGCGTCGCCCGTGCCGATTCACTGGCAGGCGCGACCATGAACAGCGTCAGTCCCGGCGTCGACAGGCTGCCTTTCTCGTCCGGATCGAGCGTGCCCGGATTAACCATGTTGGAGACGCCGAAAACCGAGCGCAGTCGTTCGCCATCGCGCGCCACCCGATGATAGAGGCTTTGAAAGCCAAACTGCAGCCCTTGCTCGGCCAGCGCGGCGTGGATATCGACCCCGGCATAGCGCTGGTTTCGGCCCGCGACCACGTGGATGACAAAGATTTCCTGCTCGTCGCTCAGCCGCGGTTGAGGTTCGATGACCTGGTGTGGACTCAATGCTTCCGATGCCGCGGGCGGCGTTGGTTCGTCCGCGTTCGCATGTTCGGGTTCGGATTCGGTTGCTGGCTCAGGGCGCGGCTGCGCCGTTGACGCTGCCTGCGATGCATCCTCGGGGGCAGCATCGCGCTGCGGTGGCGGTTCGGCCTCATCGGCCGCTGAGCGCGTATCAGCATCCCCCGAGGTGCGCTCGGTACGCTGCCCAGATTCGACGGATTGCTGCGCCCCGGGGGCGAAACTCGGTCCCGGCTCGGGCGGCACGGCCGAGTCGTCGAGCATATCGTTCAGTGGCAACTCGGCCGACGATTCGGTGCGAGCTGTCGACTCAGCACGTCGACTCGTATCGGATTTTTCGGTCCCACCGGACGGTCGGGCGTAGTTCTGTTTATAGGCTTGCCAGCTTGCTTCGGCGGCGTCATCGGCGACGCTGCTGTTGTCCTCGGTACGCGCGGCTGATTGATCCGCGGGCAGATCCGCCGTCAGCGTACGTACAGCGACGATGTACGAGTCCCCCTCCAGGCCCGTGCCTGCGAGCTCGTCATCCGCTTCGTTCGAACTGTCCTCGTCGGTATCCGTCGACGGCGTATCGACGCCATGGTCCATGTTTTGCCAGGGGTCGGTGCTACCGCGAGTGCGCAGTAGCCAGTAGCCGACGCCAATAGCGACAACAACCACAACGAGAATGAGCCACTGCAAGAGCATAATGGGTTTAAACGTAGTCTGAAAAATGGCGACGCTGCTGCGCCCGTAATTGTCTTACGATAGCAATTTTTCAGCGTGCCGGTCAGTTGATCCCAAGACCGGACGCTCGACGGCAAACGTGATCCGTCGTCGCCTACTCGGCCATGGCCAACGCAGCGTCAATATCCACGCTGACCAGGCGCGATACACCCGATTCAGCCATCGTCACACCGTGCAGCCGCCGGGGGCGTTCCATGGTGGTCTTGTTATGGGTGATCATCACAAACTGAACACGCTCGGCCATGCGCTCGATCAACCGGCAGAAACGCTCGACGTTGGCATCATCGAGTGGCGCGTCGACTTCGTCGAGCATGCAAAACGGCGCCGGATTCAATTCGAATAACGCGAACAACAGGGCCAGTGCGGTCAAAGTCTTTTCGCCACCGGACAACATCGCCAACGCGACGCGTGGCTTGCCCGGCGGTCGCGCAATAACCTGGATACCGGCCACCAGCCAGTCCGATTCGGTTCGCTCCAGCGTGGCTTCGCCGCCGCCGAACAATTCGTTGAAAAACGCGTCGAAATGTTCGTTGACCTGGTCGAACGTGGATTTAAGGCGCGTGCGCGTCTCTCGGTCGATTTTCTCGATCGCCGTGTTCAACGTGGCCAGCGCCTGGTCCAGGTCCGCGTGCTGAGATTGCAAGTCGCGGTGTTGTTCGACGGCCTCGGCGTGTTCGTCGATGGCCGCAAGATTGACGTTGCCCAACGCTTCGATCTGGCGGCTCATCTTGTTCTGCGCAGCTTGCCAAGCGTCGGCGTCTTCCGCAGCGTCCATCGCGTCAGCCAACGCGGCAATATCGGTTTCCGGTTCGATCTCGGCGAGTTGTTCGGCGAAGCCATCGCGACGCGCGGCGGCGGTCTCGAGCTCGGTGCGTGCAGTGTGGCCTGCTTCACGGGCCGCGGCCACCGCTTCATCAAGGGTGCTGACGTGCTGGCGTGCCTCGGCGCAGGCTGATTCCGCCGCGTCCAACGCGTGGCGCGCATCCCGGAGTCGGGTTTCAGCTGCCGCGCGCGCGGCTTCGGCGTTGTCGACATCGGCCTGCGTCGGCGCCTCCGAAGCGTCGTTGTCCGTATCGCTTAGCTCGGCCAGTTGTGTGCTGATGGCCTCGCGCGAGCGGCGGGCTTCGGCGACACGCGACTCGGCCGCGGCCTTCTCAGACTCGGCGCGACTGATGCGCGCCTCGATGTCGCGGCGTCGATGCTCGGCTTCGGTCAGGGCGCGGCGCGCGGCGTCGCGGTTGTCACGCGCCGTGGTCAACGCATACTGACAGCGTTCGCGCTCGGCTTGAAAACGCTCGGCTTCGGTCCGCAACTCGGCAATGCGTCGCGCATTTTGTTCGGCTTCAGCATCCGCGTCATGGATCGTTTGCCGCGCTTCGCTGATTTCGGATTCGAGTTCGCGCTGACGCGCTTCGGCTCGGTCAGCACGTCGACGTCGATCGTCACATTCATCGCGCTCGCGCTGTAATGCCTGACGGCGCGCATCAAGCGACTGATCCAGTGCGGCGAGTTCGTCTCGTTTGTCATCGCGGTTTTGTTGCACGCGCCCGAGTTCAGCCTCGGTGTCGGCAACGCGCTGGTCGGCCTCGTGGAGGCGCATCTCGATCGCTTCGATGGCGCGTTCACGCGCAATCACCCCGTCGGTTTCGGCTTCACGCCCCGGCAGTGCTAGCGCATATGGGCCAATCAGCGCGCCGTCGGGTGTAATAAAGCACTCGGGGTCGCTCAGTTCGCTGCGGCGCGCCAGTGCGCTGGCAACATCGGCTATCGGAAACAGGGTTTCGGCGGCGGCGATCAACGGCGCTGGACCGCTTAGTTTCGTTGCCAGCGACTCAGCGCGGATGCCGCCGTCGGTGCGTTGATCAATCGCCAACTGCAGCGCGCTGGGGGGCACCTCGGCGTGCTCAAATACGCTCAGGTCGGGCACGAGCCGCGCCCGCAAGAGTTCGCCCAGAACCCGCTCGACTGCGGTCTGCCACTCGGCCTCGATCGTGACGCGCTCGGCGAGCGCCACGGCCTGCTCATCCACGCCGGCGGTGTCCAGCCAAGCATTGATCGCGTCATCATCACCACCCGTCAGCGCGTTTTTCATGCGCGTTTCGGCAGCATGTTCTGCACGTAGCTCACCAGCCGTATCCCGAGCGCTTGCGAGCTCGCGCTCACACTCGCCGATCCGGGTGGCCAGCGCTTCGAGTGCACT
Source organism: Salifodinibacter halophilus (assembly GCA_012999515.1). NCBI lineage: Bacteria > Pseudomonadati > Pseudomonadota > Gammaproteobacteria > Salinisphaerales > Salinisphaeraceae > Salifodinibacter > Salifodinibacter halophilus. The sequence continues at coordinate 2,173,783 of JABEEB010000001.1, read as the reverse complement.
GGCGCATTCGGCGCGCGTCTGCGTCTCGGTCTCTATTGCCTGCTGGCGTGCATCGAGATTATCTGTCTCCCGCGCCAGCGCATCGCGATCGATAACCTCGACGGCGTCAAGCTCGCGCTGCCGGGCCTGGAGCCGCTGTTCGGCGTAATGTCGACGATCTTTGGCTTCGGTATAGCGGCGTTCGGCCGAATCGAGGTCAAGCTGCGGATTATCACCGCCTTCAAACAGTGCGTCGCGCTCACGTTCCGCATTGCGCGCTGCCACCTCCGCCTGCTCAAGTTCATCGGCCACACGCTGCTCAGCTGCATCCACATCGGGTTTTTCCGCCCGGACACGCTCGGTTTCCGCAGCCGTGCGCTCGCGTTCGGCGGTCGCAGTCTCCAGCCGTTCGTCCAACTCCTCGGCCCGTGTGGCCAGTCGCGTACGCTCAGCTTCACGCTGTTCGCGCCATCGACGTGCGTGCTCAACGGCCTGACTGAGCCGCTGGGCTTCGGCCTGGGCGTCGTAATAGGCCGTCTGCGCCGTATCAACGGCGTTGGCTGCCGTTTGGCGTTCGGCCTCGGCATTGGTCAGACGCTGATCTGCATGCGTTTTGTCGGCCTGGCGCGCGGCCAGAATTTCGGCCTGGCGCTGTTGTTCGGCCTGAGTGCTGACGGCGCGGTCGCGCCAGTCACGCCAGCGCAGCGCGAGTTGGCCACGCCGCACGCGCTGCTGTTCGGCCTGCAATCGCTGATACTCGCTCGCGGTTTCGGCCTGGGTGGCCAGTGACTCAACGCGCTGTTCGCATTCTTCGATACGGTCGCTCAAGCGGTCGAGATTGTCGCGCGTATGGGCGATGCGGTTTTCGGTCTCGCGGCGTCGTTCCTTATATTTCGAAATACCCGCCGCCTCTTCGAGTAGATCACGGATCTGGTCGGGTTTGGCGTCGATCAATCGGTTCACCGAACCTTGCCCGATCAGCGCGTAACTCGCCCGGCCACCGAGCCCTGTGCCGAGAAATAGATCCTGCACATCGCGACGTCGTGCGCGCGTGCCGTTAATGCGATAACTCGAGCCGGTGCGACGATTATGCTCGCGCTGTATGGAGATTTCGGCGTAGTCGGCGTAAGGACCGCCCAATGAGCCGTCAGCGTTGTCGAAAACCAGCTCCACGGCGGCACGACCGACGGGTTTACGCGTCTTCGAACCAGCGAATATGACGTCTTCCAGCGACTGGCCGCGCAACTGGCGGGCGCTGGATTCACCGGTCACCCAGCGCACGGCGTCGATGACGTTGGACTTGCCGCAGCCGTTGGGGCCGACAACGGCCGTCAGGTCATCATCGAGCTCGATCGTCGTCGGCTCCACAAAGGATTTGAAGCCGGCCAGCTTGATCGCACTCAACCGCATGGCACGCTCGCTGTTTGTGCGGCTATCTTCGGTATCCTATCCGGCACGTTCCATACCTTTCATACGATGACCGTACACACCAATACGCCACTGACCACATTCGCCAACCCCAAGCCTGAGCGCGACTACACCATTCGCACTCAGATTCCGGAGTTTACCTGTTTGTGTCCGGTTACCGGTCAGCCCGACTTCGCCACGCTCACGCTCTCCTATGTCGCGGCCACGGCTTGCGTGGAGTTGAAATCGCTCAAACTCTATATCGCCTCGTTTCGCGACGTCGGCGCGTTCCATGAGGCGGTGACCAACGACATCGTCGATACGATCGCCACGACCATCGAGCCACGCTTCATTCGCTTGGAGTCGGCATTCTGGACGCGCGGCGGCATCGATACGACCGTTATCGCCGAATACCGAGCCGACAACTGGCAACCGCCGACACCGGTGACATTGCCCTGATCATGGCGTCACCCGACGATCGGATGCCGTCAGCCATCCGTCGAACCATGCGTGTCTGCACCGGATACGTGCAAGGACCGTAAAACGTCGATATCGACGCGTTCGAAGGTGTCCCCCGCATTCGCATCAGCGCCCGCGGGTCGACCTGGATGGTCGAGGCTGTCGACAACCGCCACGGCACCCGGGAAAGATCGGTCGCGGGTCTCATCGCTGGTTGTAACCAGCGTGGGGAGACCCGCAGCCAGTGCGCTGGTCAGACCTACCGGCGAATCTTCCAGCGCAAGCGCACACGCGGGGTCGACGCCGAGCCGCTCACAAGCCAATGTGTAAGGCATCGGGTCCGGTTTGGGTCGCAACACGTCGTCGCCCGAAATCGTGAGCGAGATTACATCGCCCAGCGCTGCTTGGACACAGTATTTTTCGAGCGCATCGACGGTCGCGCGCGAAGCGTTGGACACCAAACCTACGTGTATACCGGCGGCTATCGCGCCCTCGATCAAACGCTTGACGCCGGGCCGCAGCGCAACTCGGCCAGCGACGACCTGGCGCCGGAAATAACGTGCCTTCTGCCGATGCAGCGCGCGGATCCAAGCACCGGGGTCGTGTCGATAAGCCGCGGCATGAACGCCCAGTGATGGCCTATACGTGTCGAGAAACCAAGACAAGCGCGGGATGCCGCCGGAGACGGCCAGCAGTTCCTGGTAGAGCGTAGACGACCAATACCAGTCGAGACCGTGCGCGGCAAAGGCACGATTATACGCTGGCCTATGGCCATCGGCCTCGGTGTCGGCCAGTGTGCCGTCGACGTCGAATAATAAAGCGGCCAGCGCCAAGGACTCGGCAACCGATGGTCAAATTTGAACGTTGAAGCCTAGACCGCCTGTCGCCCAGCTGCAACTTTGGCCACCGAACTTGCACCGTGCGGCACGGTTTGCTATCAATACCGGTTACTTTTTCAGGGTTCGCTATAACAGTGTCTGCAGACGAGCAATCCGCCCTCGACGCACCGACGGCTTTCACGCCGTACGAACCGGGCGCCGACGAGGCGTACATGAACGCCGATCAACGCGAGCATTTCCGCCAGATTCTTGAAGGCTGGAAACAGGCGCTGATGACTGAAGTCGACCGGACCATGCACCACATGCAGGACGAGGCGGCTAATTTCCCAGACCCGACCGATCGCGCGAGTCAGGAGTCGGAGTTCAGCCTCGAACTGCGCACTCGCGACCGTGAGCGCAAGCTCCTAAATAAAATTAACGAAAGTATTGGGCGGGTCGAACGCGACGAGTATGGCTTTTGCGACACCTGTGGTTCGGAGATCGGGATCCGACGACTGGAAGCGCGGCCGACGGCGTCGCTATGCGTCGACTGCAAAAGTCTCGACGAAATCCGTGAACGTCAAATCGCGCCGTAGACAGTCACCGCACTTCTTCCAGGCGCGACCGATCAGCGTCTCACCCGAGCCAGCTTCAACGCGCCATGGCCACATTACGACTGATCAATAAATACCCGAACCGGCGTCTGTATGACACCGGTTCGAGTTGTTATATCACGCTGGAAGATGTGCGGCGCCTTGTGATCGCCGGCGAAGACTTCACCGTGGTCGACAAACGCTCCGGCCGCGATATCACGCGCAGCATCCTGCTACAGATCATCAGTGATCAGGAAGAAGGGAGCAATCCCATATTCCGCACGCGGGTCCTGCGCCACATCATCCGATTCTATGGTGATTCGATGCAGGGTGCGATGAGCTCGTATCTTGAGCTTTCGCTGGATTTCTTCAACGAGCAACAGCAGCAATTTCGCGGTCGCTTGAAATCCATGCTGGACGTCAGCAATCCGATCACGGCGCTGCGCGAGCTGACCCCGCTACAGCGCCCGATCTGGAAAAATGTCCGCCGCGAGGTGCTGGCCAATCTTCGCCAGCGCCGCGATGCCGCGGACGAACGCAACCGCACCGACGACGACGCCTAAACCGCGTCGTCGTCGGCCGGTTGAGTCACTATCTATTCAGACTCGGCTTCTACCGACTCCTCAAGAGCCTTGATCGAAAGGCGAATCTTGCCCTGCCGATCGACCTCCAGCACCTTGACCTGAACAGTCTGACCTTCGCTTAGCTCGTCGGTCACATTCTCGACGCGGTGCTGGGCAATCTGCGAGATATGCACCAACCCGTCGCGACCGGGCACGAGGTTGACGAACGCGCCAAAGTCGACAATGCGAACGACTTCACCTTCGTAGACCTGACCGGCTTCGATATCGCGGGTAATGTCTTCAATCCGCTTGATCGCGGCGTCGGCCGCCGATTTGTCGACCGCCGAAATATGCACCGTGCCATCGTCCTCGATGTCCACATTGGCGCCGGTTTCTTCCGTGATACTGCGAATCGTGGCACCGCCTTTGCCGATCACGTCACGAATCTTTTCGCTGTCGATCTTCATGTCGGTGATACGTGGCGCCCACTCGGACACTTCCTGACGCGGCTGATCGATTGCCTGTTCCATCTCGCCGAGGATATGCAACCGACCCTCGCGCGCCTGTTCCAGCGCAGCTTCCATGATCTCGCGGGTGATGCCGCCGATCTTGATGTCCATCTGCAGCGCCGTGATGCCGTTCTTGGAACCGGCCACCTTGAAGTCCATATCGCCAAGATGATCTTCGTCGCCGAGGATATCGGTCAACACTGCGAACTTGTCATCTTCCTTGATCAGACCCATGGCCACACCGGCGACCGGCGCTTTAGTCGGCACTCCGGCATCCATGAGCGCCAGACTGGTGCCGCAGACCGAAGCCATCGACGACGAGCCATTGGATTCGGTGATCTCCGAGACCACACGCAACACGTAGGGGAATTCCTTCTCCAAGTCCGGCAAGGCCCCGGCGATACCGCGCTTGGCGAGCTTGCCGTGGCCGATCTCGCGACGCTTGGGCGCACCCATGAAACCAGCTTCACCGACGCAGTACGGTGGGAAGTTGTAATGCAGCATGAACGGCTCGTCGTACTTGCCGGCGACCGCGTCGATCATCTGCGCATCGCGCCCGGTGCCCAGCGTAGTGACAACCAGGGCCTGGGTCTCGCCGCGCGTGAAAAGCGCCGACCCGTGGGTACGCGGCAGCACGCCGGTCTCGACTTCGATCGGCCGCACACTGCGCGTATCGCGGCCGTCGATGCGGGGTTCGCCGTTTAGAACCCGCGAGCGCACCGTCTTTTTCTCAACATCGCCGAGCGCGGCCTTGACGGTCGCCTCGGCGTCGGCATCTTCGCCCGCGAATTGAGCCACCGCGTCTTGCTTGATCTCGTCGATTCGCGCTTGGCGATCCTGCTTGTCGGCAATCTGATAGGCCGCCGCGACGCTGTCACGAACATGGTCGGCCACGCGTTCGCTCAACGCCGCGTCGGTTTCCGGCGGCTGCCAATCCCACGCGGGCTTGCCAGCTTCGCTTGTCAGCTTATTGATGGCATCAATGGCAGCCTGGAGTTGATCATGGCCGAAAAGAACGGCGCCCAGCATGGCCTCTTCGCTCAACTGGCTTGCTTCCGACTCGACCATCAAGACCGCGTCGTCGGTGCCTGCCACGACGAGATTGAGTTCGCTGGTCGCCAACTGGGTGGCACTCGGGTTCAGAATGTAGTCGCCGTCGGCATAGCCGACCCGGCAACCACCGATCGGTCCGGCGAACGGCATGCCCGATAGCGACAGGGCGGCCGAGGCGCCGATCATGGCCGGGACATCGGCATCGATTTCGGGATCGAGCGACATGACAGTGGCGATGATCTGGACTTCGTTATAGAAACCGTCCGGGAACAGCGGCCGAATCGGACGGTCGATGAGCCGACAGGTCAGCGTTTCAGCTTCGCTCGGCCGGCCTTCCCGCTTGAAAAATCCACCCGGGATCTTGCCACCGGCGTAGGTGCGCTCCTGATAATTGACGGTCAGCGGGAAAAACGCCGCATTCGGCGCCGCCTGTTTTTTGCCAACGGCCGTCACCAGGACGAGCGTATCGCCCATGCTAACCATCACAGCCGCGTCAGCCTGCTTGGCCATACGACCGGTTTCCAAAGTGACCGTTTGGCCACCAAACTCAAAACTTTGCTTACTTGTTTCGTTCACTATCTCTTCTTCCTACTTCGTTTCATACAAAAAAGCGCCACCGGCGAATGCGCGGGGCGCTTTTTTGCATACTATTTTTGCTAGCCGCGCCGCATGCGGCCCGTGGTCGAACCAACGACAACGGCTTGGCAATGATTCCGACCCAGAGCCCTGGCGCCGGATTAGCGCCGCAGCCCGAGATCCTTGATCAAAGTCCGGTAACGGCTCTGGTCCTTGCGTTTGACATAGTCCAGCAGCTTGCGGCGCTGGCTAACCATTTTCAGCAGGCCACGCCGCGAGTGGTGGTCGCCGCTATGCTGGTTGAAATGGCCACCGAGTTCGGTGATACGCGTTGTCAGCAACGCAATTTGTACTTCGGGTGACCCGGTGTCATTGCGGTCGCGGCCGTATTTCTCTACGACTGCAGTTTTTTGCTCGCTCGAAAGCGCCATAGATATTGTCTCCGTTTATTACCAACCCGCGCGAGACTGCGCCACAGCGCCAGACCGGCTTTTTCCTGAGCCGCGAGTGAAAAGCTCGTCGCGTTTCAAGAAAAAGCCCGACCGCCGGCACGCCCCGCCGAATTAAACTGTTATTTTGCCTGTTCGAGCGCTTGTGGACAACCGCCCGGCACATCGCCCGTTGCCAGGCTCAGTGAGCAGACCGTGGCGCCTCCGCCCTCGAAGTTGGCGACTGACGTCGCGCCAATCACGCATGGCTAATGGTTGCAGCCGCGTATGCCTGCCGCCAACGCGACACATTTTCGCGCATCGCAGCTAGGCATGTAAAAGCAACATCCACCCCGGCCTACTCAAGACTGCGGACGGACGAAAACACGTTTTGGCTGCAGCACGCCTTGCTCAGAGCAAGCGCCGATCGCAATCAATCCCCCTGTCGCGTCATGAACACGACAAAGTGCCGATGGGTCGTCGGTCACCGGATTTCGCATCGCAATCCGGCCACCATTGACGAGCCGGTGTGCATCGCGCTCATCCAGTGTAGCAGCCGGCCAATCGGCCAGCAGCGCCGACAAGCCAACCAGATGCTCGGAAGCATCGCCGTCGTTCGCGACATGTTGTCGCAACGTTTCAATCGGGTTCATCGGCTGCTCGATACACCCCAGAGCGCCGACAGAAACGCGTCGCAACGCAGTTACATGGGCAACGCGACCAAGCGCCACGGCAATATCGGCTACGAGTTGGCGCACATAAGTGCCTGCCGAGACATCGAGCGCGAGCTCGAGCTCACCATTGCCCGCCGCGATTCGCGTCAAACGTTCGACGCGAACCGGGCGTGCTTCGCGGGGCACGGTCTGACCCGCCCGCGCATATTCGTACAGGGGGCGTCCGTGGTGTTTCAGTGCCGAATACATTGGCGGTATCTGGTATTGATCGCCAACAAAATGGGATAAAGCCGCATCAACAGTGTCGTTATCGGGCAAATCAGTCGCACTTTGCTCGAGCGTGCGACCCTCGGCGTCGCCGGTGTCGGTAGCCGCACCAATCGCAGCCGTGACACGGTACGATTTCGGTGCATCCAATAGATGGCCAGCGACTTTCGTGGCCTCGCCGAGACAGATCGGCAACAAGCCCGTGGCTAGCGGGTCAAGGCTGCCAGTATGGCCGGCTTTTTGAGCGCTCAGCGTGTGACGCACCTGTTGCAATGCGTTATTCGACGATACGCCCTGTGCCTTATCCAGCAGAAACACGCCGTCGATAGCGGCGCCCTTGCGACGACGGGGCATGCCCTGATTCAGGCGTTGTCGTCGGAATCGCTGCGCTCGTCGTCACCTTCGGCCGCGCTGGCGCGATCGGAGGCAACTGCGCCCTCGATCAGACGATCAAGGGTCTGCGCGTTGCGCTCGGTGGTATCCGCGATAAATCGCAGTTGCGGCACAACGCGTAAGCGCAGGCGCGCATTCAACCGTTTTTTGAAAAAGCCCGTCGCTGCTTGGAGCCCAGTGACGATCTCATCTACGCGATCGGTCTCGGAAACCACATCCAGGCTTGAGATGAATACGCGTGCGTGGCCGAGGTCGTCGCTTAATTCGACATCGGTCACGGTTGCGAGTGAAACACGCGGGTCTTTGACCTCGGTGGCGATCAACTCACCCAGTTCACGACGAATGGCCGCAGCGATCCGCACCGGCCGACTATCATCGCGTGCCAAGATGACCACCCCCGACTAGCCAAGCCATCAACGAATCACTGCCCCAGCGACACCTCGTCATCAGGCAGACTCCGGCGCTCCCACCGAGCGCTGGACTTCGGTCCGTTCGTAGACCTCAATCTGGTCACCTGGCTGAATATCGTTATAGTTCTTCACACCGATACCGCATTCGGTGCCAGCTTCGACGCGTTCGACGTCGTCCTTGTGACGCCGCAACGATTCCAACTCACCCTCATAGACGACGGTGTTATTGCGCAGCACGCGGATCGGTTGCGAGCGTACGACCGCCCCATCCTCGACCAAACAACCGGCGACAGCACCGAGCTTGGACGAGCGGAAGACATTACGCACACCAGCCACGCCGATGATTTCTTCGCGCAGTTCGGTACCGAGCAGACCGTTGATCGCGGCTGTCACATCCTCGATGGCTTCATAGATAACGCTGTAGTAGCGCACATCGACTTCACTGTCGCGCATCAGCTTCTTGGCTTTGGCGTCCGCACGAACGTTGAAGCCGATGATGATTGCGCTCGACGCACTCGCCAGTTCGATGTCGGACTCACTGATACCGCCGACTCCGCTGCCAACGATGCGGATTTTGACTTCACGCGCCGGGATGTTGTGCAGCGATTCGATCAACGCTTCCACGCTGCCCTGCACATCGCCTTTAACGATCAGGTTCAGATCCTTGGTTTCGGCCGAGCTCTCACCACCAATGGTAGAAAAGACCTCGTCCAGCCGCGCGGCCTGCTGACGGGCAAGCTTGTTCTCGCGCCGGGAATCATCGCGCTGCTCGGCGATTTCACGGGCGCGTTTTTCATCGGAGACAACGAACGCGTCGTCGCCGGCTTCGGGCGTACCGGACAACCCGAGCACCTCGACCGGGATCGACGGCCGCGCGCTCTTGATCTGGTCACCGCGCTCGTCGAATAGCGCGCGGACGCGGCCGTGGTGCGACCCGGCCAACAGAGTGTCACCGCGTTTCAGCGTGCCCGCCTGCACCAGGATCGTCGCCACCGAGCCACGGCCTTTTTCCAGACTCGATTCGATGACCGTGCCACGTGCCGGCACGTCCACCGGCGCCGCCAATTCGGCGAGCTCGGCCTGTACCGTAACCGCATCCAGCAGATCATCGACACCAGCCCCGGTCTCCGACGAGACTTCGACCACCTGGGTCTCACCGCCCCATTCTTCGGGGATGATGTTTTCGGCTGACAACCCACTTTTGACCTTGTCGGAGTCAGCGCTGTCCAGATCCGATTTGGTGACGGCGACCACCATCGGCACGTCGGCCGCGCGTGCGTGCTCGATGGATTCGCGGGTTTGCGGCATGACGCCATCATCGGCAGCTACGATGAGAATGGCGACATCGGTGGTCTCGGCACCACGTGCCCGCATCTTGGTAAAGGCTGCGTGGCCTGGCGTGTCGATAAAGGTTATCGCGCCCTTATCGTGTTCGACGTGATAGGCACCGATATGCTGCGTAATACCGCCGGACTCGCCGGCTGTTACCCGCGTGCGGCGGATATAATCCAATAACGATGTCTTTCCGTGGTCGACGTGCCCCATGATCGTGACCACCGGCGCCCGCGGCTGTTGCTCGGCTTGTTGCTCCTTGGAACGCACCGCTTCCAACAGGGTGTCCTCGGCGGATTCGGAGGCGACCGGCTTGGGGGTATGCCCCATTTCCTCGACCAGGATCGTGGCCGTTTCCTGATCCACGGTTTGGTTAATGGTGGCCATGACACCGAGCTTCATCATGCGTTTCAAAAGCTCGCCGCTTTTGACCGCCATGGATTGGGCCAGATCGGCCACCGTAATGGTCTCGGGAATCTCGATATCGCGCACCACCGGTGCGGTTGGCCGCTCGAACCCGTGCTCGTTCGACATATTGACTTGCCGTGACCGATTACCGCCACGACGGTTCGACTTCGAGCGTCGCTGACCACGTTTTTCATCAGCCACATGCAGCTCACGCCGGTTCTTGCGCTCGCTATCGCGTTTGGCATCGGCTTCGGTGCGACCGTGGCTTTTGGCCGCGCGTTCCAGATTCTCCTGAGCGCGCGAGCGTGCCGCGTCGCGGCGACGGCCACCGCCTGCTGGCTGCTGGTTGTCAGCCGCAGTATTGCCCGCGGCCGTCTTTCCAGCATCGCTGGCTGCCTCAGTTTTCGAAGCAGTCTCGGACGAGGCCGACGTCGACTCGGGCTCGGACACCGGTGCCGACTCAGGTTCGGGAGCGGGCTCGGCTTCGAGCTCGGGCTCCGAGTCAACCGGCTCGCCGACGTCTTCCTGATCCGCCCCGGCCTGTTCGCTCGACGCATCCGCCGGCGTCTCGGACTCCGTCGATGTCGATTCTGCTTCGATCTCGGCGTCGGCGGCGGTTTCCACGGTTTCGGCGCTAACCGGCGCCTCACCTGTTGTCGGCGCGTCCGGCTCCGGGGCCTCAGTGGGCGCCTGCGTTTCGGCTGCCGGCGCCGATTCATCTGCCTCGGGGCCTGGCTCAGCCTCGCCGGCCTGCGACCGGCCAGCGTAAGTCCGACGCTTGCGCACTTCGACATTGACAGTCCGGCCCCGATCGCTGCCACGCCCAGTATTGACCGTCATCTCCGAGTTGGAGCGACGCTGGACCGAGACCGTACCGCGGCTTCCGGCACTCAAGGTGCCGCCGGACTTCCGGGCGCCCCCACTGCCCGCATCACGCAGATGCCGCAAGAGTTTGAGCTTGTCCTCACCGCTGATGACGTCGGTTCCCTGACTGGCGTCAACACCAGCATCTGCAAGCCGTGTGACCAGCCGCTCGACCGGTATGCCGACTTCGTTTGCCAGATCGTTGACTGTGGTATCCGCCATATTTCGCTTTCTCCGTCGCCGCCGGCCCGTTTATCGACCGGCGTTACTACGACTGTTCATTTGCCTTGGTTGCCCGACCGACCTTTTAGGAATCAGTCGCTTCAAACCAGTGTGCCCGAGCGGCCATGATCAGTGCCGCCGCGCGCTCGTTGTCGATCTCAATATATTCCTGAAGTTCCTCGACATCCAGCTCGGCCAAATCATCGCGCGTCTGCACGCCGTGACCGGCCAGTTCGCGCCCCAGATTGTCGTCGATGCCGTCGACTTGCAGCAGACTATCAGCCGGCTCGCCTTCACCTGCGCCTTCTGCGCTCGAGATCGCCCGCGACAACAGACAGTCACGCGCGCGATTACGCAGCTCCTCAACAACATCTTCGTCGAATTCCTCGACCGTCAGTAATTCCGAGGGCGGCACGTAGGCGACTTCTTCGGTCGTCGTGAAGCCTTCCTGAACCAGAATGGCTGCCACTTCGGCGTCAACATCCAGATCGGTCTGGAAATGCTCCTGGAGCTCACGCGATTCAGACTCGCTTTTCGCGTCTGCGTCCTCGAGCGTCATGACATTCAGCTGCCATTCGGTCAGATTTGAGGCAAGACGAATATTTTGTCCGCCGCGGCCGATCGCTTTGGCCAGAGATTCCTCGGTGACCGCCAGATCCATGCTACCGGAATCCTCGTCCAGAACGATGGATTCAATATCGGCAGGCGCCATGGCATTGATAACAAACTGGGCCGGATTCTCATCCCATACGATGATGTCGATGCGCTCGCCGACCAATTCGTTGGATACGCTCTGCACACGCGAGCCCCGCATACCGACACAAGCGCCGACCGGGTCGATACGCCGATCTTTGGCCTGAACCGAAATCTTGGCGCGCAAGCCCGGGTCGCGGGCAGCGCCGCGCAACTCGATAAGCCCCTGCCCGACTTCTGGCACCTCCAGCTTGAACAGCTCGACCAGAAATTCCGGCCGGGTACGCGAAACAAAAAGCTGCGGGCCGCGCTGTTCCGGGCGCACGTCGAATAAAAAGCCCCGCACACGGTCGCCTGGCCGCATCGTTTCGCGCGGGATCAGATGATCACGCGGGATCAACGCTTCCGCGTTGCCGCCCAGATCCAGAATCACCGACCCTTTATCCAAACGCTTGACCAGGCCAGTAATTAATTCGCCGACGCGGTCGCGATACTGCTCGACAATCTGCGCGCGCTCGGCCTCGCGCACTTTCTGAACGATGACCTGTTTGGCGGCTTGGGCACCGATACGACCGAACTCGATCGACTCGACTTCTTCCTCAACAACGTCGCCGACACTGAGTGTCGTATCGTGCTCGTGCGCTTGCTCCACTGAAATCTCGCGGCCCGGCGATTCAATGAAACGCGGCTCACCAGTCTCCGCATCGATTTCACCCGGCTCTAACACCTCCCAGAAACGAAACGTGCGGTAGTCGCCGGTATCCTGATCGATCGTCACACGGATGCCGACGTCTTCGTCGTAAAGCTTACGGGTGGCAGATTCGAGGGCGGCTTCAATAGCCTCAAATATGATCGGGCGCTCAACGCCCTTCTCGTTGGCGACCGCCTCGGCGACCAGCAGTACGTTCTTGCTCATAAACAGTATGTCGGGTTGTCGGAAACGGGGATCAATGCGTCGAGCCGTCCGGCCAAACTTCCGGGTCTAGATACGCCTTGGCGATATTCGACAAGTCGATTTCGACGGTTTCGTCAGCCTCGGCAATCCCCAAACGCCCATCGTCGACGCTGCGAATCCAGCCACAGAACCGACGCTGCCCGCCCACAGGGCTAAAACATCGCACGCGCGCACGCTCACCAATAAACCGCTGAAAATGCAACCCGGTCACCAGCGGGCGTTCGACGCCCGGCGACGAAACCTCCAGCGCATAGTTGTACCCAGCGACGGTTAACGTCGCATCGATTTCGCGGCTGGCCTTTTCGCAGTCGTCGACGTCGATGCCGTTCTCGGCATCGATATAGACACGCAGCAAGTCAGACTGCCCGTCGGCACCAGGTTCCAGATGCCAAAGCTCGTAGCCGAGATCAGCCAGGACCGGCGCCAATTGCTTACTTAAATCCGTCGCCATGGAACACCGGCTCACAACGAAAAAAGCCCCGTGATCGGGGCTTTCTTCAACATCAAGTTGGTAGCGGGGGCAGGATTCGAACCTGCGACCTTCGGGTTATGAGCCCGACGAGCTGCCAGACTGCTCCACCCCGCACCCGATCGTTAGTAGTGTAACTTAGCGTCGCCCAATTAGCAACGAAAAATCAAGCAAAAATTGGTGCCGACGGCCGGACTCGAACCGGCACAGCTTGCGCTACTGCCTCCTCAAGACAGCGTGTCTACCAATTCCACCACGTCGGCGCATTGTATCACTACTTAATGGCCTTGGCCATTGTCATCTCCGCCTGACTGGCCCGCTTGGGTGTCTGACGGCGCATCGACGTCTGATTTGTCATCAGCCGGCGCTGGCGGCGCCGTCATTTTACCCGAATCGCCGCCCGATTCGCCACCCTCGCTTCCAGCGGCGGCCTCATCGTTTTTCTGCGACTCGTTTGACGAACCAGAGTTCGAGTTCTTGTCGCCTGAGTTGCTGCCATCCTTTTTCGTCTCGGCCGGATTGGCAGTCTGTGCCGGCAAGCTGCTGGTCACACTGGAACCACCCGTACTTCCGGCATTGACCAGATACGCCAACGTCAGACTCAGTGCAAAAAAGGCGATAGCCAAACCGGCTGTCGCCCGACTCATGAAATTAGCGCTGCCCTTGGCGCCGAAGACGGTGCCCGACGCACCGCTGCCGAAAGCCGCACCCGCATCGGCACCCTTGCCATGCTGGAGCAGTATCAGGCCAACTAAACTCAAAGCAACCACGACCTGCGTCGTGACCAGGATCGAATACAACATATAGGAGTCGGTCAGCCAGTTTTGTTTTGTTGCTCTGCCTCGACGCTAGCGGCTGCGATCGCGGCGAACGAATCATAATTGAGTGAAGCACCGCCAACCAGCGCGCCATCCACGTTGTCCTGGCGGAAAATGTCGGCCGCGTTATCCGGTTTGACACTACCGCCATAGATGATCCGGCAGCCGTCGGCCAGCTCGGAATTGTACGCGGCTACGCGGCCACGAATATGGCTGTGCGCCTCTTCGGCCTCTTCCGGCGTAGCAGTATCACCGGTCCCAATCGCCCATACCGGCTCGTAAGCCACTACCAGCGACGCCAACTCACGGCTCTCAAAAGAGGACAAAACCGCGTCGAGCTGAGCATCCACGACCTGCTGGAAATGACCCGCGTCGCGTTGCTGCTTGGTTTCGCCCACACATACAATCGGCCGCACCCCCGCTTCGAGTGCCGCGCCGACCTTAGCAACAATGTTTTGGTCGGTTTCGCCGTATTCACTACGCCGCTCGGAATGCCCCACAATGACGTCGCCCGCGCCAACATCGCCTAACATGCGCGCATTAACCGCACCGGTCAGTGCACCAGGATCCACGCGGTCGGCCACATCCTGACCACCCACGACAACCTGGCTGCCGGCGACCGCACGCGCCATACGCTCGATATAGACAAACGGCACGCAGACGCCGACTTCACACGGCAGTTGTTCGGCGCCTTTGAGCGCCGCCGCAAAATGATCGACCTCGGACGCACTGCCGTTCATTTTCCAGTTGCCGATAACCAGCGAGCCACGCTTCATGTCGGACCCCTTTGGATTGGAACTTGCGGATTCAGATGGCGGCGAACAGACACGCAAGTAGCATCTTCAGACGCCGTGCGCTGCTTGGCCGCGCACGCCCGCCGCTAGCTCGTTAGCCCACCAGTATACCTTATCCTGATCAGGACCTTCCACCATCACGCGCAACTTGTGCTCCGTGCCCGAGGCTCGCAGCAACACGCGACCGGCACCCTCGAACGCGGCTTCCGCGCGCTCGATGTCAGCCAACACCTGCGGATGCTGCATCAGTCGATCGGCCTCGCCCGGTGCGAGCTCGACGTTGACTAGCGCGTTTGGGTGGTGGACAAGACCGGCGGTCAAATCCGCCAGGCTGCGACCACAGCCAATCATGATGGCCAGTGTCTGTAACGCGGTGACCACTCCGTCGCCGGTCGTCGCACGATCCAAACACAGGACATGGCCGGAGGCCTCGCCACCGACCTCACCACCGTTGGCTTCGAGCCGTTCAAAAACATAGCGATCGCCCACTGGGGCCCGCTCAAAATCAATGCCAGCCCGCTCAAACGCCTGGACCACACCCAGATTGGTCATGACTGTTCCGACGACCGGGCCACGCAGAGCACCTCTGGCATGTCGAGCTGCGGCAATGACATAGAGCAGGTCATCACCGTCGATAACGCGACCGCAATGATCAATCATGATACAGCGATCACCATCGCCATCGAACGCGATGCCGACGTCGGCACCTTCATCGATTACCGCGCTCGCAAGCCCTTCAGGGTTTGTCGAGCCACACTCGCGGTTGATGTTTTGGCCGTCGGGCTCGGTGGCGATCTCTTTGACTTCGGCGTTTAGCTCCCGGAAAACCGAAGGCGCGACATGACACATCGCGCCATTAGCGCAGTCAACGACCAACTTCAGACCACGCAGGCCAGCCAGATCGAGACGCGCGGTGGATTTACAAAATTCGACATAACGTCCAGCCGCGCTATCCACGCGGCTGGCACGCCCGAGCTTACCCGAGGGCACGCAGGCTAACGGCTGGTCCAATGCCGCTGCGATACGGCTTTCAATCGCATCCGAAAGCTTCTGGCCACGCGGCGAGAAAAACTTAAATCCGTTGTCGTAATGAGGATTGTGCGAAGCACTGATGACCAACCCAGCCGCGGCGCGATAGGTGCGCGTAAGATGCGCGATACCAGGCGTGGGCAGCGTTCCCACGAGCAGCACATCCACGCCTGCGGCGGCGAATCCCGATTCGAGCGCCGATTCCAGCATGTCGCCCGACAAACGCGTGTCCTTACCGATCAACACACACGGCTGCATGTCATCGGTTGCGCCATAGTTTTCGGCGAGCAAGACACTGCCAGCCGCGAACCCAAGCCGAAGCGCAAAATCCGGCGTCATCGGCTCGCTACCGACACGCCCCCGGATACCGTCCGTACCGAAAATCGATTCGCCCATCAGCTCGACACGCTGTCACTGGCCAGCGCGTCGGCCAACTGACAAACCTGCACGGTCGCGCGCACGTCGTGTGCACGCACGATGGCCACCCCTTGCGATACAGCCCAAACAGCGCTGGCCAAACTGCCATTGACCCGCGCGTCGTGGCTGTCGTCGTCGAAGATGCGCGCAAACATCGACTTACGAGAGACCCCGAGCAGAATGGGCCGCCCCTTAACGCCAAACTGCGCAACCGATTGCAACATAGCTATATTGTGCGCACGCGTCTTACCGAAACCAAACCCTGGGTCCACACATAGGCGATCCGAGCGAACACCGGCCGCCACGCATTCGTCGACGCGCGCGGCCAGATAATCTGCAACGTCGGCGACGACGTCATCGTACTGCGGCGCCTGTTGCATGGAAACAGGCTCGCCTTGCATGTGACTGACACAGACCGCCAACTCGTGGCGCGCAACAGCGTCGATAGCGCCCGGCACACGTAGTCCGCGTACGTCATTAACCATATCGGCACCCAGCTCAGCCACCGCATCGATAACCGCGGGCTCGCTGGTGTCGACGGAAATGAAACAGTCGGTTGCCGGGCGAAGCTCACGCAGCACCGGCGCCAACCGTTCGATCTGTGTCGCGGCAGACATAGGCTCGGCGCCTGGCCGGGTCGATTCCGCGCCAATATCAATCACGCGGGCGCCTTCATTCTCCATGGCTAACGCCCGAGACACCGCGTTGGCGGGCTGATAATGCTGGCCGCCGTCCGAGAATGAGTCGGGGGTGACGTTCAACACCCCCATGACCGCCGCCCGGCCAAGATCAAGCCCGCGCTCGGCTGGGCCGGCCAGCCATGGTATGACCGATATTTCGGCACCCGACGGGCCAGAGACCACCGACCCGCCGGTTCGGTTGATTGCCACCAGTCAGTGGAGCCGGTGCCGATTCTGCGCGGGGCTTGGCACGTCTGAAGAGTCCGGTTTTGGCTCCGAAGCGCGCCCCCCGGCTTCAGCACCGGCACCGCCGCTGCCATTGCCACCATCGGACCCGGGATTGTCGATCCAGTCCTGTGGCGGCCCCGGATCCTCCTCGTTCATGATGCGATCGATCTGCTTGCGGTCGATGGTTTCGTATTTCATCAACGCATCGGCCATCAGATGCAGCTTGGGCATGCTGTTTTCCAGGATTTCCCGGGCACGCTCGTAGCACTCGTCGATAATCCGCCGCACTTCGACGTCGATGGCATGCGTGGTCTCGTCGGAGACCGTGTTCGACTGAGCCGCCGACTTACCGAGAAACGGCTGATCGTCATCATTGTGATACGTGATCGGCCCCATCCGTTCGGATAGCCCCCACTTGGTCACCATATTATTGGCGATCTCGGTGACACGCTCGATATCGTTGGAGGCGCCGGTGGTCACGGCTTCCTTGCCAAAGATGATCTCTTCGGCCAGGCGTCCACCGTAGAGCGAACAGATCTGGCTGATCAGCCGCTGGCGCGAATAGCTGTAGCGGTCTTCTTCCGGCAGAAACATGGTGACGCCCATCGCTTGCCCGCGCGGCACGATCGTGACCTTATGAACCGGGTCGTGCTGTGGCACCGACAAACCGATAATAGCGTGACCGGATTCGTGATAAGCCGTCAGCTTTTTCTCGTCCTCGGTCATGACCATGGACTTGCGCTCGGCGCCCATCAGGATCTTGTCTTTGGCCCGCTCGAAATCGTCCTGCGAGACTTTCTCATGGTCGGCACGCGCGGCGAACAGCGCGGCTTCATTGACCAGATTGGCCAGATCCGCACCGGAAAAGCCCGGCGTACCGCGTGCCAGAATCGACGTATTGACGCCGTTCTGAATGGGCACATCCTTCATGTGCACATTCAGGATCTGCTCGCGACCACGCACATCGGGCAGCGGCACCACCACCTGGCGGTCGAAGCGCCCGGGGCGCAGCAGTGCAGGATCGAGCACATCCGGGCGGTTGGTAGCCGCGATCACGATCACGCCTTCATTGCCCTCGAAACCATCCATCTCGACCAGCATCTGGTTGAGCGTCTGCTCGCGCTCGTCGTGGCCACCGCCCATACCAGCACCGCGCTGGCGGCCGACCGCGTCCAGTTCGTCAACAAAAATGATGCAGGGCGCCTGTTTTTTGGCCTGCTCAAACATGTCGCGCACTCGGGAGGCGCCCACGCCGACGAACATCTCGACGAAATCCGAACCGGAAATCGAGAAAAACGGCACGCCAGCCTCGCCCGCGATCGCGCGCGCGAGCATTGTCTTACCCGTTCCCGGCGAGCCGACCATCAGCACACCACGCGGAATCTGACCGCCAACGCGCTGAAATTTGGATGGCTCGGACAAGAACTCAACCAACTCCTGCACTTCGGTTTTGGCTTCTTCGACCCCGGCCACGTCCGCGAAGCGCATCTTCACGTCTTCCGGCGCCATTTGTTTGGCCTTGGATTTGCCGAACGACATGGCACCGCGGCCCCCGCCGCCGCCTTGCATCTGGCGCATGAAATAGATCCACACGCCAATCAGAAGCAGGAACGGGAACCAAGAAATGAGGATCTGCTTGAAAAACGACCCGCTGTCGGCCGGCTCACCAACGATTTCAACGTTGTGATCCATCAACGTGCCGATCATCGCTTCGTTATTGGTCTCGGGGCTGACCGTGGAAAACGAACGACCGGAGCTAAAGCTACCCTCGATATCCTTGCCGCTGATTTTGACCTGCGACACCTCGTTACTTTTGACTTTGGCCAAAAAGTTCGAATAGGCAATCTTGTTCCCGCTGGAGGTCGACGGCGCGAAGCTCGAGAACACGGTCATCAGCACCAGCGCGATGACAACCCAGAGCAGCAGATTCTTGGCAAGTTCGTTCAATCTAAAATCCCCGGCCGCTTACGCGACCGATGCAAAATCGTTGGACCGCATTGTAACGGCCCCGTCGTTCATACGTCCGACGATTCCTGACGGACACCACACCAACTACGGCCCACCAAATATACTTCGGCGCTTGCATCACGCGAAGCATCGGGCTTGCGGACCGTGACCTGTTTGAAACATCGCCGAGCCGAGCCGACGAGGGCGTCAAACCCGGCCCCCTGAAACACCTTGATAACCGCATTGCCGCCATCCGCCAGCACACGCTCACAATAATCCAGAGTCAACTCAGCGAGATCCATGATCGCCGCTTGATCGACCGATTTAACACCGGAGACATTGGGGGCCATATCCGAAAGTACAAGATCGGGGCGAGCATCGCCAAATGTCGCTAATAAGCGATGTAGCGTATCGTCGCTGGTAAAATCCCCACTCAGAATCTCGACACCGTCAATCGGCTCGATCGCCAGTCTGTCCAGCGCCAGCACTCGGGCCGAGGGCACTCGCCGCCGACAGTACTGACTCCAAGCGCCGGGCGCGGCCCCGAGGTCGACAACACAACCAACACCCGCGAGCAGATCATCACGCTCGTCGAGTTGCGCCAGCTTGTAGGCCGAGCGTGCGCGATACCCGTCAGTGTGCGCCTTCGCGACATAAGGATCGGCGCGTTGACGGTTCAGCCACGCGTTGTTGCCGCGTCGCTTAGACACTGCCTCTATACTCACCAAGCACAAATCTCATAGATCACGATAATGGCAAACGAACAACAACCCGATCGACGCGCATTGAAGCGCCGGGCCCACCATCTCAAACCCCTCGTTCGCGCCGGCGCCGCCGGCATGAGCGACGCGGTCGTCGCTGAACTGGACGCCACACTCAGCGCACACGAACTGGTCAAAATCCGCGTTGATGCACCCGACCGCGCGACGCGTCGGACATTAGTCGATGACGCCTGTGCGCGGGTCGATGCCGAATGCGTGCAGCGAATCGGCCATACCGCGACGCTCTATCGACCCAACCCGGACGAAACAGCGGATGACGATTCGCCGTAAAAGACTCTGGCGCCCGGTACAAAACACGGGGATCAGACGTACTTGACCGCCAGTATTTCCAACGTTCGCTGACCGCCCGGCACATCAACATCGACCACATCACCCTCGGATTTACCGATCAGTGCGCGGGCGATAGGTGTGGCGAATGATAAAAGGCCCGATTTGATATCGGCCTCATCCTCGCCAACGATCTGGTAAGCGAATTCGTCACCCGAATTCTCGTCAGCCAACTGGACGGTGGCGCCGAACACGATTCGATCGCCGGCCTGCTCGCCCGCCTGGACCACGTTGATGATCTGCGCCGAGGCGATTTTTCGTTCCAGGTCGGCGATCCGATCCTCGTTGAACCCTTGTTCTTCCTTGGCCGCATGGTATTCGGCGTTCTCTTTCAGATCGCCGTGCGCACGCGCTTCCTCGATGGCGGCCACGATACGCGGGCGCTCTGTCTGCTTGAGACGCTTCAATTCGGCGCGAAGGGCTTCCGCGCCCGATTCGGTTAATGGTGTCTTGTCCATAAAAACGCTTCAATCAAAAAGGCCGTCCAGCGCGGACGGCCGTTCCAAGGATCATTACTTGCAGATTACCAAAAGGCGACACAAGCGGTCGAGCCGCCCAAACCCGGGCCAACGCCCGGCAGCTGTGGCCAGCCTGTCACCCCAGCAACTGGGCGATGACGATGCCGGCGAATATGATGCCGCCCATCACATTATGTTGCATGAAGGCGCGAAAACAGGCCATGCGATCACGATGCCGCGTCAGCCACTGATGATAGACCGCCATGGCCGCGGCAACGGCGAGTCCGACATAGTATGCCGCGCCTAGCGCCACAACGACACCGACTGCGACCAGCAGGCCAAAAAAAATTACCTGAAACAATGCAATGAACGCGAGCTCGAAGCGTCCCCAAAGCACAGCCGTCGACTTCACACCGAGTTTGATGTCGTCGTCGCGGTCGACTATGGCATAGAAGCTATCGTAGATCAGCGCCCAGACCAGGGTTGCGGCGAAAAGTATCCAACCGCTTAGCGGCACGGTTCCAATCACAGCAGTGTACGCCATCGGCACGGCCCAGCCGAAAGCCAGGCCCAGAAACGCCTGCGGCCAAAACGTCAGGCGCTTGGTGAACGGATACAACATCGCCAGCCCGACGGCCACGAGCGACATCACAATGGTGACGGCATTCAACGTCAGCACCAACGCAAACGCCAACACACAGAGCACACCACAAAGCACGAGCGCTTCGCCTGGCGTCACTTCACCAGTCGCAATCGGACGTTCGCGGGTTCGTTTAACGCCGCCATCGATTCGGCGATCGGCAAAATCGTTGACCACGCAACCCGCCGAGCGCATCAAGATCGCGCCGATTACGAACACGGTCAGTATCCACGCACTGGGCAGACCATCGGCGGCCAACCACAGAGCCCAAAGCATGGGCCAACCAACCAATAAAATACCGATGGGCTTATTCAAACGGGTCAGCCGCAGATAGCGGTCTGCGATGGATGCGAGCGTCGACATACGACCATTGTGGCTCAAGTCTCGCGTGCTAGCCATCATGTTTGTCGCCATACTGGCGTCGACATAAAGTTTGACCGCTAGCGGCGTCCAGATGAATCGCTTGAATCAACGCGCGTCGCTATCATCTAGAGCGTATTGCGATGCGCGTATAGCTGTCGTCGCTTAACATCTGGAGTTCGCCATGTCCGCACCCTCAAAATCTGGTGGCGCACCGATAAGTGACCGGCGCCAGCTCATCAATTACTTCGAAGAGGGCTGCAAACCACCAAGCCGCTGGCGCCTGGGCACCGAACACGAGAAGTTCGTGTTCGACCGCGACAGCCTCCAACCACTGCCGTTCTACGGTCAGCGCAGCATCAGCGCCTTCCTGCAGCGACTCACCGAGTACGGCTGGACGCCGATGTTCGAGGGTGATGACGTCGTCGCGCTCGAGTCCGGTGGCTGCCACATTACGCTGGAGCCCGGCGGACAACTGGAGCTGGCCGGTGCGCCACTGGAGTCGATCCATGAGGCATGCAACGAGGTCAACGCCCATCTCGATCAAGCCAAAGCGGTCGGCGACGAGCTCGGCGCCGGCCTGATCGGCCTCGGTTTCCAACCCAAATGGGCACGCGATGAGTGTCCATGGATGCCGCGCGAACGCTACAAAATCATGGGCGATTACATGCCGAAAGTCGGCTCGCTAGGCCTCGACATGATGCTCCGAACCTCGACGGTCCAGGTCAATATCGACTATGGCTCGGAAGCCGACATGATCAAGAAATTCCGAGTCGGTCTAGCGCTGCAGCCGATCGCAACGGCCCTGTTCGCGAATTCGCCATTCACCGAGGGCCGACCCAATGGTTACAAGAGTTATCGCAGCCATATCTGGACCGATACCGATCCGGACCGCTCTGGCATGCTCGACTGGGTCTTCGAGTCGAACATGGGCTTCGAAAGCTATGTCGACTACGCGCTCGATGTGCCGATGTATTTCGTCTTTCGCGACGGGCAATATCTCGATGCGGCCGGGCAATCGTTTCGTGACTTCCTGGCCGGCAAACTACCCGCGCTGCCTGGTGAATATCCCACGTTATCGGATTGGGATGATCATCTGACCACCCTGTTTCCGGAAGTGCGATTGAAGCGTTTCATGGAAATGCGCGGTGCCGATGGCGGCCCGTGGGGACGGCTGTGTGCGCTGCCGGCTTTATGGGCGGGCTTGTGTTACGACAGCCAGGCGCTCGACGAAGCCTGGCAGTTGTGCCGCGACTTCACGCGCGACGAACGCCACTATCTGCGCGAGCGTGCCGCAGTCGACGGTCTCGCCGCATCATTCCGCGGGCGACCATTGGCTGCGACCGCCCGCGAGGTATTGGCGATCGCCCGCCGCGGGCTCGAGCGCCGGGCCCGCCTCGATTCATTCGAACGCGACGAAACCCAGTTCCTGAAACAACTGGAGGCCATCGCCGACAGCGAGACAACGGCCGCGGATGACCTGCTATCGCTCTATCACGGGCGCTGGCGCGAATCGGTCGATCCAGTGTTTACCGAATTCGCTTATTGATAAGGCGCGGGCCTTCGGCGGCCCGTGAGCGACTCAATACGTTGGTCATGCACCGTGCATAGCACGGGCGCATCGGACGTAATAGAGGCGCACGCCGGCAACGGTCGTTAGGTCGGCCAGTGCCCGGTCGAACGCGGCCTGATGCGTGGCGTCTTCACTCGCGAGTTCGAGCGGCAGCACCAAATCAACCCATATCGCGTCTTCGACATAGTGCAGCACGACGCGCTCGATCCGTTGCGCAATGTCGACAACGGCCCAGCGCGTCCGCAGCGTCGGTAATATTTCCTCGCGCAACGGCAGGCCATGCGCAGCCGGCTTATCGGCCTGACCGTCGGGCTCGATGTGAACGCAAACGTCGGCGATCTCGTCGATCGCACCAATCAATTCGGCGCTGATACGCTCACTGATGCGGTGTGCCTCGGTTAGGCTCAGATACGGATCAACCAGCACGCCGACGTCGGCAAACGCATCGTGACCGCCCATGACGCGCGTTCGCAGCCGGCGCATCCGGTACACGCCCGGCACAGCCATGATCCGCTCGCGCACGGCACGCACCCGGTCCGGCGTAAGCCCTGCATCGGTTAACTCACGAAAACTTTGCCAACCGTAGCGTGCGCCAATTATCGCCAGCATGAGCGCGATCGCGATCGTTGCAAGGCCATCGCCGATGGGCACACCCAGCATGGATCCAATGATGCCGGCGATGGCGGCAATCGATGACAGCGCATCGCTACGATGGTGCCAAGCGTTGGCACGTAGCAGCGGCGACTGCGTCCGTCGCGCGATGGCCAAGGTATACCAGAAAAGCGCTTCTTTGAACGCCAGCGACGCCAGCGCCACCGCGAGTGCTAAAACCGTCGGTGCTGCCCCACTTGCATCACCCCGGATGACATCCAACCCGCCGCCATAGGCGAGGCTACCGGCCGTAATCAACAAAAACAGCGCCACACCACCGGTTGCCGCTGTCTCAATGCGCGCGTGGCCGTACGGATGGTCGGCGTCGGCGTTGCGGCTAGCGACACGGACCGAGGTAAAAACCAGCGCATCACCGATCAGATCGGCAGCCGAATGGATACCGTCGGCCAACAACGCCTGTGAGTGACCGAAAATCCCGGCCAGGATCTTGATCGCCGCCAGCGGCAAATTGAGAATCGCCCCCAGCAGCGTCACCCGCGTTTTATCGCCCACGCCTGCGGCCGGCTCGGTAGCGCTCATCTCACTTTGCCGACACAAACAACGACGTTAAGCGCGCTACGCAACAGCTCGATCAATCGGTTGATTCGGTATCACGCGCCGGGTATTCACCGCGGCCATCGCCACCTGTAATCGCCTCGCGGCCATAAAACTTGACCCCTTTTTGCACGCGCGGTCGCCCCTGCGAACGGCGATGACGATTGGTGTCCCGCAGGCTGTAGACACAGCCACAATATTCCTGCTGGTAGAACGATTCGCGCTTGGCAATCTCAATCATGCGCTGTGAACCGCCCTTCTTGCGCCAGTTGATCGTCCAGTAGGTGACGTCGTCATAACGCGAGGCCGCGCGCACGCCGCAATCATTGATTTGTTCCATATTCTTCCAACGCGAAATACCGAGCGTCGACGAAATCACGCCAAATCCATGCTTTGCTGCGTAAGCCGCGGTGCGCTCGAAACGCACGTCGAAACACACCGTGCAGCGTTTGCCACGTTCAGGCTCGTCTTCTAGCCCCTTGATGCGATCGAACCAATGCTCGGTGTCATAATCGCCGTCGATATGCGGCACGCCGAGTTTGTCGCAGAAACGCTTATCCTCGTCCTTGCGCATTTCGTACTCGGCGGCTGGGTGAATATTGGGGTTATAGAAATACACCGTCGTATCAATACCAGCAGCTGTCACCGCTTCGAGGATCTCACCGCCGCACGGTGCGCAGCATGAGTGCAGTAACAACTTTGCGCCCGGCTCCGGCGTTTCCAGCACAGGGCGGGTGTAATCATCAAGGCTGTAATGGTTCATAACACGACTATCCGATACCGAAGATTCATATCGTACAAGCTAGCTCGCAATACGGCCCGCGGCCACCGGTTGCCGGCATTGTGAGCATGTCCATCGTCGATGGCGCTACGGATTAAGATGGCCGGCGTGAGCGCCCAGATTTTAAAGACTCAACCGCTAACGTTTACTTGCTCGCGTGGCGCGGCCTGATCGGCCACGATCGACCCGCCATACAGATCAATCCGTCGTTCGCGGCATCCGCGTAGTGAACGGACATCGATCGGCATGACACCGCGCCGCCCGGCCCGATCATGAGTGCGCCCAGCAAACACCCAGCCGCTGCTGTCAGCCGGGGTCGCCTGCTCGAGCTCCTGACCAAACACGACTTCGTTGACACAGCGCAATCGATGTATCGCCATCGACGTGGTCGCTCCAAGGACTGACACGGGCGTCGTAATCGTTGCCGCTCGCTCGATCAAGGTTTTCACATCGGCGGCGGAACCGCCGGCACACGACTGCCTTTCAAGCTGGGCCGGCTCGATCAGAATACCGCCCAGACGAAATACGGAACGTTTTCGGCAGACATCCACGATCGTTTGGATTTGCTGGATCGCCGCATCACAGGATTGTGCGCCACTATCGGTCACGCGCGCCCAAACCACGAGCGAGCGCCGGCAATCTTGCAGTGCGTGCTCCAACGCTGCGAGATCGGCCGAATGCGACACGGCGACGGCCACGCGTCGCGTTTCAGCCGCCAGCATCGCCATTTGTGCCGCTTCTTTGGACTCGATAGTAGGCGGTGCAATCAGCGCATCGTCAAACCCCCGGTTATTGACCCAATCCTTCGCCGTACCGACGCAGTCAAACAACACTGCATTGATCCGGACATCGCTTCGCCAGATGCGACGTGCAAGGGCAGCATCACCCAGCACGCGTGCATCGAAGCGCAAAGGTTTCGATGGCAAGCGACGCAATGTAGAGCGCAGACAGGCCGATAGCGTATCCAGATCGATAACGACCGCCGGGTCGGTATACGCGCTCAGTGCTTTCGCATAATAGTCGGCGGCACAAAGTGTTGACCGCCACGACGCAGTGGCCGGCGATAACAAGCCCCAGAGCGCATGCTCGATACGATCTCTAAGCACGCCGCCGGCCGCCCAATCGCGCCCAGCCGCTGATAAGGGCTGGCCAATTCGTACCGTAATCCGTCCACATCGGAGCCGTCGACCGCCGGACGGCAGCACGTTATCGCTCCCCTGGATAGCCACCGGCACAACCGGTAATCCGGCACGCGCCGCGATTAAAAACGCACCATCGCGCAGGGGAAGCAGGCCATGATCCGGCGACAGCGTCCCCTCGGCAAATACCGCGGGCGACACGCCACCCCGAACGCGGCGAATGACACGCAGCGTATCGAGGCCAGCCTCTCTCGCCGGCGTACGACGAACGTAGAGCGAGCCCGCGCGCGCCATCACCCGCCCCAAAACCGGGATTTGACGCACAGCGTCCTTAATCATGGGGGAAAAGCCAGCTGGCAGCGCACAGATCAATGCGAGGCCGTCGAAATAACTTCGATGATTGGCCACCACGACGCAAGGTCCCGGCGGCAAGTTGTCACGACCTTCCACTCGCAAACCGATACCGGCCAGGCGAACCACCATCAGCGTGCCGAACCGCGCAACCGCCCGGCGGCGATCGGCGCCAGGGATCAGTAGCAGGAGTGGCCACGTGATCAGATTACAGGCAAGTACAACCAGCGCAGCGTAAGTGCTAAATGCCCAACTTGCGCACGACTGAACGCTTCGGCGCAACGCGTCGATCACCAATTTTCGGAACTCTTATTTATCTTGATGCTCGGCGGCTTCTTGTAACCGATCCGATTGACAGCCTGGCCACAACGCCTGGCCGAAACGTTGCGATCTCCTCGCTCCCGGGGCGGGCTAAATATGCTGCTGCGTCAACTATTCCGTATCCGGCAGGTAGCTGCCATCTTCGTCGTGCATTTCCCGGCCGGTACACGGCGGATTGAAGACACAGACGAGTTTGAGCTCGCTACTTGCTTTGAGCGTGTGGCGATCGTGCTCATCGAGTGCGTACACGGTACCGGGAGAAATCTGAAACTCCTCGCCGGTATCACGATTAACGATCGAACCTTCGCCCTGATAACAAAACACCGCCTCCAGGTGGTACTTGTACCACATATCGCACTCGAGGCCCGGCGGGAATGTCGTTTCGTGGAACGAGTACCCCATGCCGTCGGACTTCAGAAGCCAACGAACACTGGTCCAACCATCGGGGCTTATGACTTCGCGGTCCGTGCCACGCAATTCTTCGGTTCGTATAATTTTCATGGACGACTCCTTAGGTGATCAGTTCGGCGGTTATCGGACCGGGTGTGTGCATCAAGCGGCTGTACCGGCAAGCCCATGCTGACGCCCGACATATTTGACGGCGTCTTCGAGGATATCCAGCCCCGCATCGAGATCGGCATCGGGCGTGATCAATGGCGGCATCACCTTGACGACGCGATCATCCTCGCCGGTCGTCTCCAGGATCAGGCCACGCTCAAAGCAGGCAGCCGAAATCTCGTTGCCGAGTTCCGGGCGCTCGCAGTCCATACCGATAAAAAGCCCCTGACCACGAATCGTGGCGTTGAATCCGTCCACGCGATCAATCATGGAACGCATGCGCTCTCGGGCATGCTCGCCTTTTCGAAGCGTTTCCTGATGGAGCGTATCGTCGCGCCAATAGGTCTCCAGCGCAGCGACTGCAGTGACAAACGCATGGTTGTTGCCACGGAATGTGCCGGTATGCTCGCCGGCATCCCATTCGTCGATCTCGGGCCGGATCAAAACGAGCGACATCGGCAGGCCATAACCCGATACCGATTTGGCCATCGTAATCATGTCCGG
The DNA here is from genome assembly GCA_012999515.1 of Salifodinibacter halophilus. NCBI lineage: Bacteria > Pseudomonadati > Pseudomonadota > Gammaproteobacteria > Salinisphaerales > Salinisphaeraceae > Salifodinibacter > Salifodinibacter halophilus. Next base: position 2,145,798 of record JABEEB010000001.1, on the reverse strand, counting down.
CTTGATGCCCGACGGCTCAAAGGCGAAAAACGGGCCAGTCCGACCAACACCGGCTTGTATTTCATCCAGGATTAGCAAAATATCGTGGTCGCGACAGAGGCGCTCGATCTCTTTGAGCCAATCATAGTCGGCGACATGGATCCCGCCCTCGCCTTGCACGGCTTCGACAATCATCGCCGCCGGTTTGTCCATGCCCGAAAACGGATCGGTCAACATGCGCTCGATATAGGCGATCGACTGCTGCGGGTCGTCGTAGAAATCGCTATAGGGCACGACCGTGCTGTCCGCAATATCCACGCCAGCGCTTTCACGAATCGCAGCGTTGGCGGTTACGGTCATAGCCCCGAGCGTCATGCCGTGGAACCCATGCGTGAAGTGCATGATCTGGCTGCGGCCGGTGACTTTGCGAGCGAGTTTTAGCGCGGCTTCGACAGCGTTGGTACCGGTCGGCCCCGGGAACTGAAGCTTATAGTTCATATCCCGCGGCTTCATCACGATTTCGTCGAACGCCTCCAGAAACCGTTGCTTGGCGGCCGTCGCCGTATCGAGGCCGTGGGTCACGCCGTCCGACTCGATGTAATCGATCAACGCTTTTTTCATGGCCTCATCGTTGTGGCCATAATTGAGCGCGCCCGCGCCGCCAAAGAAGTCGATATATTCACGCGCGTTTTCGTCGGTCTGTCGATTGCCCTTGGCCGTGGAAAACACGGTCGGAAATGAACGGACGTAACCGCGGACTTCGGATTCGAGACGCTCGATCGTCTGCATATTTAACTCCTGGGCCTGTAGCCCGTCTGGGCGCGCGCTATAGGTTCTGCGCGCGGATTACGGTGGTGTCGAAAGGCCCAATACGAAACAGATGCTCGGCGGCCTGTTCGTTTTCGAACATCTCGGCTGAGAACAGCTCTTGTACGTCGCAGTTAGCGTTGATGCGCTCAGCCAATCGCCGGAACAGGGTTTTCGACGCGTCATTATTGGTCGCGATAGTCGTATCGAGATAACGCACGTCTTCGCAGATTGGCCGCGTCAGGATGTCGAACAACATGCGCGTGGCCAGGCCTTGGCCACGGCCCGCCTCGGCGACCCCTACCTGCCACACGAACAGCGTTTCCGGCAACGAATGTGGCCGATACGCCGATACGAAACCGACCGGCTCACCTTCGATTTCGGCGAGCACACTGGTATGCGCGTGATGCTCACCAATCAGCATGTAGGCGTAAGCCGAGTTAACATCCAGAACGCCGGTACCGCGCACTAGCCGGATCAGATCGGCGCCATCTTCTTTCTCGGGGCACCGGAAACTGATCGGCTTAGCGTCGACCGCCGGTGCGTCTTCATCAAGACTCATACCGTGATTATAGCGGGATCGCGCAAGCTATGCCGCGCCGCCCTATCGCAGCAGGCTTTATTCCGCGGCCTGCTGAAGCGCCTGCAACCGATATACCGCACCGGTCGCAGATTCGCTTAACGCCTCGCTGCACGCGCGCGCGCCGGCGATAGTCGTGAAATAAGCAACCTGGTAGCGCAGCGCCGCAATCCGGATCGAACGCGATTCCTCGATGGCCTTCTTGCCCTCGGTGGTATTGATCACCAGCGCGATTTCGCCGTTCTTAATCATGTCGACAATATGCGGCCGGCCTTGTTTGACTTTATTGACCACGCGGCAAGCAACGCCGGCTTCGTTCAGCGCGTCCGCGGTGCCGCGTGTCGCGACCAATTCAAGTCCGGCGGCCGTGAGTGTCCGACCAAGCTCGATCGCTGCTGATTTATCCGCATCGCGTACGGTAATCAGAGCCGTACCGTGGTCGGGCAGCCCCATGCCGGCGGCAAGCTGCGATTTGGCAAACGCTTCGCCGAAGGTGCGCCCCGCCCCCATGACTTCGCCGGTGGACTTCATCTCGGGGCCAAGCAATGGATCGACAGCCGGAAATTTCTTGAATGGAAAGACCGCTTCCTTAATAGCATAGTGGCCCAGCTCAACCGCTTGGGTCACGCCCTGATCCGCCAGAGACTGGCCGGCCATGGCGCGCGCGGCGATCCGCGCTAGCGGCACACCGGTCGCCTTGGAGACAAACGGCACCGTGCGCGATGCCCTCGGGTTGACCTCGAGGATATAGACGTCACGCCCGACAATGGCGAACTGCACGTTCATCAAACCAACCACCGACAACGCGCGGGCCAATGTAGCGGTCTGCTCACGTATCTCGGCCAGCAACGCCTCGTCGAGGCTGTACGGCGGCAGGCAACACGCTGAGTCGCCGGAGTGCACGCCGGCCTGCTCGATATGCTCCATGATGCCGCCGACATAAACTGCCTCGCCGTCGGATACAGCGTCGACATCCAACTCGATCGCCTCTTCCAGGAAGCGGTCCAGCAGCACGGGCGAATCACTGGCAACACGGACATTGTTGTCCATATAATGCTGGAGCTCATCGCGGTTGTAGACGACCTCCATCGCCCGACCGCCAAGCACGTGCGACGGCCGAACCACCATCGGGTAGCCGACTTCGGCGGCCGCACCGATAGCCTCGGATTCCGAGCGCGCACTACGGTTGGCCGGTTGTTTCAGGCCCAATTTGTGGATCAAATTGAGGAATCGGTCGCGATCCTCGGCCAGGTCGATCGAATCCGGGCTCGTACCGATGATAGGCGCGCCCGCTGCTTCCAGACGGCGCGCCAACCCCAGCGGGGTCTGCCCGCCGTACTGCACGATGATGCCGTCGGGTTTCTCGACATCGACCACAGCCATGACGTCCTCGAACGTCAACGGCTCGAAATACAGCCGATCGGAGGTGTCGTAGTCGGTCGACACGGTCTCTGGGTTGCAGTTGACCATGACCGTTTCGCAACCGTCCTCGCGCATGGCCAGCGCAGCATGGACGCAGCAATAGTCGAACTCGATGCCCTGCCCGATACGGTTGGGACCACCGCCCAGAACCATGATCTTACGGCCCGTGCCGGGGCTGGCCTCACAGACTTGTTCGTAGGTCGAGTACTGGTAGGCCGTCGCAGTCGGGAATTCGGCCGCACACGAGTCAACGCGCTTATACACCGGCGTTACATTCGCTTTTTGCCGCGTGCGGCGCAGGGTGAATTCATCACTTTCCAGCAGCCGCGCCAAGCGCCGATCGGAAAACCCGATCCGCTTATAATCGGCCAGTGTTTCGTCATCCAGCGAGGCGAGTGTCGCAGCGCCTAGCGCGCCTTCCATGGCGATGATTTCCGCAATCTGCTCGGTAAACCACGGATCAATTTGCGTTAATTCAAAGATCTCGGCCAGCGACATGTCGCGCCGCAGCGCCTCGCCAATCTGCCAAAGCCGGTACTGGTTTGGGTTGGCGAGCTCGGTACGCAGATGCGCCAACACGGTTTCGTCGTCGGCCTCGGGCATGATGGGTTCGAATCCATCCGAGCCGATTTCCACACTGCGCATGGCTTTTTGCAGCGACTCGGGGAAACTACGCCCGATCGCCATAGCCTCTCCGACCGACTTCATCTGTGTGGTCAGTCGATTGTCCGCAGCCGGGAATTTCTCGAACGTAAACCGCGGCATCTTGGTCACGACATAGTCGATCGACGGCTCAAACGATGCCGGCGTCGCGCCACCGGTGATTTCGTTGGCCAGTTCGTCGAGCGTATAACCGACTGCCAGTTTGGCTGCGACCTTGGCGACCGGGAATCCTGTCGCCTTGGAGGCCAGCGCCGAAGAGCGCGACACGCGCGGATTCATCTCAATGACAATCATCTGCCCGTCGACCGGGTTGATGGCGAATTGCACATTCGAGCCGCCAGTGTCCACGCCAATCCGGCGCAGGCATGCCAGCGAACCATCGCGCATGCGCTGATATTCCTTGTCGGTCAGCGTCTGGGTCGGCGCAACCGTGATCGAGTCGCCCGTGTGCACGCCCATCGGATCGATGTTTTCGATCGCGCAGACGATGATGCAGTTATCCGCGTGGTCACGAACAACTTCCATTTCGTATTCTTTCCAGCCCAGCACCGACTGTTCCAGGAGCACTTCGTGCGTCGGCGACAGTTCCAGCCCGCGCGCGAGCAGATCGTCGAACTCCTCACGGTTATAGGCAATGCCACCACCACTGCCACCGAGCGTAAACGACGGCCGTGAAATGATCGGAAAACCGATGCGGGCCACGACTTCATCACCTTCGGCGGCGTTGTGCACGATGGCCGAAGCCGGCGTGGCCAAGCCGATCTCGTTCATCGCCTCGCGAAACGCCTCGCGATCCTCGGCAGTGTCGATCGCCTCCTGTGAGGCACCGATCATCTCCACACCGTGGTGTTTCAAGACTTCGCCGTTATACAGATCCAACGCGCAATTCAGCGCGGTCTGCCCACCCATGGTCGGCAACAGCGCATCCGGGCGCTCCACTTCGATGATGCGCTCGACAGTAGCGGGTGTAATGGGCTCGATATAGACCGCGTCCGCTGTTTCCGGATCGGTCATGATCGTGGCCGGGTTGGAGTTCACGAGAATGACGCGAAAACCCTCGTCGGTCAGCGCCTTGCAGGCCTGCATGCCCGAATAGTCAAACTCACAGGCTTGGCCGATGATGATCGGCCCTGCACCGATAACGAGGATGCTGCTTATGTCGCTACGCTTGGGCATGTTAAGAAAAAAGTCCGCAGGTGCACGCCACTGCGTGCAAGTGAGTCACAAGTCTATACGGGCGTTGCATTGTCATGGTTTTACACAATACGTCCGCTTTCGAGTTGAAGTTGTTGCCATTTGAAAAGGCTGGCAGCACTGCCCGTGGTTCGCAGATCATGCATAAGCTGACCTTTTTGATTCAGCATTAAAGCTGTTAGACCCTTGCTTTCAAAGGGACAGCCACCGAACTCAACAACATACGATGACAGCGCCGCCCATAACGCGGCTCGAGACAGCGTCGTTACAGGCTTTCATGCGCGCTCATCGACGGACTGTTGGCCTGCATGGTCCGCACAAATCGCTGAAACAACGGCGCCACGTCGTGTGGTCCCGGGCTGGCTTCGGGGTGCCCCTGAAACGAAAACACCGGTTTATCGACGAGTTCGATGCCCTGCAACGTGCCATCGAAAAGCGAGCGATGGGTCGCGCGGACGCCGTCTGGCAGGCTTGCCTCGTCGATGGCAAAGCCATGGTTCTGGCTGGAGATCATCACATCGCCGCTGGCGATCTCGACCACTGGATGATTCGCGCCGTGGTGACCGAACTTCATCTTGTGACTGGTGGCACCGACAGCCAACGACAAAATTTGATGGCCGAGACAGATGCCGAAGGTGGGAACCTCGCGCTCGATGAGTTCGCGCGCCGTCTCGATCGCGTAGTCGCAAGGATCGGGGTCGCCTGGTCCGTTGGCCAGGACAACACCATCGACGCCAAGTGCCAACGTCTCGTCTAGCGATTGCCGCGGCGGCACGACCGTCACGCGCGCGCCGACATCGATCAGGCAGCGCAGGATGTTGTATTTCACGCCGTAATCGTAGACGGCCACATGGAATGCAGGCGCAGTGCGCTCAGCCGCGGGCAGTCCTGGCCCTTGCCAGCTCGGCACGGTCCACTCATAGGCCGTTGCCGTCCCGGCGTCAGCGGCCAAATCCGCGCCTTTCAGCCCTGGAAACGCGCACGCTTTGGCAAGCGCGTCATCACTGTCGAGATCGCCACCAGCGACGATACAGCCGTTCTGCGCGCCTTTGTCGCGCAGCAGATTGGTCAATGCGCGGGTGTCGAGGCCACCGATGCCAACCGTATTGTTATCGGCCAAATAGGTACCGAGCGGTGACTGGTTTCGCCAGTTACTAGGATTGCGCGGACATTCGCGCAGAATCAAGCCCGCGGCCTGTACCGCGCCGGACTCGACGTCTTCCTCGTTCGTACCGGTATTACCAACGTGCGGATACGTCAGCGTGACCAGTTGTTGGCGATACGACGGATCGGTCAGGATTTCCTGATATCCCGTCATGGCGGTATTGAAAACCACCTCACCAACTGTTGAACCTTCAGCGCCTATAGCGCGGCCATAGAACAAGCTGCCATCTTCCAGGGCGAGCAACGCAGTCGGCCGCACGCGTGTCTCCAATTGGTTGGGGAACGTTAGCTCATTATAGCGTGCCGGCCCGACATCAGGCCAGCGGGTCAATCGCCGATTCGGAGCTCGAGTACGTCGGCCATATCGTAATGACCCGGTGATTGCCCGGCCGCCCAGGCCGCAGCCCGCGCAGCACCGCCGGCAAACGTTTGGCGGGACGACGCTTTGTGCGTGATCTCGATGCGCTCACCATCGCCCGCGAACAACACCGTGTGTTCGCCAACAATATCGCCGCCACGTATGGTCTGGAAGCCGATACTGCGGCGATCGCGCACGCCGGTGTGGCCTTGACGCGCATAGACGGCGTCATGCTCCAGATCGCGCCCGGTGGTCTCGGCCACGACCTCGCCCATCTTCAACGCGGTACCTGACGGCGCGTCGACCTTGTTGCGATGGTGGCCCTCGATGATTTCAATATCGACCGAATCGCCGAGCACACGAGCCGCGGTTCGAAGCAGATCCAGGCTCAAGTTAACTCCGGCGCTGTAATTTGGCGCCTGCACGATCGATACACGCTGGGCGCTGCGGTCGATCACGGCCTGCTGATCCGCACTCAAACCGGTCGTGCCAATCACGATAGCGGCATTTTTCTCGATAGCACGCTCGACCGCCTCAACACAGGCGGCCGGCGAGGAAAAATCGATAACGACGTCAAATTCAGCGTCGTTCATCGACGCCGATTCGGTAACGCACACGCCAGCGTCTTCGCCACCAGCGAGCCGACCAGCATCCTGGCCGATCGTAGCGCCGTCGGGCGCATCGAACGCGGCGGTGAGCTTCAGATCGTCACGCCGTGCCACGGCCGTGACGAGTTCACGCCCCATGCGCCCCGCAACGCCATTGATCGCGACCCGATACATAACAAACGCGCTAATCAACCGGCCCGCTCACCGAAGAAACGCTTGGCCTTGTCGAGCCACGAATTGATCTTCGGACTGTGGCTTTTGGCGCTATTGTCGAGACTATCGCGCAATTGCCCCAGCAATTCCTTTTGTTCATTGTTCAGATTGACCGGTGTCTCGACCTGGACGCGGCACAACAGATCACCAGGCGACGAGGTACGCACAGACTGCACGCCCTTGCCACGCAGCCGGAAACTGCGGCCAGTCTGGGTCTCCGGCGGAATGCGGAGATTAACCTTCCCGTTTAGCGTCGGCACGTCGATGTTGCCGCCCAGTGCAGCCGTAACCATATCGACCGGCACATCGGCACGCAGGTCGTTGCCGTCGCGCTCGAACAGATCATGCGGTTTGACATTAACCTGCACGTAAAGATCGCCCGGCGGACCGCCCTGCTCACCGGCTTCGCCTTCGCCCGACAGACGGATTCGATCGCCATCGTCGACGCCCGGCGGGACCCGCACCGACAAGGTTTTCGACGAACGTATCCGGCCTTCACCGCTACATTTACGGCAAGGATTTTGCACCCGTTTACCGCGGCCTTGGCAATCGGGACAAGCTTGTTGGACCGAGAGGAAGCCCTGCTGGATACGGACCTGGCCCATACCTTGACAGGTATCGCAGGTGTCGACGCTGGAGCCCGGTTCGGCACCATCACCGTTGCAGGCTTCGCATTCCTCCAACGTGGGAATGCGTACTTCTTCGGTGTCGCCAGCAATCGCGGTCTCTAGATCCAGCTCCATATCGTAGCGAAGATCCGAGCCGCGGGCCGCGCGTGAGCGGCCTCCGCCACGACCGCCGCCGAAGATATCCGAGAAAATATCCCCGAAGATATCCTCGAAACCGCCCGCACCCGGCTGCGCACCGCCGCCAGCTGCACCGCCAACGCCCTGATGACCGAACTGGTCATAAGCAGCGCGTTTTTGATCGTCCGACAGCACTTCGTAGGCTTCCGAGGCCTCCTTGAATTTGGCTTCGGCCTCCTCGTCGTCCGGATTACGGTCCGGATGATTCTTCATCGCCAACCGTCGATAGGCTTTCTTGATTTCGTCAGCGGAAGCCGATTTGGAAATGCCGAGGATTTCGTAGTAGTCGCGTTTGGCCATGATTGTCTAGCGTTGTTTCAACGAAAAAGACCGGGGCAGCGGCCTGCTGCCCCGGTTGGTGTCACGCAGCAGTAGGTGCTGATGTTACGAGTTGGTGCCCGACTTCTTGTCGTCGTCGTTGACCTCCTCGAAATCGGCATCGACCACGTCGTCCGAGCTGTCGCTGCTGCTGGCCGACTGTTCGGAACCTTCTTCACCCTGGTCTTCTGCGCCCTGGCTATAAGCCTTTTGCATGATCGGCGCAGCCGCCTCGGAAACCTGCTGGCTCTTGGTTTCGATGTCGTCCTTGTCTTCGCCTTCCAGTGCGGTCCGCAGCTCGGCGATGGCATCGTCGACCGGTTTGCGCTCCTCGTCGCTGACCTGATCGCCCAAGTCCTTGAGCGCCTTTTCGGTGCTGTGGATGACGCCGTCGGCCTGGTTGCGAGCCGAGATCAGCTCGTCGAACTTGCGGTCTTCCTCGGCGTGGGTTTCGGCATCTTGGACCATACGGTCGACTTCGTCTTCCGACAGGCCCGACGAGGCACGAATCTCGATCGATTGCTCCTTGCCCGTGGCCTTGTCCTGCGCCGAGACGTTGAGGATGCCGTTGGCATCGATATCGAACGTGACTTCGATCTGCGGCGTACCGCGGGGCGCCGGAGGAATATCTGACAGGTCAAACCGGCCGAGCGATTTGTTCGCATTGGCCTGCTCGCGTTCGCCCTGCAGCACATGGACCGTCACTGCGGACTGGTTGTCCTCGGCGGTCGAGAACACTTCCGACTTGCGTGTCGGAATTGTGGTGTTTTTCTCGATCAACTTGGTCATCTTGCCACCAAGCGTCTCGATACCGAGGCTAAGCGGCGTGACGTCGAGAAGCAGCACGTCCGACGTGTCGCCAGCCAGGACCGAGCCCTGAATGCCCGCGCCAACTGCCACGGCCTCGTCCGGGTTGACGTCCTTGCGGGCGTCCTTATTGAAGAAGTTCTTGACCGCTTCCTGGACGGCCGGCATCCGCGTCTGGCCACCGACCAACACCACATCGTCGATCTCGCCCGCTTTCAAGCCGGCGTCCTTGAGCGCCGTGCGGCACGGGTCGATCGTACGCGCGATCAGGTCTTCGACCAACGATTCGAGCTTGGAACGCGTGATCTTGACGTTGAGGTGCTTGGGCCCTGATTGGTCGGCCGTGACGTACGGCAGGTTGACCTCGGTTTGCTCGGTCGAAGACAACTCGATCTTGGCGCGCTCGCCGGCTTCCTTGAGCCGCTGCAGCGCCAACTTGTCTTCGCGCAGATCAATGCCTTGTTCTTTCTTGAACTCGTCAGCCAGGTGATCGATGATCTTCTTGTCGAAGTCTTCACCGCCCAGGAACGTATCGCCGTTGGTGGCGTGCACTTCGAACTGGTGCTCACCGTCGACGTTGGCCACTTCGATGATCGAGATATCGAACGTGCCGCCACCGAGGTCGAACACGGCGATTTTCTTGTCGCCCTGCTTGTCCATGCCGTAGGCAAGCGCAGCCGCGGTCGGCTCGTTGATAATGCGCTTGACGTCCAGCCCCGCGATGCGGCCCGCATCCTTGGTGGCCTGGCGCTGGCTGTCGTTGAAGTAGGCCGGCACTGTTACCACAGCTTCGCTGACCGACTCGCCGAGATAGTCTTCGGCGGAAGATTTCATCTTCTGCAGCACTTTCGCCGAAATCTCCGGCGGCGCCATTTTCTGACCGCCGGCCTCGACCCAGGCGTCCCCGTTATCGGATTTGACGATATTGAACGGGACTTCCTTGATATCGCGCTGCGTGGTCGGGTCATCGAAAGTGCGCCCGATCAGCCGCTTGATAGCGTACAGCGTATCGGTCGGGTTGGTGACCGCTTGGCGCCGGGCCGGCCGGCCGACCAGCGTCTGCCCGTCTTCGCTGAACGCGACGACACTCGGTGTCGTACGCTCGCCTTCCGCGTTTTCGATGACCTTGGCCTGGCCGCCCTCGTAAACGGCCACACACGAGTTGGTCGTGCCCAGGTCGATTCCGATGACTTTACTCATTTAATTCACCCCTCGCTATAACTTATTGAACTTTGAAATTAAGTTTCCGCGCTTATCCGGAACATGACCCCGCGCCTGGCGTTTTCAACCACCGGCACGGCACGCCCCGGCCATAAACACGGCCTACTGATCGTCCGCCGGCGCCTTGGCCACGACGACCTTCGCCGCACGCAGCACCCGTCCGTTCAGTAGATAACCTTTCTGCATAACAGCCGTGATCGTATTCGGCGCGTAGTCGCTCGTCGGCTGGGCCGTGACCGCTTCATGCTGCCCCGGGTCGAATGCCTCACCTTCCGGATTGACCACTTCGATACCGACTTTTTCCATGCTCGCGGCAAAATTCCGGCGAGTCAGCTCCATGCCGTCATAAAACTGACTGAAATCCGCGTCCGGTCGATTGGCCTCGTTTAGCCCCATTTCAAGGCTGTCGCGAACCTCAAGCAGATCGCTGGCAAATTTTTCCACCGCGAATTTACGTGCGGATTCAACGTCACGCTGCGATCGTTTGCGGACGTTTTCCATCTCTGCATTCAGGCGAGCAAGTTGATCGCGATACTGCTCGGCTTCGGCGCGTGCCTGATCCAGTTCGGCCTGAAGTTCGTCGGTCGCGGCTACGCTGTCGGGCGCGGCACCATCATCCGGCTTTTGCTCGACTGTATCGTCGTTCTCCACATCCGGCTCGGGCGTCAAGCCATCGGCTACGTCCTGTTCGCCGTCCGGCGTTACGCTCGGATCGGCGTTACTTGGGTCCTGATGCTGCGTCATAACGTCTGTTTGCTGTTGAATACATTGATACACGGATCATGTCCGCTTACGGTTGTTGTAGGGTCGAGTTGTCGCTTTTCAACAGCCAGGCGCGCATAGACGTCAACTCGATCGCAGATTCGCAGCACGCCGACGGCTGATTTATGCTTGTGTCGCCGTGCCCGCGTTCCCCGTCAGGCTTTTGCAATGACCGAACCATTTCCAACCGTTGGCGTGATTGCACGCAACAGCGACGCGGCCACGATCGCTACCCGCGATCGAGTAATCGCCGACCTCGTGGCACGCGGTCGACGTGTGTGTCTGGACGCACGCCAGCCCAGCGGTAACCTCGACAACACCTTCTCCTCGGAGCCAGCCGAACTGGCCCAGAAATCCGATCTGGTATTGGTGCTCGGTGGCGACGGCACCTTGTTGGAGGCCAGCCGCTGGCTCGCACCGGCCGACACGCCCGTGCTCGGCATCAACCTCGGCCGCTTGGGATTCACCGTAGACGTCGCGCCGTTCGAGGTCGCCGATGCCCTCGATGCGGTTTTTTCCGGACGCTTCATGCGCGACGCACGCACGCTACTTCAGGCCACGGTGGTGCGCGCCGAAAACAACCACGACCTCGGTGAACCGGACGAACAGCTGATCGCGGTTAATGAATGCGTGGTCCGCAATCGCGCCGTCGCACGCGTTATGGATTTCGATACCTGGATGGACGGTACGTTTATCAGTCAGCATCGCGCCGACGGCATCGTTATCGCCACGCCTACGGGCTCAACCGCCCACGCGCTGTCGGCCGGCGGCCCGGTCATCCACCCCGATCTGGGCGCTCTGGCAATGGTCCCGATCTGCCCACACACGCTATCGGACCGGCCGATCATCCTCGACGCCAACCGAACCGTGGAAATCGTCATCGGCGGCGACCGACGCGACGACGCCCTATTCACGCGCGATGGTGAAATCGGCGCCGATCTGGCCCCCGGCGACCGGCTGATCATCCAGCGCGCGGCCTGCTCGCTGACATTGATTCACGCCGATGGCTACGACTATTTCAGTATCCTGCGCAACAAACTCCATTGGGGCCGGGGTCAAGACACCACCGGCTAGAGAAGCAGCGCCATGCTGATCGAACTTGCGGTCGACAACTTCGCCATCATCGACCGCGTCGACATTGAACTCGGCGCCGGCATGACCGTGTTATCGGGCGAAACCGGCGCCGGCAAATCGATCTTGGTTGGCGCACTCGGCCTACTGCTGGGCGATCGCGCGGGCGCAGACGTCGTGCGTGACGGTTGCGACAAAACCACCATCAGCGCCCGCTTCGATTTGGCCGATGCCCCCGACGCCGCTGCCTGGCTGTCGGAACAGGAACTGGCCGACGAGGATGAGTGCGTACTCCGACGCGTGATCAATAGCCAAGGCCGCAGCCGCTGCTGGATCAACGGCCAGGCCGTGCCGGCGCGCTCACTGCGCTCGCTGGGCAATCAACTCGTTGAAATCGTCGGCCAGCACGCACATCAGCGCTTAACGCGAGCGGCCTCGCAGCGCGCGATCGTCGACGAATACGGTGGCCACGACGATCTACTTGGCGAAGTCGCCGAGACCGCAGCGCAAATCGACGCCCACCGCCGAGCAATCGCGGCCATCGAACAAACCGACGACGACGGCGCCATGCGTGCCGACGTGCTCCGCTATCAGATTCGCGAACTCGAAGACGCCGCCGTCGCCGACGAATCGATCGCGAATTTAGAGGCCGAACAGCGGCGCCTTGCCAGCGCCGAACGGTTGATCGCCGACGGCCAACACGCGCTGGCAGCTCTGACCGCGAGTGAACCGGCCGGCGCCAGTGACCAACTCGCCGTTGCTGAACGCACGCTCGGTGAGCTCGTCGAGACCGATCCAGGCTTTGGGGAAATCTCTGAACTGGCGACCAGCGCACGCATCCAGGCCGATGAATGCGCCGACGGCCTGCGCCGCCATCTAGACAGCGTACAGATCGATCCCGAGCGACTGGCCTACGTCGAAGAGCGCATGACCACACTCAGCGATCTGGCCCGTAAGCACCGCTGCGAGACCGCCGAGCTCGCCGATAAAAAAAGCCATCTGGAACGTGAGCTGGCCAATCTTGAAAACGCCGATGAACGACTCGCCGAGCTAAGAGCCAAAGTCGAATCACTCGCCGCGACATACCGCGATAAAGCCGAGCAGCTCAGCACCATGCGTAGCGCCGCAGGCCACAAACTGGCTGCCGCGGTCACAGAAATAGTGGCCTCACTCGGCATGCCGAAGGCGACGTTTAATATCAGTGTCAAAGCCGAAGATCCGGCCACTTATGTCTCGGCACACGGCGTGGACAGCGTGACGTTCGGCATCGCGGCCAATCCCGGTCAAACCTCGCGTTCGATCGACCGAGTCGCCTCCGGCGGCGAATTATCGCGTCTGGGGTTGGCAATCGAAGTGGCAGCTGCCAGCGGGCGCCGCGTGCCGACCATGGTTTTCGACGAAGTCGACGCCGGGATCGGCGGCGGCGTAGCCGAGATCGTGGGCCGTCAATTGCGCGCACTGGGCGCCGGTGGCCAGAGCCTGTGTGTGACCCATCTGCCCCAGGTTGCCGCCCAAGCCCAGCATCAGCTCGCCGTGGCCAAGGATAGCGATGATCACAGCACCGCGACGACAATCCACGCGCTCGACGAAACCGAGCGGGTTGAAGAAATCGCGCGCATGCTGGGCGGCATCGAACTAACCGGGCAGACACGCGCCCACGCCGCCGATATGCTAGCCCGTGCAGAACCCGATTAATGCCAGGGCCACGGGCCCAGCCACCGTATTGCCATTCGCCTCAAACCGCGCTATTTGGAACCCCGCCAACGCTTCTATATGATGCCGGCCAAAGAAAAGGGATTTCACAGGAACGTCGGCAAGGCGAGACCTGTTTCAACCATTATGACGTCGACGCCGAGCAAAACCGCGTTATGAAAAAGACGATCCTGTTACTGACTCCTCTGGTGCTTGCAGCTTGCCAAGGCGGCGTACCCGGTTATTACCGAACACCGATTGTCCAGGGCAACACCATTGCGCCGAACAAAGTAAGCAAACTCAAGCTCGGCATGACGCGCAAGCAAGTCAAATATTTGCTGGGCACGCCGCTTGTCAAACCCAAATTCGACGCGGACCGGCAGAACTATGTGTTCTATTACCGCAACCCCCGCGCCCATGAAAATCGCTCAAAGCTGATCCTGTATTTCAACCAGGACAAACTGGCCAAAGTCAGCGGCAACGCCGAATTCACGTCGCAGGTCGGCGATGGCAAAAACGACGCGGCCGGCAACGGTCAGAATCAAATCGACAGCTAACGCGCCTCGCGCTCACGTCGTCTTTTACGCGGATCGATAATCAGCGGGCGATAAATCTCGACGCGCTGGCCGTCGATAAGCACCTCGGACGGGCGAACGCTGCGCCCGTAGACACCGTAACCAGCCGGCGGCTCGCCGGTTTCATCTGCACAGACCGAGGCCAGTCCAGACGCGGCGACGGCATCGGCCACTGTGCTTGCGGCTGGCAACATCACCGCTTCACGCCAAACCCGACCGGGCAGCGCAAAAACGACTTCCACGCGTAGCGTCTCGTCAGCCACCAAGCTCACTCCGCCCAAAGCGCGCGCGCCCACGCCAACAGCCCGCTGCTCTCTACAGCCACGACCATAAGCGCAAGCAACGCCGGCAGTCGGAGCAGCCCCAGCCACAGTTTCAGACCACCGACTGTGTCGCCATCACGATGCGCGACAGCGAGCCTTTTTTCGACGGCGGCAATCGACACGGCAGCGAGCCATAATGCGCCGACCGGCAACAACACACCACCAACCAGCCAAATCAAGCCACCGAACACATCCCGACCAACACCCGGCCAGGCCGTCAGTGGACCATAGGACAACAAGGCAAAACCGGCGACCAACAAAATAACGCCGGCCGCACTGACACTGGCGCGGATACGCGACCACTCGAGTCGGCGCTCAATAAACAAAACGAGCGGCTCGAAAAGCGCCAACATCGTCGTGATCGCCGCGACCGCGAGCACAGCCAGCAGCAGCTCGGCCAAACCAAACGCGCCACCGTGCGCGGGGATAACAACGAACAGCTGCTGCAGCGCATCCAGCCGCGTAGCACCCTCGGGATGAATGATCGCGACAACGGCGGCGGCCGCGAGCAACGACACAACAACCTGACCGGCGACCACCGCCCACGCCAGACGTACGACCGGTGCACGTGCAGGCAAATACGTGCCAAGCCCAAGCAACACGCCACTGCCAAGCGCTAACCCGAAAACGGTTTGCCCAAACGCCGCGATCACGGCCGGCCATCCAAGTGCTGCCGGCCCAAAAGTCAGCCAGCTGGCCAGGGCCGAGCCACTCCCGCCCCAGACGTACGTCGCGATCAACACAACAGCCAAGCCCAAGACCAGCAAGCCTGCCAGCATGCGCATCACGACCGACAGGCCACGGTGCAACCCGGCGCCAGCGACCGCCATAACAACGGTCGCGAGCAAAACCAACCACCCCCAACCGCGCGCGGAATCGCGCAGGAATGCGTGGAAATATGTTGTGGCCGCAGTAGCCGTTTCCGTGGGCAAAACGCCGGCCAACCCGCGCACCGCAAACGCGATGCTCCAGGCCGAGACAACAGCGTATACCGCAAGCAGCAATACCAGCGCGACAAGCATCACCGCGGCCAGCGCACGCCATAAGCCGGCAACCCGACTACGTCGGGTAACAGTAGCCACTGTGCCGAAAATATCCAGATTGGTACCGCGCACCAACAAGAGCTGGCCGGCGACCAGCGGTACACCAACGAGCAGCGCTGCCCCGAGATAAACCATTACGAAGGCCGCGCCTCCGTTGGCCTCGATCAAGTACGGTAGCCGCCAGAAACCGCTGAGGTTGACCAGCGCTGCGACAACCACCACAACGAACGTCGTATAGGAAGACCAGCGACGCGGCCGGTCCAGTGCTAGCGTCATTGCCAAGCCATCTGAAAACCCGAGGGTATAATACGTTCATGGCCAAGACGAAGCACAAAACCAGCAACGACAACACCATCGCGCTGAACCGTCGTGCGCGCCATGACTACTTCCTCGGTGACCGATTCGAAGCCGGTATCGTACTCGAGGGGTGGGAAGTCAAGGCACTGCGCGCGGGCAAAGGCCGTATCGCCGAAGCCTACGTCTGGATGCGATACGGCGAAGCATTCCTGCTCGGCGCCCACATTCAACCGTTGGAGTCCACCTTTCTTGCCGCCGACGTGGATCCGACGCGAACGCGCAAACTGCTTTTGAACGCGCGCGAGCTATCGCAAGTACTGGGGGCTGTCGAACGGCGCGGCCAGACCGTCGTCCCGCTCGCCATGTATTGGAAAAAAGGCCTCGCCAAACTCGATGTTGCGCTCGCCACGGGCAAGGAAAAACACGACAAGCGTGAAACCCAAAAAGAACGCGACTGGCAACGCCGCAAGGCCCAGTTGCTTAGAAACTGACGGCTGGCGCAAGCAGCGTTATACTGGTGACGAATTTCCGGGGGCGATTTGGCTTCGACGCGGATGTCAACGCCCAAGGTGCATGCCGAGGTCGCGACTCACCTCGTAAAACCAGTTGCAATTAAAGCTAGTTGCAAACGACGACAACTACGCCGTAGCGGCATAAAACCCGCTGCTGCCCATCCGGCAAGTGTCTGTACTTCTGGAACCGGGTATCGACTCTTACAGACTCGCGATAAAGCCCCACTCCGGGCCGATTCGTTAATAGTAAACGGAGGTAAGCCAACGCGGTCCCTGTTCGCCGGGCAACGTTGGCCGACAACCGAAGGCGAAATAAGCATGTAGACCCGAGGGTGGCGAATCCGTGGACGCGGGTTCGAATCCCGCCGCCTCCACCATTTACGCCCCTGTTTTTACAGGGGTTTTATTTTTTCGGGACGATTGCGGCGACCAGGTGTCATTAGCTGTCGACCAAACGTAGTGGTTTGGCCTGATCGCCGCATGCGCACATAGACGCGACCGGACCGGAGCCGGCATTAAGCCACTTCTGTCCGGCAAGGCACGCTTCGCTCAGGCTCTTGTGTCGCTAAAAAGCTGCGACCTCGCGCATTAACCACACAAGCCTCCTCGGTGGCACCCCACTATCTCCCTCTTGTTTGTGTAGATTTCTGTACTAAGACGGGCTGGCCAGCGATAATCAGTGCTGCCTGGCTTATGAGCACACAAGAGTCGTATACGCCAGATAAATACGGTGGGAAGTTGGACGCCAGCGGAGGTCATGGCTCATGCGGATGAAGAATCAGGTGGCACTTGTCACCGGCGCAGCAAGCGGTATTGGCAAGAGTATTGCCCAGGCGTATGTGGCCGACGGCGCCTATGTCACGGTCGCTGATCTAGATAGGGAGCGGGCACAAGCAGCCGCGCGCGATATCGACGCCAATGGCGACAGCACCATGGCCGTCGAGATGGACGTGACCGACGAACAGGCTGTCGAACAAGGCGTCGAACAAACCGTGTCACGCTTTGGTGGCGTGGATGTCCTGGTCAGCAACGCCGGTGCCCAACACATAGATCGGGTCGAGAATCTCGCTTACGAGGACTGGCAAAAGATCATCGACATCCATTTGCACGGCGCCTTTCTGACCACCAAGGCATGCCTGCGCCACATGTATGCAGCGCAAAAAGGCACCGTGATCTACATGGGCTCAATCCACTCGCACGAGGCCTCACCACTGAAATCACCTTATGTAAGCGCGAAACATGCCCTGCTCGGCCTGTGCCGCACAGTGGCTAAGGAAGGCGCCGAGTATGGCGTGCGCGCGAACGTGATCTGCCCTGGTTTCGTACGTACGCCGCTGGTCGAAAAGCAGATTCCAGAACAGGCGGAAAATCTAGGAATCAGTGAAGACGAAGTCGTCAGCGATGTCATGCTCCAGGGCACGGTGGACGGCCAATTTACGACGGTCGAAGACATCTCCGAAATGGCTGTGGTGCTGGCCTGTTACAAAACCAATGCCCTGACCGGACAATCCATGCTCCTGACGCACGGCTGGGGTATGCAGTAAGCCCGCACTAGTACGGTGCGCGCCCTAGCGCGATTCGCACGCTGTTCTGGTGTTCTGTCAGCCGATTTGACACATTTACATCACGCATCACTTCGACGACGCATATTGGTTATAACCAGTATGGCAATGGCAACTACTGCCCCCAGAAACCATTGCGATGCATACGCATAATGGGCAAATGGCGGCAACCCGAGCCGGCCATCTTCCCAGTCGCGGACAAAGCCTCCGTCGGCTTTCGGATCGAGTAATAGCAAGCCATTCGCCACCTGGCCGTCATACTGACACGCAACCGTCGCGTCCCCGGGATAGCTCAGCGTCCGTGGCCAGCGATCCGGATGACACGCTTGATCACGTAGGCCGAACTCGAGCCCCGGCTGCGGATAGTTGCGCCAACTCCCTTTAATGCGAACCGTACCGTCCGGTGCCGGCGGATTGGGTGGCTGTTTGGACTGTTCATCCGCCCGCGGGATCCAGCCACGATCGACCATGACGCGTACGCCGTTGGTTAGAACCAGGGGCGTCCAGACGCGGTAGCCAATACGCTGCCCCTGGCTTTGGTCGGTTAACAGTATCTGATGCGCCTCATCATAGCGGCCGGTGACGACATACCGTTGTCGATACGCCAGCGCCGATGACCCACCGTTCGCGGCGTCACGCGCGGTGCCCGCCCGCAATGGCTGGGGGCCCTGGGCGCGCGCCGCCTGGATCGTAGCCTGCAAGCGCTCCTTATAATGGGCGCGCTGAATCTGCCAAACACCGAGTGCGCAAAGCCCGGGCACGATAATTGCAACCAACAAAGCACCCCACCACGGCGGCAGCGTCAATCGATAGTGTCCTAGGCTCAATTCCTTACGCATCGGATTATTGCAACATCCTGTGGCACGCCCTGTTCAATGTCATATAGCGTACAACGTGGTATAAACCAGTGGGCTGTATTCGACATAACTAAACGGCAGCACATAACCGGGGAACAATGGCGACAGACGGGCGGCGTTTCGGGCTCCGCGGTATTCTGGCCACAGTTGCCAGTCTTCTGATATGCGTGGGTATCGTAGGCAGCCTGCTGTACTGGCAATCCCAGCCACGGCCCGTCGAAATTGCCGTTCTCGGCCCCATGAGCGGCGACTACGCCGAGAGCGGTCAAGCAATGCTTGCGGCGGCCAAACTCCAAGCCAAAAGAGTCAACCAAAACGGCGGCATCGATGGCCGGCCGCTGGCGCTTACACCATACGACACCAAGTCGAACCCGAAGCACGGCCGTCAACTGGCCAATAAAATCGCCGACAGCGACGCCATCGCGGCTGTCGGAGCCTATTTTTCCTCGGTCTCGGTCACGGCGGCGCCGGTTTTCAAAAATAAAAACATGCCAGTGGTAACCGGCAGCTCGACAGCGCCCGAGCTGGTTCAAAACAATCCCTGGTATTTCCGGGTCGTACCGGACAACGACAGCAAGGGTCGCTTCAGCGCGCTATATACCGACGGAGTACTGAATCAGAAAAACGTAAGCGTGGTCTACGAGACCGACGCCTACGGCAAAACGCTGGCGCGCGCCTACATCGACAAAGCCAGAAGCCTCGGTATGCAAATCAAGCATCGTTTTGCGGTGGATTCATCGAAACCGGCTACCGGCAAACGTCTCGACAAGATCGTGGCACGACTCAAAAAACAACCCCATCCCGGTGCGTTATACATCGGTCTGCTGGGACACGACGCGGCGCGGCTGGTAACCAAACTCCATGCCGCTAACGTGGACTTAACCATAATCGGCGGCGATGCTGTCGGTCTAAACTCATTCCGACAGGCATTTAGCTCGCTAAAACAGTCGGACGCGACGATGGCCCAAGCCACTAACGGCATCTTCGCGACGACTTATTTTCTGCCGGACGTGGCCAACGAAAAGGCCCAAGCATTTATCGGCGCGTTTCGCACTCGTTACCAACGCGAACCACGGCCAGTCGCGGCGCCGAACTACGACGCTGTGGGGATGATCGCCGCCGCTTTAAAACAGCTCGACGGCGACCATTCAACGCGCGGGCTGCGCGACGCACTACAAAAACAGCTCGGCCGCCACCACTCGCTGACAACGGCTTATCGCGGCATCACCGGGTTGCTGTATTTCAATGAAAACGGCGGCGTGATCAAACCTTCGACTTTCGGCATGTATTCGCGCGGGCAACTGATCTCGGCGCCTGTTCAGTTGACGCCGGCCGGCAACGAGTCCGCCACCCCGCCCCCGGATACAAAAGCCAGTCCAGACCGAAAAGTCACGATGGGCGGCCACCGCTACGACAAAACCAATATTGTCTACACCGGCATCGATATCCGCAGTATCCGCAATATCGATACCCACAGCTCGACATTTAAAGCCGATTTTTATCTTTGGTTTCGCTATCTCGACGCATCGGATTTCAACCCCGATAACATTATCTTCAACCGCTCGCTAGAGTCGGTCGACCTCGGCACCCCGGTCGCTGAAAGAACCGAAGACGGTCAACACTACGTCGCGTACCGTGCCGATGCTACCTTTGCCGCCGATTTTGATTTCCACCAATTCCCGTTCGACTCGCAGACATTAGCCATCCGTATGCGGCCCAAGGACACGCAGGCCAACCATGTCAAACTCGTGCCGGATCGTATCGGCATGAGACCAGGCACTGGCGATACCGAGCGTGGGCTACTGCATCACTCCACAGCGTGGCGGCTAGCCAATATCCACGTGTTCGCGGACTCGGATTCCACGCAATCATCGCTCGGTGACCCGCATCTACTGCGCACCAACCGCCAATCGCATATCGATTACTCACGCCTGAACGTGCTGGTACACGTGCAACGCCTGGCCAGCAGCTACGTCCTATCCAATCTGGCGCCGCTATTCTTCGTGTTGATGCTGGGCTACGCGATGTTGTTCGTACCGGTCGAAGGGCCGCCGTTTACCGCGCGGCTAAACCTCGGCGTCATAGCGCTGTTGACCACCGTGTCCTTCAGTCTCAAAACCTCGCGTCAGCTACCGGATATCAGCTATCTCACGCTTCTCGACTATCTCTATTTTGTGGTCTATCTGATGCTCCTCTACGGTATCGCCAGCTCAACGCTCAAACTGCATTGGGTCAAACGCGGTTATGACACCCGCGTCCATCGGCTGGAATGGATCTCACGCGTTGTGATGCCGGTGCTGTTGGGCATTGCTGTACTCATCGTGGCTGGCTGGTTCGCCCGAGGCTAGATTCGACGCCTCTATGGCGATGCCCCGGCGGGCGATTGAAATTAATTATCGCAGCCCGCATTTCCATTGCCATAAGCAAAATAATATCGCCTAACGGGCTGGGACTTTCGGGCACCTAAACAGTGCGCGAATGGCCCGGCACATGATCCATAAACGGAGTTTCATAGATGAGCGAAGCACGCGCTTACGGTGCACAATCTCAGGCTTCAAACCTCGCCCCATTGACGATCGACCGGCGCGAACCGCGGCCGGACGACGTTGCCATCGACATTCTCTACTGCGGTGTCTGTCACACCGATATCCACTTCGCACAAAACGACTGGGGTGTCACCGAATATCCAGTCGTGCCAGGTCACGAGATTATCGGCCGTGTAAGCGAGACCGGCAGCGAAGTAACGCAGTTCAAGGCCGGCGATATCGTGGGTGTCGGCTGCATGGTCGATTCGTGCCGCGGCTGCGAAGCCTGTGAACGCGGCTTGGAGCAATATTGCCGCAGCGGCATGACCCCGACCTATAACGGCCACGACCCGCATGACGGCAGTACCACTTACGGCGGCTACTCCGAAGCGGTGGTCGTCAGTCAACGCTTTGTTGTCCGGGTGCCGGAAAAACTCGATACCGCAGCCGCCGCCCCCCTGCTCTGCGCTGGCATCACGACCTATTCACCATTGGTGCATTACGGCGTCAAACCTGGGCATAAAGTCGGCGTCGTCGGCATGGGCGGCCTCGGTCATATGGGCATCAAATTCGCCCGCGCACTCGGTGCTGAAGTCACGGTGTTCACGCGCTCCGAAAGCAAGGTCGCAGAAGCGACCAGTCAGGGCGCGCATCACGTCGTGATTTCCAGCGACGACGACCAAATGGCCAACATTGCCGGCCAACTCGACTATGTGCTGGACACCGTGCCGGTACCGCACGACGTCAATCCGTATCTGAATGCACTGACATTCGACGGCATCCACATCCTCGTCGGCCTGCTCGATGCCGTCGATCCGGAGTTGCAGGGTGCCAACCTTGTCGGCAATCGACGCGTGCTGGCTGGTTCATTGATCGGCGGCATGCCGGAAACCCAGGAAATGATGGATTTCTGCGCCGACAACGACATCACCTGCGATATCGAGATGTTGGACATCAATAACATCAACCACGCCTACGAGCGCATCAAACAAAGCGATATCAAATATCGTTTCGTGATCGATATGCACTCGTTAAAACAGTAGTCCTATACGCCAGTCGGCTGGCCGGTTCGTTTGAACCGGCCAGCTGCTGACTCGCTCACAGAGAAACGAGCGACGCCTGCGCGTCCACCCGGACCAATCGGGCTACACCCGATAATAATCGCGATACCAATCGACAAAGCGCTGCACACCTTCGGCGACCCCCACCTGCGGCCGATATCCAACGGCCTCGAACAAATCCGAGACATCGGCATGAGTGGCTTCAACGTCGCCCGGCTGCATCGGCTGATAATCCTTAGCGGCGGTTATACCAAGGCTAGATTCCAGGCACTCGATAAAGTGCATCAACGCCACAGATTCGCCGTTGCCGATGTTGTAAATCCGCCACGGGACATTACTGGATCCCGGATCGGGCGCATCACTTGACCAATTCGGATTCGGCGTCGCCGTTTGGTCGATCGCACGAACCACGCCTTCAGCGATATCGTCGATGTAGGTGAAATCACGCCTGTGGCGGCCTTCGTTGAACACGGGGATTGACTCACCAGCGACCATTTTCGACGCAAAATGAATCGGCGCCATATCCGGCCGGCCCCACGGGCCATAGACAGTGAAAAAACGCAGACCGGTGCTGGGCACCCCGAATAAATGCGCATAAGCATGGGCCATCAGCTCACCCGTGCGTTTGGTCGCAGCGTAGATCGCGAGCGGATGGTCGGCATCGCCGTGCGGCGAAAACGGCATGTCGGTGGAGGCGCCATAGACCGAGCTGGTCGACGCATAAACCAAATGCTCAACGCCGTGATGGCGACAGCCTTCCAGAATATTAAGCGTACCGGTAACGTTACTATCGACATAGGCCTGAGGATTCTCGATCGAGTAGCGCACTCCAGCCTGGGCCGCCATGTGCGCGACACGATCGCAACCGTTTTCGGCAAATACCCGGGTCACCGCCTCATGATCGGCCAGATCGATCACCTCGCTGACAAACCCCGGCTTTTGTTCGAGCCGAGCCAGCCGCGCGCGCTTTAATTTCGGATCGTAATAGTCATTCAGGCTGTCGACACCGATGACTGTGTCACCGCGTTCGAGTAGTTGCCAAGCTACGTAAAACCCGACGAAGCCGGCCGCGCCGGTGACCAGAATTCGCATTTAATCTTTCCTTGTCGACGCTGTGAAACACAGCCACGCCATTCAGTGCGCCTTGATTTCAGTCCAGAGCTGGTGAATCAAGCGCAGCTTTTACCCCTTAACCGCCGGAGTGTACTGCAGCCGTTCTGTTTGAGCCGCCGTCGGGGTCACCGGCGGGTTTTGGAGCGCCTGATCGAGTAGTGGCTGTGATTCGCATTCGGCGCCGCATAGCCATTGTGGTTGGATAGCTCGGCACCGATATGCGCGCGCAGGCCAACGGTCGATGCCAAGGTGTTCTATTATATCGGTGGATGACGATACGCGACGTTCATTATGGGTTTTCGTGCGCACAGACAAGCGCGTTGGCTTCCCCTCCGACACGCTCGGGGTGCAGCGCACCACCCTTGGCGCCGGATAACCACGCGACTTCTGCAGCGTCAGAATAGCAAACGCCAGCCTATGGCCGTGTTAAACATGCGGGGCGCAAAGGCAACTTCACGCTGCTTCAAGTTAGGCTAAATCCGTGACCACGCTCGACAGAACACACGAGATTGCCGGTGACCTGCGCATCGGCGGATCCGATTCGCCGATCGGCAGCCAGCGTATCGCTTTGCTGGAACAGATCGCAGCAACCGGCTCACTGGCCGCTGCGGCGCGTGCAGTAGGGCTCAGTTACAAGGGAGCTTGGGACGCCGTACACGCCATGAACAATCTCTCAGACAACGCGCTGGTCGTCGCCGCCACCGGCGGCACTGGCGGCGGCGGCAGTCACTTAAGCGCACGTGGCGAACAACTCGTGCGCGTCTATCGAGCGGCGGCCGAGGAACAGAAACGATTCATCGCGCGGCTCAATCAACGAATAGACTTTCTTCAAAGTGATCTGGACCTGGTGGGACGACTCGCAATGCAAACCAGTGCCCGCAACCAATTCTACGGCCACGTCGTATCGGTCACGCGCGGTGCCGTCAACGCCGAGGTGATGCTCGAGCTGTCCGGCGGCGCACAACTGGCCGCCACCATCACCAACGCCAGCGCCGACAACCTAGCGATCGACAACGAAACGCGATTGATCGCACTCATCAAAGCAAGCGAAATCATCCTTGCCGCCGGCCATACACCGGCAGTGTCACTATCCACGCGCAACCAATTAACCGGCACGGTCACCACGATCACACGCGATAACGTCAACGCCGAAATCGTGTTGCAACTCGCCGGCAACAATACGATCGCCGCCGTGATTACACGTTCGAGTGCCGACACAATGGGCCTCGCCGAAGGCGAGGCCGCGACGGCGTTTTTCAAAGCATCGAGCGTAATCCTCGCCCAATGTGAATAATGCCCCGACGCCGCCTGCTGCGTGCGCATTGCCCGACTATTCGCTATTTAGTAAGCTTCATATCGAAGCTTGAACAATTCCACGCTCTAGATTGATCCGCCAACCGAGCGTCAACACCGACAGCCAGAACGGCCGACCCCGCCGCTTCTCCATGCGCGCGGGCCAAGTACTGGCCTTGCTCGTGTTCGTGAGCGCGCAGTTTTTCCCTATTACCGCTGCGTCGGACACGGTCAAAGTTCTCTACGCAGGCTCACTGGCCCACGTCATGCAGAAAGCCATTCGCCCCGCATTCGAAAAAGCGACTGGTGATCAATTTCAAGGGTTCGCCGCCGGATCGAGCAAACTGGCCAGCGAAATCAAGGGCGGCATACGCCACGGCGACGTATTCATCAGCGCCCACCCATCGGTCAATCGGCAATTGCTGGGTAGCGGCGACGCCGGCTACATCGACTGGTACGCCACTTTCATGAAATCGCCGCTGGTCATTGGTTATAACCCAAAGAGCCATTTCTCAAACGCGCTGCAATCACAGCCGTGGTATCGAGTCTTAACCCGCCCCGGCGTAAAAGCCGGGCGCACCGATCCGCAACTCGACCCCAAAGGCGAGCTGACCGTCAAAGCGGCCCGGCAAATCGCGACCAAGAAAAACCAACCCAAACTGGAACAACAACTACTCGAGCGCGCAAAGGTTTATCCAGAGCAGGATCTAATCGGCCGCCTGCAATCCGGCCAGATTGATGCCGGTTTTTTCTATGCCGGCGAAGCAGCCGCTGCTGATATTCCGACGGTGACCATCGAGCCAGCACACATCGGTGCACGCTATACGATCACAATCTTGGACCACGCACCACACAAGGCCGCCGCTTCGGCGTTCATCAACTTCCTGCTCAGCAAACAGGGTAAACGGATACTTCGGAACAACGGCTTTAACTTGATTCAACCGCCTTCCATTAGCGGCGATAAATCGGCCATGCCCTCGCTGAACAGCGTGCCAGCCACGAGATAAACGATCTCACTCGCTGATGTCACCCACAGCGTCACCGACAATGCTCGTCACGCGCACACAGCATGATGGCGATGCCGATCACTAAAACCGGCGCGCCTCCGTATCGCTGGGCTGTGGACGACACACCATGACCCCATTCCGCACCACGTCCATTGCGCCGTTGCTCACCGGCCTGGGCAGTCTATTGGCGGTCTATCTGCTCGCTCCGATTTTGGTCTTTTGCGTCTGGCAATTGCCCGAAACCGGGCTCAACCTCGCACAACCGCGCCTACTGGAAGCTCTGGCAACCTCAGCTGCAGCCGCCACAATCTCGGCGGCTATAATCGCCATTCTCGGCGTACCGCTGGCCTATGTTCTGGCCCACGCCCGCGGCCGCCTCGCCCATTTAATCGGCGTCGCGGTCCAACTGCCACTGGCTTTGCCACCGCTTATAAGCGGCGTTCTACTCATCTACGTTGTCGGTCCGTACACGCCACTCGGGCGGCTTTTCGGCGGCCATCTCACGGACTCGCTAACGGGCATCGTACTGGCGCAAATTTTTGTGGCGGCACCATTTTTAATAATTGCCGCACGCTCGGCCTTCACCACCATCGACCCGGATCTCACGGCCGTCGCGGCCACACTCGGTCACGGCCGGCGCGCACGTTTCATGCGCGTCGCTCTGCCGATCGCCGCACCAAACATCCGGGCGGGACTGCTGCTTGCCTGGCTACGTGCCTTTGGCGAATTCGGCGCCACCGTGATTCTCGCCTACCACCCTTTTTCGCTACCGGTCTATACCTACGTTCAGTTCAGCAGCACCGGCCTGCCGGCGACCCGCGCCCCGGTCGCCGTGACGTTACTGGCCGCGTTTGCGGTTCTCCTGCTTAGCAGTCGTCGCCCCGGTCGCCGCCGCCGACCGCGCGTGGCCATGCCAGCGCCGGTCGAACCGAACGCCGCACCCGCATCGCGCCTGGATTTCGATCTATCCGCCCGACTCGGACAGTTCAAGCTACATCTCGCCCATACCGCGGCTAGTCACCATCTGGCTGTTCTCGGCCCATCCGGTGCCGGTAAATCGCTAACGTTGAAACTGCTCGCCGGGCTGATGCAGCCAACCGCCGGCACGATTACGGCCAATGGCCAGTCGCTCGTTGACCTGCCCGCTGAACAAAGACAAATCGGCTACGTGCCGCAACATTCAGCCCTGCTGCCCGAACAAACCGTATGGCAACAGATTAATTTCGGCGTGGACGCCGACCCCGGCGTGGCTGCTTATTGGTTGGACCGACTGCATCTACAAGACCTAGAAGATCGATTTCCGGATGAGCTATCCGGCGGCCAGCAGCGGCGTGTCGCGCTGGCACGGGCGTTGGTCCGTCAACCGCGTCTGCTGCTGCTCGATGAGCCGTTTTCCGCCCTGGATACACCGGTTCGCGATGACTTAAAGCGCGAACTGCGCCGCCTGCAACAGGAGGTGGGCCTGACGACGGTGCTGGTTACCCACGATCCAGAAGAAGCCGCACTACTGGCCGACGACATCATGGTTATCGACGCCGGCCGCTGTCTCCAGTCCGGTCCACGCCAGCGGATATTCCAACGCCCGGCTTCGCCTCAAGTCGCCCGGCTTGTCGGCATTCCCAACCGCGGCACGGGCACCGTTCGCTCGATCGACCACATTGCGGCGGACGGCGTCGAACTGCGTGTCACCCCGCGCGCGCAGGCCACCGGCACGCCTGTCGCTTGGAGCCTACGCGCCGAGCAGATCATCATCGACGCCAACGGGCCTTACCTGGCCACGGTCATCGACAGCGTCGATCTGGGCAGCCGATTTGAGGCCATTGTGCGTCTAGGCGACAGGCTCGAGTTAACGCTTCGCGGATTGGGCCCTGGCCAACTGGCCGACGGCGAGCAATGCCGGCTTCGGATTCCGCCCGAGGCCATTCAAGTTTGGCCGGATGGCGATGCGTAAGCAGGTGTGCGCCTGAGCACTCACCGTCCAGGCCGCGCCCCACTTGATCATCGATGTGGCGGAGAGGGAGGGATTCGAACCCTCGGTACGGGAGCACCGTACACACGCTTTCCAGGCGTGCGCCTTCGACCGCTCGGCCACCTCTCCGTCGGTGCAAAATTGTAACCGTTATTGCCCTCTTTCGGGCCACGAGATCAAGCGATTATCGAATCGCGCTGATGCTCGCGCCGATTGTAATGTGACCGCCGCCCTTGGGCCACCCCATAGTGGTCTTACCGAAGCACAGCCGGCAATTATGATTCGTCGTTCGACTTGCTCATATCGATTGTCGACTTCGGCAACGGCGGTGGCGTTGTCAGGCAGCGTGCGGCCGGGTCATCGGGCGCTGTGTTAGCCGGCGCTTGCTCATATTGGCCAATGGGACCGTCGTCCGGAACCTTTGGAATATTCATCGCGTCGTCGGCAGACACTTTATCCAGCCCCGGTGGGATCGTGAGCTTGGGATAGCTCTTGGCTTTCATGTAAGGCTGGGGTTTCGTGCAATTCGGTGGCCCACTACACCCGGCAATGAGCAGCGTTATGACGCCCACCCCTAGGATAAGCAGCGTCGTTTGACGAGTGATTGGCATTGTCATAGTCGTCGCTTTGGCACCGATTCGGTTGCCGTTTGGATTCCTTGAGGTCGCCGGGATCGGTTCCGCTACGTATGTATGCTCAGGCACCGGCCGGGCTTAACCCGAAGTCGGCGAGCGCGTCGCGCACCGTATCGTGAAAATGTTCGGCCAGCGGTGTCATCGGCAGACGAATGCCCGGCTCCATATAGCCGAGTTCTGCCAGTGCCCATTTCACAGCTACGGGGTTGGGCTCCAGAAACAGAGCACTGTTCAATTTCGCCAGCTCGGCGTCGAGTGCTTCGGCGCGCTCGCGTTCACCAGCCACGGCGGCTTGACACATTTCATGCATTTTCTGGGGCGCGACATTGGCTGTCACCGATATATTGCCCTTACCGCCGACCAGCATGGTTTCCATGGCGGTGCCGTCATCGCCCGAGAAGATTGCAACATCTTCGCCCAGGGTTTTAATCAACTCGTGGATGCGGTCGAGCGAGCCCTTGGCTTCCTTCAATGCCACCACGTTATCGATTTCGGCCAAGCGCGCCACGGTCTCGGGCAGCATATCGACCCCGGTGCGACTCGGAACGTTATACAACACCTGCGGGATGTCCACGGCCATGGCGATGGTGTGAAAATGCCGATACAAGCCTTCCTGGGTTGGCTTATTGTAGTACGGCGTAACCAGCAGACACGCATCGGCTCCAACTCGCTTGGCTTGGCGCGTCAAACGAATAGCCTCATCGGTGGCATTGCCACCAGTACCGGCGATCACCGGCACGCGATTGTCAACGATTTCCACGGTCCGCCCGATCAACTCATCGTGTTCGTTGAAGCCAAGCGTGGCGGACTCGCCGGTCGTTCCAACCGAGACGATACCGTCGGTGCCGGACTCGATGTGCCAGTTGATTAAGCGCTCGAGCGCATTCCAGTCGACGCTGCCGTCAGCGTGCATCGGCGTGACCAGCGCCACCATACTGCCGCCAAGGCCCGAATCATTCGCTACCAAGTCCTCGCCCTCATTAGTTGTGCTGTATCGTAGCCGGACTGTAGATATGCGGCGCACTCACGCCAGCCCGACAACTTGTTCAGTTCCAGATTGTAACCGTATCCTTACAGGGTTGTAATAACATCTGCGTCGATCCGGCGTTCGCCGACCCCCAACCTTTTATGGCCGACACCAAAAAATATCTGTCGATCGTTGCAATGGGCCCCGCCCGGGAAACGCTGCTGACCGAACTACTCACTGCCATCAGTCAACGCGGCTGCGCGATCGACGATTTCCGCATCATGCCAGTCGGCGACCAGACCGTGGTCACGATCCTTGCGGTTGGCAACTGGAGCGAGATCGCCAAAATGGAGTCAGCGCTGCCGGGGCTGGGCGATTCACTCGGGCTTGCCATTCAGTCAAATACAGCAGCCCGGCGACCGAGCACCACCGACTGCCGGCCGTACGCGGCAGATATTGTCGCGCCCGATCAGGACAACCTGCTAGTGTCGTTGTCGCGTTTTTTCAATGACTACGGCGTGCGAACCACGGAATTGACAGCCCAAACCTACCGCTCGTCACTTACCGGAGCGGCTATGTGCAGTCTGCATTTCACGCTCGAAGTACCGACCATTCAACACCCGCAAAGCCTGCGTGACGCGTTCATGGATCTTTGCGACGAACTATTTGCCGACGGCGTGCTCGATCCCATCAAGCACTGACCATCCAGATACCGCAACCACAGTAGTCGAGGCGTTCCATGGCAATCGAACTCGACCGGCCCGCGCCGGATTTCTCCGCGCCCGCGACCGATAATCAAACGCTCGCGCTCGCCGATTTCGCTGGACAATATCTCGTGCTGTACTTCTACCCGCGCGATAATACGCCGGGCTGCACGCAGGAAGGCGAAGCATTTCGCGATCTCTACCCGAAGTTTCAGGCGGAAGGCGCTGAGATCGTCGGCGTCTCGCGCGACTCGGTTCGCAAGCACGAAAACTTTCGGGCCAAACACGAATTTCCGTTCGCGCTAATCAGCGACGCCGACGAAACCATGTGCCAGGATTACGACGTCCTGAAAGAGAAAAAACTCTACGGCCGGCAACACATCGGCATCGAGCGTTCGACGTTTATCATCGGCCCCGACGGCGTCCTTCGCCGGATGTGGCGGGATGTCAAAGTTCCCGACCACGCCGACGCCGTACTGAGCGCCGTGCACAACTTGAACACCGAGTGCACAGCAACCGATTAATTTGGCAGTGACACCCAACGCCCCCGTCCGCAGCACCCGCACGAACCACAAGACATACGTGCTGGACACCAATGTCCTGATGCACGATCCGAGTGCCTTGTTTCGGTTCGAAGAACACGATCTCTTCATCCCCATGGTCGTGCTCGAGGAGCTCGACGGCGGCAAAAAAGGGGTCTCCGAAGTCGCGCGCAACGTCCGCCAGGTCAACCGCTTCCTCGACGACTTAATGGCGGCCACCAATACGGCGTCGATCGAACAAGGCCTCGCGCTAAACGCCATCAACCCGGTCATCAACGGCGATACGACGCCACATGCCAGCGGCCGAATACGCTTCGAAACCCGCTCACCAGAAACGGCGCTGCCGACGCTTTTGCCCGGCAACAAACCGGACAATTCGATCCTGCTAAGCGCACTAGCGCTGCAACAGGCCGCGGTCGAGACCGACGTGGTGTTGATCTCGAAGGATATTAACCTGCGGATCAAAGCCGCGGTGGTCGGGGTTGCAGCCGAGGACTACGCCAACGACAAGGTCTTGGAAGACCTCGACCTGCTGTATACCGGCTATACCCGGCTGCCGGATAACTTCTGGGACATGCACGCCGACGATCTATCGTCGTGGCAGGACGCAACCGGCACCTGGTATCGCATCGAATCCGACGATCTGTCCGACTGGCACCTCAACGAACTGCTGCATTTCGAGCGCCCCAACGATCCGGAGTTGATCACCCGCGAGATCGGCGACGGCGCCGCGACACTCGAACTCGCCGACGACTATCGCCCGGGCAAACGCGCGGTCTGGGGCATGCATGCGCGCAACCGCGAGCAGAATTTCGCATTCAATCTGCTGATGGATCCGGAAATCGATTTCGTGACATTGCTGGGCTCGGCCGGCACCGGTAAGACGCTGATCACCCTGGCCGCAGCTCTGGCCCAGGTCTTGGACGCGGACCGCTACAGCGAAATCATCATGACCCGTGTGACCGTACCCGTGGGTGACGATATCGGCTTTCTACCCGGAACCGAAGAAGAGAAGATGACGCCCTGGATGGGCGCACTCATGGACAATCTTGAAGTGCTGACCGGTCGCGAGGAATCCAGCGGCTGGGAGCGCGCCGCGACTCAGGAGCTGCTTTCGAACCGGATCAAGATCCGCTCGGTCAACTTTATGCGCGGACGCACGTTCTTCGAGCGCTTTGTCATCCTCGACGAAGCCCAGAATTTAACGCCGAAACAAATGAAGACCTTGATCACCCGAGCTGGGCCGGGCACCAAATTCGTATGTCTTGGCAACCTCGCCCAGATCGACACCCCCTATCTCACCGCAACCAGCTCCGGGCTCACCTACGTCGTCGACCGGTTCCGCAACTGGCCCCACGCCGGCCATGTCACCCTCGCCCGGGGCGAACGGTCGCGCTTGGCCGACTACGCCTCGAGTCAACTCTAGCCGCCAGTTCGCGCCACACCGAACGACACACGCCAAGCGACACGCCGTTCAGCATCGCTGAAATTACCCGTCAGCCTGCGCTGATCACCGGTGGCCGCGCATTACCATGAGCTGACTGCTTAACCCGCGTCGGCGTCGTCGCTGGTATCCGGCAGGAGCAGCCGGGCGGCCAGGATGCCGACCTCATAAAGCAGATAGAGCGGCACCGCCAAGCACGTCTGCGAAATGATGTCCGGTGGCGTCAACAGCATCCCGAAGGCGAACGCCGCAATGATGACGTACGGCCTGTAGCGGCCAAGCTGCGCGGTCGACACAAACCCCGTCCAGACGATTAGAAAGATGGCGACCGGCATTTCAAACGCGGCGCCAAAAGCCATAAAAAGCTTTAGCACGAAGTCGAGATAAGCCGAGATGTCGGTGGTTACCTGCACACCGGCCGGCGCCACCGATATAAAAAACCTGAAAATGATCGGGAAGATGACGTAGTAAGCAAACGCCATACCCGCGAAAAACAAGAAGGTACTGGAGGCCAATAACGGAATGATCAGCTTACGTTCGCGCTTATAGAGCGCGGGGGCCGTAAACATCCAGATTTGAAACAGCGTCCAGGGCAACGAAATCGCGACCGCGACCAGCATTGCCAACTTGAACGGCGCCAAAAACGGCGCGGCCACGCCGGTGGCAATAAGGCTGTTCTTAGCCGGCATGGCGGCCAGCAGTGGGCCCGACAGATAAGAAAACAGATCACGCGCGAAATAAGCGCACGGCGTAAAAACCAGCACGACGCCGATCAGTATCTTGAGCAACCGGGTGCGAAGCTCGAGGAGATGATTGATCAGCGGTTCCTGCTTCAGGGGCTGATCGTCTTCTTCTTCGCTCATTCGCGGTCCGCGTGCCTTATGTCATCCGCGGTCGCGAACTGGTCGTCCGGTTCATCCCCGGCCGAATCGGCGTCGGATTGGAAGTAGTGCTGCCGTGCCCGAGCATACAGGGCTTCCGCGTCTTCGCTTTCGTGGTGCGTGAGCACTGATTCGTCGACCGACTCATGGTTCCGGGACGCGTCTGCTGTCGTGGCGGATTGGGCGTCGCCATCCGTGCCGGGCGCGCTATCAACGTCGTCGAGGCCGAATTCGTAAGCCGAAGGGGGCTGTTCAGACTCGCTGGAATCGTTTATCTGGGTTGAAGCCTGGCTGCCATTTAGGTCGTCGCCCCGACCCATGCGATCGATTTCATCCATCGCATGGCGGGTCTCGCCTTCGATTTCGCTACGCATCCGCCGGACTTCTTGACGCAGTTCGGTAACGCTTGTGTCGCCGCTTATCTCTTCACCGAAGTTTCTGACGAAACGTCGGCCACGGCGCACCCAGCCACCCAGCGTGCGCGCCACCACCGGCAGTCGTTCCGGGCCAAGGATAACGAGCGCGAGAACGCCGATCAGCGATAGTTCCCAGAAACCGAAGTCGAACATCGCTGGCGACTAGGCTAGCTTTTGTTCTGGCCCGACTCTTCAGTCGTCTGCCCAGTTTTCGATTCGCTCGTATTACGCGTTTGCGCACCCGCATCAGCGTTCTCACTTGCCTGATGGTTAACGACCCGCTGATCATCGTCGTCTTCGGATGGGTTGTTGTCTTGTTCGTCGCTGTCGCTATCGCGCATCGCGCCGCGAAAATCGCGCATTGCCGAGCCGAGGTCACCGCCGATGTTGCGGAGTTTCTTCGTCCCGAAGATCGCCAGCACGATGGCCAGCAAGATAAGTAGTTGCCAAGGGCTGATACCGCCAAGTCCCATAATAACCTCGTCTACCGACTTTGATTGTCGGTTCCCGCGCTAGTTCGTTCGAGCCGCTTTTTCGTCCAGGCCGGACATACCCAGTCGCTCGGCCAGCACGGCCAGAACAGCCTGGCTGTCGAGACCGCGTGATTGCAAAAGCACCATGCAGTGAAACCATAAGTCTGCCACCTCCCGAGCTAGGTGACCATCGTCGTCCAGCTGTGCGGCTTCGGCGACTTCGCCAGTTTCTTCCTCGATCTTGGCGACTATATCGGACGCACCGCCGGCGAATAGATTGGCCGTATAGCTCGATCCACTGTCCGCCTCGCGGCGGCTGGCCAGAATGGCGTCAAGTTGTTCCAGCGTGTCGGTAGTCGTCATG
Source organism: Salifodinibacter halophilus (assembly GCA_012999515.1). Taxonomy (NCBI): domain Bacteria; kingdom Pseudomonadati; phylum Pseudomonadota; class Gammaproteobacteria; order Salinisphaerales; family Salinisphaeraceae; genus Salifodinibacter; species Salifodinibacter halophilus. The sequence goes on along the minus strand of JABEEB010000001.1, from coordinate 2,111,570 downwards.
GGCTTTTGTATAACGTTTCGGGCGCGACCTGGACAGTATCAGTCTCACGCCACTCACCTTCATCATACGCCCGATAGAAGCAGGATTGGCGTCCTGTATGACAGGCCACACCGCCACGTTGGTCGACCATCAACAGGATGGTATCGCCGTCGCAATCCAGATGGATACTGCGCACCTGCTGGGTCGCACCGGATGATTCGCCCTTGACCCAGAGCCGCCCCTTGGATCGCGAATAGTAAGTAGCAAAGCCGCTGTCCCGGGTCGCGGCGAGCGCCTCGCGGTCCATATAAGCAAGCATGAGAACGCGTCCGGTGGCAGCCGACTGTGTAACCGTCGGCACCAATCCATCGTCGGACCACGCAACACTCTCCAGCCACGCATTTTCGTTTTCGTCGGTTTCGGCCATCGTGATTTGGTCGTTATCTTTTTAAGCGTACCGCTATTGGAACGCCTGCAGACCGATTCGGCAATCTCAGTCGGTTTTGGAACCCGGTGGGTTTAGCCGGATCAAAGCCATTAGTTGCGCATTGACGCACCAGCGACTACGGTTCGCGCCATGAAAACAATTATTCTAGGCGCCGGCGAGGTTGGCGCGACACTTGCCGAGAATCTCGCCGAGGAAAATCACGACGTTACGATCGTCGACACGAATGAGGTCCTGCTGCGCCCGCTGCAGGATCGTCTCGACGTGCGCGCAGTCACCGGCTATGCCAGTCATCCAGCCATTCTGCGTCAAGCCGGTGCCGACGACGCTGACCTGATCATTGCCGTCACCCAATCCGACGAAGTCAACATGGTGGCGTGTCAAATCGCCTACACCTTGTTCCACACGCCGACCAAGGTCGCGCGCATCCGCTCCTCGGAATACCTGGCGGAGCCACAGCTTTTCCACCAGGAAGCCATTCCAATCGACATGACCATCAGTCCGGAGCAACTGGTCACCGATTACATCAAGCGGTTGATCCAGTTCCCCGGAGCGCTTCAGGTCGTGGATTTTGCCCAAGACAATATCCAGGTCGCGGGCGTACAAGCCTATTACGGTGGTGCACTCGTCGGCGAACCCCTGTCGCAGCTCAAGAAACGGCTTCCCAACGTCAATCTCCGCGTGACGGCCATCTATCGACGCGACCGCCCCATCGAGTTAACAGACGACACCATAATCGAGACCGACGACGAGATTTACTTCGTCGCAGCGCGTGCCAATGTGCGGCGGGTGATCAGTGAACTGCGTCATGCTGATCGGCGGATCAAGCACGTGATGCTGGCCGGCGGCGGCCATATCGGCGAACGTCTGGCCAAGGCGCTGGAACGTACCTGTCAGGTCAAGGTCATCGAGTCGAGCGCGCGCCGCGCGCGCAAGCTCTCATACAATCTCGACAACGCCATCACCCTCCAGGGCGACGCGGCCAACGAATCGTTGCTGCGCGAGGAGAACATCGACCACGTCGACGTTTTCTGTGCGATCACCAACGACGACGAGGCCAACATCCTGTCGGCGATGCTGGCCAAACGCCTGGGCGCACGCAAGGTGATGTCGCTGATCAATCGATTGGCCTACGTCGACCTGGTGCAATCCTCAGGCAACCAGATCGACATCGCGATCTCGCCGAAACAATCGACAATCAGCGCGCTACTCGCCCACGTGCGCCGAGGCGACGTGGTTCGCGTTCACGCCCTGCGCCGGGGTGCCGCCGAAGTCATGGAACTGGTCGTGCACGGTGAGCAAGACAGCTCTCGCGTCGTTGATCGCCGGATCGGCGATATTCAACTACCCAAGGGGGCCACATTTGGCGGTGTCATACGCGGCCGCAGCAAGCTTCTCACCGCCGACGACACGGTGCTCGGCGCAGGCGACCACGTCATCGTTTTCATCGCTGACAAACAAGCCACACCGGGCGTCGAACGTCTGTTCCAGGTGGGCGCACGGCATGTCTGACGGGCGCCAATCCATTTTCAAACCAGCTTGCAGCCACCTATCAGCACCAGCTGCGGCGGACGAGCATTCAGCCGGCCCTAAACCTTGATGCGCCTGCAATTCGACTACGCCTTTGCCGGTGTCCAGCGAGTCATCGGCATCCTGCTGATGATCTTCTCGACCGCCATGCTGGGTCCGGCCATCGTGGGTGCGATCTACGGCGACGGCCAAATACCAGCGTTTGTCGCCAGCTTCGCAATCACAGTGGTCGCCGGTTGCATCATTTGGTGGCCAACGCGCAACGCTCGACGCGAATTGAAAATCCGCGACGGCTTCCTGGTGGTGGTATTTTTCTGGTTCGTACTCAGCCTGTTTGGCGCTCTTCCATTCATTCTGGTTACAACGCCGCAGATATCGATCACCAACGCCGTGTTCGAGTCCGTATCCGGCCTGACGACGACCGGCGCGACCGTGCTGACCGAGCTCGACTACATGCCACACGCCATCCTGTTCTGGCGCGTGCTACTCCATTGGATGGGCGGCATGGGTGTCATCGTGCTGGCCATCGCCGTGCTGCCAATGTTGGGTGTGGGTGGCATGCAACTCTATCGAGCCGATACGCTCGGCCCGGTTAAAACCTCGAAACTCACCCCGCGTATCCGCGAGACGGCCAAGATGCTCTGGTATCTCTACGTCTCGCTGACGGCGGCCTCCGCGCTACTTTTCTGGCTCGCCGGCTTGTCCCCGTTCGATGCGATTTCGGACGCGTTTTCGGCGATCGCGACCGGTGGTTTCGCCAACCATGACCAATCAATCGGCTACCACGACAGCGCACTGGTGGAATTGATCTCGATTGTCGCCATGCTACTCGGCGCTACTAGCTTCAGCATGCATTTCGCGATCTGGCGCAGCGCCAACCCACTCGACTACTGGCGCGACTTCGAAACGCGCATGCTCTGGATCATGGCCGCGGGTGCCACCGCTTTGGCCACCGTGGTTTTGCTCGCCCACGGCACTTATACCGATCCAGGCACGGCGATCATCCGCGCCCTGTTTCAAGTCGTCTCGATCGGCACCACGACCGGGTTTACCACCACCGATTACAGCGTCTGGCCCAGCTTTTTGCCGATGTTTTTGATTCTCGGCAGCTTCGTCGGCGGCTGCGCGGGATCGACCACGGGTGGCATGAAGGTCGTCCGTGTTGTCCTGCTGGCCAAACAGGGCCTTCGAGAAATACGCCGGCTCGTCCATCCGAGCGCCATGTTTCCGGTCAAGATGGGCGAACAAGTCGTGGCCAACCGCGTGGTCCACGCTGTGTGGGGATTTTTCTCGGTCTACATCACCGTTTACGTGGTGCTGTTTCTGATTTTACTCGGCTTCAATCTAGATCCGGTCACGGCGTTTTCAGCCGTCGCGGCAACACTGAACAACCTTGGCCCCGGTCTCGGTGATATTTCCAGCACCATGACCTCACTCCCGGCTTTAGCCAAATGGGTGCTATGCGTGGCGATGCTGCTCGGACGCCTCCAGATTTTCACGCTACTCGTGATTTTTACACCAACTTTCTGGCGGCACTGATGGGCCGGCATCGAGTTGCTTATAATCACACTGACAAATATTCAAATACGCCGGGTCCATAGGCAAAAAGGTGCGCGAACAACTCGAAAACATGCTTGCCGCCGGCCACGACGGGCCGTTGCTTCGGTTCAGTCTGGGCGATCTACTATTCAAGGCCGACGAGACCGCTGAAGCGGCCCGGCATCTAGGTGCTGCCGTGGCGCACGACCCCGAATACTCGGCTGCGTGGAAACTCTACGGACAATCGCTGGCGGCCGATGATCGCCCGCGTGAAGCTTTTGAGGCATTCAACACCGGCATCGAAGTCGCCGAACGCCGCGGCGACCACCAAGCCGCCAAAGAAATGCGAGTCTTCGCCAAACGCGCACAAAAGCACCTGGACACGCCCGATAACGAGTGATGGCAGTTTATACCCGGCTGGCCGCGGCCGATATCCGCGCGGTCCTCGACGCCTACTCGGTCGGTGAACTAACCGACTTCCGCGGTATCGGCGAAGGCGTGACCAATTCGACGTATTTCGTCGACACTACGCTCGGCGCCTGGGTTTTAACCGTGTTCGAGGATCTCGAACACAGGTCGCTGCCGTTTTTCATGCAGTTAATGGACCACCTCGCTGGCCACGGATTGCCGGTTATTCATCCAGTCGCGCGTGATGACGGCGGTTTTCTCAGCGAGATTTGCAACCGTCCATGCGCCCTGGCTTATCGGCTGCCGGGCGCCAGTGTTGTCGAGCCGGGTCCGGCGCATTGCGCATCGCTGGCCCGCGTAGTCGCCGAAATGCACCGCGCTGCGTCCGGTAGCGGGCTAAGTCAGGCCAACCCGCGTGATCTCGCGTGGATCGCAGACAATCGCCCACAGCTGGCATCCGTGCTAACAGCCGATCAGCGCGCGCTTGTCGACGCCGAACTCGCAGATCAACGGGCAGCTCTCGCGGCCTATGACGGGCTACCGCGCACGCTGATCCATGCCGACCTGTTCCGCGATAACGTGCTGTTCGAAGGCACACGCGTGACCGGCGTTATCGACTTCTTCTACGCCTGTGACGAACACACCCTGTTCGATCTGGCCGTGATCTGCTGCGACTGGGCATTCGATGCCGACAACCAATTCCACGCTGACTGCTGGGCGGCGTTTATCGCCGCCTATCAACAACGCTGCACGCTCGGTCAGCCGGAAATCGATGCCTGGCCACGCATGCTCGGTGCCGCGGCACTTCGTTTCTGGGTCTCACGCCTGATCGACTATCACTTTCCGCGTAGCGCAGCAGCTCCGAACGTGCACGACCCAGCACCGTTCGAACGCCTGTTGCGACAACTGCGCGCCGATCCGCCGGCCCTCATGCCGCGCCAGTCATCGTGATCGCCTTACTGCAACGCGCCCAACGCGCCAGCGTTTCCGTCGACGGCACCTCGATCGCCCATATCGAGACCGGGATCTGTACGTTTGTCGGCGTCACGGCTACCGACGACCACAGCAACGCCGCACGTCTAGCCAAGCGCGTGGCCGCCTACCGGCTGTTCAGCGATAGCGCGGGCCGTATGAATGTCAATGTCGTCGATGCTGGCGGCGCTGTGCTCGCCATCCCTCAATTCACACTAGCGGCCGACACGTCGCGCGGTAATCGCGCCGGCTTCGGACCGACAGCCGAACCAGCGATCGCTAACACATTGTTTGACGTATTCGTCGCCGAATTAAACACTCGAGATGCACCCGTTGCCACCGGACGCTTCGGGGCCGATATGCAGGTCGAACTGGTCAACGACGGCCCGGTGACCTTCTGGATCGAGGGTTAGCGCACACCGACAAATATGCGTATTATCAGAACGTCCGGGGATAGGAACCAGCCGGCATGACAAGCCGCCAAACTACAAATCGTCGCCAAACCGCTGAAACCAATGTCGAGATAACGCTCGACCTTGACGGCACGGGGGCGCTCGCAGGCAGTACCGGCATCGGTTTTTTCGACCATATGCTCGCGCAGATCGCGCGACACGGCCTAATCGATATTGAACTCAGTGTGGCCGGAGATACCTGGGTCGACGACCACCATACGGTCGAAGATGTCGGTCTCGTATTCGGCGCCACGCTTACGTCGGCACTCGGTGACAAAACAGGCATCGTTCGCTACGGCCATGCAATTGTGCCGCTGGACGAAGCGCTGACGCGCGCCGTCATCGACTGTTCGGGCCGCGCTGGGCTGTACTTCGATGTGACGTTCTACTGCGACAAGATCGGCACGTTCGACGTCGAACTCGTGCGAGAGTTCTTTCAAGGCGTCGCCCGCGGCGCGGACCTCACGCTTCACCTCGACGGGCTCAAAGGCAGCAACGCGCACCACGTCGCCGAGACCTGCTTCAAAGCATTCGCCCGCGCGCTTCGTGGCGCGATCGCGATCGACGAGCGCCGCACGAATCAGACACCGTCCACAAAAAACACACTCTAGACGGACCACGCAATGGCGACTGTCGGCATTATCGACTACGGCATGGGCAATCTGCACTCGATCGGAAAAGCACTCGACCACGTGTCATCCGGCGAGTCCATTGAAGTCAGTTCCGACCCCAAGAACCTGGCGACCAAGGACCGGTTGATTCTGCCCGGCGTCGGCGCGATCGGGTATTGCATGAACGAACTGGCGCGACTCGGCCTAGACGACATGGTCCGGCGCTTTATCGAGACACGACCGTTGATGGGAATCTGTCTCGGCATTGAGATGTTGATGGCGCACTCGGAGGAGTCGGGCGGCGTATCGTGTCTAGGCGCTTTTGACGGCGATACCGTGGCGTTTGCATCCCCCGACGCACAGCCGGATGGTCGCCGGCGCAAAATTCCACACATGGGTTGGAATCAGATCCGCCAGACCCGCGATCATCAACTCTGGCAAAACATCGACGCAGCCAGTTGGTTTTATTTCGTCCACAGCTACTACGCGCTGCCAACCAACGCGAACGATATCGCCGGTACAACAACCTACGGCCTGGAGTTTGCTTCGGTGCTACTGCGTCCTAATGTCTTTGCCGTACAGTTTCACCCCGAAAAGAGTCAGTCACCAGGCCTGCAACTGCTGGCCAATTTTCTCGCCTGGAACGGACAGGCCGGCTGACTAACGATCCAACAAGCCGCTGACACAAGGGAGGTTAAGGCGTGCAATTGATCCCCGCGATCGATATCAAGGATGGCCAGTGCGTACGTCTGCGCCAGGGCCGGATGGACGACGCAACGGTCTTCGACGAAGACCCGGTGCGCGTCGCCGAGCACTGGTTGGCAACAGGCGCCGACCGGCTTCATGTTGTCGACCTCGACGGCGCCCGCGCCGGTCGCCCCGTCAACAATAAAGTCGTCGGCAATATCGTCGCTGCGGCTGGTGACGTCCCGGTGCAAATCGGCGGCGGCATTCGCGAAGAAACCGATATCGACACATATCTGGAACAAGGCGTCGAATACGTCATTCTAGGCACTCGGGCCGTGTCTGGACCCCATTTCGTCGCTGACGCGGCAGTCGAATTCCCCGGCCACATCATCGTGGGACTCGACTCGGAAAACGGCATGGTCGCCACCGATGGCTGGTCGAAACTCTCCAACCACCGAGTCGGAGAACTAGCCTCGCGTTTCGAAGCCGAAGGGGTCGTTGCGATTATTCATACCGATATCGCCCGCGACGGCATGATGCAAGGCTTGAACGCCGATGCCACGCAAACTCTCGCCAGCGAGCTGACTATACCCGTCATTGCTTCCGGCGGGGCAACCAATCTCGACGACATCCGCGCGCTGCTGGATGCCGAGGAGGAAGGTGTCAGTGGCGTGATACTCGGCCGCGCGCTCTACGAAGGCGGCATCGACTTCGGCGAAGCTCGCGCCCTGGTCGACAAAGCGCACACGACACCATGAGCCTAGCCAGGCGCATCATCCCCTGTCTGGATATAGACCAGGGACAAGTCGTCAAGGGCGTTCAATTCCTCGACATCAAACAAGCCGGCAATCCCATCGAAGTCGCGCGGCGCTATGATCGTCAAGGTGCCGATGAGCTGGTCTTTCTGGACATCACCGCCAGTCACGAGGAACGGGCCACACTATTGAACGTCGTGGAACGCGTGGCGGGCGAAGTGTTCATCCCGCTCACTGTCGGCGGCGGTGTCCGCACATTGGCCGACGTCCGTCGCCTCTTGTCAGCAGGCGCCGACAAGGTCTCGATCAATACCGCGGCCATCGACAACGCCGATTTTATTGGCGAAGCGGCAGCACGCTACGGCTCGCAGTGCATCGTCTCAGCGCTCGACGCCAAGCGGGTTTCACACGACGACGAAGCCCCACGCTGGGAGATATTCACCCATGGCGGACGGCGTGCGACAGGCATCGAAGTCATCGAGTGGGCACAAAAGCTAACCGCGCTCGGCGCCGGCGAAATCCTGCTCACCAGCATGGACAAAGACGGCACAAAATCCGGTTTCGACGTCGCGTTGACGCGCGCCATCTCGGATGCGGTGGACATCCCGGTAATCGCTTCGGGCGGTGTGGGCGAACTTGATGACCTCTACGACGGCCTGGCAGCCGGCCATGCTGACGCTGTGCTGGCCGCGTCGATCTTTCACTTTGGCACCTACACCATCCAGCAGGCCAAGGCCTATCTGCGCGAGCGTGGCCTTGTGATGCGTAACACCGCGATAAGCTAGCACCCCGCTCCCGGTCCTAATCCAGCCGACGAATCCAGATTGCGGTCGCGCTCGCCAACACGAGCGTCGGCAACAGTGCGGCCAACGGCGGCCACACGCCATAAACTGGCGCCATCGCCGCCACAATACGGTGTAGCAACACGAAAGCGAGCCCACCCAAGCCGCCGATGAACAGCCGTTGGCCCGCACCGGCGTCACGCAAGGCGCCAAAAGCGAATGGCAGCGCGAAAATCGCCAACACGAAGGCCGTGATCGGCGTCGCGACCTGCTGCCAGAAAGCAAGCCGATAGCGCGTCGCATCGACGTCGTTGGCCTCGAGAAATTGGATGTAGTGATGCAGCCCGACGATAGTCAATTGTGACGGCGCCGTGACGGCCAATTTGAGAATATGCTGATCGATCGTCACCGGCATGGCACGCCGATCCGGATGTTCGGTGGTCACACGCTGGGTCGACAGCTTCGTGATCCGTGGGTTATCCAGAACAAGCTGATTCTTTTTGACCCGACCCTTGTCCGACGCCACGATTTTGCCAATGCCGCCGCCAGAATCGAACTGATAAACGTGGATGCCGGTCAGCCGCCCGTCAGGTAGCACATGGCCGAAGTTAAAAACCTTGTCTTTCTGACGTAACCAAATCCCGCTGCCCAATGCGCCAGAATTCTCACCACCGTTTAGCGCAGTGTGCTGAACCGATAGTGCAGCGGTCTGTGCACGCGGCGCAATATAAGTACTGATTGCGAGCGTAATAGCCGCCAGAATCGCGCCGATAATCGCGACAGAACCAGCGAGTCGACGCATCGAAAGCCCAGCACCGCGGATCACGATTAATTCCGAATGACTTGCCAACGACCCCAGACCTGCCAGCGCTCCAAGCAGCACGATCGCCGGCAGCGTCAAGAGAATACGGCTGGGTAATTGCAGCATGACAACACCAAGCATCGCGATAACGTGGTAGTTGCCCTGGCCGATTTCGTCGAGTTGATTAATTACGCCGATCAACATCATCAACGCAATGATGACTACCGCCACGACGGCAGTCGCAGCGAAGATCGTACGTGCGATGTAGCGGTCGATCAGCGTCATCGCGCATGCCTCGATAAGTAGAACCAGCCCTGCTGACGCGCCATGAGTACGCACGCGAGGCCGAGCACAATCAGATGCACCCACCAGACACCAACCCATGCCGAAACCGCACCTGATTTGATCGCAGTAGACGCTAAGTTGATGCCGTTGACATAAAACACGCACAGCACGATGCCAAGCACGATCCTTCCATAGCGCCCGGCGCGAGGCGGCACCTGCCCAATCGGCAACGCCAGCAACGCGAGGATGATGATGGATAACGGCACAGACAGCCGAATCTGCCAATCAGCAATGGCATCCGGGTCATTGCTGGCCATCAGATACAACGTAGATTTGGTGTTGAAACTATCGGACGGCGACGCTTGCCCTGGTTTAACCTGAATACCGTATTCGTCAAAGCGCACGATGCGGAAATCGGCCTTGCCGGCCACGCCCTCGTAACGCCAACCATCGTGCAAAACGAACACCACACGCCCGGTTTCCGAATTGGTCCGCTGAGTCGCACGTTTCGCATGGATCACAACCGGCCGAGACTTATTGCTCTCCGGAGTTTGATCTAACTGTATAAAGATTTCGGCGAGGCCGCCGCTTTGCGTCCGCCGCCCCCCGTAGAACGTCATATCGCCGTTGCGAAAGCTGCGAAACTGACCGGGTGACAGCGACTGGATCATGGACACAACGTTCTGCTGCTCCAGCGCGTGCATCGAGCGCTCAGCATACGGCTTAGCGACATTACTGATACCGCCCGCCAGAATCGCCCCCGCGACCGCAAACGCAAGAATCGGTTTATATACCCGCCAGATACCGCTGCGGCAGGCAAAAAGCGCCATCATTTCGTTGTCGCGACACAGTCGTCCGAGTACCAGCAGTATTGCCAGGAAAATCGCGACCGGCAGGACGATCTCCAGGTTCTTGATCAGCGTATCGAGCGCCAACCGAAACACGGTATCCACGGGGATTTGTCCGGCCGCGGCACGCGCAACATACTTAGACAAACCGAGCCCAAGCGTCAGCACCGAAAACACACCGGTGATAACGAGCCATGTGCGCGTTAACTCGGCTAGTAAATAGCGAAAGAGTATCGTCGTCATGAACGAATACTTTCAGCTACCGACTGAACGAAAACTTCTACTTCGTTCGGCTATTGGCATGATTTTTTTCAAAAATCGGTGTAAAATAATGTTGACTTCCACAATTAGGCGCGCAGACGTAACAACCACACTCAAGTCTGCATGCCGATGCATTGTGAACAAAGTCCGATAGCTTTGCATACCGAGCGCGCATAGGGGCATCTGCAGTACGCGCGCTGGAGCAGTCAATTAGAACGTCTTGCACGAACTGGCAACGGAGACGAAATGGAATATCTGGTCAAAAGTGGCAGCCCGGAAAAACAGCGCGTGGGCTGCGTCGTCGTCGGTGTATTCGATCGCCGCAAACTCACACAACAAGCTCGCGCACTCGATTTCGCAGCCGATGGACTCCTCAGTTCGATCCTTCGCCGTGGCGACCTCGACGGCAAGCTCGGCGACACCGCCGTGCTCCACAACGTCGAAGAACTCCTGTGCGATCGCGTGCTACTGGTTGGCTGCGGCAAAGAGCGGGAATTCAACGACCGTGCTTATGAAAAAGCCTGCGCCGCCGCAATCAAACAACTGAGCGCACTGGGTGGCGTCGATGCGGCGTTTTACCTGACCGAGCAGAACGTGCGTGGTCGCGATGATTTTGCATGGCAAGTTAAAAGTGCGCTGCTGACCGTCGAAGAGAACCTGTATCGCTTTGACACCTGTCGTGGCCAAGGATTCGAATCACCGCGTCAAAAATTGACCCGGCTAGTGTTCCAGGTACCCCGCCGGTCGGATCTGCGCGCCGCCGAGCGCGGTGTCAATGAAGGTCGGGCCACCGCCGCGGGCCTCAAACGCGCCAAGGATCTGGGCAATCTGCCAGCCAACATCTGCACACCGAGCTATCTGGCCGACAATGCCAAGGAGCTAGCCGGCGCTCACGACAAGCTCAAAACCAGCGTGTTGGGCGAAGACGAAATGGCCGAGCTCGGCATGGGCGCCCTGCTCGGCGTGTCGCGTGGCTCGCGCCAGCCGGCGCGCCTGATCGTCATGGAGTACAACGGCGGTGCTAAAAAGGACAAACCGATCGTACTGGTCGGTAAAGGCGTAACGTTCGACTCCGGTGGCATCAGCATCAAACCCAGTGCGGCCATGGACGAGATGAAATACGACATGGGCGGCGCTGCGAGCGTGTTCGGTGCAGTCGAAGCGGCGGCCGAAATGAACCTGCCCCAGAACGTGGTCGGCGTCGTGCCCGCGGTGGAAAATCTGCCCGATGGCGATGCTTATCGACCCGGCGATATTCTGACCAGCATGTCGGGCCAGACGATCGAAATCCTAAACACCGACGCCGAAGGCCGGCTGGCGTTGGCCGATGCGCTGACCTATGTCGAACGCCACTACGACCCGGACGCGGTCATCGACATGGCCACGCTTACCGGTGCCGCCTTGGTCGCGCTCGGCTCGCAGGCAGCCGCGCTCTACGGCAATAATAGCCCGCTGCGGCGCGCGCTGCGTGACGCCGGCGACACGGTCGGCGACCGCGCCTGGCCGATGCCGGTCTGGGATGAATACCAGGAGCAGTTGGATTCCAACTTCGCCGATATGGCCAACGTTGGCGGCCACCTCGCCGGCTCGGTCACAGCCGCTTGCTTTTTGAACCGATTCGCACGCAAGTTGCGCTGGGCGCATCTGGACATCGCCGGTGTGGCGTGGAAATCGGGTAGCGAGAAGGGCGCGACGGGCCGTCCGGTCGGCCTGCTGACCCAGTACCTCATCGACCGCACCCACGACGACGCGTGACCGAGATATCGTTCTACATACTCGCCGAAAGCGCCGCGACGACGGCTGAACGATTCTGTTGCCGACTGGCCGAGGACAACCGGGCCAGTCGGCGACACGTCTACGTGCACGCGGTCGACGACGCGCAAGCCCGGCGTCTCGACGAACTGATGTGGACGTTCCGCCAGAACAGTTTCGTGCCGCATCTCGCAGCCGCGAACCGCGCTAGCGACGATCGCCGCACGCCAATCCTGATTGGCGCAGAAGAACCACCGACCGATTTCAACGATGTGTTGATCAACCTGGGCGGTGATGTGTCGCCATTTTTCTCGCGTTTTACCTCTCAAAGCGAGATCGTGGCCGATGAGCGCCGCAATGAAGCGCGCGCGGCGTATCGTTTCTACCGCGACCGCGGCTACCAACTGCAAACCCACCATGTGTCGGCCGACAACGGCTGACGCGAAAACTCCGAGGAACAGCGTTGCCTGACCCCCAGACCGATTCCCCGGCCACTACCCGGCAGGACTCGATGGCCAAAACGTTCGATCCGCACACCATCGAGGCGCGCTGGTATCCGCGCTGGGAAGCCGATGGACGCTTTTCGCCGTCGACGAGTGCGACCGGCGCACCGTACTCGATCATGCTGCCGCCCCCGAACGTGACCGGCAGTCTGCATATGGGCCACGCGTTCCAACATACGTTGATGGACGCGCTGACCCGCTACCACCGTATGTGTGGTCAACCAACGCTCTGGCAACCGGGCACCGATCACGCCGGTATTGCCACTCAGATGCTGGTCGAACGCCAGGTCGAAGCCGAAGGCCAATCCCCCGCCGAACTTGGTCGCGAAGCGCTCGTGAACCGCATCTGGGATTGGAAACAAAACTCGGGCGGGCATATCACACGCCAGATGCGCCGGCTCGGCGCCTCGGTCGATTGGTCGCGCGAGCGCTTTACCATGGACAACGGCCTGTCCGAAGCCGTGGTCGAAGTCTTCGTCGACCTGCACCGACGCGGCTTGATCTATCGCGGCCAGCGACTCGTCAACTGGGACCCGGTCCTAAAAACCGCCATCTCTGATCTCGAGGTCGAAAACGTCGAGACCGACGGCACGATGTGGCACTTCAAGTATCCCTTGGAGGCGGGTGCGACCTACGACTACATCGAAACTGATGATGACGGTAACGAGACCTTCCGCGAGTCTCGCGACTATATCTCGATCGCCACGACCCGGCCCGAGACGATGCTCGGCGACGGCGCGATCGCCGTACATCCCGACGACACACGCTACGCGCCAATTGTGGGCCAATATTGCGAGATCCCGGTCGGCCCGGAATCTCAGCGCCGACTGATTCCGATCATTACCGATGAATACCCGGACCCCGATTTTGGCTCGGGCGCAGTCAAGATCACCGGCGCACACGACTTCAACGACTACGAGGTCGCCAGCCGCAACGCCATCCCGATGTACCGGCTGATGACCGACGACGCCAGCCTGCGCACCGACGGCGAACCTTACAGCGCGGCCGCGCGCACGGCCGGCGCCATCCGTGACCAAGCCGGAACACCGGATCCTGACGCTGTCGACGCCATCAATCTCGTACCCGACGAATATCGCGGCCTCGACCGCTACGAAGCCCGCCGCCGAATTGTCGAGGCCATCGACGCCGAAGGCCTGATGATCGCGGCCGAACAAAGCACGATGATGCAGCCCTACGGCGATCGTTCGAACGAGGTCATCGAACCCCTTCTGACCAATCAATGGTTTGTTGACGCTCAAACGCTGGCTAAGCCGGCGATCGACGCCGTCGAAGACGGTCGCATTCACTTTGTACCCGATAACTGGGCGCGCACCTATTTCGAGTGGATGAACAATATCCAGGACTGGTGTATTTCGCGCCAGATCTGGTGGGGTCACCGCATCCCGGCATGGTACGACGACAGTGGCAATGTCTACGTTGGCCGATCCGAAGCCAATGTTCGAGCCGATTACGGCCTCACCGACGACGTCCACCTGGAACGTGATACCGACGTGCTGGATACCTGGTTCTCGTCGGCGCTGTGGCCATTTTCCACACTCGGATGGCCGGAACAGACCGAAGCTTTGAACCAGTTCTATCCAACCAGCGTGCTGGTGACCGGTTTCGACATCATCTTCTTCTGGGTCGCCCGCATGATCATGATGGGCCTGGAATTCATGGACGACGTCCCGTTTCGCGAGATCTATGTCCACGGCCTGGTGCGCGACTCCGACGGCAATAAGATGTCGAAATCCAAGGGCAACGTGCTCGATCCAATCGATCTGATCGACGGCATCGACCTGGCGTCGCTCGTCGAAAAACGCACCGCCGGCATGATGCAGCCGCAAAAAGCCGATGCCATCGCGAAACAAACGCGAACCGCTTATCCGGATGGCATCCCGGCCAACGGCAGCGACGCGCTTCGCTTCACATTCGCCGCCCTGGCCTCGCCCGGACGCGATATCCGCTTCGATCTGGACCGCGTGGCCGGCTACCGCAATTTCTGCAACAAACTCTGGAACGCCGCGCGTTTTGTACTACTGCAAGTCGGCGACGAGTTCGACGCTACCGCGCACACCCAAACCGACCCCGATCTAGCCGCGCGTTGGATCGTGTCGCAGCTGCAAACCACCGAAGCCGAAGTGTGCCGCCAGTTCGACGCCTACCGTTTCGATCTGGCCAGCGCCGCAATCCACGAATTTGTCTGGCACCACTTCTGCGATTGGTACTTAGAACTTGCCAAGCCCAGTCTCGCCGCAACAGACTCGGCTCAAGCCGATGCCACGCGAGCCACGCTTGCTCGGGTTCTCGAAACCCTGCTGCGGCTGGCGCATCCTCTGATTCCGTTTATCACCGAAGACATTTGGCAACGCATCGCGCCCATCGCGCGCGGCCGCTCGCTCGCTGCCGACGGTGAAACCATCTCCGAGCAACCCTTCCCGACATCGGATCAGACCCGCGTGGACCATACCGCGGAAACCGACATGGCATGGCTACAGTCAGTGATTACTGGCCTGCGCCAAATCCGCGCCAGCATGGACCTCGCGCCGCGGTCCACAATCCCGGTCTATGTGGTCAACGCCGACACAACCGACCGTGCGCGCATCGACCAATCGCGTGCGGCTATCGACTTTCTAGCTGGCGTCGCATCGGTCGAGTACGTTGAAGCCGCCGACGTACCGGCCTCGGCTAGCGCGCAAGTTGGCCACCTTCAGTTACGTGTGCCGCTGGCGGGCTTGATCGACAAGGAAGTCGAACTTGAGCGTCTCGACGGCCAGATCGCCAAGCGCCGCGGCGAGCTCGATAACGTCACCGCGCGCCTTGCCAACACTGACTTCGTCAACAAAGCACCGGAAACGGTTGTCAACAAAAACCGGGAACAAAAGTGTACGCTAGAGACTGAACTAGACGAGTTGGCCGAACAACGCCAACGCATTGCTGAAATCTAACGTTTCAATCCCATGGCCGCTAGACTCTTAATCGCATTCATCGTCGTTCCCATCGCCGAACTCTGGCTGCTGATCGAAGTCGGCCGCCAAATCGGCGCACTGGCCACTGTCGTGATCGTCGTCATTACCGCGATCGTCGGCAGTCAACTCGCCCGTCGACAGGGTATCGACGTCCTGGCGCGCATCCGCAAGACGCAGGCGCGCGGCGAGATGCCGGCCCTACCGATGTTGAACGGTGCTGCACTGCTGCTGGCCGGGTTCATGCTACTCACCCCCGGTTTAATCACCGACGCCGTCGGCTTCGCACTACTGATCCCGCGGCTGCGTGAGCGTATCGCACGGTATCTGGTCTCACGCATTATCGTCTCGACACCGTTCGGTCGCCAAAGCCCGTTCGGCGATAGCGATACCGACAACGACGACGACAGCGTAATTGAGGGCGAATACGAACGCCGCAAGGACCAACCGCGCCGCAACCTGCGAAACGGCCACGACCACCACCGCTCCTGATTGGCCAACCGCCTATATCCGGCGCCGGAATGCCGGCATTATGCGGACCACTTAGTCCAGCGTAATCAGCTAAGACCGTGATGGCGAATGAATGCCGTTTGGCCCGCTAACCGGAGCGTTTTACGGTCTCTGTTGCCCTATGCGCTTGCTTCGGGTCCCGGCTAGTGGCCAGAAAAATAGCGCCGGCAACCAGCAAGATGCTCACCGAGACGATTGAAAACCGCACATTTCCGGTCAACATCGTCGTCACGCCGACCAGCACTGGGCCGATGATCGCGGAAAACTTGCCAAGCATATTGTAGACGCCGAAATAGCGCCCACTTTGGGCGGCCGGAATGATGGCTGCAAAGTAGGCGCGCGACAGCGCTTGCACACCACCTTGGACCAATCCGATGCAAACAGCCATGACATAGAACTGCCAGGCAGCGACCAGGAAATAACTCCAAATACTCATGGCCGCGTACACACCGAGCCCGATGAATATTGAGGCCCTGAGCCGCCAATGCATGGCTAACCAGCCGAAAAAGAGTGAGGCCGGGAAACCGACGAATTGCGCCAGTAATATGGCCATGACCAAATCCTGCCGGGCAAGACCTAGATTGAGACCGAAATCAACCGCCATGCGCACAATGGTGTGGATCGCATCGATATAGAGCCAGTAAGCGGCAAGGAAACGCCAGATTACGGGCTGGGTCACAATCGCGCGGGTTGTATCCGACAAATCGAGCACACTCTGGCGTGCGGCTCGACGCAGGTCGAAAGGCGACGCCGGCCGGCACTCACGCACCCCGAGCCAGAGCGGTAACGAAAATACCAACCACCAAAGTGCGACCGAGACAAATGACCACCGAATAGCCGCGCTCGGCCCACTCAACCCAAACCACTGCGGCGCGCTGACAAGTACGACATCGAAGGTCAGTAACAGGCCACCGCCGAGATAACCAAGCGCATAACCGCGCGCCGAGACGCGCGCATAGTCGGCCGATTCACTGACGTCGGTGAGCAAGCTGTCATAACAGACCATGGCCGCGAAAAATCCGGCAAGTGCGACGATGAAGCAGGTTAGTGCCAGTGGCCACTGACCAGCGCCGACCCAGAAAAGGGCAGCGGTCGCGATTACCGATACGGTGGTTGCCGTAATCAAACCTGCCTGCTTACGGCCCGCGTAATCGACTACTCCACCGAGAACCGGCGCGGCGATGAAAACGATCAGACTGGCGGCCGCATTACCGAGCCCGAGCCAGAACGTAGCCTCGGACGACGCCAGATCGGCCGCGGCCACGGTCTTGAAAAAGACCGGGAAAAACGCCGCGATAACGACTGTCGCGAACGCTGAATTAGCCCAGTCGTAAAACGCCCAGCGCCAGGCCCGCGTCATGCGTCGACAAGCGAAAGGCAGAGCAGCAACGCATCCTCGCGCCCCTCCGACGCGGGATAGTAACGTGGTCGCCGGCCGAGGAACGTAAAGCCACGCCGTTTATACAGGCGCCGTGCCGCCCGATTGGACGGGCGAACTTCGAGCATCAATGATTCCACTCGAGCCGCTGTTGCCGCTTCGATCATGATATCCAGCAGTTGATCGGCCAGACCGCGGCCGCGTTCGGACTCGGCGACGCAAATATTGAGAATATGCGCCTCCTGCAGCACGATCGACAAGAAACTGTACCCCAGCACCCGGCCCGCATCATCCGTGACGACCCAAGCGTGATACCCCACGCGCAGGCAATCGTGAAAGATGCGGGCACTCCAGGGGAAAAGATAGACCGCACGCTCGAGTTGCAGCACAGCGTCGACGTCACCCCGGCGCATGGGGCGAACGTGGGTCGCGGTGTCAGATCGTGCACACACTCGGAAGTGCCCGTCTATAGAGCCGCCGTTTCGATGCAATCGGCGATGGCACACAGGTCGATCCACGCTTTCGCTTTCTGCTGCGGACTACGCAGCAGAAAAGCCGGGTGATAGGTGACGATCACGTCCAGGTCACGGCCAGGATAACGATGGCGCTGGCCACGGAGTCTTCCCAGACTTACCGTGCTGGCCAACAGCGTCTGTGCCGCCACACGCCCGGTGGCCACCACCAGTTTCGGCGCCATTAGCTCAATCTGGCGCTCGAGTATCGGCCAATCGGCGGCAACTTCCGCGGCTGTTGGATCCCGGTTATCGGGTGGCCGAAATTTGCAGATGTTAGTAATGAAGACGTTAGACGTGCGCGAGCAGTCAATTTCGGCGAGCATCTGGTCGAGAAGCCGCCCCGAACGGCCCACGAACGGCTCACCCTGGCGGTCCTCCTCGGCACCGGGGGCCTCGCCGACGATCAGCACATCGGCCGTGCGAGCGCCCACTCCAAACACTGGCTGACTGGCACCGCGATGGTCGCAGCGCTCCAGATAGGCCTCCAGCTCATCCCAATCGAGGCCAGCACAGTCGCCGGCCGCGGCGTCCGGGACATACTCATCGCATTTCGACGATGACGACGTTGCAGCCGGCATATCAGCCACTTTGGCCTCGGCCTCAGCATCCACATCGTGGGCCGCCGCGCACGCTTCGCGCGCCGCGTCGTAGTCCCGATTCGGCGGCCCAAGCGGCCCACCCGCGCGACGCTGCCAAGGCGTCAGCCCCAGCGCATCGAACACAGCTTGTCGATGCCCATCCGTCATGGTTAAAGATTAGCTCAAACGAAGCTGTTTGGCATTAGCCAAGGTCAACACACGCGCTAGTTTCGCCGTATGTGCCGACGCCGAAGGATCGCCTCGACAGGTCCCGAGAGGGCGAAACCAAAAAACGCGGCGAACAGAACAAACGGCGGGAACAAGACGATCAGAACGAACACACCCACCATGGCAAGCACGTAATGAAACGGCACACGGCGGCGGGTGCTTAGCTTTTTGAAACTGCGATAGCGCACATTCGAGACCATGAGGGCGCCGGTAGCCACCGTGAGGCCAAACACCGGCACGACGACTTGGTCACCGCTGACCCCCATGCGCGTCATCACCCAGACAAAGCCGACCAGTACGCCGGCCGCTGCCGGACTCGGCAAGCCAACGAAATGATTCTTTTCCGTCGGCGCACCGCGAGCAATATTGAAACGCGCCAAGCGGAGCGCGGCCGATGCAATATAGAAAAACGCCGCCAACCAGCCCAACTTGCCGGCCACATCACTGGTTTGTGCCAAGGCATCCAAACTGAACATGAATGCCACAAGCGAACTCGCCATGCCGAAAGCCACTAAATCGGCCAGGCTATCGAACTGAATACCGAAATCAGTTTCGGCGCGCGTCCAACGCGCGACACGCCCATCGAGCATGTCGGTAAGCATGGCTACGAAAATAGCGATCGAGGCAACCGTGAAATAGTCCTGCGTTGCGGCGATAATGGCGTAGAAACCGGCAAACAGGGTGCCGGTGGTAAACAGATTCGGCAGCAGATAAATACCGCGCCGACGTCGTTGCGTGGGCGCATCCGGATCGTGGTCGTGCACGCCCGCTCAGCCCGCGGCGCCCGCAACGGCCGCCGGCGTCGCCGCCGGCCGCGCACGGCGTTGCTTGTGCACCAGTTTGGCGAGCACGCTGGCACCGGCACGAACGCGCATCCCCGGTTCGACATCGGCACGGGTGCCGAGTGGCAAGTAGAGATCAACCCGCCGTGACAAACGCCGCGTGCCACAACAGCGGCCCTGACCGACGCGCTCGCCGTAGTCACCACGGCACGGGTGGCAGCCAAACAGGCTGCCGCGCACCACGGCCATGATCAGCTCGTCGCCTTCGTCGGTCCGTATCCAGGACGCCACCGCGCCTTCGCGCGCCACAACTTCGCCGGCCAATTCCAGCACCGTGCCTTCGACCGGGGAACGCATGAGATACGTTGACCACCAGCTCACACGGATCGAGATCCGTATCGCTGCGCGATTCAAAAACGGATCTTCGGCACGCCCCGTCTCGATGACACGACCATCCACCGGCGCAACCACAGCCAGTGGCTCGGCCGGAACATGACGCGGCGTATCATGACAATAGGCGGCGACACCGGCGATTAATATCGCCAATGGCAACACCCACCAGATCGACAAAAACGACTGGATCAGCACCAGCAACGCCAGGAGCGCTGCCAACACAATCCAGCCTTCCGGCACAATCCGGAACAGCGTTTTACGTTGCATGGCCACGACGCGCGACCGAGCCAGCGCCGCGCTAGTTCCGCGACTGATCCACGACCCGGTCGGCCGCGATCCACGGCATCATGCCGCGTAGTTTCTCGCCAACCTGCTCGATCTGGCTGTCGGCCGCGCGCCGACGACCCGCCTTGAGCATTGGGCTACCGGATTGGTGCTCAGCAATAAATTCACGCGCGAACGAGCCGCTCTGGATCTCTTCGAGGATGTTACGCATTTCGGCACGCGTATCCTCGTTGACCAAGCGTTTGCCGCGCGTGATGTCACCGTATTCGGCGGTGTTCGAGATCGAGTAACGCATGTTAGCGATACCGCCTTCGTAGATCAGGTCCACGATCAGTTTGACTTCGTGCAGGCACTCGAAATACGCCATTTCGGGTTCATAACCGGCTTCCACCAGCGTCTCGTAGCCGGCCTGGATCAGTGACATCATACCGCCACAGAGCACCGACTGTTCACCAAACAGGTCGGTTTCGGTCTCGGCCTGGAAACTGGTCTCAATTACCCCGGCCCGGCCTGCGCCGATGGCCACCGCGTAGGCCAGCGACAGGTCCTTGGCCTGCCCGGCGGCATCCTGATACACCGCGATCAGGCTCGGCACGCCACGCCCGGATTCGTACGTCGAGCGCACCAAATGTCCCGGCCCCTTGGGCGCGATCATCACGATGTTGACATCCGGACGCGGCTCAATCAGCTGATAGTGGATATTGAAACCGTGCGCGAAACCAACGGTGGCGCCATTCGGGAGATTGGGTTCAATCTGATTCTGGTAGACATCAACCTGATGCTCGTCGGGCGTCAGCAGCATGACGAGATCGGCAGCGGCCACGGCGTCCTCGATGGGCGCTACCTGCAAACCGGCGCGTTCCGCCTTGGCGGCCGAGCCAGAACCCGTGCGCAGACCAACTACAACGTCGACACCGGATTCCTTCAAGTTATTGGCATGGGCATGGCCTTGTGAGCCGTAGCCAATGATCGCGACCTTCTTGCGTTTGATCAGTTCGAGGTCGGCGTCCTTATCGTAGAAAACGGTCATCGCCATGGTCTGATTCTCCAGTTGATTGGGCGTTATTCGACAATCGTCTTGTCAATCGAACGGTCGTTGGTCTTGTGCAACAGCTCGGCACCGCGCGCCAGAGTAACGGCGCCACTGCGGACGTGTTCTTCGAGCATCCGCGCGTCGCCTAGTTGTTCAATCAATGCAGTCAACTCGTCACCGGTGCCTAGAAAACGAAGCATCCGTCGATCATCGGTTGTGTCGACGCTATGTACATCGACCTCGCCTAGCACCGTGTTCAGATTCTCCTGATCGATATCCGAACGGATCTTGACCAACGCAACTTCAAGTTCCGTATGGTCAACGGCGGTCATGTTCTGTACGTCGATTACGTCAACGAGTTTTTGCGTTTGCCGAACAATCTGATCAACCACAGCCTCACTGCCGCGGGTTACCAACGTCAGTCGCGACATTGCATCGTTGTCGGTCGGCGCGACATTCAGATTCTCGATGTTGAACCCACGTTGGGCGAACATACCGGCCACGCGCACGAGCGCGCCCGACTCGTTAGCCATCAGTATCGACAATATATGGCGCATGGGCGGGCTGGCCTCAGGCAACATCAAGATAAGCCGACAAAATTACGCTTCAATCGCCTTTTATTCAACCTTGGCGTCACTGACGCCGCCGGCCAAAGGCCTTATCCGGTGCCTCGCACCCCGAACAAGCCAAGTCGCGAATCCGTGCATGCGATATAATGAAAAGCCCGTTTGTCAACCGGAATCAACACACGATGTCCGAAACCGTCGAACCCATCGTCGAACAACCTCACCCGGTCGCCGGCCGCACCCTCGCGGGCGCAGATATTATTGTACAGGTGCTGGCTGACGAAGGTGTAAAGACGGTATTCGGCTACTCCGGCGGCGCGATTCTGCCGACCTACGACGCCATTTTCCGCTATAACGAATCGCACGACGACTCCATGCCGCTCGTGGTGCCCGCCAACGAGCAAGGCGCTGGTTTCATGGCAGCCGGCTACGCGCGCGCTAGCGGCGAAGTCGGCACAGCGATTGTTACCTCCGGCCCCGGGGCGACCAACGCCGTGACACCGGTGCGCGACTGCATGGCTGACTCAGTCGCGATGGTATTGATTACCGGCCAGGTCGCGCGTGCAGCCATTGGCACCGATGCCTTCCAGGAGGCGCCAGTCACCAACCTGATGAGCCCGGTCTCCAAGCACGTTTTCATGGTCACCGACCCGGATCAACTCGAAGCCACGGTGCGCACTGCTTTCGAGATCGCGCGCTCGGGCCGACCGGGCCCGGTGGTCATCGATGTCCCCAAGGATGTGCAGACCCAGCAAAACATCTTCCGCGGCAGCGGCGTGCTGCCTGTGCCCGGCTACCGTCAGCGCATGCAAGCGCTTAGGGATAACCAGCTCGACGACAATAAGTGCCAGACATTCTTCGATCTGTTCGCCACCAGCCAGCGGCCACTGATTTACGCCGGCGGCGGCGTGGTTAACGCCGATGCGAGCCAGGCGCTTCGCGACTTCGCGCACACGTTCGGGATCCCAGTCGTTACCACGCTCATGGGCATCGGAACGATGGACACGACCGATGACTTAAGCTTACACATGCTCGGGATGCATGGCACGGCCTACGCCAACTATGCGGTCGAAGACTGCGACCTGCTGATCGCCATCGGCGCCCGTTTCGATGACCGCGTGGCCGGTGTGCCATCGGAATTCGCGCCGTCGGCACAGGCGGTGGCGCATCTAGATGCCGACGCCTCGGAGATCAACAAGGTCAAGTCAGTGGATTGGCACCACGTCGGCCTATTCTCGGACTCATTGAAACGTTTGACCGACTACGGGCAGAGACAGCGTATCAACGCCGCGCCCGCCGCCTGGCACGACCATATAGCCAACCTGCGCAGCACCTACGCGATGGACTACGCCCGCGACCGCGAGTACATCCAGCCGCAGGCGGTCATCGAAGCGATCAACCGTCGGACCGGCGGCGAAGCCGTCATCGCAACCGGCGTCGGTCAGCATCAGATGTGGTCGGCGCAGTACTTCGATTTCCGCGAGCCACGTCTGTGGCTGACGTCGGGGTCGATGGGCACTATGGGCTTCGGGCTACCGGCAGCTATCGGTGCAGCGTTTGCACAGCCTCGTCGTCAGGTCATCGACATCGACGGCGACGCCTCGATCCGTATGACCAGCGGCGAATTGGAAACGGCCACGACTTATAACTGCCCCGTCAAGATCCTGGTACTCAACAACAACGGCGATGGCATGGTTAAGCAGTGGCAAAAGCTGTTTTTCCAGGGCCGGCTATCGGCATCGGATAAGTCACTGCACAAAAAAGACTTCGTCAAAGCGGCGGAAGCCGATGGCTTCAACTTTGCACGCCGGATAAACGACCCCTTGGAGCTGGAGGCGACCATCGAGGCGTTCCTCGACTTCGACGGTCCGGCGTTTCTGGAAGTTCAAGTCGACCCGGATGCCGGCGTCTACCCGATGGTCGGCCCCGGCAAGACGTACCGGGAGATGATCACCGGCGACCATATCCCGAGTCGCACTTAGCACGCATAAAAAAGGCCGGGCAAATGCCCGGCCTTTTTCGTATTGCAGCCAATGCTGCGGGTTGTGAAGTGAATTTGTACTACGCATTTACTACGTAGCGAATCCACATGCTTCATAACCCTGAAAAGTGGTGGCTATGGCTGGAATCGAACCAGCGACACCAGCATTATGAATGCTGTGCTCTAACCCCTGAGCTACATAGCCGTAAAGCGCAATATGATCTGGCGCAAGCCTCGCGCTGTCAAGACTTCAGACGTTAAACCGAAAATGGACAACATCGCCATCGGCGACCACATAGGTCTTGCCTTCGAGGCGTTGACGCCCCGCTTCTCGGGCGCCCTTGTCTCCACCGAGCCGGACATAGTCTTCTAACTCGGTAACTTCGGCACGGATAAAGCCACGCTCGAAATCCGAGTGGATGACGCCTGCTGCCTGTGGCGCAGTAGCGCCGACCGGAACCGGCCAGGCACGGACTTCCTCCGGCCCCGCTGTGAAAAACGTCTGTAGACCGAGCAGACGGTAGGTCGACCGAATGACTCGATTCAGCCCCGGCTCCTGTTGACCGAGATCGGCCAGAAACGCTTGCTGGTCGTCGGCGTCGAGTTGCGCCAGTTCGCCCTCAAGCGCAGCGCAAACCGCGACCACCGGCGCACCCTGCTCATCGGCATGGGCCTGGAGCCGATCCAGCGCTGGATTATTCACGAAGCCGCCCTCGTCGACGTTGGCAACAAACAAGGCCGGCTTGGCGGTAATCAAGTGCAGTTCAGCCAGCGCGGCGCGTTCATCATCGTCCAGCGTTAGCGAACGGATCGGCGCGCCGCTATCCAAATGCTCGTAGGCGCGGGTAAACACATCCAGTTGTCGTTTGGCGTCCTTGTCGCCGGAGCGCGCGGCTTTTTCCACCCGCTTAAGACCACGTTCTACGGTCGCCAAATCCGCCAGCGCCAATTCGGTATCAATGGTCTGAACGTCGCCAACAGGATCGACACGACCGGAAACGTGCATGACGTCGTCGTCCTCAAAACAGCGCACGACATGGATAATGGCGTCGGTTTCACGGATATTAGCTAGAAACTGATTGCCCAGCCCTTCACCATCCGCCGCGCCGGCGACCAGGCCGGCAATATCCACGAACTCGACGGTGGTCGGCACGATTGCCGCCGGGTTGGCGATTTCGGCAAGCTGACCAAGCCGCTCGTCCGGCACGCTGACCACACCAACGTTCGGGTCGATAGTGCAAAACGGATAGTTCTCCGCCGGAATAGCAGCGGCGGTCAATGCATTGAAAAGCGTTGATTTGCCTACGTTCGGCAGACCCACGATGCCGGCTTGTAACGCCATATTTAGTTCGCAGAATTCAGTTTTTGTGCCGCGCGATCCCAACCGTCAGCCAGCAACACGTTGACTGCATCGACCGACCGTTCGATCGATTCATCAATGGCCGCACGCTCGGATTTGCCCGGCTTGCTCAACACATGACCGACCACGGCATCCATATGACCGGGATGGCCGATCCCGATACGCAGACGCTTGAAATCCACACCCAGAACGCGAGTCACATCACGCAGCCCGTTATGCCCACCATGGCCACCGCCCGCTTTGAATCGAGCGGTGCCCGGCGGTAGATCCAACTCATCGTGGACAACCAATATCTGGGCAGCCGACAGCTTATGGAAACGCGCGAGTGCAGCGGCGCTCTCACCCACGTGGTTCATATAAGTCCAAGGCTTGGCCAACCATGCAGTCGCATCCTGGACCCCCAGGCGCGCCAGCTCCGCCTTGAAGCGCTTCTCGCGCGAAAAATCGACGCGCTCTTGGCTGGCCAGCTCATCGGCAAACCAGAAGCCCACATTGTGACGGTCGGCTGCATGCCCGGCACCCGGATTACCCAGCGCTAGAACAGCACGAATCCCTTCGGCCATCGTCGAGACGAGTTTTGTGACCGACGATCCGCGGCGTTTCTATTCCTTGTCGCTGTCTTGCTCGCTGTCGCCTTGCTGCTCGGCGTCCGCCGATTCGCCTTCCGCTTCTTCCTCGGTTTGCGTCTCGACTTCAGCGCGCGGCAGGCTAACCGTGACCACACTTTGATCCCGAGAACTCTCTTCGTCCTCGTCGGTTTCGCCCATCAGCGCAACAAGCGTGACATTGGCGGGCATGGTCAACTCGCTCAAATGCACCGTGTCGTTGACGTTCAAGTTGTGGCAATCAACTTCGATGTATTCCGGCAAATGCCGTGGCAAGCACTCGATTTCAACTTCATTGAGGTTATGCTCAACGATGCCGTTTTCCTCGACTACGCCCGGACATTCTTCGGCACCCGCGAAATGCAACGGCACGCCCATGCGCAACGGCTGATTCGCCACGACGCGCTGGAAGTCCGCGTGCTCGACGAACGGCCGCGCCGGGTGGCGCTGTAGATCGCGCAGGATCGCGTCCTCGCTTTTACCGCCTTCAATCTTGATGCGGATGACGTGCGAGAAAAACGCTTCGTTTTCGAGATGATGGCAAAGATCATCTTGCTCGAGCGCGATCTTGGACGGCTCGCCATTGCCGCCGTAGATGATCGCCGGCACCCAGCCGCTACGCCGCAGGCGCCGATTCGGACCGCGCCCGGTTTCTGTTCGAGGTTTTGCCTCCAGTTCGAATTCGTCCATGACCTGACCCTAGTCCAAGCGAGCAGCGCGTATCGCGCAGCTTCGTGCGCTGTTGTAAAACGCGTTAGTGTAACGCGTTAATTCGTCTTTAACCAAAATTTGCGACCCGTATCTTGAGCCGAATGGGCGTTTAATCCCAACTCGACGCCAAAGCAGCCAGGTCGCGGGGCGCCCGTAGTGAGCAGCGCCCTGCGCTCAGTCGACGTAAAGCGTGGAAACCGACTCGTCGCTACTGATCCGGCGAATGGTTTCGGCGAGCAGTGCCGCAATCGGCAACTGGCGGATCCGATCCGACGCCTCAGCCGGCTCCGATAGCGGAATTGTATCCGTGACCACCATCTCATCGAGTTCGGAGCCATTGATGTTGTCAACCGCCTTACCTGAGAGCACGGGATGGGTGATGTAGGCCTTGACCTCGGTCGCGCCGCGTTTTTTCAGCGCACCAGCAGCCTGGCAGAGCGTCCCCGCGGTATCGACCAGATCATCGACAATGATACATCGTTTGCCGTCGACATCGCCGATGATGTTCATGACTTCGGCGTTATTGGCCTTCGGCCGACGCTTGTCGATAATGGCCAGATCGGCCTCGTCCAGCCGCTTGGCTAAAGCCCGAGCGCGTACCACGCCGCCAACGTCGGGCGAAACCACGGTGAGATCGTCACCGCTGTTCTGCCGCCAGATGTCGCCGACGAGCACCGGCGAGGCATAGACATTATCCATGGGCATGTCGAAAAACCCTTGGATCTGGTCGGCATGGATATCGACCGTTAATACACGATCGGTGCGCACGGTCGCCAGCATATTCGCGACAACCTTGGCCGAGATCGGAACACGCGCCGAACGCGGGCGCCGATCTTGGCGCGCATAGCCAAAATAAGGAATAACGGCCGTAACACGCCCCGCTGATGCGCGATGCAGCGCATCGATGAGCATCAGCAACTCCATGAGGTTGTCGTTGGTCGGCTCGCAAGTCGACTGTACGACGAAAACGTCACGGCCACGGACGTTTTCCTCGATCTGCACATACGCTTCGCCGTCGGAAAACGACCCGACGCTGGCCTGGCCCAGCGGCCGATTGAGATAGCCAGCAACTTCGCGCGCCAACGCCGGATTGGCGTTGCCGGTAAAGACCATGAGTCCCGAGTCGATCATCAACGACCTTTATGGCGGGCAGCGTGTGCACGATTTTTGGCTGGGGCGGCAGGATTCGAACCTGCGGTACACGGGATCAAAACCCGATGCCTTACCACTTGGCTACGCCCCAATAAGTATCAATGCTGCGGTGAGTGCGAAATTTTCCAGCGCACACAGCACAACGTCAATCCCAAATACAGATATTCACACTGCTCGGCATGCAATAAACGCTGCCACTGCAACGAGTAGCGGGCGCATTCGCATGCTGCCAAAGCTGGCCAAAACAGGCTTACGACGCGGGGTTGTCGCGCAGATGCGACGGTAAAGGCATGCTCAGCGCGAGCACCAGCGCGATCGCAGCGGCCCCGCAAGCTATCCACATCGGCGTTTCGACACTGAACATATCGGCCAGCGGACTCACGATCAACAACCCGAGCGCGCCGATAGCATTGGCCATACCGAGCGCGATGCCCGAGCCAAATGCGCGCGCCTCGGGCACGAAGTCCTGGCCGATCAACACGGTCAGTGGCAGCGTCGCGAATAAACATACTCCAGCGATCGCGATTGCCAGCCAGAATGCGATGCCACTGATCAGCGGGATTAACGCCGTGGCGATCAGCAGCACCAGCATCGACGTGACGAGAAGTGCTCGTCTGCCGATACGATCACCCAGCCAGCCACCACCGAGGTTACCGACAACACCGACCACATAGAGCACGGTGATCAGACTCGCGCCGGTGGTCATGTTACCGCCATGTTGATGCCAGACTAGCGGCAGGAATGTGATCAACACGAAATTAACCAGCGCGCGCAGCGCACAGAATGCGACCAGCGCACCGAGCGGCCCGGCATGTGTGCGCCAGTCGATGCGAGTGGCCTTGCGCTGCGGCTCAAGCTTCGGCGCCCAGCGCAGCAGCAACAATGCGGTCATCACGCCCGGTGCCGCCAACACGACCAGAGACTCCCGGCCGAAGGCTACCAGAATAGCGCTGGCCAACGCCGGCCACACGCCACGGCCAATCTCGCCACCGACCAGCACGACCGACATCGCGCCCGCCGCCCTCTTGGCGGCAATTTGGCGTGTCGCAGCCAGCATCTGCGGGTGGAATACCGCATTGAACACGCCAATGATCAATAGCGCGATCACCAGTACGAGCACACTTTGGGCCAAAGCCACGAGAGCTGCACCAAACGCGGTGCCAACAATACCGGCAATCATCAGGCTGCGGCCGCCAATACGGTCAGCGAGTAGCCCAATGAATGGCTGCAACCCCTGCCCGATCAAGAGGGCCGCCATAATCGAGCCAGCCAGGCCAGCCGAGAAATTGAGTTCGACCAGTATTACCGGCAACACGCCGGGCAAAAAATTGGCTGCCCCGTCGTTGACGAAATGCGCCCAGCTAATCCCACCGATACGCTCGGCAACGCTGGATGAGCCGTTGCGCAAGCCTTTTACGGGCACCTGGTCAGCCCGCACCACCTGTCGTTTTCGAATCACGCTGGCTGGATGCATCGCCAGCCGACTCGACATTGAACCAACGGTCGACAACGAGCCGCAGGCGATTGTCGCCATTTTCCAATACGACGCGTTTCGGTAGCTTTACGGTGTCATTAACCGTGGTGTAGTCCATATAGGCCACATGCCAACCATTCTGGCGCAGCGATTGCAGTTTACCGTCGGTGCTGACGCTTATGTTTTTGTAATCGCCCGGCGCCGGTAATCCACGCGCCCAGTAGCGGAGCGCGCTGAGCGGGAACGCGAACCCGAGCGTGCGCTTGGCCATCGCATCGGGATGGCGCGTCGTGAAACGGCGCTTTGGGGTGCGCACTTGTACACGTTTCAACGTGCCATTGGCGCGCAGCCCACCTGCCCCAAGCGGACCAGCCAAGCGCACTGCAAAATGCTGGCCGCGTTGGCGCCAATTGAGATTGCCTGTCCACCCCAGCAACTTACCTGAGGCTACGCGCCCCTGAAGCGCCCAGCGATCCAGCTGCCCGACGGCTTGCTTATGCGCCTGCCATGCCGCCGAATCAGCCACACCGGCCTGTTGCTCGGGCGGTTTATGTATGACTGCGCAGCCGCCGAGCATCGCGGCGACCAACAATATTGCAAGGTGGTAAAGCGGGGGTTGAACACGCGAAGTCACGATCCAACCATTGGAATACGTAATAATAGCGCGGACTCTAATGTCGCCTTTGGCCAACCGCGGTAGAATACATCAATGTCGCTAGTAAGTACCGGTATAAGCCATCATAGCGCCCCGCTTTCAGTGCGCGAGTCTGTCGCACTCGGAGCCGACGAATTCAGCCCAGCACTCAGTGATTTGCTGGCGCGGACCAGCGTGGATGAGGCGGTCGTGCTCTCGACCTGTAATCGCACTGAGATCTACGCCGCAGCCAACACGCCGGCCGATGTGGATCTCGCCGAATGGCTGTGCGACTTCCGCGGCCTCGATTACAGTTGCTACAGCGACTACTTCTACCGGCTGAGCGATCGGGAAACCGTCGTGCACAGCCTGCGCGTCGCCGCGGGTCTGGACTCGCTGGTGGTCGGCGAATCGCAAATACTCGGCCAGATGAAGCAGGCGCTGGAAAACGCGCGTCGGTTCGACGGTGTCGGCCCGGTTATTACGCGCCTGTTCGAACACAGTTTCTCGGCCGCCAAATATATCCGGACGGCAACCGACATCGGCGCTAATCCCGTTTCCGTGGCCTACACGAGCGCCCAGCTCGCAGGCCATGTTTTTCCGGACCTGGCGGCACAACGCGTGCTGCTTGTGGGCGCCGGCGATAACATTGAGCTGATCGCTCGCTATCTCGCCGATATCGGTCTAACCGACTTTACATTCGCCAACCGCAACCGCGAGCGCGCTGAGGCCCTGACCGAACGATTCGGCGGCCAAACCGTAGATTTCGAAGCGGTCGATCAGGCCGTGACCGAAGCCGATCTGTTGATTAGTTCAACGGCAGCCTCGGATCCAATCATCGGCGCTGACACGATTGAAAGCGCGATACATGCGCGGCAGAACAAGCCAATTTTCGTGCTCGATCTCGCCGTGCCACGGGACATCGACCCGGCGGCGGGGGCGCTGGACCACGTCCATTTATGGTCGATCGACGATCTACAGGAAGTGATCGACGATAATTATCAAGCGCGGCAAGACGCCGCACAGGCCGCCGACGCGATGATCCGCGACCGCGCCGAGCAATATCTCGAGTGGGTGGACTCCCGCCAGGCCACCGATACCATACGCGCACTCCGCGAAAACGCGCACCAGACACGTGACGACGTCATCGCCCGCGCTAAACGACGGCTTGCACGTGGCGAATCGCCGGAAGCCGTAATCGATTATCTCGGCAACACACTAACCAACCGCCTGATCCACGCGCCTACCGTGGCACTCAGAAAAGCTTCTGATCACGACCGTCAACGGCTGCTGCGACCAGCGGAAGAGCTATTCGACATCGATGCCGGCGCGAATCGAGCAACACGGGGCAACTCGGCCGGTCGATGACACCCACGCTACGCCATAAGCTCGACGAGCTCATCGAACGCCACGAGGAGCTCTCACACCTACTTGCGCAACCGGAGATTGCCGGCGATGCCGAGCAGCTCCGCAAACTCTCGAAGGAATACGCGCGCCTGGAATCGGTCGCAGCTGATTACAGCAGTTGGCGCTCACTAGCCGCCGAAGTCGACGACCTGGCCGCCATGACCGAAAGCGCGGATAGCGAACTCCGATCCATGGCCGACGACGAACTCCCGGGTGCGCGTCAACGTCTGGCCGATCTGGAAGACAAACTAAAAACCCACCTGATCCCAACCGACCCCAACGACGACGCCAACGTCTACCTCGAAATACGCGCCGGCGCTGGTGGCGACGAAGCCGCCCTGTTCGCCGGCGATTTGCTACGCATGTATTCGAGCTATGCCGAACGCGAAGGCTGGCAAGTCGAACTATTATCCGCCAGTCCCGGCGAACAAGGTGGCTATAAAGAGATTATTTCGCGGGTGATCGGCAACGGCGCGTACTCGAAGCTCAAGTTCGAATCCGGCGCGCACCGCGTCCAGCGCGTGCCCACCACCGAATCACAAGGCCGCATCCACACCTCGACCTGCACAGTCGCTGTTCTGCCGGAACAAGATGAGATTAATGACATCAACATCGAGGCCAATGAGTTACGGGTCGACACCTACCGCGCCGCCGGCGCTGGCGGCCAGCATGTCAACACTACCGACTCGGCTGTCCGCATAACGCACCAGCCGACTGGCGTGGTGGTCGAATGTCAGCAGGAACGTTCGCAGCATAAAAACCGCGAGCGTGCGATGAAGCTATTGCGAACCAAATTGCTGACCGCAGAACAGGACAAACAAGCCAACGAACAGGCCGCACAACGCCGCCAACTCGTCGGCAGCGGCGACCGTTCCGAACGCATCCGCACCTATAACTTCCCGCAGAGCCGGATGACCGACCACCGCATCAACCTCACGCTCTACCGGCTTGAAGGCGTGATCGAAGGCGAGCTGGACGAAGTCATCAACGCGTTGACCAGCGAACATCAGGCCGACCAACTGGCCACGCTCGGCGCCGAGTGAATTACACGACGCCGCCTGGCGACAGCGCATATGCCGACTCGATCAATGGCTTGATCGAAAACACCACGGCACGGCTTGAAACAACAAGCGACGCACCGCGGCTGGAAGCGTTTCGATTATTGGCCTCAGTCACCGGCATGACGACCACTCACATGATTGCCCACGGCGACCAAGCCGTTGACCAAGCGTCCCGCTCACGCCTGGAAACCCTGCTCGAACGCCGCGCACGCGGTGCGCCACTTGCCTATTTACTCGGCGATGCCGGGTTCTGGCGTCAGACTTTGACGGTCAATCGTCACGTGCTGATTCCACGCCCCGAGACCGAACTACTTGTCGAAACTGCATTGGCACGCCTGGCCGCCGATCAACCACTACGCATCGCTGACCTCGGCACCGGCAGCGGCGCCATCGCGATCGCGCTAGCCCATGAACGCCCAAGCTGGCAGATCACCGCCACCGACATCAGCTCGCATGCCGTTGAAACAGCGCGACACAACGCATCCCGCAACAACGCGAGCAACATCGAGTTTGTCATCGGCGACTGGTTTGACGCAGTCGCCGGCCAGCAATTCAACGCTGTAATCGCCAATCCGCCGTACGTTGCCCCCGGCGACCCACATCTCACTGACCCCGCGGTTGCGGCGGAACCAGACCAGGCGTTGATCGCCGCGGACTCAGGCAACGCCGCATTAACCCAGATCATTGCGACAGCGCCAAACGCACTCGCCCCTGGCGGCTTATTGATGCTCGAACACGCACCGTGGCAAGCCGAAGGCGTGGGCACGGCATTGCAACGAGGCGGCTTTACACAGGTCGAGACAAAAGCGGACCTCACGGATCGTAAGAGAGCCACGCTCGCCATAGCGCCAGCCGATGGCTTCGCAGCGGATCCCTCCTAACCAACCGAACGCGGCCATTGGCCGCCCAGTGACGCTTGATGGCGCCCCCGACACCGTAGTGACGCAGCCACCAGCGACTCCGGCTATCCGTCGACGCGCAATGTGTAATTGACGCGTTTGAGGCGCTCGCACTCGCGCGCCAAATCCTCACGCGTCAGGGGATGACGCTCGAGCCAGCCGTCGTCGAATGTCAGCGTTAAACATGATTTGTCGATGATTAGATGAACTGGCGGCTGCTCATGGGGAGAGCGGCCCCGGTGCAGCAAAACAGCCAAACGCAGCAGCACCGCGAGCCGCTCGGTGGTGTCCTGATACGTTGAAGGCAACGCCGCCAACGCGCTGCGACCAAACTTGCCGTGATGCAGCCGAAGCAGCGCCGCAAGAACGGTCTGTTCGGTCTGCGAGAAACCCTGTAGGTCGGCATTGCGCACGATGTATTCGCCATGCCTGTGATACCCCTTGTGGGCGATCACCAGCCCAACCTCATGCAGCAGGGCAGCCCAGCGCAACAAATCCGATGCGGCCGTATCCTCGATCCAGTCACTGGCATCGGCCAGCAATCGCTGTGCGGTCTCGGCAACCCGTTCAGCATGCGCCGTGTCCACGCTAAACCGACGGCCGGCCGCGGCTACACTCGCCTCGCGCACATCGTTTTGCGCCAGCCGACCGAGCAGATCCAGCAGCACCCCTTCGCGCAACGCCTTGTCGGAAACCGACATGGCGGCCACATCCAGGCTTTCAAAAACAGCCGTGAGAATCGCCGCACCGCCCACAAAAATGGGCCGACGGTCTGCCGAAAGGCCGCCGAAATCCAGCTTGTCGACATGTCCGGCCTGGCAGATTGCCTTGGCCAGCTTGCGAAGCACATCGGGCGTGAGCACCATCTCCGTCCATCCGGCCTGGACGCAGACATCGCGGATCGCCTTGACACTCCCGGACGCACCCAAGGCCACGTCCCAGCCAGCCTCGCGATAGCGCCTGGCCAGCGGCTCCAGCGCCACCTGCGCAGCCAGCACGGCGGCCTGCCAACGCGGCTCGGTGATCTCGCCATCCGGGAAATGCTGGCAGGTGTGCACCACCGCGCCCAAGGAGACACTTTCCATGGCGCTGGGTTCGGCGAGCTCGCCCACGATCAACTCGGTAGACCCCCCGCCAATATCCACAACCAGCCGACGCGGCCAATCTTCGCCGAGATCCTGGACCACGCCACCGTAGATCAGGCGCGCTTCCTCGGCTCCGTAGATAATGTCGATGGGATGGCCGAGCGCGGCTTCGGCGCGCTCCAGAAAATCATCCAGTCCGTGTGCGCGCCGCAGGGTATTCGTGCCCACCGCACGCACCCGACCGCGTGGTAAATGTTGCAGGCGCTGCCCAAAACGCGCCAGGCAATCCAGCGCCCGTTCGCTGGCAGCTTGCGATAGACAGCGGTCTTCGTCGAGGCCTGCTGCCAAACGCACCGATTCCTTGATGCGATCCACCACGTGCAGCTCGCCGCCCACGGCGCGTGCCACCACTAAGTGAAAGCTATTGGATCCCAGATCCACAGCCGCGACCGTGGTCGCGGGCTCCAGCATGGCTTCAGACGCTGTACTCACGGGCTGCATCCGGACGCGGAACCGATGCTGCCGAATGACATCGCCAGCACGCATTCACAGTATATCTACCAGCTGTCAAACGAAAGCACTCACCTTGTCCAAGGTCCTAGTGCCTAAGCGAAGTACGGCATGCCAACCAAACCAGAGCCACCAACTCTACCTCGCCCAGTTATTTGTGCCGCTTTCACGCAAACCGTGAAAGCGGCAAGTGCTATACGAATCAACCTGGCTTAGGTGTCGTCAGTATAAAAAACAACGGACGGTCGAACCGTCGCTCATCGTCCTCGCCGCCGGATAACGGGCCGCGCACTCGCTCTGAGCGTGCGGGACCGAGGTGGTGCGGCGGTGTTTTGAATGTTGTATAGAGCGTATCCGTCGCGGCTTCAGGATCCGGCTACGGGCTATTCCAGGGGCCACCGCACCCTCCCAGAGCGGCAGCCACAGCCGCGACCGCTAACGCGGCGCGGCTCAACGATCCCGTCCCGGCAACCGACCACACATGGCGTAACTAAATACAACGCAAACCGCGACGCTTCACTTCCTGGCCGCTTCTGGAAAAACGGCTAATCCTGCTGCAGGCGCTCCACCACAGCGTCGGTATAGCTCTCGGTTGTACCTTGGCCGCCCAAATCCGGCGTAACGCGGTCATGGTCGGCAATCACACCGCGCACGGCAGTGCGAATACGCTGGGCGTTCTGGTGCTCATTCAGATGATCAAGCATGAGTGCAGCCGCCAGAATGACTGAAGTCGGATTCGCGATATTCTGGCCTGCTATATCCGGTGCACTGCCGTGCACAGCCTCGAACATCGCGCAGTCGTCACCGATATTCGCGCCTGGCGCCAAACCCAATCCGCCGACAAGACCAGCGCAAAGATCCGACAGGATGTCCCCGAACAAGTTGGTGGTCACAATCACGTCAAAGTTTTCCGGCGTCATCGCCAATTTCATGGCACACGCGTCGACGATGACATCGTCGTATTCGATGTCCGGATATTGCTCGGCGATTTCACGGCCGACACGCAGGAAAAGCCCCGAGGTCGTCTTCATGATGTTGGCCTTGTGCGCGAGGGTCACTTTCTTACGGCCACGTTCACGCGCCAACTCGAAGGCGAAGCGGATGATGTGTTCAGACTGTTCACGCGTGACCACCGACAGCGCTTCGGCGCGATTGCCATCGTCGGTCACTGTTTGCCCTTCACCGGAATACATACCCCCTGTGTTCTCGCGCACCGTAATAATGTCGAGATTCTCGAAGCGCGATTGGGCGCCCGGCAGCGACAGTGTCGGCCGGACGTTGGCGAATAGGTTGAAGCGTTTACGCAGTGCTACGTTGACGGAGCTGTAACCTTCACCGACTGGCGTCGTCACCGGCCCTTTCAATACCAACCCAGTGCGCTCGATCGAATCCACCGCCGATTGCGGCACCGGATCGCTGGCACCAGCGTCCAACGCGGCCTTACCGACATCGGCATATTCGTATTGCAGCTCGATATCCAGTGCATCAAGCACCCGCAGTGCCGAATCGACGATCGACGGGCCAACGCCGTCGCCTTTGATAATTGTGGCGGGGATTGGTTTCATACTGACTCCATTGGTTTACTAACGCATGTAGCGTATAACGCTAGCTGCGCCGCTTTAGGACGTGGCAATAATGGACGTATTATACGACTCGACCAAGATCGAGTAATACGCTTAGCCGCAACCTAAATCGCTACTATAGAGTTCAGCGTCTGTCTCAATGCCGGCAAGGCGCTTCACACCCTGCGCGCAGCTCGGCTTACTTGACGTGGCATGCATGTTGTTCTTGTATTTAGTGCCAGCTTGGTTATAAGTAACATGGCCCCATAACACGCCGCAAGAGGATCATGACCGCCGACACCCCGCTCTTGCCACCCCGTTTTTTCGCCCGCGCTATAGCGCACGGCCGAGTACTGGTCACCACGCTTTTTTTCGCCGTGCTCTCACTTTATGCCAGCGTGGTGCCAGCGACCACCGATCCCGCCCGATTCGAAAACGGCGCCGAGCAGGTGGATCGCGTGGTCGTGATGAAATCGCAGCGCGAGTTGTACCTATACCGCGATGGCATCGTGATCGACAGTTATCCGATCGGACTCGGGCTCGATCCAGTCGGCACCAAGCGTCGAAGCGGCGACGATAAAACACCGGTCGGCGCCTATATCATCGACTGGCGCAATCCCGACAGCCGCTTTCACCTGTCGCTTCACATCTCGTATCCGAATGCGGCCGACCGCGCCCACGCCCGTAAACACGGCTTCGATCCCGGCAAGAACATCATGATTCACGGCCAGCCGGATTACAGTACGCAAAAGCGTAGCGGCGACTGGACCCACGGCTGCATCGCTGTTTCAAATAAGGCCATCAACGAGATCTGGCGGCTGGTCCCAAAAGGCACGCCCATCCAAATCTACAGGTGAGCGTGCTACGTCACCCGCCATTTGGCCGGCATAGCCGATGCCAATCGCAGCCACTTTCGAATGCGGCCTCATGGCGTTGAACTGGATAACGCACGCTTACACTCACCTGCGTTGGCGCAGCCACCGTCTGCTTATGCCGCAGATCGCGCCGCGCTGCGAAGCAGGCACGCGTTCTGCCCGATCTTGAGCGGATCATGGAAACACTCAAGCTGTCACCATCGACCACGCACGAGCTCCTTAACGCCGCCAATGCGCAACCGTTGGTTGAAATCTGCGGCGTGATCGCGCGTGAGGGCAACCACCAGGATACGATTTATCCAATCGCCAACGTCCATCCCGATCCGGCGCGCGCATTCACGCTCGACGCACGCGACCAGATCGCGGCTTTCAAGTCGATGCGTCACGCCGGCTCTCGGCTTCTCGCGGTTTATCACAGCCACCCTGATCAACCAGCCGAGCCAAGCGCGGCCGATCGCGCGGGCGTCGGCTATCCGGATGCCTTCACACTGATCATCTCGCCCACCCAGTCGCCCGCCGACGTGATGCGCGCATGGCGGCTCGGCGAACACGGCTTTGTGGAAGTCAAACTGCGCGTATCGAATTGAACAAAAACAACCATATTCGACCAACTACACACCGTTACTGCCCTTCGTCGTGCAACCTGTATGCGGTGTTTTTTGTAGAATTCGGTCTCGCTCGGAAACACTGCCTATGCGCCTACAAAAACTAGCCCTGACCACCACGCGCGAAACCCCGGCCGAAGCCGAAATCGTCTCGCACCAGTTGATGCTGCGCGCGGGCATGATTCGACGCCTAAGTGCTGGCCTCTACACCTGGACCCCAATTGGCATGCGTGTCCTACGCCGTGTCGAAGCCGTCGTGCGCAGCGAAATGGACGCAGCGGGCGCGCTCGAAATCCTCATGCCTGCCGTCCAGCCAGCCGATCTCTGGCACGAATCCGGCCGCTGGGACGAGATGGGCGGATTGATGCTGCGCATCCGCGACCGAGCCGAACGCGACTATTGTTTCGGCCCAACCCACGAGGAAGTCGTCGTCGACTTCGTCAAACGCGATCTGGAAAGCTACCGCCAGTTGCCGGTCAACTATTACCAGATACAGACCAAGTTCCGGGACGAAATTCGCCCACGCTTCGGTCTGATGCGGGCGCGCGAATTCGTCATGAAAGACGCCTATTCATTCCATATCGACGACGCGAGTCTGGACCATGAATACCACAACATGGCGGCGACCTATCGGCGGATCCTCGACCAGCTCGCGCTAGATTACCGCGTCGTCGCCGCCGACTCGGGCGCGATCGGCGGCTCGAAATCGGAAGAATTCCATATTCTGGCCGACTCCGGCGAGGATGAACTCGCAGTCGCCAGCGCCGGCGGATACGCTGCCAACGTCGAAACCGCGGACGTGGCACCACCCACCACGCCGCGGCCAGCGCCAGTCGCGGCGTTGCAACAGGTCAACACACCGAACGTAGCGACGATCGCCGATCTATGCCGTGCGCTGAACGTACCCGCCGAGAACACGGTCAAGGCGATCGTCGTTGATGGCACCGATGGCGACCCCGTGCTTCTGACACTACGCGGCGACCACAACCTCAACGAGCTCAAGGCCGAGCGCCATCCCGCCGTGGCCACCCCGTTGGCGTTCGCTTCACGCGATACGATCCAGACGGCATTCGGCGCCGCTGCGGGGTCACTCGGCCCGGTCGGCTTCGAAGGGACCGTCATTGCCGACCAGAGCGTGGCCGCAAGCGCGGATCTGGTGGTCGGCGCTAACATTGACGGCGCTCACTTGACCGGCTTCAACTGGGCCCGCGACGCCGACGAGCCACTCGTCGCGGACCTGCGCAACGTCGTGGCGGGCGACACAGCTCCGGACGCCACGGGCGAAATCAATATTATGCGCGGGATCGAAGTCGGCCACGTATTTCAGCTCGGTGATAAATATTCGCGCGCGCTGAACCTCAGCGTACCCGACGCCGACGGCAATAACGTCCATCCACCAATGGGATGTTACGGCATCGGGGTCTCACGGCTTGTCGCCGCGGCTATCGAACAGTGCCACGATAACGCCGGCATTTGCTGGCCGGCGGCGATGGCGCCATTCGAGCTGGTCATTTGTCCGATCGGCGCCGACCGCGATCCAGCGGTTGCCGAAGCAGCCGAAAATCTATACCAAACCTGTCTCACCGACGGCATCGACGTAGCGTTGGATGATCGCGGCCTGCGACCCGGCCCCATGTTTGCCGACACCGAGCTGATCGGCGTACCACACCGTGTGGTCGTCTCGGCACGCGGATTAGCTGCCGGCACCCTCGAATACAAGAACCGACAAGGAACCGAGGCCGACGATATCACCTTCGACATCGACGCCGTGCGGGCACGCATTCGTGGCTGAGACTGGTGCGGCGGCACGCGTCGCCGCACTTGCGATGGCCATTTGCCTGGGCACACCAGCTTACCCCGCAGGCCGCTAACGCCGCCGTTGTACCCAACCACGCACTCAGCGACGGGGCGAGAAGCCATTTTCAGGCGCGCGTCTGGTTTGTTGATATGTCCACGCCGGGTCGTCTAGTCACGACTAGATCGGGCAACCAGCACCACTGCGGCATGCCAATTCACGACGACAGCACCGCACGTTTCCTGGCCAGCGACCGACAACCACCCTTGTCCATCGCCATTAAGGCATCTCTGCCAGAACCCGCTTGGCAAACGGGATCGTAATCCGTCGCTTAGCGCTAAGCGATGCTTCGCCGAGCCGGTCGAGTGCTCCAATCAAGCTGGAAATATCGCGCGGCCCATGATTGAGCAACCAATCCGCGGTAGCCGACGAAAGTGTGATACCGCGCTGCGCCGCGCGGGCGATGAGCAACGCTTGTTTATCCGTATCATTGAGGCTAGCAGTCGCCTGTATGCCACCCGCAGCCAGTCGACTCGCGAGATCGGCCAGTGCCAGGTTCAATGATGCGGGTGGCTCACGGTCGGCGGTGAGCAAGCGGCCACCGCGGGCCTGAAGCATATCGGCCAAACCGACAAACGCAATTTCGGTATCGCGCTGGCCGCCCACCGTCGCAATATCATCAACGCAGACGAGATCCATCTCCCCCAGCCCCGAGACCACATCGGCGGCATCGCGACCAAACTGCGTCAGCGGCAAGTAGACAGCGCGG
This sequence comes from Salifodinibacter halophilus, assembly GCA_012999515.1. NCBI lineage: Bacteria > Pseudomonadati > Pseudomonadota > Gammaproteobacteria > Salinisphaerales > Salinisphaeraceae > Salifodinibacter > Salifodinibacter halophilus. The sequence goes on along the minus strand of JABEEB010000001.1, from coordinate 2,071,240 downwards.
CCACCATTGGCACTAACCGCACGGCAAGCCGCTTGCAACAAATGGCTCTTGCCGGAAGCCTCAGGACCATGCAGAAACAGTCGTTGCCCGCGCACATCGACAAGTTCGGCAACCGCGGCTCGAACACTGAAATTCGTCGGTCCGACAAAGCCGGCCAGCGTGGCCGACTGCGGCAGCTCGATATCGAGGGGTAATTGCCGAATGGTCATTGATTCACCACACCAAACTGGCTGGGCGGCTTGCCCGGTTGCCGAATCACTCGGAGACGTTGTTATATAGCTGGCTGCCCCGCCAACGCTCAGCGCCGAAGCGGCCAAGAACCGAGACCGCTGACGCCACGGGCAATGCGATCAGCACACCAACGAAACCAAATAACTGACCGCCGGCCAGAACAGCAAAAATCACCCAGACCGGATGCAGACCGATCGCTTCACCGAGTAACAAAGGCTGGAGAACGACTTGTTCCAGGATCTGGCCCACAGCGAAAACGACCGCCACCCAGATCAGTGCAGATGGGTCACCGGTCTGTACCAACATCGCAACACTGGCGACCAGCAACCCGCTAATCACACCGAGGTACGGCACGAAACTCACCAGCCCCGCGCCAAAGCCAATCACCAGTGCGAGATTCAACCCAGAAAGCCAGAGCCCCAACGCATAAAGACAGCCGAGAATAACCATGACCAGCAGTTGACCACGCACGAAATGTCCGAGCTTCTTATCGATCTCGCGGGCTAATCGCTGGCAGGTCGGCAGCCAGGGACGTGGAATCTGGTCGCCGATCCATTGGACGAGACGATCCCAGTCACGCAGCAGATAAAACAAAATCACCGGCGTCAATAACAGATTCATCAGAACCGCAAGCAACGCCGTACCGGATGAAAACAGTTGACCGGCCAATGCCGACGCCGCACCACCGGCGCTGGACCAGTGCTTGGTCAACAACTGCTGTGCGGCGTGGACATCGAAATCCGCCACACCCGGCCAAACATCGACAACCAACGGCTGGATGACGCGTCGTATCTGATCCACATAGCGTGGCAAGTTATGTATGAGTGTCGCCAACTGGCTCTTGATCGCTGGCACGATCAAAAACGCAGCCACGACGAGTATGGCAATCGCCAGCACGAATACCACGCTCACACTGAGCGTTCGCCTCGCGCCAAGACGTTCCAATCGATCCACCAGCGGATCGAACAGATAAGCGAACGCGCCGGCGATCAAAAACGGCGTGAGCACACTGCCGAGCAACCACACCAACAACAAGGCAATGGCAAGCGCCACTGGAAAAGCAATGCGAAACCGCATATCAGGCCCTATAAGTATCCGTGCGCACAGAACCGGATCACACGCGGATCAAGTTCGGCGCCCCCAAAAGCCATAACAAAGCCGCGTTGCACGCCTTGGCGCGTGCACCAAGGTTGCGGTGCCGTATCGGGCATATGGCCGGCTGCCATTTGTCGACTGCGACCCATCGTGCATCTACTTTTTCAGACCAAGTCTAGTGGCTGACGCGCTCTGGCGCAGAGTATACCGATAAGTGCCTGGCTATACGGCCGGGAGTGCAAACCGACCTCGCCCATCACCACAGATACTGTCAGCCCTTAGCCGGCTCCAACCGCGAGCGACGCCAAGCGAAAAACCAGAACACGAGCCCACCCAGCGTCAGGCAGCTGCCAACCACGCCGGTAACACGCAATCCCAGCCCCGCGGCCAACGCCAGACCCGCCAGAAATGGGCCAATCGCGTTGGCCAGATTGAAAGCGACATGGTTCAGAGAAGCGGCCAGATTTTGCGAATCCCCAGCGACGTCCATCAGCCGTGTCTGCAGCACGGTCGCCAGTGCCGTACCGAAACCAATGAAAAACACATCAAGCGTTACTGCCCAGACATTCGTCGCCGCAAAATAGAACAGCCCCATCATGAGCCCGCTAGCAGCCAGCGTGATGCCTGCAGTGGGGAGACGGGCATGATCGGCGAAGCGCGGAATGACCACGTTGCCGGCCGTCATTCCTATCCCGAAAACACTCAATACGAGTGGGCGCCAAGTCTCTGATAGGCCGGTCACCTCGCCAAGCGTACTCGTCAGATACGCGTAGACCGAAAACACACCACCAAAACCGATTGCACCGATCGCGAGTGTCAACCAAACATCCGGGCGGCGAAACGCGCCCAGTTCGCGGCGTGGGTGTGCACCGCTAGACGCGCCTGTATACGGCACGAATATCGCGACCAGAACAACTGCCGCCGCCGCGATACCGGCAACCAGAAAGTAAGCTGCCCGCCAGCCGAGCCAGTTCGCGAACCAGGTCGCGACCGGGACACCAGCAATTGTCGCGGTCGTTAAACCGAGCATGACATACCCGACCGCCTGGGTTTGCCGATGCAACGGCACCGATGACGCAGCCACAAGTGCTGCCAACCCGAAATAGGCACCATGCGGCAAACCGCTGATCAAACGAAAGAAACACAGCCAGCCGAAAGTCGGCGCGAGTGCGCTGGCAATGTGAGCCAGTGAAAAACTGGCCATCAAGCCAACGAGCAGCGTCTTACGTGCGATACGTGCGGCCAGAACCGTAATCACGGGGGCGCCGATAACCACACCAAGTGCGTAGGCGCTGATCGCATAGCCGGCTTGTGCCTTGCCGACAGCAAAGCCGTCCTCGATCAACGGCAGCACACCCATCGTTGCGAACTCGGTGGTGCCGATCGCGAAACCGCCCGTCGCCAATGCGACGAACAACAAAATCAAACGAGCCGTCATGGCCTGTTACCGTATTATGGTTGCGCTGCCGCAGCGGGACCGGCTGGCGCTATTGATCGAACATCGTGCCTTGCGTACACAACAAAAATTGCCAACGCAAAGCCAAACGCCGGGATCGGCTGCGCCACCGGCTGGCGCATGACTTCAATGCCGGTGCGCGAACGCGATCGACCCGCTTCGGCGTTTCGCAAACATGGATCCACTGGCCCCACGCGAAGGCGTGCGTCATTCTCAGCTTTAGTGTACCGGCCAACCCGATACGATGCTGTATGCACGAGGGATCGCACTTAAGCGCCGGGCATCACCCTCCAGGCGCGTATGTACACCATTTGCATGCGACACCCGCTATTGGCGTCTGTCGAGACATTCCCCAACGCCAGCGGGTACGTTCAAAGCAAGTGACGCACACTGCCTTTATTAGGGCATATGGTCGCCAGTTCAAGGCCGACTACCTCCCAGTGAACGGCAATAGACTTATGCAGTGCCCGACGTGAGTTGTCGATAAAGGGCGACGTAGCGCTCACCTACCTGTTGCGGCTCGAACACCTCGGCAACTCTTGCACGCGCCTTTTCGCCCATGCGGACACGCCTGACACGGTCATTACCAAGTGTTGTGATCGCTTCCGCCAACGCCGCCGAGTCGCCGGGCATCACAAGCAAACCGGTTTCACCATCGAGCACCACATCCACAATGCCGCCTGCGCGCGCGGCAACCACGGGCACGCCACAAGCGCCAGCCTGTAACAAAACAACACCGAGTCCCTCGCGCCGAGCCGGGTGAACCAGCATGTCGAATGCTGGCATCACACACGACATATCCTCTCGAAATCCCGCAAACGAGACCCATGACGCCAGTCCAGCCTCGTCCACCGCCCGCTCGATCGCCGGCCGCAGCGGCCCTTGACCACACAGCACGACGCACACGTCCGGCCGACTTTGAACAACCGTCGACAACGCAGCAATCAGCTCTCGATGACCTTTGCGTTCGATAAACTGCGCCACCATGCCGATACAAAGCGCGCCCGGGGGCACGCCCAATTCTGCGCGCACTGTGTCGTTATGGGATCGCGCTCGGAACGTCGTCGCATCGACGGCATCGGGGATCCGCAAGCTTCGGGCGCTGCCGATACCGACACGATGAATTTCAGCTTCAACCGCGCTCGAAATGACGACGACGCGGTCATAGAGCGCGTATTTCCAACGCGCAAGAGTGGCCCATTCCGGATTATCGACACGCCGTGTGACGATCGCCGGCGTTGCCGCGAGGCGAGCTCCGATGCCACCCCATACATCGGCCCCTCGCCGGCTGTGAATATGCACGACATCGATGCCATAGCGACGGACCGCTTGCCAGACCCAGAACGCCAAGCGTACATCGAGGTCACCGGCGATCGGCTTATCGAGCACAACAGCCGCGTCCTGATTCGCTGCGATGGCCGCACCGCGGCAGCACAGCAATATGTTGCGCTCGCCACGCCGGCATAGATCAGCCATCAGCAACTCGACCTGAGCCGGGCCACCGTATGCATGGCGACCGGTCTCGACGTGCAAGATGTTCAATGCGTGTCCTCAGCCAGTTGCCAGCGTGCGGCCGACAATACAATGTCGGGCGTCAATTCAGCCATGCAGGTGAAGCGCCCACCGCAAGTCGGATGCTTGTGGCACGGCGCGCACGTCATCGGCTGAAACAAAACCCGCGTGCTGGCGATGCTTGGCGCGGTGTAAGGGCGAGTCGAACCAAAAAGAGCAAGCGTCGGCCGCCCGGACGCCGTTCCCATGTGCGTCACGCCGGTATCGACGCCAATGACCTGATAGGCTTGGTCAATGATCGCCATGGTTTCCGGTAGCGTCGTTTTACCCGCAAGATTAACCGCCGTGGCTCGACCATACGAGGCGGCAGCGGATACCATTATATCGCCGGCTTCACCGTCGTCCGGTCCACCCAGCACAATAACCGACCATCCATCCTCGACTATCAATCGCTCAATCAGTGTGTGCCAGTAACGGTCGAACCAGTGTTTCTGTGGCCGTGTGGTAAATGGCGCCAGCGCGATGTAAGGCCGGTCACCGAGATGCGCTTTGAGCTTGGCTGTCGCGGTGTCGCGATCAGCCGCGGCGGTGGCAATATGCGGTGTAAACGCCATAGGCGATGCGCCAAGTGCGCGCACCGCATCGATGTACTCCGATCCGAAACACGCCTCGTCGGTCGAACGCTCGACCACGCGTGACATAAGCCACTGACTGCCTTCTTTCGAGCCGAGACCTAGCCGAACCGATGCCCCGCTCAGCCACGCCCAAACCCCGCTTTTCAACAAGCCTTGGGCGTCGATTGCAGTATCGAACTGCCGCCGACGCAACGTCGCAATCAACTGCCGACATTCACCAGCCAACTGTAGCCATCGGCCGCGACGTAGATGATCCCGCCAGACGTGCCTGTGCCAGACGATCACCTCGTCGAGCTCATCGTTGGCGCGCAGCAACGCATCCGGCCCAGGGCCGGTCAACCAGACCAGGCGTGCTCGGGGATAACGGCGCCGGAGTGCACGTATCATGCCCGATGCCATGACCACATCACCGATCGCCGACAAGCGCACAATCAGTATCCGTTGGGGCGCAACCTCGCTCAACGTACACTCTTTTTCGACGTTCACCTGCCCCGCCACTCGCGCCTCGATGACAAGTCGTGTTTCATGGTGGCGCAGTATAAGCGTTTACCACAATCTGACGCGCGCCTTCGGGCCACGGCTATCGCGTTTTACGCCGACAACCAAGTCACGGTGGTCACCATACGCCTGCCGGTGCCGCCCTGGCGATAGCGTCATACGAATCGACAACGGTAGTGATCGTTCGTGACCCGATCTTCCATCGATGGCCTTTCATTCCGGGCACTTCACCTGGTTTACGCCACGCTGTGGCGAGGCGCGCTGCCGTTCGTTCTGGCGCGGCTTTGGTGGCGTGGGCGACGCAACCCCGCCTACCGCCGCGGGTGGCTCGAACGATTCGGGTTCGCGCCGACAGCGCAGGCAACGAATCCGATCTGGATACACGCTGTGTCGGTGGGGGAAACCGCCGCTGCAGCCCCATTGATCGAGGCATTGCTCGATCGCCCGGCGTCAGTTTTGCTGACCGTCGCCACCCCCACAGGCGCGAATAAGGCGAAACAAATTTTCGGCGCGCGCGTCGTTATCTGTTATCTACCACTGGACACACCCGGCGCCACTCGCCGTTTTTTAGCCCGGATCCAGCCGCGACTCGGTGTCATCATTGAAACCGAGATCTGGCCCAACCTGTTGTACAACGCTTGGCGCTCCAGCGTTCCCATCATTTATGCCAACGCTCGCTTATCAGCAGGCTCGTTCGCTGGCTACCGTCGCGCGCGACGATTGCTCTGTCCGCTACTTGCGACAACGCGTCTGATCGCGACACAAACGCCGGATGACGCCAAACGCTTTCATTGCCTCGCCCCTGACGCAGGGCAAATCAAGTGTATCGGCAATCTGAAATACGACGCCAACCCCCTGCCGCCCGACGTCTGGGCACACGCGCGCACGCTTCGGGCACGCCTTGGCCGTGGCCCAATCGTGCTGGGGGCGAGCACTCATCCCGGTGAAGAGGCCATCCTCCTCGACGCCTTCGCCTGCCTGCGGGAGGCCATACCAGACGCACAACTTCTTATCGCCCCCCGGCATCCGGAACGGTTCGATCAGGCCGTCGAGTATTGTCACGAGCGCGGCTTCAATGTCGCCCGGACTAGCACCGATAACGCACAACCACTGGATACAGCGGTCGTCGTCGGCGATGAAATGGGCGCGTTAACGCGGTATTACGCTGCCGCTGATGTGGCCGTGCTCGGTGCGACTTTCACGCCGATTGGCGGCCATAACCCGATCGAAGCCTTCCTGGCCGAATGCCCCATCATTGTCGGCCCTTATCGCGCACGGATAACCGAGATCGTGACAGCATTCGAACACGCGCTGGTCCCCATCGATCGCGTGGATAATTTAGCTGAGCAACTTCTGGCTTTGATACAAAGCGATCAACAACGCCAAACGCTTAGTCAACGAGCCACTAAAACTCTGGCGCTACAACGTGGCGCCACCGAGCGCGTGCTTGAAAGGATCCAAGCGTTGCTCGACGAGTAGCTTTAGTGGCGTCAAACACAAAGCCCCTGAGGGTGGCGACGAGAAGCGACGTCAGCCGCTAGCCGAGCCGCGCGACACAAATCCGAGGATACGATCAGCAACCCGACTCATTGCGTCAGCTCCACCTTTTTGGCGATCCGCTGGAACTTCTGGATCTGCTCCTGAACGTAGGCGTCGAAATCATCACCGAAACGTTCCATCGGGAACAGCCCACGCTCTTCGCGCATCTTCTTGAACGTTGGCTTATCGGCCAAGGCCTTCAGACGCTCTTGCCATTTCTGATAAGCCTCGTCACTGACATCCGAGCCCATGTAATAGCCACGCCAGATCGGCCACTGCACATCATAACCCTGCTCGGTGGCAGTCGGAATGTCCGCGAAGGGACCACTAACGCGCTCTTCGGATAACGTCGCGAGCACACGGATCTTGCCGCTATCGAGTTGCGAGCGCAGCTCAGAAAGATCGCCGGTGAAGACCTGAATATGGTCGCCGAGCAGTCCCTCCAGAGCCTTACCGCCCCCCTCGAAGGCCACATAATGTAGTTTGTGGGGTGAAATGTCTGCCGCCTTGGCGGTCAAGGCTGCCTTCATCCAGTCCTGGCCCCCCACGGTACCGCCAGCGCCGAAGGTGATGTCACCAGGATGATCGCGCAGCGCGTTCATCAGATCATCGAGGTTCTGCCAAGGCGCATCGTCCTTGACCACGATCGCACCGTAGTCGACGCCCAACGCCCCCAGCCAGCGCACCTCGTCGCCGCTATAGTCGCCGAACTTTCCGAGTGCCAAGTTAGCCGTGGCACCGGTGCTGGCGGCAACGATTACGTTGGGGTCGTCGTTACGCACGCCGGTCATGTGATTGTAAGCCACGGCGCCGATGCCGCCGGGCATGTAGGTGACCACCATTAGCTCGTCGATCAGGCCAGTTTCGGGCAAGCTGTTCGCGGCCAATTGGCAGGTTAAATCGTAACCACCCCCCCGGCTTGGCCGGGACGATGCATTCAGTCTGGTCCGATTGTGCCTGGGCGCTGCCCACCGCCAAACCGACGGCAACTAGCACTAGGAGCGAGCAGCACCTCAAGATACTATTGAACTTCATGGTGAACTCCTGTCTTCTTGTTTGTTGTGGGAGCGACACCGCCGCTAACATCGTCACCGCCCAAGATCCACGATTCAAGATGTCGAGGGCACGAAAAGCCCCGCCAGACCTTGATTTAGGTGTCTGACGTCAATCACCCTCGCCGATCGTGTTGCCTGAGAACGAGATGTTACCGGGCCGTCTCATTAAAATATTACTCGAGATCGCGGCAGATTTCTGTACTCAATGCCGTCGTATGGTGATTGAGAGTGGATTACGCCCCAGGATTAAACATCGCGGCAACTATAATCCCGGGAAACAACGCAGCAACCCCATAAGCGCCAAGGCCGGGCGCGATGCCAACGGCGACGGGCTGCTCGGCCATATGTCTAACGCCATGCTGGAGCGTGTCTACCGGCGTAAGCCACAGTCTTATCATCCGGTCAAATGAGCAGATGCAGACGCCGTGTTTTTAGGAGAAGCTTTAGAAATCGGCCGACGAGGATGGCGCAGGAAGCGCCAACTGTCCGATCTTATTGGTGGGCCGTCCAGGATTCGAACCTGGAACCAATAGATTAAGAGTCTACTGCTCTACCATTGAGCTAACGGCCCGCAGCGGGAATGCTGGGGTGGACGATGGGACTCGAACCCACGACGACCGGAATCACAATCCGGGGCTCTACCAACTGAGCTACGTCCACCATTGAACGATCAATTATAGCGTCCAACGCCGCGCAAGGCCAACCACGCCGCGACAAACGGTAGCACGCTTCCTAACCGCTCGGCGCCATTACTGGGGCACGAGTTCAACGCGCCGATTGCGTTTGCGACCGGCGGCGCTCCGATTAGTGGCCTGCGGCGCCGTATAGCCATCGCCCCAGGTTTTGAGGCGATCACGATCAACGCCATGGTCTTCAACCAAGGCGTCCGTCACCGCACGAGCGCGCTGTCGTGACAACTTGATGTTGTACTGAAATTTACCGCTGCTATCGGTGTGCCCAACCACCATCAAATCGAGTTTGGGCTGGTTGTGCAGCAATTTGGCGATCTGTTCGAGCGTGGGTTTCGACTTGGGCTCTAGTTGCGCGCTATCGGTTGCAAAATAAATGCCGTAGAGGGCGACACGGCCTTTATTCTTGATGCTTTGCGCCATCTGTTTCGCGCTGACCTGGATCGCGGCAATCGGCATTGGCTTGGTCTTGATGCGGCCAACCAGTGCGTATTGCTTGCCGGATTCGGCCGCCCCGATTTGCAGCACAATGTAGCGATCGAATGCCGACTCGGCTTTGTCGGCGACCAGATAGTGCGGCGCTTGCGTCTGCCCACCGAAATATTGGCCCGCGTGCCGATCGCCGGGCGAAACCTGTGGGAAATGTGGGCCACATTCTTCGCCACTACAGTGGAAAATGACGCGATAGCCGTTCTGTTTCAGACGTTGTCTATAGGCAGCTGCGACCTTGTTCGCATCGGCTTTTTTCGACAGACGATAGGTCCGCGTTTCCAGTTGCCCGTCGAGTGTTCGCGTCGCTGAAAGATTACCGCGCAAGCCCCCGACCTGAACCACAGGCCGTATAATCACGGGATACTTCTTGATCTTTCGGTAGCCCTGGTTGACCAATTGATCGGTCGCCACGGGCCGCCAATCCAGCTTGGATTGATCCGTTTCCTGTGACTGGCTGGCCGCCTGGCCCGTTGTTGTTGCGTCGGTATGGTCGCCGGCCGCAGCGTTATGCGCTGAATCCTCAGCCACACTTGTCGCTCCGAATAACAGTACAACGAGCGCCACAAACGTCGTCGCCAGGCGGATTGGTATCGGCTGATTCCTTTGCATGCACGGAAGTTTACGCAAACCCGTCCGACCATGTCAGGTCAACCGTTCTTACCACGGCCTATTCACACAACATAACTGGCAGCCCACGACTTCACCCAGCGACGCGGTTGCACCTATCTCGCCAAGGCGTCCTCAGGCGACCGGGCGCTCAAGCACCGTTGCGATACCCTGGCCCATGCCGATACACATGGTAGCGAGCCCAAACCGGGCACCGTTATCCGCCATGACACGCGCAAGCGCGCCGGTAATCCGTGCACCGGAAGCACCGAGCGGATGCCCGAGTGCGATTGCACCGCCACGCACGTTGACGATCTCCCGCCGATCATTGAGACCAAGTTCGCGCAACACAGCGATGCTCTGGGCGGCAAACGCCTCATTTAATTCGACGAATTCGATGTCGTCGACCGACAAGCCAGCGCGTTCCAGCGCTTTCTGACTGGCCGGCACAGGGCCACGGCCCATGATCGAGGGCGTGCAGCCAGCGATCGCCATTGAGCGGATGTGGGCCAGCGGCTGCAGCGCGAGGGCGTCAGCTTGCTGTTCCGGCATCACAAGCGTGGCAGCCGCACCGTCGGACAGCGCCGAGGAGTTGCCCGCCGTGACCGTGCCACCGCGCGGATCGAACGCCGGGCGCAGTGCGCCGAGGGCATCCAGACTGGCGTCGTTGCGCACCACTTCGTCGGTCCGACACTGACGTGCGAAGCCGCGATGATCGACACCGGGCGTGGCCACGATCTCGTTATCGAACGCCCCGGACTCGCTGGCCATCTGCGCGCGCTGGTGCGAGGCCAATGCGAAAGAATCCTGGTCGGCACGATCAACTTTGGCCTGGCGCCCAAGCATTTCCGCCGTTAGCCCCATCATCATCGCCGGCTTAGCGGTGACTGTCGACAAAGCAGGCGCGATGTCGACATTGTAGTCCATCGGCACATGCCCCATATGCTCGACGCCACCGCAAATATAAACCCCGTCGTCGCCGGCCGCGATACTGGCCGCCGCATTGTGTATGGCCTGCATTGACGAACCGCATAGGCGATTGACGGTCTGCCCGGGTACCGATTGTGGCAAGCCGGCCAGCAGAGCCGCGTTGCGACCAATATTGAAGCCCTGCTCGCCAGTCTGCTGGGTACAGCCCCAGATCACGTCGGCGATGTCGGCCGGATCGACGCTATTGTTGCGCTCGACGAGCGTCTGCATGAGTTGCGCCGATAGCGTTTCGGCACGCGTATGGCGAAACATACCGTTTTTCGAGTGGCCCATCGCCGTCCGCACGGCGTCCACGATGACTGCTTGTGACACGTCTTCCTCCAGTTATATTAGCGAGTGGCAGCGGCAAAAAAACCATCGCCACGTGCGGCGAGCTCGCGCATCTGCGCGGTCGGCTCGTAGAGCGGCCCCAGATGGCTATAGCGATCGGCGGCAGCACAGATATCGCCCAACCCACGTTGATCGGCGTATTTCAGTGCACCACCGCCACGAAACGCGGGGAACCCGAGCCCCATCAAAAGTGCGGTATCGATTTCGTGGGGCGAATCAGCGACGCCGGCTTCCAGTACACGGGCGGCCTCGATGACCATCGGAATCATCAGGCGGTCGATGATTTCGGCCGCATCAAACGTGCGCGCCTCAGACTCACGGCTGTCCGCGATCAATTCATAGGCGGCAGCACTCGGTGTTTTCTGCGGACGGCCTTTTTTGTCGGTCGTGTAGTCGTAATAGCCGCCGCCGGACTTCTGCCCTAACCGCTCGGCGCCAACCAGCGCGTCCATCGACGTCTGTCGCTCGCGTTGCATGCGATCGGGATAGCCAGCAGCCAAGATCGATTCAACATGCTGTGAGGTATCCAGCCCGACGACATCCGAAAGATACGCTGGCCCCATCGGCCAACCAAACTCTTCCATGACCCGGTCGACCGAGACGAAATCGGCACCATCATCGATAAGTGCCATGAACCCAAAGAAATACGGGAACAGCACGCGATTGACCAAAAACCCGGGGCAATCACTCACCACAATGGGCGTCTTGCCGAGCCGGCGCGCCAGCGTGGTCACGGTGGCCACAGTCGCATCACTCGTGGCATGGCCACGTATAACCTCGACGAGCGGCATCCGATGGACCGGGTTGAAGAAATGCATGCCGATGAACTTCTCGGGGTTCTCGAGCGATTCAGCCAGTGCGTCGATGGAAATACTCGACGTGTTGCTCGCCAACACGGTGCCGTCGGTGAGCTCGGCTTCGACCTCGGCCAGCACGTTTGTTTTGACCTTGGGATGTTCGGTTACAGCCTCGATGGCCAAATCGACGCCCGCAAATTCGCTATAACTAAGCGTGGGCCGCAGGCGGGCCAACCCGGCCGGGACATCGGCCTGGCCGATCTTGCCGCGCTCGACGGCTTTGGCGAACAACCTTGCGGCTTCGCTGACCGCACTGTCGAGTGCGCTTTCATCGACATCCTTGATTAGCGTCGGCAGCTGTTTCGACGCCGCCTGATAGCCAATACCGCCGCCCATGATGCCGGCACCAATGACGGCCAAACGGTCGACCGCAGCCGCCTGACCACTGCCCGCTTTGACTTTCCTCTTGATGAACTGGTCATTGATAAACAACTGCACCAGCGCATCAGCGACCGGCGACTGGGCGAGCGCCACGAACCCATCATGTTCGATCTCCAACGCTTCGTCGCGCGCGAGCTCGGCACCGGCCGCCATAGCCTCGATCGCTTTGATGGGGGCCGGATAATTGCCTTGCGTCTTGCCGAAAACCTGCCCCTTGGCGGCTTCAAAGCTAAGTGCGCCATCCACAGCGTTTAGCCTCAATGCCCCCGTTTTCTTGGCACGCCGCGCGCGCCAATCGAAATCGCCGTCAAGCGCACGCGCCAACATGTCCTTAGCGGCCTCGGCGAGTGACTCGTTGGCGACTACGGCATCGACCATGCCAGCATCGTGTGCGGTGGCCGCCCCACGGGAGCGGCCGTCGGCGATCCACTCGATGGCGTTGTCGGCCCCCATCAGGCGTGGTGCTCGAACCGAGCCCCCGAAACCCGGCAGGATGCCCAGCCCGGTTTCGGGAAACCCAAGCTGGGCATTATCAGCCGCGACACGATAATCACAAGCAAGGGCGAGCTCGAGGCCACCACCGAGTGCAACCCCTCTGACCGCCGCTACTGTGGGCACATCGATATCTTCCAGGGCATTAAATACCGCGTTCGCGTCGACAATCCAGGCGCGGAGTTCGGCCGAGGCCAGTCGAAATTTAGCGCCGAACTCGTTGATATCGGCACCGACGAAGAAATCGTCCAACGCCGAGCTCACAACAATGCCGCTAAGCCCTTCGGCCGCTCGTAGCACATCAATCGCCGCTTCCAGCTCGGCCAGCGTTTGCGCATCGAATTTGTTCACCGCACCAGCGCCAGCGTCGAAACAAAGCGTGGCTACACCATTGTCGACTCCGACTGAAACTCGCTCACCCTCGTACATTGTCGACTCCATGTTTTTGCGGCCAACGCAAACCGACCGCCGATTTCCTAACTCAACAATACGGTACCGTATTGTAACGACCTCAACAACAGCGATGGGCGATCATCGCCATGCATCGATTCCGCCATGCAGGCATCATCCGATATAATGTGCTGTTCATTCGGGGGAATTGCCATCGCCATCGAACACCACGCCGCCGACCGGCAAGATATGCTTGATCTAGCCGACAGCACACAGCTGATGCGCTTGTTAGCTGAGCCAACGCGGCTAAGGCTGCTGTTATTGCTGCAGACCGAATCCTTGACGGTCGCCGAAATGACCACGGTCACCCGGCTCGCCCAAAGCCGCGTATCCAGCCATCTGGCTCGACTCCGCGAAGCCGAGCTGGTCCACGACGAGGCACGCGGCAACACCAACCTGTACTCGGTCGACCCGATCCGCTGGCCGAACGGCGTTCGCCGGTTCTGGCGATTTTTAACCGAATCCATCGACGACAGCCAGTTGGGTCGTGACCGGGAAGCCGCGCGTGAAATCGTCGGCCGGCGAGGCCGCGCGGGCGGCTGGGCGGCCTCGGTGGCCGGGCGTATGGAACGCCAGTATTCACCAGGGCGCACCTGGGAAGCTCTGGCACGCTCGTTCGCCGAACGCTTGAGACTGGGGCAAACACTCGATATCGCCTCGGGCGACGGTGTCTTGGCTGAACTGGTCGCCCACCGCGCGGCACATATAAGTTGCGTGGATTCCAGCCAGGCGGTCATTGAAGCCGCCCGCAAACGGCTGGCCGACCACGCCAACGTCGAGTTCCGGGTCGCCGACATGCATGCACTGCCGTTCGACGACGCGACTTTTGACGATGTATTCATATTGCACGCCTTACCTTATAGCAACCGCCCCAATATCGCGGTGGGCGAGGCAGCACGCGTACTAAACCCCGGTGGTCAGATCACACTCGCAACCATCGCACGGCACGACAATCACGCCACCGTGGCCGCCTACGACCACGTCAACACCGGTTTCGATCCAGCCGACGTCGACGCTCTCCTGAGCGAAGCCGGCCTCGTGACAGAAACAGCCGAAATCCGTGCCCAGGAAGCGCGCCCCCCTTATTTCCGCCTGGTTACGGCCAGTGCCCGTAAACAGGCGGCCTGAGTCAAGATGGATCAACGCTGGCTGCGATATATCGCGGGCGTGCTGTGGTTGGCCGCACTCGTAAGTTTATTCGTCTGGTTTTTCGAGGGTAATCATACACTGCGCGAGGTCATGAGTCTGACTTACCGCCACGTGGTGAACAATCCCATCGCACCAGTGATCTATATCCTGATCTACACCCTGCGGCCACTGACGTTTTTCCCGGCGATGTGGTTGACCCTGGCCGCCGGTAGCTTGTTCGGTTTCCTGCCGGGGCTGATCTACGCGTTGATCGGCGAGAATCTGTCGGCCAACACTGCCTACGGGCTGGCGCGGTTCTTTCGAAGTGATCGCCTCACGCCCACCGGCGACCTGGTACGCGTCCGAACCTTCAAGCGGGTACTACGCGAACACGCTTTTCCAACGGTGGTCGTTTTGCGCGCGTCCTATCTGCCGTTCGACCTGGTCAACTACGCCTGCGGATTACTGCGCGTTGCCTGGCCCGCCTATGCCGGCGCCAGTCTCATCGGCATGCTGCCACCGATGGTCACCTTCGTAAGCTTCGGCGCCACGGTCCGCCTCCCGAAGCTATTGAAAAACCCCGACTTTTCCCCCGAATCATTGATCGACGCCACGCAGCTCGAAATATCCGCCGGATTGCTCGTCGCTAGCGCGGTAATCGCTCTGTGGGCCCATCGACGCCGACGCCGACTAGCGACCGAAAGCTAAAACTGCGATCGCTTGCCTCCCGCCTCGTTTTGGCCGTTATCGATCTGCGAGGACCACTTCGACAGCCACCCAACATCTTGTTTCTGGGCGGTTACAAGCAGATGGGCTAGTGCAGCCAAGACCCATGACCTCACCCGGCCGCGCCTGCTCAATCAGGGCGCCGGCGTCAATGTTCGGTTGTATTTGATGCCCCCGTGGCAACCGAACGCCAAGCAGATGTCTGGCCGGTCCGACGCTCGAGCCCGGATACCAACGCGTCGTGGGTAGCCACTTCTGCCTCGGACGCTTGCACAACACGCGGCCGCCGGGCAGCGCGTTCCAGTACGCCAGTGAGTGCGGTGTCAGCCGCCATCTCACCCGATTCGGACGCCTCGGTCTGATCGATTAGGCCAAAGTCGATCTGGCCGCCGGTCATCGCCCGATAAACATCGGCTAGCAGACGTGCGTCGAGCAACGCCCCGTGGTGCGACCGATTGGTATTGTCGACCTCAAAGCGTTTGCATAGCGCATCGAGCGAATTGCGCTGGCCCGGGAAACGTTCGCGCGCGTCGACCAGCGTATCGACGATGGATCGACTGTCAGCCAGCGCCCGGTGGCCATCGTCGACACGCTTTAACTCCGCGTCCAGAAAAGCCAGGTCGAAAGGTGCGTTGTGAATGACAAGCTCGGCATCGGCAAGATAATCCACGAGCCTCGGCGCAATCTCGTCAAAGCTCGGCTTATCGGCGAGGAACTCGTCCGTTATGCCGTGTACTTCGACAGCACCCGGGTCGACCGCACAGTCCGGCCGGATATACATATGCAGATCGTTGTCAGTGGGCCGACGATTGTTTAATTCAACACAGCCGATTTCGATGATGCGATGGCCCTGTGCCGCATCCATGCCGGTGGTTTCGGTGTCGAGCACGATCTGGCGCATGGTTAGTATTTAACCGTTTGCTCGGTCGCATCGGCGCCCAAAGTGTCGATGCCGCGATTGGCCAGCGCATCAGCAGCCTCGTTGCCAGCATTGCCGGCATGACCTTTGACCCAGTGCCAAGTAATTGTGTGACGCTGACAGGCCGCATCCAACGCTTGCCACAAATCCGCATTCTTGACCGGCTTCTTAGCGGCGGTCCGCCAACCGTTTCGTTTCCACCCTGCCAGCCAGGTCGTGATGCCCTGGCGCACATAGTTCGAGTCCGTGTAGAGTTCGACCACGCAAGCCGTTTTCAGTGCGTTCAGCGCCTCGACTGCAGCCGTCAACTCCATGCGATTATTAGTCGTTTCCGGCTCACCACCGCATAATTCACGCTGCGCATCGCCCGCCTCCAGCAGTGCGCCCCAACCTCCAGGGCCTGGATTGCCCCGGCAGGCACCGTCGGTGTAGATCACAACCTCTTGCATGGGGCCATGTTACCGCGTGACCGGGTCGCATGCGAGGCTTGATTGCCAAACGCGTGTCGCGCACTTGCAATGTCACTTTAGATTTGATTAATAACTAACTGATTGGCAAGCTATGGCGAGATAGTCCATGCGCAGGGGGTCAAATGAACGTTGTCGCTGTGCCGGTTTTGTCCGATAACTACGTCTGGATCGCCGGGAGCGGACCGGTGATTGTGGTCGACCCCGGCGCTGCTGGGCCAGTTGCCGACTACTTACAGCAACACGAGCTCGATGTCGCGGCTTATTTTATAACCCATCATCACGGCGACCACATCGGCGGACTTGTCGAGCTGTCGGCCGACCATCCAGCGCCCATCTACGCGCCAGCTGAAGCAGCCAACCAGATCGGCCGTGTCGATTACACCATAACGGCGGGCGACCAGGTGCGCGTCGATGCGCTCGGCGCCGCTTTCGACGTGATCGGCGTCCCCGGCCATACCCTTGGACATGTTGCATTTCACGGCGAGGGCGTACTGTTCTGCGGCGACGCGCTTTTTCGCGCCGGCTGCGGCCGTGTTTTCGAAGGCCGATTCGATCAGATGCGAGCCGGATTGGCACGCCTGCGCCAACTACCGGACGATACGGCCGTCTGCGGCGGCCACGAATACACTGAAAAAAATCTGGCTTTTGCGGCCAAGGTCGAACCTGATAATGAGCAGATTACGCGCGTGCAACAAATGGTGGCAACGAGCCGAGCACACGGTGAGCCATCACTTCCCGGCAGGCTCGACGAGGAGCGCGCGATCAATCCGTTTCTACGCTGGGATCAACCGCACGTCACAGCGGCAGCCGCGGCGCGCGACGACATCGACACTACCGACGCCGACGCTGTGTTCGCCAGCATTCGGCGCTGGAAAGATGCGTCCTAACCGGCGGTGTAACGCGCCGTCATGGCTCGGTAGCGCGGCGCTGGCGCTCATACTCGCCGGCTGTGCCGGTACGCACGACACGTCGACAACCAAGACGTACAGCCCAGACTCGGATGCTGCTACCCCGCAAGTCAACACAGCGACAAAAACCCAACCCGGAAGTACGCTCAAATGGCCAGCCGCGGCCAATCTCAGTGCACCGGACTACGACTGGCCGAGCAAAGACCAGGACCTATGGGCGACGGTGCGCCAAGGCTTCGAGTTGCCCGGCAATCGCGCGCGGGTGCGCGTGCGTCGCTGGACGCAGTTTTACGCCACACATACTGACCATCTCAAAGCATCATTGCGGCGCGCCCGGCCATGGCTGTATCACGTCATGGCGCTGGTTGAGAAACGCAACATGCCAAGCGAGATGGCACTGTTACCGATCGTGGAAAGCGGCTATAACCCGGAAGCGACTTCCTACGCCGGCGCGAGCGGGTTGTGGCAGGTGATGCCAGGTACAGCTAAGCATCTCGACCTAGCACGCAACCGTTGGTACGACGAGCGCGATGACCCGTTCGCCGCGACCCGGGCAGCGCTGACCTATCTGCAAAACCTTCGCAAACGCTACGATGGCGATTGGCTACTCGCACTCGCCGCCTACAATGCCGGTCCCGGTACGATCGACGCCGCGCTGGCAAAAGCGGAACGCGACGACAAACCCGCCAATTATTGGCACCTTGATCTATCCAAGGAAGCCAGCAACTACGTACCGAAACTACTCGCGGTACGCTGGATCATGTGTGCGCCCTCGAAGTTTGGTATTAACTGGCCAACGCTAGCCAACAAGCCTCGGACGAAGTTGGTCAAACTGCCAGCACAGGTCGAACTATCCATTGCAGCCAACATGGCCGGCATATCGACCAGTCGACTGGCCCAGCTCAACCCGGATCTCCAGCGCCAGCGCTCACGGCCGAATGATGGCCAGCTGATTGTACCGACGGCCAAAGCCGCCACGCTTCGCTCAAAACTCGCCTCGGCCGCCCCATCCCAGTTAGTTAAACAGCGTGGCAACCGCTATCGCGTCCACAAAGGCGACGCACTCAGCAGCATCGCGCGTCGCTTCGGCGTCAGCACGGCTGCCTTGCGCCGCGCCAACGGACTCGCCAATAACCGGATTCGCACCGGGCAAACATTGCGCATACCAGGCGACGCCGACAAACAGTCCAAACCAAGCAAACAACGGATGCGCCGTTACACCGTGCAATCTGACGATACGCTCTGGCGCATCGCCCACACCAATGACACTAGCGTGGCCGCAATTCGACGCGCTAACCGCGATCTCGGATCGAACATCCATCCCGGACAGACGATCAGTATTCCGACGTCCAGCAGCAGCACCACGAAGCCAACGCAAGTGGTCGTACAAGACGGTGATACGCTGTGGTCGATCGCCCACCAGAACCAAGTCAGCGTTGCCAAGCTACGCCGCTGGAATCAATTGAATCCAGACGACGCGTTGCAGCCCGGCCAAACGCTGGCCATGGGCGGCAGCGCCTCGATACCTAATTACTATACGGTGAAATCAGGTGATTCACTGTGGTCGATCGCCGATCGTTTTTCGATGCACGTATCGACCCTCAAACGCTTAAACGATATCGGCGGGCGTGCCGCAATCCAGCCCGGACAGCGGCTGCGGCTCCAGCCCGCCGCATCCGGTTGAGCGCGTCCAAAGGCGCGAGCAACCTAAACACCACACCATAGATTGGAATCAGGAGATAGATGAGATGGGATTTTTAGCCGGTAAAAAAGCCGTCGTCACCGGCATCGCCAGCGATCGCTCGATCGCTTACGGTATCGCGAACGCCCTGGCCGAGCAGGGCGCGTCGCTGATTTTGACTTATCAAGGCGACAAACTGGCCGACCGGGTCGGGAAGATCGGGGCGCAACTTGGCGCCGAAGCCGTTTTGCCATTGGATGTCGCGCGCGATGAGGACATCGACACACTCTTCGACAGTGTAGCCGAGTACTGGTCGCAGATTGACATCCTGGTCCACGCCATCGGTTTCGCACCGCGCGAGGCGCTGGCCGGCGGCTATTTGGACAGCATTTCACGCGACGCCTCAAATGTCGCCCACGACATCAGCGCCTACAGTTTCGCAGCACTCGCCAAATCCGCGCGCCCCATGCTCAGCGACAATGCATCACTGATCACCATGACCTATCTCGGTTCTGAGCGCGCCATGCCGGGTTACAACATCATGGGGCCGGCCAAAGCCAGTCTCGAGGCGAACATGCGCTTTATCGCTGCTGATCTCGGCCCATCCGGCGTTCGCGTCAACGCCATTTCCGCCGGACCGATCAAGACCCTGGCCGCCTCCGGTATCGAAGGTTTTCGCGACCTACTGACCCGCGCGGCTGATATGGCGCCGCTACAGCGCAACGTTACCCAGGCCGAGATCGGCAATACTGCGGCATTCCTAGGCTCCGATCTAGCGTCGGGGATTACCGGTGAAGTCCTCTACGTCGACGCTGGCTACAACATGGTGGGTGCAGCACATACCGCGAACGAGTAACACCGCCTCGCTGCGCAGCACCCAACAGGGCGCCGCACCTAGTTGGGTGCTGTAATTCGCGGGCGCGCAATGCCGCGCTAACTGATGCGACGCCACAGCCCTGCCGAAACGGCAGGGCTTTGTGGCGCCACCGAACGTCAGGACCCGGAGCGGCGACCTGTCGCTTTCAATGCATCCTCGTGGATCGTTACATCTCGGGTTTGACGTAACCAATCACTGAATGCGGCGTATTCCAGCGTCCCCGTATAACGACGCTGTCGCGCAGCCAACATATCGTGCTGGCGTTTTTCCTGATTGGACTTCGGCGCCCCCGGTTTGACCACATCGCTAACTGCGATCAATACCACCGAGCCATCGTTACCATCGACCACGCTATAGGCAGTTTGCCCGGAATCCGGCGGCGGCATATCAAACACGGCCTGCTTCACCGGCCCATCGAGCTTACCCGACGAGCGCGAAATGAGACCGGGCTTAGCTAGGCTCGCATGCGGATTTGATTGGGCCAGGTCGGCCAGCTCAACGTCACCCGAGGCCAGCTTCTTGCGTGCGTTGGCCGCAGCCGTTTGCGCTTTGGCACGCGCCTTATCCTGCTTCAAATCAGCAACGATCTGTGACCGGACATCGGCCAGTGGCTTCTTGTGTGACGCCTTGCGCTCGCTGAGCCGCACGACCGCCGCACGCTCATCGGCTATTTTGATCACGTCACTGTTTAGTTTTTTCTGTTTCACGTCGCTGGAGAACGCAGCCTGGCGTATCGACGCTTGGGTGCCGATCCCCTGGCCGCTCTCGCGACTCATCCAGTCACTTGTCTGGATCGACAGATCCAACTTACCGGCGATGGTTTTGAGGCTGTTGGGAGCCTGATAGGCCAGATCACCGAGCTTCTTGCGCTTGGCTTTGAAGGCGGCACGTTTTGCTTTCTGGCGCGCAATCTGCTTCAAGATCTTTTGCACCGACGAGTCGCTCAGCTGTTTCTCACTCGCCGGCACCGTTTTGGTTGGCCGGACGACCAACCACGCATCGTCACCATGAACAGGGTTGGAGACAGTGTTCTTGTCGGTCTCGAAAAGCGCGTTAGCGATCGCACCATCAGCGTTTTGCTGGGTCGTTAACTCAATCTGTTGGTGACGCACGCCAGACAGACTTTTCGCCACTTGCGCCATAGTTTGGCCGTCGCTCAGTTTTTCCTGAACTTGCTGAGCTTTGTCGCGCGCCGCAGCGGCCTCGTCTTTGGCAATCGGGATACGAAGCACTTCGCCAGCTCGCTTGGCGGGCGTCCGAAACCGCGCCCTATTCTGTTTGTACAGTTTTTTCAGATGGGCTTGATCCGTGTCCGCCTGAACATCAAGTTTATCGGCGTCGAGCACGACATAAGCCAGCTTAACGCGCGCTGGCACACGATATTGCTTGGACGCATTCTCATAGGCTTTGCGAATTGCCTGATCAGAGATTTCGACGCTGGCCTGCCACTGCGACGGAGCAAAGCGCAGCACGGCCACGCGGCGTTTTTCGTGCAATCGGTCATAGGCGCTTGTCACCGCGCGTGGCACAGCGAAAGCTTGCGATCGGATTTCGCTCTCGACCACCCGCGATAGCAATTGCTGGCGGACCCCGGCTTCGTAACGCGCCGGCTTTACACCGGCACGCTTCAACGCTTGCTTATAGCGCTGGGTCGAGAAACTGCCATTTTTCTGAAATGCAGCTTTTTGTTTGAGAAACGCCAGCACATCACCGTTACTGACTTGGTAGCCAGCATTTTTGGCGTATTGGGTCGTTAACTGCGACTGAATGAGCTGCTGAAGCGCAGCGCGCCGCACATCAGGCCGGGAAATCTTGTCGGGATCAAACTGCTCGCCACGGCGCGCCTTCAGTTGCTGATAGCGCTGATTAACGGCACTGCGTAATTGCCGTTTGGAGATATCGCTACCGGCGGCCGTAGCCACGGATTTGTTCGGCGATGGCGTCAAATACGAGCCGATGCCCCAAACACCGAATACGAGCACAATCACCGCGACAACGGCATAGGCCAGCGGACCGCTGGAGTTATCCCGTATTCGCTGCAGCATAGCTCATCTTATTTGGCCGCGCCGAGCGCGACAGTGGGGAAAAAAGAAGCGCCCGATACCGGGCGCATATCAAAATGGCGGAGCGGACGGGATTCGAACCCGCGACCTCCGGCGTGACAAGCCGGCATTCTAACCAGCTGAACTACCGCTCCGATTTTCTGGTGGGTGCTGACGGGTTCGAACCGCCGACCTTCGCCTTGTAAGGGCGACGCTCTACCGGCTGAGCTAAGCACCCGGGTGCGATTCGGCGGCCGATCCAATCATCACCAAGTCGCCTAGTTTACCGCGTCTTTAAGCGCTTTGCCAGCCTTGAAACCCGGTGTTTGACCAGCCGGGATACGAATCGACTCCCCGGTTTTGGGATTGCGGCCCTGGCGTTCAGCGCGCTTTCTTACCGAAAAGGTACCAAAGCCAACCAGCTGGACATCGTTGCCGCTTTTCATCGACTCCGTGATTGCATTCAGGGTCCCTTCCAAAGCTCGCTGCGCGTCGGCTTTCGACAAGTCGGCTTTCGACGCTATGACGTCAATAAGATCGGTTTTATTCATTACAAAGATCCCTGTAGTGAGGAGAAATTTTAACAGGCTACGCAAGCATCGTTCGGTACTCTGCCAGCCCAACGATACCGGCACCCCCGCCACACGGTCGAGCCGCGCCACGTTCCAAGGGGTTATACAAGTGCACTGACGCCCCGTCAATAATGACTTCGTCAGGTCTCGCGCCCATTCCGCGTATCACGCGGCAGTCGAGGTCGCGCCCAGCCACATTAAACAGCAAATGCATGCCCCGATAGCGAGGCATGCATCGGCTCACAACGATATTCCTATCCGGGAACTCGCAGTTCGCGTCAGTGTGGACGAACCTCCGACTCACCGGCAACCGATTTTGTTTCTGCGGCCGGCGCGCCGTCAGCCAGCGGCGCCGGTTGCTGAACAAGCGCCGTCTCGATGACTTCGTCGACGTGACGCACCGGCTGCACATCGAGTTTATTCTTGATGTTGCTGGGAATCTCTTTAAGATCCTTAGCGTTTTCCTGCGGGATCAGCACGGTGTGGATGCCGCCGCGGTGGGCAGCCAACAGTTTCTCCTTGAGTCCACCGATCGGCAACACATCGCCGCGAAGCGTGATTTCACCCGTCATGGCCACACTCGCGCTCACTGGGATCCCGGTGAGCGCCGAAATCATGGCTGTCGCCATGCCGGTGCCAGCGCTGGGTCCATCCTTGGGCGTCGCGCCTTCCGGCACATGAACGTGCACGTCGCGGTTGCGCATGAATTCCGGGTCGATTCCAAGCGCCTCGGTGCGCGATCGAATGAACGTCCGCGCCGCCTGAATCGATTCCTGCATGACATCGCCAAGCGAGCCGGTATTCTCCATTTTGCCGGTGCCCGGCACAGCGGCCGCTTCCAACGTGAGCAGCTCGCCGCCGACCTCGGTCCACGCCAGTCCGGTGGCCTTGCCTACGCTGTCAGTCTCTTCCGCTTGGCCGTAGCGATGCCGCGGCACACCCAGATATTTCTGCAGATTGCTGTTCGTCACACTAACCGAATCGCGCCCCTGGGATTGGATGATTTGCTTAACCACCTTGCGGCAGACAGTGCTGATCTCGCGCTCGAGGTTACGCACACCAGCCTCACGGGTATAGCGCCGGATGATATCGGTCAACGCGTTGTCGGAAATGGATAACTCGTCAGCTGTGAGACCATTTTCCGATCGGGCCTTCGGCAACAGGTGGCCATCCGCGATGTTGAGTTTTTCATCCTCTGTATAGCCCGACAGCCGGATCACTTCCATGCGATCCAGTAGCGCCGGCGGGATATCTAGCGTGTTAGCCGTGCACACGAACATAACCTGCGACAGATCGTAATCGACCTCCAGGTAGTGATCAGCAAAGGTGCTGTTTTGCTCGGGGTCAAGTACTTCGAGCAACGCTGACGCCGGGTCGCCTCTGAAATCCATCGCCATCTTGTCGACTTCATCCAACAAAAACAGCGGATTGCGGACACCGACCTTGGTCAGGTTCTGAACGATCTTACCCGGCATGGAGCCAATATAGGTCCGCCGATGACCGCGGATTTCGGCTTCGTCGCGCACGCCGCCAAGACTCATGCGCATGAATTTGCGGTTGGTCGCTTGCGCGATCGAGCGCCCAAGCGAAGTCTTGCCCACGCCCGGCGGGCCGACGAGGCACAGAATCGGCCCTTTGATCTTCTTGACCCGCGACTGCACGGCCAAGTTCTCGACGATACGCTCTTTGACCCGTTCCAACCCGTAGTGGTCGGTGTCGAGCACCTGTTGGGCCTTATCGAGATCGATCTTGGTGCGCGTGCGCTTTTTCCACGGCACATCAACCATCCAATCCAGATAATTACGGACCACGGTCGCTTCAGCCGCCATCGGCGACATCGATTTCAACTTGGCAAATTCGGCGTCGACCTTTTCACGCGCGGCTTTTGGCAACCCCGCTTTTTCGATTTTCTGCTGCAACTCGTCGAGGTCGTTGCCGCCACTTTCGTCAATTTCGCCGAGTTCTTTCTGAATGGCCTTCATCTGCTCATTCAAATAATACTCGCGCTGCGATTTCTCCATCTGCTCCTTGACGCGACTGCGGATTTTTTTCTCGACCTCAAGGACTTCTTTTTCCGCTTCGATTTTGGCGACGACGTGCTCGAGTCGCGCAGCCGGGTCAGCGATCTCGAGAATTTCCTGGCGCTCGTCGAGGCGAAGATTTAAGTGGCCCACCATCGTGTCGGCCAAGCGCCCTGCCGAATCCATGCTAGACAACGATGCCAGCAGATCCGAAGAAACCTTGTTATTCAGTTTGGAATAGGACTCGAAGCTGGTCACGGCCGAACGCATCAGCGCATCCGATTCGACTTGGTCGCCAGCAGGTTCTGTCACCGCTTCCCAGCCAGCGACAAAATAACCATCTTCGGCTTCTTCAAACGACCCCAAGTGGGCACGATCGCTGCCTTCCACCAACACTTTGACGGTGCCGTCCGGCAGTTTGAGCATCTGCAAAATGGAAGCGACAGTCGCCACATCGTAGACTTCGTCGCGCCCTGGCTCGTCGATTTCTGCCGAGCGCTGGGCCACAAGCAGAATCTTTTTATCTTCGGCCATCGCAGCATTGAGCGCGGTGATCGAGTTCTCACGCCCAACGAACAATGGAATCGCCATATGCGGGAACACCACCACGTCACGCAACGGCAGCAGTGGCAGTCGGTCCTGGTCAGTCATAATTAACCTCATTGGAGCGCGCGGCGGACGTTGTAGCCACCGCGCTGACTAGAGATATGCGGGTTCGGTCGCGGCTTTCAATCGCCTTTCGTGTTATTGTTCTAACGACCGTTCGAATCGCCAGAACGCTTGGTATCGCGTCCCGGCGTCCAGGGGAGCTAAAAGCTTATAATCCCGTCATGCGCCGACGCGAGCGGCCTCGGCGTTTTCGTACACGATGTAGGGCTGCGCTTCGCCGTTAACCACGGCGTCGTCGATCACGACCTTGGAGACATTCTCCATGGTCGGCAACTCATACATGATATCGAGCAGGATCGACTCAAAAAGCGTCCGTAGCCCGCGGGCACCGGTCTTCCGGGCCATTGCCCGTTGCGCCATCGCGCGCAGAGCATCATCACGAATCTCGAGATCAACACCCTCCATCTCGAACAATCGGGCGTATTGCTTAGTCAGCGCATTCTTCGGCGCAGACAGGATCGAGATCAACGCGTTCTCATCCAACTCCTCGAGCGTGGCGACCACTGGCAGTCGGCCGACAAATTCCGGGATCAGGCCGTACTTGACCAAGTCTTCAGGCTCAACTGTGGCCAATGTGTCACCGAGCGAGCGTTGCTCCTCCTGTGTCTTGACTTCAGCCGAGAAGCCGATTCCGGCGTGCCCTTCGCGGTTGGCGATTGTTTCGTCGAGGCCGGCGAATGCGCCGCCAACAATGAATAGGATGCCGGAAGTATCGACCTGCAGAAATTCCTGCTGCGGATGCTTGCGCCCGCCTTGCGGCGGTATCGAGGCCGTCGTACCTTCGATCAGCTTGAGCAGCGCCTGCTGGACGCCTTCGCCGGACACATCGCGGGTGATCGACGGATTCTCGGATTTGCGCGAGATTTTGTCGATTTCGTCGATGTAGACGATACCGCGCTGCGCCTTGTCGACGTCGTAGTCACACTTCTGAAGCAGCTTCTGGATAATGTTTTCGACGTCTTCGCCGACGTAACCGGCTTCGGTCAGCGTTGTCGCATCGGCGATGGCGAATGGCACATCCAGCAACCGGGCCAACGTCTCGGCCAACAACGTCTTGCCGCAGCCGGTCGGCCCTAACAGCAGGATATTGGACTTGACCAGCTCAACGTCATCTTCGCCCTGGCTGGCATTCAACCGCTTGTAGTGGTTGTATACGGCCACCGACAGGATCTTTTTGGCCTGATCCTGACCGATCACGTAATCGTCCAACACCTTGTTGATTTCGGACGGGCTCGGCAATCCTTTCTGCGCGGGTTCGGCGGTCAGCTCCTCGCGCATGATGTCGTTACACAGATCCACACACTCGTCGCATATGTAGACCGATGGCCCGGCAATCAACTTGCGGACCTCGTGCTCGGACTTACCGCAGAACGAGCAGTACAGCGTCCGATCGTTGTTGTCGCCCGAGCCGCCGCCGGTTTGGGTATCTTCCGTCATTGCGCGCGTTCCACTGTCTTTGCGTCTATCTCTACACCCACGCGGTGCCGAATAGCAAGTCTCCGGCGCCCTCGCGCCGGCTTATACCATCGGATTACGTGTTGCTGTCACTATCCGTTTCGCGCCCAGCCAAAACACTGTCCAATGCGCCGTAGTCCACGGCCTCCTGTGCGCCCATGAAGTAATCGCGCTCAGTATCGGCCTTGATGCGCTCCAGCGGCTGACCGGTGTGATAGGACAGGATATCGTTCAGGCGTTGCCGCGCGTGCAGGATCTCACGGGCGTGAATATCAATGTCGGTCGCCTGCCCCTGAAAGCCGCCCATCGGCTGATGGATCATGAAACGCGAGTTCGGCAGACCAAAACGCTTGCCCTGAGCACCGCCAGCCAGCAGCACCGCCCCCATACTGGCGGCCTGACCGAGGCACATGGTGGACACATCAGGTTTGACGAACTGCATCGTGTCGTAGATCGACATCCCCGCCGTAATCGAACCACCTGGCGAATTGATATACAACTGGATGTCTTTGTCGGGATTGTCCGATTCCAAAAACAAAAGTTGCGCCACGATCAAATTCGCCATCTGGTCGTCTACCGGACCGACGACAAATATGACGCGTTCCTTCAGGAGTCGCGAGTAGATGTCGAACGAGCGCTCGCCTCGCGAGGTCTGCTCGACCACCATCGGCACAAGACCCAGGTTCTGCGGCGATGTATCGCTGTATTCGCTGTCTGTCATCAAGTAATACCCCGGGCGCTTAGGCGCCACCCGACTGGTTTTGTTCGGAAAGTAAATCATCGACCGTCATCGATTTCTCGGTAACGGTCGCATCCTCCAGCAGCTTCTCGATAACCTGCTCTTCCATAACCATGGCTTGCAGGCCTTCGATCATCTGCGGATTCTGCTGGTAATAGTTGCGGACTTGGTCGGCCTGATCACCGTAAGATGCCGCCACCTCGTCTATCTTGGCGTCGACGCGCGCTTTCTCAACCTCCAGCCCATAGTCAGAGATGATCTGGGACAGCAGCAGCCCCAGCGCAACCCGCTTGACGGCCTGCTCGCGCAGCGCCGAATCGGGCAGAATCTGTTTCAGCATTTCGTCGTCGCCTTGCATGCCTTCCGGCAGATTCTGCTTGGCTTCGCCGCGCATGCGCTCGATTTCCTGGCTGACCATCGCCTCCGGGACATCGATCGGGTTGGCCTCGTACACGCTGTCCATGACCTGCGACTTGACCTTGGACTCGATCGCATTTTTGACCTGCTCTTCAAGCGAGTTCCGAACTTCGCTCTGGAGCGCGTCAACCGTGGCTTCTTCAACGCCCATACCGCGAATAAACTCTTCGTCTAGCGCAGGTGGCACGTCGACCTCCACGCTTTTGACGCTCACTTCCAGGCTCGCCGGCTGGCCGGCCAGGTCCTCATCCTGATAATCGTCGGGGAAAGTGATCTCGACGGTATAAGTCTCGCCTGCACTCCGGCCGTGGAGCGAAGCTTCCAAATCGGCCAGAAAATAATTCGAGCCGAGCTCAACGGTCACGTTTTCTGCACTGCCACCGTCGAACGCCTCACCGCCTTTATAGCCGGTATAGTCCACTGTGACCTGATCGGCTTCCTGCGCCGGGCGCTCAGCCGTTTCACGGGTCGCGTTGCGCTGGCGCACGCGCTCGATGGTGTTGTCGACGTCGTCATCGGTAACCGATGCATCCGGCCGTTCCACCGACAATGCATCCAACCCGGTCAATTCGATTTCGGGATAGACTTCGACATTGGCCGTGAACGCCAACGGCGCATCGGTCTTGATTTCACCCATCTCGATTTCCGGCTGACCGGCCGGGCTGATTTCAGCCTCTTCCAGCGCCTCGGAATACACGCTCTGGATCAGTTCGCTGGCAGCCTCCTGGCGTACCTGGTCACCGTAGCGTTGAAACAATACTTGGGTTGGGGCTTTGCCCGGCCGGAACCCCGGCACGTGCGCCTTTTCACCCACGCGCCGAATTTTCTCGTCGATCGTCTGTTTAACGCGATCGGCGGGGATTTCGACTTTGACGCGCCGGCCCAGGTTGCCCGCGTGTTCGACGGATACGTCCATTGATTCCTCGTTTTCTGAACTGGTCTGACTCATCCTGCGGCCGTCGCCAGGCGAGCGGCGCTTCTCATAACCGACTAATTATAGCAATCCGGTGCGCTGTTACGGTGCGTGGCCTACTCAGCCCGACTGGCTGCTGTCAGTCAGTGCGAGCCGGCGGTGCCATAAACTCGGGGCCAACCGGATCGGTAACGTGTCGATCGACAATATCACCGACGGTTCGGCGTGCCTCATCATCCAACGACCAACCGCCGATTTCGGCCACACTATCAAGTTGATCGGGCCGCCGCGCGCCCCAGAGGGCGATACTGGCTGGATATGCGTCAAGAATCCAGCGAATCGCCAAATCCAACACCGTCTTGCCGTAGCGTTCGCGAGCAAACGTATCGAGTTCAGACACCGCCGCTAGATACTGATCGAAGCGTGGCTGCATGAACTTGGGATCCGATTGCCGAAGATCGTCGCCCTCGAACTGACGATCGCGATACATCCGCCCGGCCAACAGGCCGCGGCACAACGCGCCGTAGGCTAGAAGGCGCGAGTTATGACGCTCGGCCCAGGGCAATACGTCGGACTCGATGTCGCGCTCGAACAGGTTATAGGGATTTTGCACGACGTCGATGTCGACGATCGACTGCATCTGATCCATCTGCGCCGGTGTAAAGTTGGACACACCTACCGCGCGAATCTTACCGGCATTTTTAAGTTCAGCCATGGCCTCGGCTGTTTCGCGCACATCGATATTCGGATCAGGCCAGTGGACCTGCAACAGGTCGATCACATCGGTACGCAAACGCCGTAACGAATCGTCGGCCTCCTGCAGAAGACGCTGGCGCGTCGCATTTCGACGCACACCACCTTGATCATCCCACTCCAGCGCGCACTTCGTCGCGAGCACGACGCGATCACGCAGGTTGCCTTCGGCAACGGCTCGGCCAACGATTTCTTCCGAGCGACCGAAACCATACACCGGCGCCGTATCAATCAGCGTGATGCCGCGATCCGGCGCACTCTGGATGGCGCGCACCGACTCCGCTTCGTCGGTTCCGCCCCACATCCAGCCGCCGATCGCCCACGTACCCAGACCGATGCGTGAACTGGTAACCCCATCGCTCTGCAAATCAACCGTTTCCATGCCTGCCTCCATTAACATGCAATCTGAACGTGGACGCGACGTTCGTAGAATCAAGGACACGTATCAAGTCGTCGAACACACCACCGGACCACACATAGAGCACGCAGCTGCGTCACATCGGCCAAGGCATTGCGAGCCGCTCATGGCTGGATCCACACAAACCATTATTGATCGTTTGAGAGCAAAGCCATTAAAATTTAGCCATCGCAAAACCTATAATACTCAGCTTAAGCATGCCGCATCCCCTTGATGCCATTCAGCCACCGGACTGGCAGGCAACCAGATTCGCGCCCATCTGCGCTTCGAATCGCGCCTGCTGCATTTGCCGCATCGCGGGGATTACACGCCTATGAGCTCACCAGCCTCGTCCCGGAACACCTCTTTGCCCGGTGAAAGCTCGACGATTCGCGCTGCCGAAGCAGCACTCGACGGCCATCGGCGCGGGCTGAAAGGACTTCTACCATTTCTCGGGCCAGCTTTTATCGCAGCCGTTGCCTACATTGACCCCGGCAATTTCGCGACCAATATCACGGCCGGTTCAAAGTATGGCTACATGCTGCTCTGGGTGATCCTTCTGTCGAACCTCATGGCCGTATTAATCCAGTCGATGTCGGCCAAACTGGGCATCGCGACCGGCAAGAACCTGCCGGAAATATCGCGGGAACGTTTCCCCACGCCTGTCACGTTCGGCCTGTGGATCCAAGCGGAAATTGTGGCCATCGCTACCGATCTCGCCGAATTCATCGGCGGCGCGCTGGGGCTGCACCTCCTTTTTGGCATCCCGATTTTCCCGGCCGCGGTTATTACCGGCATATTCTCATTCGTGCTTCTGGAGCTCCAGCGCCAGGGCTTTCGCTGGTTCGAGGCCGGCATCACTGCACTTGTCGGTATTGTCGTTGCAACTTTCGCTTACGAGGTCGCATTAGCCCAACCAGACCTGGGCAAGTTGACCTACGGCCTATTCATACCGCACTTCACGGATGCAAATAACGTGCTGTTGGCCGCCGGCATTCTCGGTGCAACGGTTATGCCGCACGTCATCTATTTACACTCGGCGCTGACCGAACGGCGCGTAGTCGGCCGCACGGAAGCCGAACGCAGAAAGATTTTTCGATTCGAGTTTATCGACATACTCCTGGCTATGGCGGTCGCCGGCGCAATCAACGGCGCCATGCTGGTTATGGCGGCCGGTCTTTTCTTCGGCACTGGTGAGCCGGTCTCTACGCTCGCGGGCGCGTTCGGCCAGCTCGGCGATCGGGTCGGCACATTGGCGGCTATTTTGTTTGGGGTAGGCCTACTGGCCAGCGGTTTATCGAGCTCGTCTGTTGGCACGATGAGCGGCCAGGTTGTCATGGCCGGCTATATTAATCGGCGGATTCCCCTGTTCCTGCGTCGATTGATCACGATGGCGCCGGCGCTGCTGATCCTGGGGTTGGGCTTGAACCCAACGGATTCACTGGTCTTAAGCCAGGTCGTTTTGTCGTTCGGCATCCCTTTCGCCCTTATCCCGATGCTTTTATTCTGCTCCAATCGACAACTCATGGGCAGCCTCGTCAATCACAAAGCGACGACGATTACGGCATGGGCTGTGGCCGCGATCATTATCGCGCTCAACTTATTCTTGCTTTACCAAACGCTTTACAACGCAGCATAGCCGCGCTGTTCGGATGCGCGTTGCGCGCATCCGTCGAACCAAACTCTTTGCGCTGGTTCGAATGCAACTACACAGGCCATTCAGCCGCCCCGCCTTCGGCGGCTCGGCTGAATGGCGCGCCCGGCTGGATTCGAACCAGCGACCTACGGCTTAGAAGGCCGTTGCTCTATCCGACTGAGCTACGGGCGCGCGGCAACGCGCATGTTAAATCCTGCGCATGCTCGAGGCCAGAACGGCGGTTCCCGATCCAGCCTAGTTAAGACGAGCGCGTCGGCGTTTCCGGCACCCAGAGCACCTGTCCTTTAGACAGGCGTTCATTGTGGAGATCGTTATCACGCTTCAAACGCTTGATGGATGTGCCATTGCGCCGCGCTATCTCGGACAGGGTATCGCCGCGATTCACCACGACCTTCTTTTTCCCGGCCGAAGCTGGCAACGCAAGCTCTTGTCCAGCGCGCAGTTGCCGACTCGACAACTCGTTCATTGCGATTATCTTGTCCATGTCCACATTATGGGACCGGGCAACCGCCGAGAGCGTATCGCCCTTTTGCACCTTGTATTTAGTCTTCGCACCAGCCGAGCTCACATGCGATGTACTGGTACTAGAACCAGCGTTAGGCAGGCGTAGTTTTTGGCCAACATTGACCTGCGAGCTTTCGAGCCTGTTTAGCTGCTGCAAACGCTTAACGGACGTTTGGTTACGTGCGGCAATGCCACCGAGCGTATCGCCAGCCTGGACGAGATAGATATCACCACTCTGCCGGGACTTCTGCATCGGCGGATAACGTTCAAAATAGTTTTCGACGCCTTTGGCTATCGCACTAGATAGCTTCGCACGGAACGCGTTATGGCGAAGTTTGCGGGCCTGTCCAGGATTCGACAGAAAAGCGGTCTCGCAAAGAACCGACGGGATCATGGGATCGCGCAGAACCGCAAAATTCGCTCGCTTTGGCTCGGAATGATAAAGCGGCTCTACTTTGCCGAATTGTGTAATGATCGCCTTGGCAAGATTATCTGCGGCGTTTATGGAATCATTCTGAAACAGGTCGGTTAACACGCGATTCAGCGTTTTGTTATTCGCCGCAAAGTCCACGCCCGCGACTTTCGGATCGGAACTATTCTCAAACCTCGCGAGCTGACGAGCTTTGGCGTTACTTGCACCGTGACGCGATAGCACATAACACGTGCCCCCCTTGACGGCAGGGCTTTTCGGGTACGAATTCGCATGCAACGAGACGAAAAGATCAGCGTGTTTGGCCTGTGCGATCTTCCGCCGCTTGGGCAGACTTACATAACGATCACGGTGTCGCGTCAACACGGCCTTGATCCCGGGCCGAGCATCCAATTTCTTTTTGACGCGTCGACTTACCGCAAGCATGGCGGCCTTTTCGGTCAGACCGTTCGGCCCCGTTGTGCCCGGATCACGACCACCGTGGCCCGGATCGATCACAACCACAGCCGACGCGTTGTCAGGCGCGACGTGATACGCCGCAGTCTGACTCGATTGACTATTACTGGTTGCCTTGTCAGCAGTTGATCGCTTCTGGCTCTGCGACGACGCGCCAGAGCTAGAGTCAGGACTCGAGCCGCCGCGAATTTTGGCTACAAGACGATTTTTCCCGGCTTCCTCGAGCCCGCCCCAGTAAGCTCCCGAACGCAGATCGAGTACGGCGCGCAGGGTTCCGTCCTGGTGTCGTGCGGTACGTATCGCCTTGATGCGCGGACCGCTAACCGACTTATCCGGCGACCAGTTCGAGCGCGTCTCCGGCATATCGATAATCGCCCTCGGTGGCGACCCCAACACGAATTGTTTGACATCCGGAGCGCGACTGAAAGCGAACATAACCCGCGTCAGCTCGGATTTCTGTTCGACCTTGACGTGATCGAGGGTTACTGCGTTTGCACTTGTCGCAACACCTGCCACAAGCACGAGGCCAACCCCGATTTTCATTGTTAGTCGCATCGTAGGCCACCGGTTGTACCGCGCGCCTTGAGGAGACTACCTTACCTTTCCTGAAAAAACAATAGTTTGCGAAAAGTTTCTAACCTGGTTTATAGAAACACCCGCTATCAAGGGCTGCACAAAACGATTAGCCGCCCAAGCACCGGCGCAAATCCGGTCGCCCGGGCGGCTATCGATTGGCGTTACTTACGCTTGTTTTTACCAGCCGACTTCAGAACAGCCAGTTCGACGGTAACTTCCTTGGTCTCGTCTTTATGCTGAACCAGGAGATCGACCTTGGTGCCAGCAGATTTACTGAAAACGATGTCCTGCAGCGCATGGCCTGATTTCATCGGCTTGCCATTCGCCTTGAGGATAATGTCACCGCCGGCGGGCCACGGTCGCTGGCCTTGATTGACGGTAAACTGCGCGCCTTTAAGGCCAGCCTTGTCACCAGGGCCGTCTTCCTTGACCTTGACAACCATCAAGCCATGATCCGGCAGATTGAGTTGCTGACGGATCTCCTCCGGATATTTCTCCAACGGTTGAACCGCGACCCCGATCATCGCCTTCTTAATGACGCCGCCTTTCTTGAGCTCGTCGATATTCTTGCGCACGAGGTTGCTCGGAATCGCCAATCCGACGCCGATGAAGGTGCCGTGCGGTGCGAAGATCTCGTCATTGATGCCGATAACCCGCCCCTGCGAGTTCAGCAATGGCCCGCCCGAACTTCCGGGGTTGATCGCCGCATCGGTCTGGATATAGGAAATCGGTACGCCGCTAACCTTAGAGGCCTGTTCACGGTTGATCGCGGACACGATGCCCTCTGTCACGGTCGACTGCAGCAGAAACGGGTTGCCGATAGCGATCGCTTTCTCACCGACCTGGATGTTGTTCGAATCGGCAAATTTCAGCGCGTCCGCGTCGTCCGGCAGTTTGTCCGGGTCTTTAAGCTTTAACAGCGCCAGATCATAGGACTGATCGACTCCAACCACGGATGCCGCCAATTTATCCTTGCTGCCAAATTGGACGTTGATCGTGGCGTTTTTCTTGACCTTGGTTGAATCTTTTTCCAGCGCATTCGCAATGACGTGATAATTAGTCAGAATCTCGCCTTTGCTGTCGACGACGAAGCCGCTACCGGCAGCTCGTTCGGTACGCTGTTTCTTCTGCATCTTGCCGCCATTGAATTGCTTGAAGAAGCGGCGCATCTGCGGCGGCATGTTAGCCAGCGGATTCACGGTCTTGCCTTTGACCTTGATATTGATCGCAGCCACGCTCGGCTTAGCCTGTTTGACGACCTTGACCGTATTCGCTTCGCTAGGCTGGAGTTTGGCACCGTCATTTGCCTGACCGCCGCTGTTCTGGTCAGCCAGCGCACTCGTCGGCCCGGCAGTCGCTAACGCGCTGACAAATAGCACCGCGATCAACTTTTTGTTCGATCCAGTCATTAACGATTCCTTGCTTTACTTTATTCGCTTCATCAACAAGACGGCTCACCTGAAGCCGACCGGTACGGCCAGCGCAACACGGGATCAGCCACATATCTCACGCGGCATTGGACGTTGAATATCGCCGTTCGTTCAACGCATGCGGCGAATAAACGGTTCCACGCGACCTTACCGTCGCATACGCAAAAGCTCACGGGCCTCAAACGGCGGCGGATTCGTTTTATCGTTGTACGTAGCCCCACTCAGAATCCGAAATGCCGGCGTCACGCACGTCAACCAATCGCGAGCCAAACCCCCACGCCGCAAATTAGTGTCCCGGCAACACGGTTTAACAGCTGCACATTGTCAGCACGCTTGAGCAGGCGCTTTGCTGTCTGACCGCCGGCTGCGTAAAGCAACAGGCAAACCAGTTCGATAACCAGCAGAATACTGACCAGAACCACGAGTTGCGGCACGACCGCCTGATCTTGATCGATAAACGGTGGCAGCAGAGCGATATCGAATGCCCATCCCTTGGGATTGGCGACTGCAGTAATAAATCCTTGGCTGACCAGCCCGCCACGCGATACACCAGATTCGTCAGCGGCGGCTTTATCCAGACCGGCAGTGGTTTCGGCACGCCACATCATCACACCGAGATAGACAAGATAAGCGCCGCCGACCCACTTGAACACCTCGAAAACCGCCGGGTAATGCAAGATGATCGCGGCCACGCCAACCGCGGCCAGCGTGGCCGTCAAGGCAACGCCCGCGAGCTCGCCGGCCATCATCCAAAGCGTGCGGCGCACCCCCACGGTCATGCCAAGCCCCATCGACAGCGTCATGCACAGGCCGGGGGTTAACGAAACCAGAAAGAATGTCGGCACAAACACCGACAGCGCGGCCGTATTAATCAAGATTTCGCCCCTTCAGCCAGCGCCGAAAGTGCTGGTTCAGTCAATCGGTAGGTCGTCCAGTCCGATTGCGGCCGGGCACCAATCGCTTCGTAGAAATCAATTGCCGGCTTATTCCAATTCAAAACCTGCCATTCGACGCGCCGACATCCCCCGGCCACTGCGATTCCAGCAAGGTCGGTAAGCAAGGCGCGGCCCACACCGTGTCCACGAAGGGCGGGCGTCACGTAGAGATCTTCCAGATACAGCCCATAGCGGCCGAGCCAGGTCGAAAACGTATAGAAATAAACGACAAAACCAGCGACCACGCCTTCGCGCTCGGCGACACGCGCATAGGCGGTCGCCGACGAATCGAACAGCGCCGTGGCCAACGTGGTTTCATCAGCCACCACTTCGTTGAGTGCGCGCTCATACTCGGCCAGTTCTCGGATCAGGCCCAGCAGCGTAGGAACATCATCGCGACCAGCGGGGCGGATAACGAGGTCAGCCATGGCCTAGGGGACTTCGTTTCCAAATGCGTCGTTCATTGTCGCCGTGAACATTGCCCCTGCCATTTTATACGCTCGCAAACCACCGGCCTGCCTGGTTGCGCACTCCGATGCGCGTCACGCGGCTATAGTACTCAACGTTTTCAACACACGCACCCCGCCCCGCTTCCTAAGCCGGCATAACGGCATTTTTAGACTGCGCGGCTACTGCCTCGCAGGCACCAAGCTTGATCAGCGAGGCTGGCCTATAGCCCATTTGGAAAAGCGCAATCTCTGCCTTTTGGTTGCGCGGACAAAAATGCGCTTGGACTCAATTAGGCGGCAGTCTGTTGATCCGATTGCTTCTTAAGCAAACGCCTTAAGTCCAGCACGATGCGCCCCGCCTCCGTCTCAAACGCGTTGGTCTTGTCCTGCGCCCGGCGTGTATTGACGTTTTCGATATCGCCTTCGGCGTCGTCATGGGCCTTGAGTTGCTCGTAATTCTTGAACGGGTCTTTGTCGGTTGCCTTGCGGTGCTCGTTTGCCAATTGCAACTGCGTGGCCCGCATTTTGTTGCGATGTTTGCGCCGCTTATCGATGTTCAACGAAACCTTGCTGCGACCCCCTTGTTTGCGCGCCATCCGGATCCGCTCAGCTAAATAATGGAAATCAGGTTGGTCCTTGGCACGCTGTTTGTGGTTGGTGCGGAGCGTTTTTAGTTTGCTGTTAACCGAATCACTGTGCGGATAGCGCGTGGGTGGAATCCGATCCCATGGCAACGCGTTTTGGAGCGCACTTTCACCAATTTTTTCCGGATCGACAGCTGAGGGAAACTTGATTCCGGGCGTCACACCGCGCACTTGGGTGCTGTCGCCTGTGACACGATAGAACTTGGCCTCAGTTAGTTTCAGTTCACCGCTTTTCAACGGCAGGATCGTTTGCACGGTGCCTTTGCCGAAGGTCTGGCTGCCCACGACGATCGCACGCCCATAGTCCTGCAGCGCCGCCGCCGTGATCTCCGAAGCCGACGCAGACAGCCGATTAACCAGCACTACCAATGGCCCACTGTAGAATGCGTTAGGGCTGCGATCGCCCAGCACCTGGACGTCGCCGCCGGCGTCTTGGATCTGGACCCCCGGCGCGGGCGGCATGAACAAGCCGATCAACTTCATGGCTTCGCCGAGCGCGCCACCGCCATCATTACGCAGGTCAAGCACCACCCCCTGAACATCGGCT
Organism: Salifodinibacter halophilus; assembly: GCA_012999515.1. Lineage (NCBI taxonomy): Bacteria > Pseudomonadati > Pseudomonadota > Gammaproteobacteria > Salinisphaerales > Salinisphaeraceae > Salifodinibacter > Salifodinibacter halophilus. The sequence continues at coordinate 2,033,617 of JABEEB010000001.1, read as the reverse complement.
TTCTTGAGCTTGGTAAGAGCCTCTTTCACGTCGGCCGCGGTGCCGTTATAAAACGACGGCAGTGTGACGAGCCCGACTTTCTGTGTCTGGCCACGAAAATCGAGACTCATCACCTGATGCTGGGCCGCTTGATCTTTTAGCTTTATCTTAGCCCGCGTCAGCGTCACGACCCGAGTTTGGCTAGCTTCACCACTAGATACACGCAGCCGGACGACAGTATCGGCTTTGCCGCGAATCATCTGCACGGTGTGGTCCAGCCGCATGCCGACCACGTTGGTGAACTCACCGTCCTTACCCTGGCCAACAGCAAGGATGCGATCGGCGGGCTTCAACTGGCCATTTTTCGCGGCGGGGCCACCCGGAATTAGCCGTACCAGTTCCGCGTAACCGTTTTTCGTCCTCAGTTGCGCACCGATGCCCTGCAACTTCAGGTTCATGTCGATACTGAAATTCTTCGAGCGCTCGGGTGAAAAATAATCGGTATGTGGATCGTAGCTGTGCGTTACGGCATGCATGAAGGCTGAAAACGCATCGCGTGACTTGATCTGAGCCAAGCGCCGGATGTTTTGCCGATAGCGCTGCTTGAGCCGATGCTGAACCTTTTCCGACTCCGTGCCGTGGAGATGCTCGCGGATAACCTGATTAACCAATTTCTTGCGCCAGAGATCGCGCTGAGCGGTTTCATCGACCGGTCGAGGCGCTTTGCTCCGATCAGTGCGAAGTGCGCGATCTGACTCCAAATCCAGCGAGTCGAAATCTGACTCGACTACATTGAGCGCAAACCGCTCCATCTGCATCCGGCGCTTCTGATAGCGATTAAATATGGCGTAGAGTGCACCTGTTTCGCCTTTTTTCAGCTGGTTATCGAGCGCATCGCCATACTGCTGGCGCAATTCCGTCACATCCGATTGGCACAAGATGTCGTGACTCGGATCCAGATCGTCTATATAGGCCTTAAACAACTCTCGGGAAAAATCATCATCCAGTTTTTTCTTGTCGTAGTGATTGCCCTGAAGCTTGGTTGCAACCTGTTTTGCAACGGCCGACTGATCACCCGTGGGCTTTAGCGGCTGGAACGAAATCTGATCGACTTTTTTAGGCGCACTCGATTGCTCCGAATTCGATTCACTATTCACGCCGGCTGCACAGCCAGTCTGTGCAGCCACGGATGCAATCACAACCAGATAGAAAAATTTACTCGGCATACAGATCAAACGACCGAATACGGCCTATAACGGGTGCCGGATACGACACAGCAACAATAGTGGGAAGCATACAGAACTCGCTCATCAAACGGTTTGATGCAACATGAATTATCTCTGCAAAGACGCATTGTTGGCTGCACTCTTGGCGGCCGGAGCGGCCTCAGGCGGCCCACCTTCCGGCAAACGAAACAATGTCAATTCGTTTTTATTAGCCCCGAGGTGACACAACCGCGCGTGCGGGATGTTTGCCAGTGCGTCCAACACTGTTGGATCGGCGTTACGCCGAAATTTCAGCGTCATGATAAGTGATGCCATAGGCATCACCTCGGCCCAGTACTGCGCCAGCGCGACGATACGTTCGGGATAGCCCGCGACATCGCACAGTATCCAGTCCGGAGCATCGACGTCGGAGACGCCAACTTTGAACGCGTCACTGCGCCTGCTCTCGACCCGCGGATTGCTCGCCACCGCCATCGCCAAGCCCGCGCGATCAACAGCGGTTACATCGGCACCCAGCGTGGCGGCCACCCAACTCCAGCCACCTGGCGCGGCACCGAGATCAAGTACGGTTTGGCCGGGTTGCGGCCAGTCGCGGGTCAGCGTCAACGCTTCCCATAATTTCAGATAGGCTCGATTCGGCGGTCCGGCACGGTCTTCGACGAATTGCGGCCGACCACGTGGGAAATGGCTACTGGCGCTGGCACTGGCAACCAGGCAATGACGATCAACCAGCGTCCAGGCGCCCAACGGCGCCGTGGGTGGCGCCGCGGGGAACTCGAGCGGGGCGGCGCGCACCGGCGGCAGCCGTTCGGCAACAAGCGCCGTCCGGCGATAGGCTGTCGTTGGCACCGACCACCAATTACGCTGCTTTGCCCGGAGCTGACGTGCTGCATCGCCGATGGACTCAATTGCCAGCACATGCGGGTCCAACCAGGTGTTTTGCGCCCAAGCAGCCGGTTGCTGCGCCCCATATGCGTAGATTAGAGGATCCGCACGCGCCACGACCGTTACGTCGCGCCAAGCCAGCTCAGCCAGCAGCGCTTCTACACGCCCGGGTGCGGCCTCGAATACGAGGTTCCATGCCGAATCAATCGGCGGCCGGGCGTCTTGCATGATGATGTCGTGCACGCACTAATTCGGCCGATATTTTGCCTGATGCCATCAGCGGTTGCCTGTCGTAATGGGCCGCTATACTGATCCCATGCGCGAACCACTTACACCAGCTTCTACCGAGCGCCTGAAACATGACGAGTCATAAGCACTTGTTGTCGACTCCATTCAAACGCGTCATCCACGCTGATCGCGTCGCCGACGCTCTGCGCGTCCTCGCGTCTCTCAGCGTCGTCGTCGGTCTGGCATACGTTACGGATCGCATGGATGCGCTCATTCCATTGACACTCGGTGTCATTGCTGGCGGCATCGCCGAAACCGACGACGGCCCCCGCGAACGGGTCGAAGCACTCGCCGTATCACTGGGGTGCTTTGCCACGGCCGCCTTTACAGTCGTCGGACTGGCCGGGATGCCAATTCTGTTCGCGCTGGCGCTATTCGCTGGCACATTTGGCCTCGTGATGATGGGCGCCGTGAGCCCACGCTATCGAACCATCGGTAATGCCACGTTACTCCTGTCGATATATAGCCTGATCGCGGTTTCACATACCGGTATTGAGACCTCGACTGCGTGGACCCGACCGTTTTGGCTATTGCTCGGTGCCGGTACTTACGGCTTGGTCGCTGTCGCGTGGAACGCCATCATCATCCGACGCCCGGTACGTCAGGCACTCGCCGAACTTTTCGATTCGCTGGGGGATTACGTCGACATCAAGGCTACCCTCTTCGAACCCAGTGAAGCGGTCAACCGCCCGGCGGTCCAACAACGTCTGGCCCATGCCAACGCGCGGACTGTGGGTGCCATGAACAACGTCCGCGCTGCCTTGTTCGATCGCCTGAACAGCCATTGGTCACGGCCAACGATGGCACATAACCTGCGGATCTACATCGCAGCGCAGGAGATTCACGAGCGCATGAATTCAGTTCATGCCGACTACCGGGCGCTGTCACACGCCTTTGGTCAGGACGATGTCCTGTATCGCATCAAACATTTAATACAACGCATCGGCGGACGACTATTCGAACGCGCCGGCGAGCTTCGCTACGGCAACATTCTAGCACCACCTACCGCCCTCGAACACGCGCGTGCCGAACTCTCACAATCGATTGCCGAGATGCCGGATACCGCTTCGGACACGGTCGAAGCTGGCCTGGATGACAGCATTGCCGATGTCGGTCGCAATCTCGATAAAGTCGCGGCACGACTCGAACCGCCCCACCCGGATCCGGAAGCCGATATCTCCAGCGCCCTGCGAGATGCCGGCCCGGGTTCACTCGGTGAAACCGTACGACGCTTTTGGGTGGCGCTCACACCTTCTTCAGCACATTTCCGACAAGCGCTGCGATTGGCGCTGGCACTGGTCGCCGGTTATGCCGCGATGGTTGTATTCCGCGACGATCAAGGCGCCTGGGTTCTGTTGACCACGATGCTCGTGTGTCAATCCGACTACAGCGCCACGCGGCAGCGCGTGGTCAGACGTGTCGGCGGCACCATTGTTGGGCTTTGCCTCGGTTGGGCGCTTTTGCTCTTGTATCCCGCGCCACATATCCAACTGCTATTGATGATTGTGGCCGCGGTCGTTTTCTTCGTGACGCGTTTCTCCCGTTATGCGGTGGCAACAGCCGGGATCAGCGTACTGGTGCTACTGTCCTTCAATCAGGTAGGCAACGGTTTCGATCTGATCGTGCCACGACTAGTCGACACCCTGATCGGGAGCGCACTCGCCATCGTCGCCATGCTGGTCGTGCTGCCGGACTGGCGCGAACGCGATCTGCATACACGCCTAGCCAAGGCTCTGCATGCCAACAGCCGCTATCTGCAGGCGATCGGCACACAATACCGGCAAGGCAAACACGACGACCTCGCCTATCGCATCGCACGACGCGACGCCCACAACGCCGATGCGGCCGTGACTCGGCACATTGCCAGCGCACAACGCGATCTGCGGGCCGCCGGCACCGACAGCCAACGCGCGTTGTCGGTGCTGACTGTTACGCAAGCTCTACTGGGACGGTTGTCCACACTCGGTGCCCACCGTGGCGCGCAGCAATCCATGGGCGACCATGACTGGTTTCAGGATGCCGAGACCTATTTGACCGATGCGCTATCCGAATGTGCGGAAGCATTGATTCGTGGCGAGCCCATGCCGGTCGACAGCTACCGCGAGACCGCGCTACGCACACGGTTGGCGGATGCCGCCGAGACAACGGCGGAACCAACCGCCCTGATCGCTCGGCAACTGCTGGCACTGACACAGCAACTCCCAGCACTGCGTCGTATCGGTCAATCACTGGTTGGCCGTCTTGTATAGCACCACTGGGAACGAAAACGCGGTTTATCATGTCTGAGGCTGCGTATGGAAAAGGTGATGAGGGCATGAAGCTGGTCTTGCGCGTGATGCTTGCGGTGCTGATGGCAATGCCACTAGCCGCGACGGCGACTGTCGACGACCTACCCGCACCGGTCGCCAAACTGGCCGCGCACAACGATATGACCGTGGTCGCGAAATTTGCCGCGCCAGGCGGACTCCAAGGTTTCGCAGCACGCACCCACAAGCAGACGGTCGCCCTGTATCTGACGCCGGATGACAAGCACGTGATCGTCGGCAGTCTCTTTGATGCGAACACTAACAATCTGACACGGGACAAACTCCAGCCATACGTCGACTCCTACAACCCCAGCGGGGCCTGGCAAAAACTGGCGGCCAGCCACTGGATTGCAGACGGAAACCCGGATGCGCCGATCAAGATCTATGAGTTCGTGGATCCGAATTGCCCCTATTGCCATCGCTTCTTCCAGCAGAGCCGACCGTGGGTCAAAAACGGTAAAGTTCAGATTCGCCACATCCTGGTGGCTGTTCTAAAACCCTCGAGTCAAAGCAAAGCGGCGGCCATCCTTCAGGCCCAAGATAGCCAGGCCGCACTCACTGCCAACGAACGCAATTACAAAAAAGGCGGCGTTAACCCCACCGACAACGTTCAAGCCAAAACAAAGCAAGCCATCGCCGCTAATAACCGACTGATGGCACAACTAGATGTCCGGGGCACCCCCGCCATCTTCTACAAAAACGACGACGGCGATGTCAGCCTTGTACAGGGCGTGCCCAAACCCGCCAAATTGAAGCAGATCCTGGGACCCAAATGAACAACAAACGCGTGCAACCGGTAACCACAACCACCGGCTATCAACACCGCCCGCAGCCCAGCGCCTCCGGGAATTCCCGGCCACAATGCGCACGCGGCCGACACACCGCCATTCGGCTAACTGTCTCGCTCCTGATGACAGCACTTATCGCAGCGCCGACGTTTGCCAAGTCGGGCTCGTCCGCAGCATCGGGTGACACAAAAGCCGCTACGCACACGTCCAATACTGCCCGGGCAACGCTCGATAACGGGCTGCAAGTTGTCGCGGTAGCCAACCATCTGGCGCCGGCAGTAACCACGGTGATGAACTATCACGTTGGCTCGCGACAGGCGCCAAGCGGTTTTCCCGGCATGGCCCATGCCCAGGAACACATGATGTTTCGCGGCACCGCGAAGCTCTCAGCGGCTCAGATCTCCGCTATTGCCGCCGGCATGGGTGGGCGTTTCAACGCGAGCACCCAAGACGAGCTAACGCAATATTATTTTTCGGTGCCTTCGAAATACCTCGACGTCGCCCTGCATTTGCAAGCCGCGCGCATGAAAAGCGTCGCCAACAAGCCCGAGGCCTGGCACAAGGAACGGGGCGCGATCAAAAAGGAAGTCGGCCGCGATCTGTCGAACCCTGGCTACGTTGCTTATAAGAAATTGCGCGAACAATTGTTTCACGGCACGCCATACAGTCACGACGCGCTTGGTACCAAACCCTCGTTCGACAAGACCACAGCGTCGATGCTGAACAAGTTCCACGACACTTGGTACGCGCCCAATAATGCGACGCTCGTCATCGCCGGCGACATTAAACCGGAGCACGTGATCGACCAGGTCCGCCATCTGTTTAGCTCCATCCAAAAGAAAAAGCTCCCGAAACGCACCGACCTCCAGTTTTCGCCGGTCAAGACCAAGCCCATCCGCATGAAAACGGACCGTGGCCAGGGGATGGCGTATCTGGCATTTCGCACACCCGGCACCAGTGATCAAAAGCGTTACGCGAGCCTCAAAGTCCTAACCAAGATCCTGAACGACCCGCGCGGTCGACTCTATTCACAGCTGGTTGCCACCGGCCAAAGCCTTGGCACATCGTTTGCAACCAGGGGCATGCGCGATGCCGGCATCGGCTTTGCTGCGGCCTCTTTTGCCAAGGGGGCGGACAGTAAGGCGCTGGTCAAAAAACTGAAAAACGTGCTGTCGACGATCGCGGAACAAGGGGTAACCGAGCAACAGGTTACTGCGGCGAAACGTCAAATCAAAACTGCCGCCGCAGCCGCTGAAGATTCGATTTCCGGCCAAGCCCAGCGTTGGTCACGTACGGTCGCTATGCATCAATACCAGTCGCCCCAGGCGCTGATACAGCGTATCGACCGAGTGGATGTCGAACGAGTCAATCAACTCGCCAAAAAATTACTGGCCGAAAACGCGCACGTTCTGACAGTTCTGACGCCGGGCAAATCGGATGACGCCACCGCAAGTAGTGGCTTCGGCGGCAAGGAATCATTTACACCCAAACACGTTGGCAAGGTCAAACTGCCAAGTTGGGCTGCAAAGCCATTGCAATCAATCCAAGCGCCCGCGCCGACAGTCCAGCCGCAGACCACAACGCTGGACAATGGCATGAAATTGGTCACGATAACGACCGCTTCGACACAGGCTACGCACGTTTACGGCCAAATCCGTAACAATCCCGCGCTGACAGCCCCCGAAGGTCAGGCCGGTGTCGACAGCGTACTCAGTCGTCTACTCGACTTTGGCACCGAAACACACGATCGGCGCGCCTATCAGGCGGCACTGAACCGGATCGGGGCATCCAGCTCGGCGGGAACGAGTTTTTCGCTTACGGTTCTGCCGCGCCATTTCCAGAAGGGGTTGTCACTACTGGCGGAAAAACAACTACAACCGGCACTCCCGGCCAAAGCTTTCCCCATTGTCCAACGTCAGATCGCCAGTGCCGTCGCCGGCCAGAACCAAAGTCCGGGTTTTTTGGCTAAACAGGCGTTGAAAGAGGGCCTATACCCGAAAAACGACCCCAGTCTGCGCCACGCGACACCGAAAAGCGTCAAATCGCTGACCCAGGGTGATGTTACTTCTTACTATCACAAGGTTTTTCGTCCGGATTTGACCACACTGGTTGTCGTCAGCAGCTTGCCGCCACAAAAAGTCAAACAAGCCGTCACAAAACAGTTCGGCGACTGGTCGGCCAAGGGCAACCCCCCGACGGTTGCGCTCGACCCGGTACCGGCTAATAAGCCACACCGCGCTCAGGTCGACGACAGCGCCAAATCACAGGATGAAGTCGCGCTGGCGCAAACACTGGATGTGGCCAACAAATCTCGGGCCCGCCACGCACTGCAGCTAGGTGAACAGGTACTCACCGGCAGTTTCTACGCCAGCCGGTTGTATCGCGAGCTGCGTGCCGAGCGTGGACTCGTCTACACCATCGGTTCGAATATTAATCTAAGCCCCAAACGGGCCACATTGTCATTCCAGTTCGGTGCTGCACCGGAACACGTTGAACAGGCGGATCAAATCATCCGTGAAACGCTGACCAATATGGCCGAGGAGCCGATCAACACCGAGGACTTGCACCGAGCGCGCGCCGGCCTGATACGCCAAATCCCACTGCAAGCCGCCAGCGCTAGCTCGATTGGCAACGGCATCCTACGCCGTGAGCGTCTGGACTTACCGCTCGATGCGCCATATCGCGCCGCAGATGACTACCTCGATATCGGCGCTAAAACCATCCAACAGGCTTTCAAGACATATGTGCGGCCAAATGATCTGGTCCGCATCGTGCAAGGACCGGCGCCGGTCGACGATAATTAACGCCTATATCGGGTGCCTATTTTGGGCGCGCTGGCGGCGGTGCTAGCCGTCGTGGCAACCCGGGTAGGCGTTCGCCCGGTGTTCGAGGTTACGATACGGGTACGTGAACAACTAAAACCGAGGGCGAGATAGCCAGATGGATCCGAACAAATTCAGTCCATTGACCCGTTTGTTCCGCAGATCACCGTTCGAGTCGCTGACCGAACACATCCGATGCGTCGACCACGGCGCTGATCTGCTGACACAGTACCTCGATGCCAGCTCAGCAGCCGACTGGGCGCGTGCAGGTACGCTCTATAACGAGATAACGGATACCGAGCACCGCGCCGACGAACTGAAAGAAAAGGTCCGGTCGAACCTACCGAACACACTTTTCCTGCCGATCTCGCGCTCGGAAATCCTGATTCTAATCGAAGCCCAAGACAAGATAATCAATAAAATCAAGGATATCGCCGGGTTGATGACAGGCCGCCAGATGCAGTTCCCGAGCAGTCTGGAACAACCGGTCCGCAACTATCTGCAGACCTCAATCGATGCGGTGCATCAGGCACGAAAAGTTCTCGAAGAACTCGACGAGCTTCTGGAATCCGGTTTTGGGCGTCACGTTAGCGAGATGATTGCCGATATGGTAACCGAGCTAGGCAGGCTCGAAGAAAATGCCGATCAGGAGCAAATCGCCATCCGGCAACAATTGCTGAAGTTGGAAAACGAGTTACCGGCCCTGGAAGTTATGTTCCTCTATCGTGTTATCGACTGGATCGGCTCGCTTTCAGACCGCGCAGAAAAAGTCGGGGGGCGGCTGCAGATCCTCATGGCCAGCTAACGCACAATATCCGCCGGACAACCAATCACACACGAGTCTGCTTACCGCGGTCCTGTGCGGGGCTTCGCAGGCGCGTGGCAACGGTCGTTCACGTTAATGGACTCAGGTGGCTCCATCGACAGCCAAGCACTGGCGCGCAATCAACCAGACAAGTGCGATCGCGGCTAACGCCGCAATGATCGACGTGAAAATTACCCCTCCTACGACCAACCCGAGTGCGTTCGCCAAAAACCCAAGCCCGATTACCGGAATCGAAATCGCCACATAAACCACAATGAAAAAACTCGATGCGACTTCGCTACGCTGATCCATCGGGCTGGCCGCAGTGACACTCCCCATAGCCGCTCGGAATGATCCACCCTGACCGAGACCACTGACCATGGCCCCGGCGGTCAGCCAACCTGGCGAAGCTAACCCCAGCCCGAGAGCGACTAAAGCCATGCCAATGATTAGCAAGATACAGCCGACGGGCAGTCGCAGATCCTCTCTAAGCCGAGCTTGACCGAGCTGCCCCACCGTCGAGGCGAGGAAAAGCACAAACACGATGCTGCCGACAACGGTCGGCCGATCGATAAGGAGTATGTCCTTTATAAAGGCCGGCGCCAGTGCGGCGAACAACCCCAGTACCGCAAACCCCGCAAAACCGACAATAGCCGCCGGCACAAACACCGGGCGGGTCGCAGCCGGGATGCGCGGCACCTGGATCGCAAACCCCGGTTGAGCTGGACGGGGTGCAGTCTCGGGCGCACGAATGATCACGACAAACGCCGCGGCGACCAAACACAGATCGAAAACATAGACCAAGCGTAGCGGCCAAGGCAAGAATTCGGCGAAAACACCGGCAATCAACGTCCCCAGGCCAAGTCCACCCATGTTGGCGACAGTCGCTGCGAGCGTCGCGTTCGATTTGTAGCGGTCGGGCGCCAGCTCGATAACTGCAATGGTCGCGGTGCTCGTGAATATCCCGGCTGAGGCTCCGGACAACACCCGGGCCAGCAACAACATCGCCACGTTGTCGGCGAGAAGAAAACAAACCGCGCTCGCAGCCGAACACGTCAATCCCGTGAGCAGCAACGGACGCCGCCCGTATTGATCGGATAACCGACCAGTAACAATCGCACTACCGATAACACCAGCCGCGTAGACCGCGTAGATCACCGTGATCATCAGTTCGGACACGCCGAAAACCTGTTGGTAGCCAGGATACAACGGTGTCGGCAATGTCGTACCTAGCATAGTAACGACAAATGTCAGGGCAACGGCGTAAAACATCAGCCTAACCAGTCAACGGCGAACAACAGCCCGGATATCAAGCCAACCATCGAATAATTCAACGCTTTCACGACACATAACTCGGCAGTAGATCGGGCGCGGCTCGAAGGCCCCTACCCAGCCGGGCTGCTCAGTCTACTGCCCCTAGCGCGTCGTCACCCGATCGATGACGCTTACTCCCACATCTTCGATGCGGCGATCTGTGGTCGCTCCTTCGCCAGCCAAAAGATCGCGGATGAGCTCACCGCTTTGCACGCCGATCGAGCGTGCATCGACGTGGATCGTCGATATCGCCGGTTCGCATTGGCGGCCAATCTCGAAATCGCCAAACCCCATGATCGATATGCAGTCGGGCACGGCGATACCGCGACGGCGGCATTCCATGAGCGCGCCGAACGCAGAAACGTCGGAAACAGCGAAGACCGCTTCCACGTCCGGATTTCTGTCCAGGAGGCCGGCCAGAGCTCTCGCCCCATGGTCGAAAGAGACCGGCGCCCGGCCGACGCGCCGGATGAGATTTGTGGCGACATCATGCTCACACAAGGCAGCGGAGAAACCCCGAAGCCGTGCCTCACCACGATGGTCGGCAACATCTTCTTCGACAGCCGATCCGAGCGCAGCGATACGATGATGCCCCCGCGCAATGAAATGCTCGGCCGCGGCTCGGCCCGCAGCGAAATTGGAAAAGCCGACGGCATGGTCAAGCGGGTCGTTCGGGGTATCCCATATCTCGACAATCGGGATATTGGCCCGGCGAAGCATATACCAGGTGCCTCGGGTATGCTCAGAGCCGGCGATGGCGAGCGCATCAGGGCGCCGTGCGAGCAATGAGCGCACCAAACGCTCCTCCTCGCTGGCTTGATAAAGCGTATAACCGATAAGGAGCTGATAGGACTGGCCGAGTGCGTCGGCCAATGCCTGGGCCGTGTCCGCGAAGTTCGAATTGGTCAGAGTCGGCAGGATAAGGCCGACAAAATTCGTCTTGCGTGAGGACAAGGAGCTCGCCGAAAAATCGGGGACATAGCCCAACTCCTCCACGGCGCGCATAACGCGCTCGCGGGTCGCCTCCGAAACGATCGAGGGTTCCTTGAGCACGCGGCTGACGGTCATGGTGGAAACGCCCGCCGCTTCGGAGACGTCGCGCATGGTCGGTAGTCGGTCGTCTGACGCCGAGACGTTTTCGGCTGGACCGAGCTTTCCATTCGTGCTCAAAGCAACCTCTCATACACGGTATGGACGAGACGGCCTTCGAACATCGTCATCAAGCGATCCATAATTGGCGCGCCTTCCTCCCGGATCGGCGAAGCTTCGGCTTCCGCAACCGCCTCGAGGGAGGGGTAATCGATTTCCTGGACGAGCGTGAGCGCCGGCGCTTTCTGATCGGAACGCACGCGTCGATAGAGCCGGACGGCCAAGGCGTTCGGCATCCTTCGCCAGACCGGCACAAGCTCATCCTGAACGATTTTTAGAAAAATGTCTTCCGATCCGACTCGGATCTTGCCCTCGAAAATCGCGCTTCTGGTGAACATCACACTGGTCTTTGATACTTACGCGAACAGGTTTTTGAACGTCGTTGGCGAGTCACCCTCCCGCCTTGGGATGCGATGGCTCGAAGCGACAAACTTATACCCGAACCGCTCCTTGTCCGGCCCCTTGAAGAACTCCATCAGCACCGCCTGATCTTCCTCGCCCAGACCAGCCGTGGTCAGCATGCGATGGATGTCGGCGCATAGCGAGGTCAGCGGCATAGCCGTGTTCGTCGCGCGCGCCAGCTCCTGAACGCCATTCAAATCCTTAACCATATTGTCGATCCGACCCTCGCGCCGATAATCCTTATCGGCGAAGCGAGGCATGTACTCCTGCAGAATAGCGCTGTCGGCGCGTCCGCCCTTGAGAGCACCCGGAACCTTATGCGGATCCAGACCGGCGTCCACGGCGAGCTGCGTCGCCTCGGCCACTGCCAGAAAGCCCACGCCGCACAGCACCTGATTGATAAGCTTAGTGGCTTGACCAGCCCCGACCGGACCCAGATGCTCGGTGCTCGTGGCCACATGCTGCAGAACGGCACGCGCATCCGCAATATCGGCGTCCTCACCGCCGAGCATCAGTGTAAGCTCGCCGGTCGCCGCCTTCGGGGCGCCTCCGGAGAGCGGGCTGTCCACCCAGCGCAGACCGCTTTCCTTCGCCCGGCCGGCGAGCGCCTTCGTCGCATTCGGATCGATCGACGACATGTCGATGATGAGCGCTCCCTTTCTTGCCCCCGCAGCGATGCCGTCATCGCCGAAGACGCTAGCCTCGACCACAGTGGCATTGTTGAGGCTGAGGATGACGACATCGGCTTCGGCTGCCGCAGCGCCCCCGGACTTTGCGACACGCGCTCCCTTCTCGCCAAGAAACTCGGCCTTTGCGGTGTCCAGGTCATAAACGGTGAGCGTCTGGCCCATCTCCAGAAGGCGCGTGCCAATGGCGTTGCCCATCACTCCGGCGCCCAGAATCGTAATGCTGTAGCTCAAAGCTGATCCTCCCTCTGCATGATCTCGATAGTGCGCACCAATTCGCCGACGATCACGTCCTGTGGGTGCGCGATATTGGCGGTGATGGCGCTTTCGTCCGGAGCTGGCGGCTCCAGGCTGACAAATTGGCTGTCTACGAGTGCGACAGGCATGAAATGCCCGTCGCGCAGGCTTATACGCTCGGCGATCATATCCCGGTCGCCGGTCAGATGGATAAACAGGACCGGCGCTCTGGCTCGCTCACGAATGGCATCGCGATAGGCGCGTTTAAGCGCGGAGCATCCAACGATGAGCGGCTTAGCCGCTTCGCCAAGCTGCGCGCCGACACGATCGAGCCACGGCCAGCGGTCGGCGTCGGTCAGTGCCTCGCCGCGTGCCATCTTGGCGATGCTTTCCACACTATGGAGTTGGTCGCCATCCACGTAGGTTACACCGAGCTCGGCCCCAAGCGCCGTTCCTACGCTCGTCTTCCCACACCCCGTGACCCCCATTATAACCGCCTGAAGCATCGTCTAGAGCGAGGTGGTAATACCGCCGTCGACGAACAGCGTATGACCATTGACGAAGCTGGATGCAGGCGAAGACAGGAAGACACAGGCGCCTATAAGTTCCTCGACCTGGCCCCAACGTCCCGCGGGCGTACGATTGGCGAGCCAAGCCGAAAAATCCGGATCGTCGACGAGGGCGGTGTTCAGCGGCGTGGCGAAATAGCCCGGCGCTAGAGCGTTACATTGCAGGCCGTAGCCGGCCCAATCGGCCGCCATGCCCTTGGTAAGGTTGCCGATGGCGCCCTTAGTCGCGGTATAAGGCGCGATGCCCGGGCGCGCTAGCGCCGTCTGGGCCGAACCGATATTGATGATCTTGCCGGCGCCGCGCCCGAGCATGTGGCGGGCAACGGATTGCCCCACGAAAAAGGCGCTCGACAGATTGGTCGAAACGAGTCGGTTGAAATCGGCCGCCTCGAAATCTTCGAGCGGCGTCCGATGCTGAACACCCGCATTGTTGACAAGAATATCAATGCCACCAACATCGGCCTCGAACCCGTCGATCGCCGCACGCACCTCGGCCCCCTCTGTGACATCGAAGACCAACTTATGAGGGGGGAGGGCTGCGGCACCGAGATTGGCCGCCGCTTGGTCGAGCCGCTCGGCGCTGCGTCCGTTGAGTATGACCTCGGCTCCTGCCTCCCGAAGACCGCGAGCCAGTGTAAGACCGATTCCACCAGCCGAACCGGTGACGAGCGCTCGTTTGCCCGTAAGATCGAATAACTTCATACCTGTCGATCGCGTTGCGCCTTCTGTCATGTGGCCTCCAAGCCCTGCTTGTGTCTGGAAGTCCTGATAATGTATGTTACCGATAACAAAGTCAAGCACCTCAGGAGAGCAGAGCATTGGCGATCGATGTATTGCAGATGGGGCCCTATCCGGACTGGGATCAGGAGCCTCTGGACGCGGAATTCAACATGCACCGCCTGTTCGAGGCCGCGGACCAAGACGCGCTAATCCGCGATCACGCGCCCTCGATCCGCGGCATCGCAACGCGCGGTGAGCTGGGCGCCTCGCGCGATCTCATCGCGGCCTTGCCCGCGCTGGAAATTATCGCGGTTTACGGCGTCGGCTATGACGCCGTCGATATCGACGCCTGCCGCGAGCGTGGCATCCGCGTGACGAATACGCCGGACGTGCTCACGAAAGATGTGGCGGATTTTGGTGTGAGCATGATGCTTGCTCTGACGCGCGGCATCGTTGGCGGCGACGGCTGGGTGCGCAACGGATCCTGGGCCGAGCAGGGCCTTTACCCCTTGCAGCGCCGAGCTTACGGGACGCGCGCCGGCATTCTCGGTTTGGGCCGTATCGGCCTCGAAGTGGGGCGCCGGCTCGCCGGCTTCGATATGGATATCGCCTATAGCGACATCACGGCAAAGGACGAAGCGACGGACTGGACCTTCGTGGCTGATCCAGTGGAGCTCGCGCGGCGCTCGGACGTTCTTTTCGTCACACTCGCCGCGTCGGCCAAGACCCGAGATATCGTCAACCGCAACGTGATCGAGGCAGTCGGACCGGACGGCATGATCGTCAACGTCTCACGGGCTTCCAACATCGATGAGGAAGCGCTGATCGAGGCGATACGCGCGGGACAGCTTGGGTCGGCAGCGCTCGACGTATTCGAGGGCGAGCCGAATCTGGACCGACGCTTTCTCGACCTGCCCAATGTTCTTCTGCAACCGCACCAAGCCTCTGCGACCGTCGAGACGCGCAAGGCCATGGGGAAACTTCTACGCGATAATCTAACGGCTCATTTTGCCGGTCGCGATCTGCCCACACCGGCTCTTTGAGGTATTCGATATGAGCGCCATTGTCATCCACGCCGCAAAGGATTTGCGTATTGAGAAGCGCGAGGCCGGCGAACCCGGTCCGGGCGAAGTTCGTGTTCGCACAGCCATTGGCGGCATCTGCGGCAGCGACCTGCACTATTATAATGACGGCGGTCTTGGGACTGCGCACCTTCGCGAACCGATGGTACTAGGCCACGAAGTCTCGGGCCGCGTGGACAAACTCGGCGCAGGCGTCTCTGGCTTGCGCGAAGGCGATCTCATCGCGGTTTCGCCCTCGCGGCCCTGCCGGGCCTGCGGGTATTGCCTGCGAGGCCTGCTGAACCATTGCGAGAATATGCGCTTCTACGGCAGCGCCATGCCGTTTCCACATATTCAGGGCGCATTTTCTCAGAGCCTAGTGACGGGTGCCGCGCAGTGTGCGCCGGCGGGCGACCTCACCCCAGGCGAGGCAGCGATGGCCGAACCACTCGCGGTCGGTCTGCACGCCGTCCGTCGCGCCGGCGATCTTCTCGGCAAGCGGATTCTCGTCACAGGCTGCGGGCCAATCGGAGCACTCGCGATTCTAGCGGCGCGTCGGGCGGGCGCAGGCGAGATCATCGCGACAGATCTCTCGGGCTACGCCCTCGACTTCGCTAAACACGTTGGCGCTGATGTGGCGATTAACATGGCCGAAGAACCTGAGGCCCTCGAAGCCTATGCAGCAGGCAAGGGCACGATCGACACGCTCATCGAATGTTCCGGCGCAACGACGGTGCTGGCGCAGGCTCTGCCATGCCTCCGCCCGCGCGGCGTACTCGTTCAACTCGGCCTAGGTGGTGAGATGCCCGTGCCCATGATGACGATCACAGCCAAGGAGATTGAGCTTCGCGGCTCTTTCCGCTTCCACGAGGAATTTCACACCGGCATTGATCTTATGCGGAAGGGCCTCATCGACGTAACCCCCCTGATCACCGACACCAAACCGCTCGCCGAAGCGTGTGAGGCCTTCGAGTTGGCGGGCAACCGCAATCAGGCCATGAAAGTCCAATTGAACTTCGCCTGATGGCAATCTGGCGGCTAACGATTGAAACAGCGGGCGGCGGTGCCTTTGATGCGACGCGTGACACGAGCCGATCTCCGGCCGGCCGCGAATGCAAAATTCTCGTTCATTTGAACAGCGCGAACGTTACCGGTAACGTTCAGGACTATACATCGGCGAGCATAAGGAGTACTGGTCATCATCAGGCTGATTGGCGCCAGGTGATATCGCCGCGAAGCATCACGACGATCTCGATGGGTCGCTGGCCTATAGGCGCTAGCCGATAATGGTCGCTCGGGAGGACTCATGGAACAAGAACGCAAAGGTCTAGCTCGCGGCTGGATCATCATCGACATCACGATGGTGGCCGCCATGGCCACGATGACCGCCCTGGTCTTCGGCAATGTCGTCCTTCGCTACGGCTTTGCCAGCGGCATTGCCCTCTCGGCTGAAGCTGCGCGCATCCTTTTCGTTTGGGCCGCGCTTTTCGGGGCGATAATCTGCATAGAACAGCGCGAACATCTCGAACTAGGCCTGATCGACTATATGATCTCGCCGATGAGCCGAGTCTGGCTGCGCCGCTTCGTCCACCTGGTGATCCTGGTGGCCAGCGCCATGCTGGCTTGGGGCAGCTACCAGCAGACGATCGCCAACTGGACGAATTACTATCCGATCAGTGGCTTGCCTGTAGGACTTCTCTATCTCGCGGGCACGATCAGTGGCACCTTTATCGCCCTAATCGCCCTGTACCGAATCATGTTTCCACGCGAAGAACCGGGCTTCGCCTTCGAGGGTGACCAATGACACTCGCGCTCTTCCTCGCGGTTCTTCTCGTCGGCATCGCGCTCGGCATCCCGGTCGCGTTCGCATTGCTCCTGGCCTCTCTGGCTCTCATGCTAAACATGGGGATATTTAGTTCGGACATCCTGGCCCAGTCACTCGTCAACGGTATTGACAGCTTCGCGCTGCTCGCCATCCCCTTTTTCCTGATCGCCGGCGAGACGATGGCCGTCGGCGGCTTGTCCAAACGAATCATTCGCCTGGCCATGGCCATGGCCGGCCATAGACGCGGTGGCGTCGGGTATGTTGCGATCATAACCGCCATCGTACTCGCCGGGCTGTCCGGCTCGGCAGCGGCCGACGCCGCAGCTCTGGTTTCGATTCTGTTTCCGATGATGCGTCAGGCCGGCTACCCGGCCGACCGTTCCGCAGGCCTTCTGGCATCGAGCGGCATCATCGCGCCGGTAATCCCGCCTTCCGTGCCACTTATTCTGGTAGGTGTTGCCGGCAATCTCTCGATTACAAAGCTCTTCCTCGCCGGCATCGCACCCGGTTTGATAATGGGGGCCGCGCTCTGCGTCCTATGGGGCTTCTTGAGCCGCAACAATGATATTGCCCCCCTACCAAAGGTGTCGCGAGCCGAGCGCATCGATGCGCTCAAAGACGGGATATGGGCGCTTCTACTCCCTTTGATCATCATCGTTGGCATTCGTTTTGGCATCTTTACGCCAACGGAAGCTGGGGTGGTCGCTGCGGTCTATGCACTTGGCGTGTCGACCTTCGTCTATCGCGAACTTACCCTGCGCGCGTTCTACCGGGTCCTGTTTCGATCCGCTCACGCGACCGGCATGATCATGTTCCTCGTCGGGGCTGCCCTCGTGGCTGCCTACATGATCACGATCAACCAATTGCCCCAGCAGCTCGCAACGTTGCTCGGACCGCTCACCGAAGATCCGAAGCTCTTGATGCTGACCATCATGGTCCTGGTCTTCCTAGTGGGAATGGTCATCGATTTGAGCCCCAGCATCCTGATCTTGATCCCGCTTTTTCTGCCCATCGTGCGCGAGGCCGGAATTGACCCAATCTATTTCGGGTTGATGTTTGTCATGAACACTTCTATCGGGCTAATCACGCCACCGGTTGGAACCGTGCTTAACGTCGTCTGCGGTGTCGGCCGAATACGATTGCAGGACACCGTGAAGGGCACCCTACCCTTTGTCAGCATCTATCTCGTCTTGCTCGGGCTGTTCATTGCGGTGCCCGAGCTCATCACTATCCCGATGGCATTCATCGTCGGGTGAAAGCCACTCTCAAGCGGAATAAGAAGAAGGAGAGCATTATGAAAATGAGATTCATTGCAGCCGCAGCCGTCGCTCTGCTGAGCTTCACGGCGTCCAGCCACGCGGCCAATCTCAGGTTTGCCCATGCCGGCTCCCAGGAAGACCTACAGCAGGACCTTGCCGAATACTTCGCCAAAAATCTGGAGGAACGAACGACCGGCGACATAACCGTCGACATTTTTCCGAACAGCCAGCTCGGCAGCGACCAGCAGATGATTTCCGGGGTTCGCTCCGGCACCATCGACATAGTAATGTCCGGCCTGAACAACTTCACCGGCATGATGCCCGACCTCGGCGCCCTTCTCCTACCCTACATGTTCACCAGTCGCGCGGACGCCTATCAGGTGCTGGATGGCGAAGTCGGGCAGGAGAGCCTCGCTGAGTTCGAAAACCACGGCATGAAGGCGTTGGGCTTTCCGGAAAACGGGTTCCGCAACGTCACGAACACTCGCAGACCAATCCACAAACCGGCAGATATGGAAGGCCTGGCCATCCGCACCAATCAGGCCCAGCCTCTAATCAAATTCTTCAACGAAATCGGCGCCAACCCTCAGCCGATCCCCGTCTCCGAGCTTTATACCGCGTTGGAGACCGGTGTCGTAGACGCCCAGGAGCATCCGATCCCAATCACGTACTCATTCCATTACGACGAGGTCCAGGACTATCTGTCACTGACCCAGCACGCCTATGCGCCGCTCGTGATCGCTATGAACAACGACAAGTTCGATCAGCTTTCCGAGAAACAGCAGATGGCCATTGAAGAAGTGACCAAGGACGCGATCGAATACGGTCGGGAACTCGCCAAGGATCGGGAAGAAGAAATGATCGCGGACCTTAAAGAACGCGGTATGGAGGTGAACCGTGACGTAAACAAGGAGGCCTTCCAAAAAGCCGCTCAGCCGGTCTGGGAAGCCTTTAAATCGGAACACGGCGGCGAACTAATCCGTAAAATCCAGGGCAGTTCCTGAAGCTAGATCACGGACGCAAAGCGGTTAACAGTTAATAGTCGGATAATACATAGGCCGGGCTAACTAACCGCCCGGCCTATGCCGACCCCTCCCGGGCGTGTCCGTTCGAACTTGACCCGAACGAACCGGAACGATTTCACGCAAGACGGCCACATTCTCAACCTCTGACGCTATCGGACCCGTAGGGCACTCAATGTGTCGTACAGCCGCGGGATGCACCCGCGCTAGACCCGATGCGCCGCCTGTTAACGTACCTTATATCTTGCAGCGTTCCCGGCTAGTGGGTGCCACGCGCAGGCGTGATTTCTGGTGCCACGTCTGGCTGCACCCGAGGAACTTGCGTTGCCAGGGGCGCGCTACTGCGTTCTTGCTCACGTTGACCATAAGCTTTGAGGCGGTGCTTGCCCAGAAACCGGGCAGGCTCGCCTAAAGCCACTCCCCGCTCGCTTTTGACATACACGTTGCAGCCATCGGCAGAGCGGCAGAAACGATGGCCTTGGCTCGCCAGGTCCAGGTCCAGGTCCAGGTCCCAGGTCCAGGTCCCAGGTCCCAGGTCCCAGGTCCCAGGTCCCAGGTCCCAGGTCCCAGGTCCATCAGCAGAATGTTCGACAGCAAGGGCCAGGAACCGCCCTGCGGCATACCCTCGCGCGTTGGGGTGGACTGCCCGCCTGTCATCCTGTCTGCTTTCAGATAATGTCGGATGAACTGCAATACTCGGGCGCCACCCACCTGCTTGGCCAGCTAGCTCATCAATAGGTCGAGGTCGACACGGTCGAAGAGCTTTTCCAGGTCCATGTACCAGCACCCAGCGCCGCCTGCCGCATACTGCCGGGCAGCTTCTACCTCTAATGAGCGCTTTCCCCAATCAGAAGCCATAGCATAGCTCACATTCGAAGAACCCGGCTCGTACAGAGGGCTTGGTACTTGATGCAACGCTTGCTGAACCAAGCGATTCGTCAGCATCAGTATACCGAGTATGCGCACTCCGCCTTGCGGCTTGGAAATGGCCACCCGGCGGATCGGGCTGGGCATATAGCCTCCAGCCAACAGTCTGAGCCGGACCGTAGCCAGCGCTGTTTGAGGTGTACCTTGAATTGGGCGCGACCGGTACTATCGCACAGGGCCAAGCCGTTGTTCTTGGCCAGTCTGTCATAAGACCACCACAGGTTATCGTGCTCGACCATGGCCCCATCAGGTTGGCGTGCTTTGCTACAGCTTCGGCCAGAAGCCGCCTTGCGGCGGCCCCTCCCATTCGGCTAACCGTTCCCTGGCCGGTGCCATAGCAGACTTGCACCGCCAAGTGCATCCAATCACCACCTCGCGGACCGGAATAGTGCCAGTCAAGGCATTGCGCGCTATGCTCGGCGCACAAAAAAGCCCGGCCGAAGCCGGGCTTTTCGGTTAGGATTCAAAATAACCCTAGCTCGAGGACTTATCGCCCTTGAACCAACCATCAATCTTATCCTTGTGGTTGGCGATATAGTCGTCGATCGCCTTCTCTTCGCTGGTTTCGCGTGCCTTATACATATACTTCTGGAGCGTTTCCAGCTTCAGGTGCATGTTAGACAACATCTTGGCGGCCTTCGGATAGTCTTCCTTAAACCCTTTCCGAACCTGCACATTGATGTGCTGGGCTGCGCCGAGCGTGCCCTTCGGGTCCTTCAGGAAGCGCAGACTCCACTTACCGAACATCCAGTGCGGCGTCCAGCCTGTGGCGACAATCCATTCCTCCTGGTTCGAAGCACGCTTCAAGGCAGCCGTCATGGCTGAACCGCTAGCTTGCTTCAGACGATAATTGTCGTTCAGGTTATAGGCCTTCATCGCCTTTTCAGACAGCTGCATCAGCCCGGCACCCGGATCGATACCCTGGATGGTGCCGCCAAGTTTGTCCTGCACGGATTCCTTGTGTAGATCCTTGATGGAGCTCAACTTCGATTTCGGAACATAGTCCGGAACCACCCAACCGAGCTTGGCGCCCTCATAAAGGGGGCCGAGGTCGACAATTTGGTCACCGAGTTTCTTAATATAGTTCTCGTGTGTGTCCGGCAGCCAGGACATGAGCATGCCGTCCAGATCGCCGCCGGCTACACCTTTGTACTGCACACCGATCGCGGCCATTTTGAGTTTGACCTTGTGATCGGTGCGTTCCTCGATCAAATTCTTGGCCAGATGGGTAACGAATTTGGCGTCGGACCATGCGGTCCAGCCAAAGGTGATCGTCTCGTCACTGGTTTTCTGCGTGTCCTTGGCCTGGGCGCTACCGATAGCCGCGAAAGATACGGCACCGGCTGCGGCAGCCGTTGCTGCAATACGTATGGCTCGTCTTTTCATTGTCATCACTCCTTTGAGATGGACTTTGGAATGCCTATACTTGCGCATCCCGACGCGAAAACACTCGCAGAAACCGTGCGGCTAAGCCGCCAGCCCGCGAGCTACGCTCGGCAAAACTCTGGGTTACACGATCCAGCAATATGGCGAGGATCACAACACCGAGACCGCCTTCGAATCCGATACCGAGTCGCAGTTGCTGCAGGCCAGTCACCACTGGATTACCCAAACCGCCAGCACCGATCAACGATGCGATGACCACCATCGACAGTGCCAGCATGATCGTCTGGTTAATGCCGGCCATGATGGACGGCATCGCCAGCGGCAACTCCACTCGGAACAATAGCTGAAGCGGGTTGCAACCAAAGGCTCGGCCGGCTTCGACGTTCTCTGTGGGCACATGGCGAATACCGAGATTCATCATCCGCACCGCAGGTGGCATACAGAAGATGAACGTCGCGATGGTGCCCGGAATGCGACCGGTACCGAAGAAGATAACCGCCGGAATCAGGTAGACGAATGGCGGCAAGGTCTGCATGAAATCGAGTATCGGCCGGACGACAGTATTTGTCCACTCAGACTTCGCCATGGCCACGCCGAGCGGCAGGCCGACAATCAGCGCTACGACGGTGGCCCCGATCACCAGCCCCAGCGTGTCCATCGAGTAGCCCCAGAAGCCCATACTCATGAGCAGATAGAGTCCGATAAACACGGCCAGGGCAAGCTTCCAGCCACTGCGCCATAGCGCGATCAATATCACCACCGCGAAGATGACAGCCGCCGGCAGGAAATTGAGAAACGCGATTAGATTCCCGGCAATGAACTCGATGATCGCAGCTACGCCATCGAAAAACGCTGCGAAGTGCGCCGTCATGTAGTCGACGGCTGCGGTGAATCCAGCACCGATGTGGAAATCAACGATGAAGCGCTGGCCCAGCCAGTGCCAGAAAGAACTGATGTCGAGCTGCGCTCCGTTCATGCCACCGCCTCATTATTATTGTTTGTTGCTTGTTGTTCGTCGTCTTCGCGGCTGAGTGTATGCAGCAGTAAGCGCGAGGAAATCAAACCACAGTAGCGCCCGTTATCGGCCGCCCGCACCACCACTGGGTAGGTACTGTCAGCCACTCGCAGTACCAGCGTACTCAGGGCCTCGCCGCGCTCGACCGTAACCACGTCGTCGACAAACGCGGCATCGAAGCCGGCATTGTCGTCGATCGCGGCCAGTGAATCGGCCGTCACCAGTCCTTGAAATGCGCCGTCCGCATCAACCATCACGCCCAACGCACGTGCGTGGGCTTTGACCTCGGCCCGCGCGCTGGCAATATCGTGGTCGTCGCGCGTCAGAAGGGCCGCCTCATCACGGCTGGCCACATCTTCGGCCGCGAATACATAGCTGACGTCCACGCCTTTGAAAAAGGAGCTGACGTATTCATCGGCTGGTTCGCGCACGATCTCATTCGGCGAGCCGACCTGAACAATGCGGCCACCTTCCATCATCGCGATGCGGTCGCCGACACGCATGGCCTCATCGAGATCATGCGTGATAAACACAACGGTTCGCCGCTGCTCTTTCTGCAGCCGAAGCAACTCATCCTGCATTTCCGTACGGATCAACGGATCGAGCGCGGAAAACGCTTCATCCATGAGCAAAACGCCGGGGTTGATCGCTAGCGCCCGTGCCAGGCCGACACGTTGCTTCATACCGCCGGATAACTCATCCGGATAACTGTTTGCATTGGCCTTAAGGCCGACGGCCTCCAGTGCTTCCAGCGCTCGCTGGTCGCGCTCCTGCCGACCAATGCCGGAGACCGAGAGTCCAAACTTCGTATTCTCGAGCACGGTCTGGTGCGGCATCAGTGCGAATGACTGAAACACCATGCTCATCTCGCGACGCCGGATCTCAGTCAACTCCTTCTGCGATAAATTAGTCACATCACGGCCGTCTAGCGTAATCCGGCCCTGAGTGGAATCGATTAACCGATTCAACATCCGGACCAGCGTCGACTTGCCGGACCCGGACAGCCCCATAACGACGAATACTTCGCCTTCAAAGATTTCAAAGTTGGCGTCCGAAACGCCGACCGTGGAACCGGTCGCCGCGAATATATCGTTCTTGTTTTCGCCGCGTTCGACGCGTCGGATCGCATCCTGCGGCTCCGGACCAAACACTTTATAGAGATTTTCGATGGTAAGTTTTGGATTCAAATTTTTCCCTAGCTCACAACGGATTAAAAATCCTACCGGATTCAAGCGTGCTGTGTAAGGACAACGCGACTAATTGGTCATAGCTTGCTTACCGGAGGACAAACGCGATTCAGCACTCTGTCAGACGCTCGACCGGCGAACTCAGACACCTTGAAATCTCGGATACCATCCGACTGAATGGCCCAGATGCGCGCCATTGCGTTACTGACACGCTGGGTGATCTCGGGCTCAAGACCAACACTGGCGGCCAATGCCGAGGGAGCCGCGGTCTGCTACTGGGGGTTTCTACCAGCGAGTGACCGCCGACATCGAAGGCAGCGTCATGTCGGCCACGCATAACCCGCAGCAGCCCCATCTTTCGGCTCAGCTGCACTGTCTTGGCTGCAAAGCGACATCGAGAACATCGCCCGCGACTGGCTGAACGAGGCCGGCCGGATCAGGTGCTATCACGCCTTGTTTTATCAAGCGCGCGCACGTCCAATAAGCGACGATTACTGCCCGCTACTAGACCCGGCCTGGTTGGCTACTGTATTGGCCGCCGCTTGTGCGACGTCGGCGTCGCCGAGATAACTCGATTCGACAGCGTTCAACGAGTCGTCGAGGCGATAACAAAGCGGGATCCCCGTCGGGATATTCAGCCCCGTTATTTCGTCATCCGGAACGTCATCCAGATATTTCACAAGCGCGCGCAGGCTGTTGCCATGCGCAGCCACAAGCACATCCTCACCGGCCAGAAGGCTCGGCGCGATCTGGTCGTGCCAGAACGGCAATACACGCTCGAGTGTTAGTTTTAGCGATTCAGTGCCCGGCAACACACGTGGATCGAGCGCACTGTAGCGTGGGTCGTTACGTGGATGGCCAGCATCCTGCTCGCTCATTGCCGGCGGCGGCACATCGTAGCTACGGCGCCATATATGCACCTGTTCATCGCCGTGTTTTGCGGCCATTTGAGCCTTGTCCAGCCCCTGCAATGCACCGTAATGCCGCTCGTTTAGCCGCCAGTGGCGTTTAACATCGACCCAAGACTGCCCCATCTCGGCCAGCGCAAGCCACATGGTGCGGATCGCGCGCGTAAGCATCGACGTGTAGACGATATCGAATCGAAATGCTGACTCTGCCATGAGCTGCCCGGCGACCCGGGCTTCGTGCTCACCTTTTTCGGTCAGCTCAACATCCACCCAGCCAGTGAACTGATTCGATAGATTCCACTCGCTCTGTCCGTGTCGTAGTAAAACCAGACGTCCGGCCATCACGCTGCTCCATTTTTTACTTTGAAACCGCACTCATTCGAGTGCGCCATTGTGCGTATATCGCTTTATTCCACACCGCGAGCACTGCCGCGGCGAACCCCAGACCTAAACCAATCGCGTTACAACAGGAACCGCACGCAGAGCAGCCCGGTAAGAGACAGAACCACGGTATACGGCAACGCCATCCACATCATGCGTAGGTAGGACAAGCGAATAAGCGGCGCCAGTGCCGAAGTCAGCAGGAATAAAAACGCCGCCTGCCCGTTCGGTGTCGCGACACTCGGGATATTGGTTCCCGTATTGACGGCCACCGCCAAGTGTTGCAATTGCTCTTGGGACAACGCGCCGCTGGACACCGCGTTTTCCAGCGCTTGCATATAAACACTGGCAACGAACACGTTGTCGCTGATCATCGACAACACACCGTTGATGATATAGACCATCGACCCGCGCACGCTGCCATCAAAGGCCAGCACCCAATTCATGATCGGGTGGAATAAGTGTTGGCTGTTGATGACAGCCACGATCGCAAAGAAAACGGTCAACAGCGCCGTGAACGGCAACGCCTCCTCGAAGGCGGGACCGATCTTCGACTCCTCAACAATGCCGGTCAAACTCGTGGTAAGGACGATAAGGGCCAACCCGATCAAACCGACCTCGGCCACATGAAACGCCAGTGCCAATACCAGAAGACCGACCACAATGGTCTGGGCGATAAGCCGAACGCGCCGTGCAGCATCGAACTCGCTTCGCTTACGCTCGTCGCGCTCCCGCAGCACTGTCTTCACGCTTTCCGGTATGGAGACCCCGTAGCCGAACCAGCCCAGCTTCTGTAAGACGAAGCACAACGTCAGCCCGACGACCAACACCGGTATCGAAACCGGGGCGACTGTCATGAAGAACTCGGTAAAGTTCCAGCCTGCGATGTGGCCGATCAACAAATTCTGCGGTTCACCAACTTCCGTGGTGACACCCCCCAGGGCGGTTCCGACCACCGCATGCATCATCAGCGAGCGAAGAAACGCCCGAAAATGCTCAAGATCATCCTGCCAGTCGGACGCTACAGAGCTGTCGTCATGATGATTATGCTCGCTGTCCTCGTGTTGACCGCTAGCGACGCTGTGATAGATGAAATAAAAGCCCTCGGCGATCGCCATGATGACCGCAGTCACCGTCAAAGCATCCAAAAACGCGGATAAAACCGCCGCCGAACCGCAGAAAAAAAGGGCCAGCTTATTGACCGAGCGAACCCCCAGAAAAATCCGCGTAAAAACCGTTAGCAACAATTCGCGCAGGAAATAAACCCCGGCGACCATGAAGACCAGCAACAGAAGCACCGGCAAATTGTGCTGGACCTGGGAATAGACCTCTTCCGGGGTGGTCATGCCCATGACGACTGCTTCAATCGCCAGCAACCCTCCGGGTGCAAGCGGATAACAGCGAAGTGCTAGCGCCAGTGTAAACAGGAATTCGAATACCAGAACCCAGCCGGCGATGAAGCCGCCCGATGCTGCAAATATAAAAGGGTTCGCTACCAAAAAGCCGACAATTGCCAGCTTGTACCAGTTAGGTGCGTGACCGAGAAACGTGCGTGCTATGGCTGTCGTCATGACGTGATTGGATCCCGAGGTCTGGCTGAAGGCGTGGCACAAAACCACGCTGTGGCAATTCACGATCTCCGAACGCTACCACATGCGTCAGGATTTCGCGGTTAGTGGGCCATAGGCGCGTCCATCGCACCACATGGCATCCCAAATTGATCCTGGCCCGGAGCCAAGGCTTAACAAGTTGGACGAACAGGCTCCCTGATCCGGCCAGCCCTGCGCAAACTTGGCAGGTACGTTGGTAGCGCGACCACTTACGGCCACACGGTCAGCCCGATCAAGCCAGCGACACAACAAAAATGCTAACGGCGCAGATGACGATCGTCGAGTACAGATCTAGCCAGGGCCAAGCACGAAACCAAACGGTTGATCGACAACGGTCAACGCGTGGTCAGCGCCGTTCGGTTGGCCACCGGCCAGCTTACGTCATGGTGACGAACTCTTCCGCGCTCGTCGGATGAATGGCCACCGTGGCATCGAAATCGGCCTTGGTCGCGCCCATCTTCACGGCCACGGCGATCCCCTGCAGCATTTCGTCGGCGCCGTCGCCGATAACGTGGGCGCCAACGACAGTCTCATCCGGGCCGGCACAGACTAACTTCATAGCCGACGCTGTCTTGTTATTCAAAACACCGTGATAGAGCGCGACATATTGGCTGGTATAAACACGGATCGCGTCGTCGCCGTAGATACGGCGCGCCACAGCCTCGCTAAGGCCCACGGTGCCGATCGGTGGATGCGTGAACACCACGCTCGGGATATTGGTGTAATCAAGGCGCGCGTCGCGCTGGCCACCAAACAGCCGGTCGGCTAGATTGCGGCCGGCAGCGATCGCCACGGGAGTGAGCTCCGGCGCTGGGGTGACATCACCAAGCGCGTGGACGCCGGGCACACGCGTGTCTTGCCACTCATCAACCTCGATCGCGTGGCTTGAATTCGGTTCCAAACCGGCCGTCTCCAGCCCCAGATCGGCCGTATTCGGCTCACGGCCGACCGCCCATAGAAAACGCTCGAACGGCTGCGACGTCTGCCCATCGGTGAACGTCGCCTGAACCTGGCCGTCGCTGGTCTTGGCCAGCGCCGTCGTCTCGCGGTTAAATTGCACATCGATGCCGGCCGCCTGCAGATGCTCGATAAGTTTTTCACCGAGCATTGCGTCAAAGTCACGCAGCACATGTTCGCGGCGCAGCAGCAGCGTCACATGACTGCCGAGTTCGGCCAGCACGCCGGCCAATTCACACGCGATATAACCACTACCAGCGATCGCCACGCTTGCGGGCAATGCTTGCCACTCGAAAAACCCATCTGAGTCGGTGCCCAATTCGGCTCCCGCAATTGAGGGCCGTTGCGCACGACCGCCGGTGGCGATCAATACATGATTGGCGGCGTAATCGACACCAGACACACGCACTGTGCGCGGTGCCACAAACGCGCCAAAACCCGCGACATGTTCGACGCCGTCGGCCCGCAGATTACGTTCGTAAACGCCGTTCAAGCGCTCAATATAAGTGCGCCGATTGGCCACCAACCGCCCCCAATCGTGCGCCGGCCGTTCGCCGTCAAATCCGTAATCCACCGCGTGTTCGGCGCGTTCGGCAAAATCGGCGGCGTGCCACATGACTTTTTTGGGCACACAACCAACATTGACACAAGTTCCGCCCAGCCGGCCCGGTTCTACCAGCAGGACATTGGCACCGTGCGCGGCAGCTCGGCGCGCGGTCGCAATGCCACCACTGCCCCCGCCGAGCACGATCAGATCGTAGGATGCGGCCATATAAACAATCCATAGAGTGCGAGTCCAAATTATAGACTGCACGATAATCATCGCGGTGCGATGGCCGAAACGACTGCTTGATTCCAGACGACTCGGCCACACAACCATCTGAATAGCCATCAAAGAGCAAGCAATGGATACAAGCGAACGCGCGGACAACCCGCTAATCAATGGCGTCGAAGCCGGCACGCTGCCAGACTTCAACGCCATCACCCCCGAGCACGCTGAGCCAGCGGTCGAAGCATTGATCGCTGACGCCGAACAGGTTGTCGCCGGCGCGAGCGAAGTAACCGCCGATAACGCCTGGACCGATCTCATCGACCCGTTGATCCACGCCCAGGACCGTCTGGAGCGCACTTTCGGGCCGGTTTCTCACATGAACGCGGTCATGGACTCGCCGAACTGGCGTGACGCCTACCAGGCGTGCATCGCCCGAATCACCAATTTTTCCACCAACATCAGCCAGAATACGGCGTTGTATCAGGCCGTTGATGCACTCTATCGCGACTCGGCATTCACCAACCTCGACCACGAACAACAACGCGTAGTCGAACACTGGCGGCGTGATTTCGAACTGGCCGGGGTGGGCCTAGCGGACGACATCAAGGCGCGTTACAAGACAATTGCAACCGAACTGTCGAGCCTGTCGACAACGTTTTCACAAAACGTCCTCGATGCCACTCAAGCATGGCAGAAACAGATTACCGACGAGACCGCGCTAGCCGGTTTGCCCGAATCAGCGCGCAACCTTCTGGCACAAAACGCTAGCAATAAAAGCCTGGACGGCTGGCTGATCACGCTCGACGGACCGAGCGTGCAGGCCGTGCTAACCCACGCCGACGAGCGCGAACTTCGACGCGAAGTGTATACAGCATTTACTACACGCGCGTCAGACGCCGGCCCAAATGCTGGCAGCCACGACAACAGCACGGTCATGGCCGAAATCCTGGCGCTGCGCCAGGAAGCTGCCGGATTGCTCGGTTTCACCGATCACGCCGAACGTTCGTTGGCCACGAAAATGGCCGACTCTCCCGCACAGATCGAGTCCTTTCTTGGCGATCTAGCCACGCGCAGTCGGCCGCACGCCGAATCCGAGTTGGCCGAACTCCGCGAACTGGCACACGCCGATGGCATTGATACGTTGCAATCCTGGGACGTCGGCTATTACGCCGAACGACTCAAACAGCGCCGATTCGATGTATCCGACGAAGACCTTAAGCCCTGGCTGTCGGCGCCGGCCGTGCTCGATGGCCTGTTTCACGTCGTCCAGCAGCTCTACGGCGTCGTCATCACGCCCCGCGACGATATCTCAACCTGGCACCCGGATGTACGCGTATTCGACATCGCCGACGCCGATGGTCAAGTGCTCGGCACCTTTTATCTCGACGCTTACGCACGCGAGCACAAGCGCGGCGGCGCCTGGGTCGACCCGTTTCAGAGCCGTCGACGCCAAGCCGGCGATGACCAACGTCCAGCGGCGTTCGTGACCTGCAACTTCGCGCCACCGATTGGTGATGACCCCGCGTTACTCAGCCATACCGAAGTCGTCACACTGTTTCACGAGTTCGGCCACGCCTTACACCATCTTCTGACCCGCGTCGAGCAAGCCCCAATCGCCGGTATCGCGGGCGTCGAATGGGACGCCGTCGAGTTGCCGAGCCAGTTCATGGAAAACTTCTGCTGGCAACGCGAAGCGCTCGGTCTATTCGCTACTCATTACCAGACCGGCGAGGCGCTGCCGGCCGATATGTTCGCGCGACTGGCGGCCAGCCGCACACACATGGCGGGCTGGCAGACGCTGCGCCAGATTGAGTTCTCGCTTTTCGACCTGCGCCTGCACCGCGACACCGATCCCGACCCGGGTTCACGCGTGCAATCGACACTCGATGCTGTACGCGATGAAGTCGCCGTTTTACGGCCACCCGCCGACAACCGGTTCGCCCATGGTTTTGCGCATATCTTCGCGGGGCCTTATGCGGCGGGCTACTACAGCTACAAATGGGCTGAAGTGCTGGCCGCCGACGCGTTTGGTGCATTCGAAGCCGCCGGTGTACTCGATCGGAATACCGGAACGCAGTTCAAACGCGAGATTCTGGAACGCGGCGCGTCGCGCGATGCCGCCGACAATTTCGCCGCGTTCCGCGGCCGCGAACCCTCAATCGACGCCCTGCTGCGGCAAAACGGTCTGACCACTGACCACGCTGCCTAACGAATGAAATTCAGCAGCCCATGGCAACCATAGTTCATGACAACGCAAACTAGGCAGGAACGGCTCATGAGGTTGTTGGCCCAACCAACATAGTAGCCGTTCAGCCCACCGATTCCGGACCTTTTCTCGCCAGGAGCGCCCATGCAAGTCGCCACGTGGAACGTTAACTCACTCAATATCCGCCTTGACCACGTGCTGGCCTGGCTGGAAAACAACCCCATCGACGCGTTGGCGCTACAGGAAACCAAGCTCCCCGACGAGCGCTTTCCGAGCGACGCACTGGCGGAAGCCGGTTATTACGCCGCGTTCGCGGGCCAGAAGACATACAACGGCGTAGCGCTATTGGCTAAAACACCGCCGGTCGACATCGTGACCGCTCTCCCCGGTTTCGAAGATGACCAAAAACGCGTGCTCGCCGCGACGATCAATGGCGCGCGGGTCATCTCCGTCTACTGCCCCAATGGCTCGGCGCTCGATTCACCGAAATTCACCTACAAGCTCGATTGGTTCGCGCATCTTCGCGACTGGCTCGTCGACGAACTAAGCCGTCACGAGAAACTTGTGGTCACCGGCGATTTCAACGTCGCACCACGTCCGGAAGACACTTACGATCCCGACAAATGGGACGGCCGGATTTTGTGCTCGCCAGATGAACGGGCAGCGCTGAACGCGCTTATCGACACTGGCCTGACTGACTGCTGGCGCCTATTCGACGACCGCGAGGGCCGACACCGCTTCACCTGGTGGGACTATCGCGGCGGCGGCTGGCCCCAAAATAACGGCCTGCGCATCGACCATGTCCTAGCCAGCACCGCACTCGCCGAGTGCTGCCGCGATTGTCGCGCTGACGTCGGCGAACGGGGCCGCAAGCGCCCGTCCGATCACGTGCCGGTCATCGCCCAATTCGAGTGATCGCACCACGCCCCAAATACACAATTTCGCTGGGATCAGCGCGCCTCACATGAATCGGCCCATTTGCCGCATTAATAAAACCGGCGCGCAAACCGGCGCGCCGTTTCGTCGAGCGACGCGGCCGGGCCTGCCAACGTAAGGCGGTCGTTGGCGTGGAGCACCGTATCCGGGCCTGGAAAGATAACTTCGCCATCGCGCTCGATACTCTGGACGTACACGTCTGGCGTCATATGGATCGCGCGCAGTGCTTGCTCTCTAAGCCAGAAGTTGCGTAGCTTGACGACGCGGGTCCGGCGATCGCCGCCATCCGCATTCGCGGCCAGGCGCGCCTGGCCGGTCGTCAACAACGATTCCAGCAGCAGAACCCGAAAATTACTCGGGTTGATCACACGTGCCTCGGCTGCGGCAAATCGCGCGTTGAATGTCGGATCGCGCACCCAAGCCACGATATCGCGCACACCGTGGATGTGGTGCGCGATTTTGCACACTTGGAGATTATCGGTATCGCTGTCAGCCATGACGACGACAGCTTGGGCATCCTGAATATTGGCCGCACGCAGCGTCGTCACCAGTGCACTCGGCGGCGTCTGCGTGATTTGGTCAATGGGCGCATTCGGCAAATCGGTGACTTGCTGGACACGCAACGACTGGCGCGTCAGACGCTCGGTCAGCGCCGTGGCATCGTCATTCGAACCAACCACAAGCGTCAGCGGCGCCGGAATCTTTTCACGCGGCAAAATCCGTGCAAACGCGACCGGCGAAACGAAGCAGGTCACAATCGCGGTCAGCACCAGCGCAGCCTCGAGTTCCGGCCCAATAGCACCGATCTCGCGACCAATCGTAGCCACCGCAATGATCAGCGATAGTCGCGCTGAAAGCAGCGTGCTGGCAGCCAATGTCTCACGCCAGCCGTGGGCAAGCCGAAGGACTAGACCACCAACCAGTTTGACACTGAAGGCGATGGCGACCAGCAGGATGACCAACTCCAATGCTTCACCGGACTGCAACAGCGCCGGCAGGTCGAAACGCACACCGACCATAACGAAAAAAACGGGAATGAAAAAACCGTAGCCAATGGCTTCCAGTTTTTCCTTGAGGACCGATCCGTGATCACCCGCTAGAAGCGCCACGATGACGCCGGCTAGAAACGCACCGAGGATAGATTCAATACCCAGGCTTTGGGCCAAACCGATAAACACCAGCGCGATGGCCAGCGAGCCACGTACTTGGATCTGCGATGTTGCGGTCGACAACCAGGCGAGCAGTTTCTGCAGCGGTGGATGATTCGCGAAACGGCTGGCGAGCTGCCAGGCCACCACAAACGCCAGAATCAAAAGCAATATCAGCAGCGGCTCGGTGCTGAGGCCATTGCGCCGTATCAACACATAGGTGCTGATTAGAGTAATGGTCGCGAAATCGGCCACGAGTGAGCACATCAACAACGTCTGGCCATAGCGCGAGGCCATCAAGCCGCGCTCCTTCAACACAGGGGCGACGACGCCGAGCGAGGTCGTGGACAGGATCAGTGCCATCAACCAAGGGTTGTCGATCAGGCCAAGGTGCCAGATATAGAGCCCTGCCAGGAGCGAACAAAGCGCCGTGGCAACGAATACGAGCACCCCCAGAAAAAACGGGTTGCGCACCAACCGGCGAAAGCCGCCGACGCTACGCAGTCCGTCCCGACTGTGCCCCCCGACCTGGGAGAAATCCATCTCCAGTCCGCAGCAGAACATCAAATAGGCAAAGCCGAATACCGAAAGCACCTCGAGCACCGGTTCCTCATAAACCAGGCCGAAGCCACTCTGGCCAACGATAATGCCGGCGATGATTTCGCCCACAATCACCGGGATGCCGAATCGCCGCACCGGCGATAGCAGCACCGGCACGGCGAAGCTGATCGCGATGACAATCAATAATGGGACGAAGGACAAGTCGTTGGCGTGCACGTTGCGTCTCCGTTCCTAGGTCGTCGCTCACGCCACTTGGAGTGGCGTAATTCCAAATGCGCCGGATCTTCCGGCGTCGGGGTTACTCGGCGGCAGCTATGTCCAGGCGTTCTAGTGTTTCAAGCACGCTAACGGCGTCCTCAGCACCGGCACGCGGCTGACCACGATCGACCACGCGCGCTGCGAAATGCGCAAGCTCCGCGTACAGCGGTTCGGCGCTGTCGATCGGAACAACCTCGCCCCCCTCGTTGTGCGCTCTTGATTCAGCGTCGATCCAGCGCCTGAAAAGCGTCAACGTCTGCTCGGCCTCGTCGAAGACCAGCATACCGTGACTGCCACGCACAATCGTACGGCGCTGTGTCTCCGGCCACAACCAGGAGCAATGTAGATCACCGCGCACGCCACCGGCAAAAGTGAGCTGCGCCTGTACGTCATCGGCCACTGACAGGCCGAGCAAACGAAACGCGCTGCCCCTGACATGTGTCGGTGCACAGCCAATCAGATATTGCATCGCCGCCACATCATGGACGCCAAGGTCCCAGGTCACATTTTCATCAGGTCGCACGCGCCCCAGATTCAAACGCTCGTGACGCACCGCTAGAAGTGATCCCAGCTCGTTGTGGGCAATCGCGTCGGCGATACGTGTTATCGCCGGCTGGAAAAGCGACAGATGACCCACCATCAACACGCACCCGGCCGCCGCCGCGGCCGCCGCCATTTCCCGGGCCTGCTCGGCGCACGGCGCCATCGGCTTTTCGACAAACACGTCCTTGCCGGCGGCGATAGCAGCCAACGCGATCTCGTGGTGGGTATCGGTTGGCGTCACGATAGCCACGGCGTCACAATCAGCCGTGAGCGCCTGGTGCCAATCATCAAAACTGGCGACGTCCGGATAAGTCTCGGCATAAGCAGCAGCGCGTTCGGCATCGCCTTCAACGATACCGGCCAGCACCCCCAGCTCATAAGCATTGCGAATCACGTTGCGCCCCCAGGCACCACCGCCGATAACGATCAGGCGCACGTCATCGTCCTATGCACAGCCCGCGCAACATCAAAAGCGATCCAATCTATCAACACATACCTCCGATCCAGCCTCTTTACGTCCGAACAATGCTGACCTGTCCGGTTACGTGGATGTGGTCACCGTCCCCGATCGATACGTCATACACAAACCCATGGCCAGCCCCGGTCAACCGCCGAGCCGTTACCGGAAGTGCCGGCAGACGTGCGGGTACGGAGACCGCCAGCCCGCAAACGTTTTGCAACCCAGCCACAACGCCGCTGGGCACGGCCGTGGGGTCATGCCCGCGATCAATCAACGCAGCATGGGCACCCGCAGTCTGCGCACCATACTCCATGAGCGCGGCCGCGCTGAGTGAGCCGCCAAGCGCCAGTGGATGTTCCTGATCGATAAAGCTGCGGGTGCGGGCACCGATTGTTTCCGCATCCCAGTGCTCGATCGTCGCCAGCAACATCATCGTCCCCGTATGTGGCAACAGATCAGCCGGATCGACACCGTGGCCGCAATGGACATTCAGGGCGTCGATATTCATGTGGCGGGGCGCACGTCGAACGCCCAATTATCGATGTTGCCGGTTACGCTCGCGGTTTCAATGACCGCGGTCTCTGTACGACCGGTGGCAAGCGCACGCAGTAATGGCAGGCTGCGCGCTGCCGGGTTGGCCGCGTGTAATTTCTGCAGATCTGTATCGGCCATTGGCGCCGGCCGGTCCGAGCTCGGGCGCGGATTGCTGAGCACAGCCAGCGCCTCGGCCGGCGCTGCAGAAAGCCAGAGCGCGACCGCAAAATCAGCGTGAATAGGTTGGCGCGCATCATGCAATGGGCCACTGCCTTCGGCATCGTAGACAACCAACAAGACATCGTGGCCGTCACTCATCACCACACTCCAAGCTTCGAGCAGCGCCATGGCGAATCCAGACCGGCCGGCAGCCAGGCTGGTCGCTTTACCACGCCAGCCGGTAGCGATGCCCCAATAGCCGGCGGGCGCATTGTGTACAGAATTATGAAACTTAGTTGGCGAAATGAGCGGCTCAGGCGCTGTGACCGCCCGGCACATATGTTCGGCAATGGTGACATCGCCACCGGCGGACGCGAACACGGCGTCCATCGCTGGTACCGCGCTATCTGCATCGACGATTTGTTCAGCGACGCGGAAGGCTAGCTTGACCGTCGCGCCCGCCCGGCGAGCTTCGTTGCGCGGCAATAGTGTCGGCTTAAAGCGCGCAAGCGGGACCGCTGCATAATTTGCGTTGCCGGCCAGTACGGCGCGGGTTTCTGGCCAACCATCCAGCCCCGGCGCGGCCACACCGACGGCGTTGACGAACAGCGCCATTAATCCCCGCCCCGCTCGAATATCAAGCTGGCGTTGCTACCACCGAAGCCGAACGCGTTGCTCATGACATAGTCAGGGGCAGCGGCCCGCCCGGTCGTCAATATGTCGATCCCGAGTTCCGGATCGGCTTGCCGCGTATTGTGGGCGTGGGGCAACCATCCGCGCTCGGCCGCCAAAAGCGCAATAACGGCTTCGACAACGCCGGCCGCGCCAAGTGTATGCCCAGTCCATCCTTTGGTTGAGGCCACCGGCGTCGCGCTCCCCAGAACACGCGCTACAGCTTTAGCTTCAGCCACGTCGTTGGCCGGGGTAGCGGTGCCATGGAGGTTGCAATAACCGATCGCCTCGGGCGTGAGGCCCGCATCATCTAATGCGCGCGTCATTGCTAACGCGGCGCCCGCGCCGGTCGGATCGGGGCTAGCCATATGATAAGCATCACTGGACTCGCCAGCGCCGGCCAACCGGGGCGCGTCCGCCACAGCATCAGCGTTCGGCACTAACAATGCAAAACCAGCAGCTTCGCCGATCGAAAGCCCATCGCGATCCACATCGCCTGGGCGGCAAGGCTCGGCCGAGACCAGTTGCAATGAATTAAAGCCATGCAAAGTGGTGCGACACAAACTGTCGACGCCGCCCACTAAAGCCGCGTCGCACAACCCGGCATCCATCCATCGCTTGGCGGCAGCAAAGACTTTGGCACTGGACGAACAAGCCGTGGATACGACGAACCCCGGGCCAGTTAAACCCAGCCGCGCACGCAGATAGCCACCGAGCGAGTCATAGGCATGGATCTGCTCATAGCAGAACCAATCCGGCAGCGTGCCATCGTCACCAAGTTCGGCAAACGCGGCTTCAGTCGCACCGATACCCGAGGTGCTGGTGCCCATGAACACGCCGATTCGATGGTCAGCGTAACGCGCTCGAGCCCTCGCCAATGCATCAACAAATCCATCCTGTGCCAGCCCTAGATCGGCCAGCCGATTGTTGCGACAATCCCAGGCAGTAAGTTCGGCCGGTAGCGCGTGGTTATCCACCGTGTGCACGCGTCCTATCCGGGTCGGGATAGTCACACCATCGAAATCGCACGCCGACAGACCATCGCGGTCGGCGCGCATGCCCGCCCAGAGGGCTTCGACGCCACAACCGAGCGCAGTCGTCGCCGTAAACGCGGCGATGGCCGGGCCAGACGCACGGACGCCCCGTTCGCTTGGATGGTGGTGTGTCTTAACAGGCGTCAATACCAAAAATCGAAGAAGTTGAACCAGTTATACGGCGCGGACTCAACATAGGTCGCCAATCGATCCGCATACTGCTGCGCATAGCGGTTGGCAGCAAGCATGCGTTGGCCTCGTGGCAGACATAGGTTGTCACCGAAATACTCACCATAAAGATCGTAACGGTTGCCGCCACGATGAACACCGAAAGCTAACAGCACCGGTGCGTCGGTAAGGCCGGCCAGAAGCCACGGTGACGCCGGGAATGGCGCGCGTCCCCCCAGAAAATCGCAGTCAACCGTGCGCTCCCCGGGCTGGACACGATCGGCCATCAGACCCACCAGTTCACCGGCGGCCAAAGCATTTTGTACACGTAGTGCACGGTCGACATCGGCGGTCGAAGTATCGATAACCGGCTGTGTCTCGCCCCGGCCGATCGCTTCCAGGGCGGCGTTGGCCTTGGCGCCAGTTTCGCGATCCATGACGATGCGCAACGTCACATCGGGGTTGTGAGCGGCCAGCGCACGCAATACTTCGAAGCTGCCAACATGCGACACGAGAACCAATGCGCCGCGGCCCTGACTCAGGGCGGCAGTAAATTGTTCGACACCGTGCGTGACGATGCGCAACCGATGCTGCTGGGCGAGATGTATGTAGATGCGATCGATCGAGACTGTACCGTAGCTCTCGAAATGCCGCCAGACATGCCACCATCGCGCGCGCCGTCCGAGCATGCGCGACAGATATGCTCTAGAGGCACGCCGGGCGCGCGGCGCGGTCAGCACGAAATACAGCGCAGTGGGCCAGATGAGTACTACGCGCGTTACGTGGCGCCCACACCAGCGGGCAGTCAAAGTTAACAAGCGAAGCGCGAGCCAATTGCTACGCTCGCGCTGCTCGGTCCAGGCCTGCGCCATCAGTCGATCAGACGCCGTTGTCGGACAATACTGCGCCGTTTCATCCCTCGTCCTCGCCATCCGATGCCGTAATCAACGTGCCCACAGCGACCTCGACCTTGTCGGCTTGGCACGTGAACCGTATCCGTGCTCGGCGCGCTTGTCGCCAGTCGACTTCGCAAGTCTGGCCCGGCAACAGCGGCCCCGGAAACTTGACGCGCCGAATTCCGTCGATGCGAACGCCGTCGGCCGCAGTAATCAGATGGATTACACGGTCAACGATGACCACACCCGGCACTAACGGCTGGTCCGGAAAGTGGCCATCGATGCAGGCAGCGCTCGGATCGATACGAAACTGAGCCATCAACCGTCGGCGGTATTGGCCGGCGCCACCCGCCCTAGCAAAGACTCCAGCGACTCGCGTGTGAGCTTGCCGACAGCATTGCGCGGGAGTTGCTCGACACACACTAATGGGCGCGGAACGAACACCGGATCGACGCGCTCGGCAAGTGCGGTCGCAATCTCTTGGGCGCACATGTGATGACTGACGACCAACGCCCGCGGCCGACCGCTACGGCTGGCAGCAGCGGCCGTGAGAACGGCAGCATCCGTTACGCCGTCGATCTCCAGGAGCATGGTCTCCAGCGCGCTCCGCGACAACCGCTTACCGCCAACCTTGAGCAAATCCGACGCCCGGCCGAGAAAACGAAAGCCGTAGTCGCCAACCGGTTCAATGGCATCGCCAAGCGGCTGCGGTTCGGGCAGCTGGGGGCCAATAGCTTGCCAACCACCCGCGTCAGCAGCTTGCAGACGGACACCGTCGTACAAATACCAGTCGCCTTCGATGGTACGCCGGCTGGCGATGCTGCCCGTTTCGGTGCTGCCGAAAATTTCCTCGATCGGCGTGCCCCAGCGATCTTCCAGCGTTGCGGCCAACTCGGCGGGCAGCGGCGCAGTGGCCGACACCACACGGCCGAGGTTGGGAAGTTCGACGCCCGATTCAGCCAACGCACGCAAGTGAACCGGCGTGGTGATCAGTAGTGTCGGCGCCGGGAGCACGGCCAATGCGTCGCGAATCGCCCAGGGTGTAAAAGGGCGTTCGGCAGCAACCGCCAAACCACAGCACAGCGCCGGCAAAACCGTGGTTTCGAAACCATACATATGGTTGGGCGGTACGGTCGCCACGGCGACTTCGTCACGCGCAGTGCCAAAGAATCGGTCGCGATACTGGTGCGCCACGGTCACCATGTCCGCCCAATATTTGGCGTGCGATTGCGGCTTGCCAGTGGTCCCCGAGGTAAACACCCGAGCAACGCAGTGCGTCGATGCAATCCGCGGCACATCGCCGGCCGCCGCCGACGGCGCGCATCGCTCGGCTGCGGCGACGTCGTCGTCATCGATCCGGTCTGCATCCGGGTAATCGGCAGTCAATTCAGTCAGCTCGCCGTCGTTGGCCGCCGGCGACAATAGGTTGCTACCGCCGGCCAAACACACCGCAGCAAATGCGAGCGTGAAGCGAGAGCGGTCGGCGCAGCAATTGATGTAATCGCAGCCAGGAGATAGGGCTTCGGCCAAGGTTTCGATAACAGCCAGTGCCCGGTCGTGACGCACGGGCTGGCCAGCAACCCAAGCAAACGTGCGTTCCGGTTGGTACCCCACAATCAGGGACTGTGTGTTGTCAGCCACGGCTGCGCATCACCTGTGACCAATCGATATGCAGCATCGGCCGGATCTGATCC
Organism: Salifodinibacter halophilus; assembly: GCA_012999515.1. Lineage (NCBI taxonomy): Bacteria > Pseudomonadati > Pseudomonadota > Gammaproteobacteria > Salinisphaerales > Salinisphaeraceae > Salifodinibacter > Salifodinibacter halophilus. The sequence continues at coordinate 1,993,862 of JABEEB010000001.1, read as the reverse complement.
AACCAATCACCCTCTACGTCATCGGCCATCGATTTCTGCCGCCAAACCAATTCGCCGATAAACGCCGCGGCCACGACCAGATAGTTCACCCCGTTGGCGAACAGCGACCACACAGCCGGCGACGCGAATAGCACCAGCACTATATTTTCCGCAATCAAGGCGCCGAACACACCGCACCAAAAAACGGTGACACCACGCGTGTAACGCCGAACCTCGGGCGGACACGACCCGCGCACGGCTTCGGCCGCGCGCGTAGCCACCGGCGTACGGCCAGGCAAAAGGCTTGCTGCAAACACACTCAAAAGTCCGGTCAAGGCACAAATCGGCGCGGCGTAGAACAACAAAACACCGCTCAAGAAAAACGCGACAAGCGCGGCAGCGACCAACGCGACAATCAAGTTCAATGCAGCCACGACATTTGGCCGCCGCAAGCGCGGCCAGAAACTGCCTAATATCAAGCTAGCCAGGGCGGCAAAGGTTAGATTACGCGAGTGCGCGACAACTGCCACGTGCACCAGAATCGGGTAGGCGATTAGTAACGCAAGCCCGCCGGCCAAGCGCAACCGCGTCGCCACACCGGTCACGCGCTTTCGGCGCGGGCCCGCCGGATATAATCAGCGAGCGAAGCGAGAGTGGCGAAAACTTGGCGATTGCGTTCGTCATCCGCGCGCAGCTCCACGCCGTATTCCTGGTTGACCGCCAGTGCAATCTCGAGCGCGTCGATGGAATCAAGGCCGAGGCTGTCGGCGTTTTGCCCAAACAAGGGGTCATCGCGGCCGATCGAGGCCGGGTCGACATCGTCGAGTTCCAACGCTTCGACCAGCAGCATGGCCAGGCCTCGCTCGAGTTCGCTCTGATCACTCATATTCCGATGGGAATCTGTATTACTAGAAATCGACTGCCGCAGAGCACTTGGGTGACGCTGGCCCGTGGCCTTAAGCTGCCACGCGTTATATATAAGCGGGTATTCTACCGCATGCTCGATACAATCCAAACGAACCGTGTTTTACGTATTGGTCGATCCATGGCGGCGTCGCCCCGCGACAACCATAAGCGACGATTCTGCAACGCGTGGCTCGACATAGCACACGACCAGGCCTTGGAGTGACAAAAGATTCTCGCCAACGATTTGCGCGCGCGGCCGGCACCGGGCTGTGTTTTATCGCTTTCGGTACCGGCGGCCTCCTTGTCGGCATCCTCGTCCTGCCGCTACTTCGGCTCGCGCCTATCGGCCACGTGAGGCGGCGCGATCACACGCAAGCCCTCATCAGTCGACTGTGCCGCTATTTCATAGGGATGACGCGCGCGCTCGGCTTGCTCGCCGACCGCATCGAGCACGCGGATCGCCTCGATCATCGCGGGGCGGTCATCGTCGCCAATCATCCGTCATTGATCGACGTCGTTTTACTGCTCGCGCGACTCGAGCAAGTGGACTGTATCGTTAAGCCGAGTCTGCGTTTCAATCCAGCGACTGCCATCGCCGTACGCATGGCCGGCTACATCACGCGGGCCGAAGGACCGACACTGGTCGACCGCTGTTGCGAATCACTTCGCAATGGGCGGCGGTTACTACTTTTCCCGGAAGGCACCCGCAGCGTGCCCGGACAACAGCTAAAACTCGAACGCGGCGCCGCACGAATCGCGCTTGCCGCCGGTGCGCCACTGGTGCCGGTGGTCATCCACATACAGCCGCGGGTGCTGACCAAGCGGCAGCGTTGGTATCATGCAGCGGCGAGGCGGGTCGACGTCCAAATACACGTCGACGAACCGTTTAGCGTCGACGCGTATCTGGATTCGACGCACAGCACAGCCGTGGCAGCCCGCCGACTAACCCGCGAGCTCGGCGACTATTTTAGGCGCCGACTGACAACCGCGGATGCTCCGGAATGAGGAGCTGCGAAACAAGATAGGTTACCAGTGCCAAACACCGACATAATCGAACAGGTTCGCTTGGAGATTGCACGGATGTTCGAGATTTCGCACGAGTCGATCCAGCCGGATTCACGCCTGTACGAAGATCTTGACATCGACAGTCTCGACGCCGTGGACTTAATTGGCGAACTGCGTCGCCAGACCGGCATCAGCGTTGCTCCCGAACGTTTTCGCCGGGTGCGCACAGTCCAGGATATTGCCGACACAATCGTGGCAATCGAAGCCAATCACGAGCCGAGTGATTGAGCACACGTTCTATAGTCCCGACGAAGCGGGCCGGTCTTCGCGGCAACCTGGATGAGTGATCTCGAAACAGCCACGGTCGACATCGACGTGCCATTTTTCGACGTCGATTCCATGAACATGGTCTGGCACGGCCACTATGTGAAGTACTTCGAGCTCGCCCGCTGCCAACTGCTAGAACAACTCGGCCACGATTACCAGGCGATGTTCGACGCGGGTTACGGCTGGCCCGTGGTCGACATGAAAATCCGCTACATGCGCGCGCTTGTCTTCAAACAGCCAGTTTGCGTCGCCGCCACACTGACCTACTGGCAGCACCGCCTTAAGATTGGCTATAAAATCCGCGACCGGCGGGATAAAACGCTTCTTGTACGCGGTTCGACGACACAAGCACCGATCGACCTGGCAACCGGCGAACTGATCGCCGAACGCCCGGCCGTGGTCGGCCGGGCACTTGCAAGCACAGGGATCGAATGACCGCACGGCACATGGCGACCTCTATCCTTTGCAGCGCGGCGTTAGTGAGCGCGTTGTTCACGCATAGTGTGGCCTCGAAACCTTCGCTTTTGCAGTCCAGCGCATCCGATAAGCAACCAGTCGTGCGCGGCGATTTCACGCAAAAAAAACACCTAAGCGGCATGGAAAAACCGCTGATATCCCACGGCCAGTTTGTGCTTGCCCGTGGGCGCGGCCTGATCTGGCGTGTCGTCAAACCGATCGAGACGACGCTGGCAATCACCGACAAGGCACTCGTCCAACGACGGGACGGTCAGACCGTCAAACGCTTGTCACAGGCCGATCATCCCGGGCTCAAAGTCGTAAGCAGTCTGATGCTGGCAGTATTCAATGCGGATCTGAGCCAGTTGAAAAACACCTTCCACGTCGAGCGCCGAGAAGGCCATGGCGACGGCTGGCGATACCAATTGATGCCACGCACGGACGCGGTCAAACAGGTCGTGCAAAAAATTCGCGTGCGCGGTGATCAGCAGCTCCGACAGATCACCATCAAACGGTCGAACGGTGACAAAAGCGTCATCAAATTATCGCCGCACACGACCCAACATCCCAAACCGCTATCGGCGCAAGAAAAACAACGCCTCGGCGGCCGATGACCGAACGGCTAACACGCCGCCTGAGCGCCAGCATCTGGGGAGTCGGCGTGCTGACGCTGGCCGCGATCATCACCGCGCTGGCCACCACCGGCAGCCTGAATCTACAGACCCGACTGACCGACCTGCTGCCCGCGCCCCAGCAGTCACCCGCGGTCACACGCGCAACAGCCCAACTTGCCAGTCAAGGTGACGACCGGCTGGTTATCCTCATTCACGCGGATAACCGCGAGCAACGTCAGCGTGCGGCCACGGTGGCAGCCGATAAATTGCGACAATCATCAGCATTCGCACACGTGGCCGCCAACGGGGCTGAGCTCATTTCGCCCGGGACCCGCGAAAAAATCCGCCATCTGTATTTTTCGCACCGGTTTCATCTGCTCGCTCCCGACGACCGCGCCGCGCTGGCGCGTCTTGCCGAGCACCAGGACACCGACAATACCGCCGCGCGCGATCACTTCCTCCAACGTGCGCGGCGCCGCCTGGCCACGCCCGGCTTCGCCAGTGGCCAACGTTTTTTGGCCGACCCGCTGGGTCTGTCACGCGCCATGGTCCAACACACCCGCCGCAACACGGCACCGGGCATCTCGACCACGCCAAGCGGCCAACTCACCGCGACCGGACCGGCGGGGGAACACTTCGCCGTGATCTTGGCAAAAAGCCAGGGCAATCCCTTTTCAATGACCGGCCAAAGCGTCGCCCGAAAGGTGATCGGGCAAGCGCGCGACGCTGTGCATCAAGTCACGCCGGATGCGAACGTGCTGATCTCCGGTGCGATCCGTCATGCAGCTGTGGCCAGCGCCCGCGCGCGCTTTGAAACCACGGTAATCGGCCTCGGCTCGCTTGCTGGGATCATCCTGTTAATGCTCTGGTTGTTTGCCAGCCTACGACCGCTGGCCGGCAGTCTTTGTGTCGTGGCCGGCGGTGTTCTGACTGCGATAGTCGCCACCCGGCTTATCTTCGGCAACATCCACATATTCACCGTGGTGTTCGGCGCCAGCCTGGTTGGCGTGGCGGTTGACTACTGCCTACATTTTTTCGCCGAGCGCTGGCGACACCCCGATTCCGGGCATGCGCTTCGTGCCATCGCGCCGGCGATCACACTGGGGCTGGTCACAAGTGCGGCAGCCTACGGTGGTATGGCCATCGCGCCCTTCCCAGGCCTTCGTCAGATCGCCGTATTCACGACTTTCGGGCTCGCTGGCACCTGGCTCGGTGTCATGCTGCTCCTACCCGGCCTGGGCGGAACGCCGCCACGACGCGGGGTCGCGCTTGGCTGGGCCAGCATATGGCTGAGGTCTGGCCCAGCATTGCTGGCACGTCAGCGGCCCCGGACGGTTATCGCTGCGCTGGTCTTCGTCATTGCAGGTGCATCGATCGTCACCGCTATCGCACTGCATCCGGACGATGAACTCGGCTCGCTCTACAATCCGCCATCGTCGCTCATCCAGGCCGACAAACAGATCGCCCGCGTGCTCGGCGCCTCGGCAACTGGACAAGCCATTTTGATTCGCGGCCAATCGCGCGCGCAGACACTGGCGCGCGAGCAGGCACTCGTTGCTCAGTTGACACAGTCGCAACATCTTGCCGCTCGGGTGCGCGCGATCACAACTGCTTATCTGCCGCCGGACATACAGCAAAAAACTTATAGTCGTTTGGCAGCAACGCTCTATGCGTCGGCCGGGCCAGTAATTAAGCTCCTGCAGCATACTGGCTACCCGTCGCGTCTGGTTAAACGTCAGCAGCGCACGTTCAATGCGCAACGCGGCGACGTCTTGGAGTTCAAGACATGGCTGGCTTCGCCCGCCGGCCGCCCTTATCGTTCACTCTGGCTCGGCCATGTATCAGGCCGTTACGCCGATCTCGTACAGATCCAAAGCGTGGCGGATCAAACGCGATTGGAAACTACCATCAACGACGCCGATGGCGCGATGCTTATTGATCGGCCTGCGCAAATCTCAAACCTATTGCAGCATTATCGACGCTCGGCGACTTGGCTACTCGGCGCGGCGTATGGGATGGCTTGGGCGTTATTGTCGGTTTTTCTCGGCGTACGTCGCGCGGCATTGATTGTTGCAGCGCCACTGACCGCGAGCCTGTTAGTCAGCGCGTTGTTCGCCATCACCGGGTGGGCGTTCACCATCTTCAACGTCATGGCGTTGCTACTGTTGCTGGGACTGGGCGCGGACTACGGCATTTTCCTGCGTTTTGCTGGGCGCGACAGCGCGCCCACAATGACCGCAGTCGCCGCGTCGAGCACAACCACGGTCGCCGCCTTCGGCCTATTAGCGGCTTCAGCCACGCCGCCATTGCATCAGTTCGGCGTGACACTCGGCCTGGGGGTCGTACTGACATTTCTGATCACCAATCTGACCAGTGCCCTGGGACGGCAGAGTGGGTAACATGGCGCCATGAACGATGCCATCGAAAGTGATGTCGCCATCATCGGCGCTGGTCCAGCGGGCAGCACTGCCGCGACGTGGCTGGCCGATCGGGGCTGGCATGTGCGCGTCGTCGAACGTTCGCATTTCCCCCGTTTTGCAATTGGCGAATCTTTGCTTCCCAAATGCATGGACTGCCTCGCTGAGGCCGGTCTACTCGAGGCAGTCAGGCATGCCGGTTATCAGATCAAGCGTGGGGTGCGGTTCGGACGCAGCAATCGCATGGGACGTTTCTACTTTGCCGACGCCGCAGGCACGAATTGGGATTGGACCTGGCACGTCCAGCGCGCTGATTTCGATCAACGGTTGGCTTCGGAGGCGAGCCGACGCGGCGCGATTGTCGGTTTTGGCGAGACCGTCGAGTCGATCGATCGCACATCGCCGGGTGCGCCGCGGCTGGGGATCCAGAATGACAGCGGCGAGTCATTCGAACTGTCGGCGCGCTTCGTTCTAGACGCCAGCGGCGCCGGGCGCGTACTTCCCAAATTGCTGCATCTGGAAGCCGAGGCCGACGGCCCCGACCGGGCTGCGGTCTTCACGCACGTCGCCGACGGCATCGAGCACCCCGATCTGCGACGCGATGAGTTGATGATTACCGTTCATCCTGAGCGCGCCGACGTCTGGTACTGGCTCATCGCTTTCTCCGATGGTCGCGCGTCGATCGGCGTGGTTGGCGACAGCACGTTCATCGCGAATCAAGGCAAAGACGCTGCCGCGCAACTGCGAGCGCTTATAGCTGCCGAACCGCAGATTGCCGAGGCTCTGGCAAATGCTACGTTCGATCGGCAGACGTTTTCGGCCAAGCAGTTCGCGACGCCGGTCGACCGCTTGTTCGGGCAGGACTTCGCACTGCTCGGCAACGCCGGCGAATTCGTCGATCCCATCTTTTCGTCCGGCGTCACGGTCGCACTTCAGTCGGCGATCAGCGCCGCTGAGCTCGTCGACCGTCAACTCGGCGGCGAGTCGATCGACTGGCAGACGGATTTTGAGCACCCGCTTCGCGCCGGTCTCAATGTATTCCGGGCTTACGTCGATGCTTGGTACGACGCCAGCCTGCAGGACGTGTTCTTTACACCGTATCCACCCTCCGACGTGCGTCAACGCGTGGGCTCCATCCTCGCCGGCTATGTCTGGAACGGCAACAATCCATTCGTCGTGCAGCCAAAGCGTCGCCTGCGGACACTCTGCCGCCTCTGTGCTACGTAAACGGCGCGCGTCGATCCCACCCGGTATTTTCCGGTGTGTTTCAGTCAGCTTGACGGGTGCATGGCTGATACTCGTCCTTGTTGGCTGCACAACACGACCGGCGCCCTTACTGAAACCATTGGACCCCGGTTCGGCCGAGCACACCGGAACCAGCCGCCAAGTCGTATCCTTCAAACGCGGCAACCGGACACATCGGCTACAGATCGTTATGCAACTGTCGTCATCACGCCTGCGGTTGATCGGCCTGTCGCCGCTCGGGCAGCGACTTTTCACGCTGGCATCCGACGCTAGTGGTGTAACCCTCGACGCGCCGTCAACAAAACTCGCCAAACTGGATCCGCGGCGGATCGTATCGGATCTGGAACTAGCCTATTGGCCGCTATCAGCTATCCGGAGCGCGTTGCCAAGCGCCCGCCGGATTGAGCAAAACAACCATGCCCGCCTCGTCTGGCAGGACCACGAACTTGTCTGGCTAGCGATCCACGACGGCAACGACCGTTGGCAGTCACCGGTAAAGATTTACAATCGCGTGCTGGACTACACATTACACGTCGCGCCTGTATCCGCTTCGGAGGCCGACGCCAATAACTGACGACGACACCATGGCCGAAACGATACTGGTGACCGGCGCCAGCCGGGGGATCGGGCGTGCAACCGCACTCCGGCTAGCCGACGACGGCTTCGACGTGGTCGTAGCTTACCGTCGACAGAGCCAGGCGGCCGAAGCCGTTGCAACCGCCGTGCGCGAACGGGGCCAAAACGCACGTGTACTCGGGTTCGACGTTGCCGACCGTGAAGCCACGCGCAAGAGCCTGCAAGACGATGTGGCGGCCTACGGCACCTACTACGGCGTGATCGTGAACGCCGGCATCACCGACGACGCCGCTTTTCCCATGCTCACCGACGAAGCTTGGGATCAGGTTCTGCATACCAATCTCGATGGTTTCTATAACGTGGTCAAACCCCTGGTCATGCCCATGATTCAAGCGCGACAACCGGGGCGAATCGTTGCCATTGGCTCGGTAGCCGGGCTGGTCGGCAACCGCGGACAGGTCAATTACAGTGCCGCCAAGGCCGGCTTGATCGGCGCCGTAAAGTCCCTAGCGTTGGAGCTCGCCAAGCGCCGCATCACCGTCAACTGCGTTGCGCCCGGCTTGATCGCAACCGACATGACCCATGACGCCGAGCAGATGCGCACTTATATCCCCCAGAAGCGCATGGGTCAGCCCGAAGAAGTCGCGGCGGCGGTGTCCTTTTTTTGTTCACGCGATGCCGATTACATTACGCGGCAAGTGCTGGCCGTCGACGGAGGCCTAACGTGAACACCGACACGCGACGCGTCGTCGTTACCGGCATGGCCGGTATTTCACCGTTGGGCAATGAGTGGCCGAGCATGCGCGACGCGCTCTTCGCGGGCCATTCCGGCATTCAGAAAATCGAAGAATGGGATCGATACGCGGGCTTGAATACTCGACTCGGAGGCCGAGTCAACGAACTAACGCTGCCGTCGCATTTCAACCGAAAAACTAAACGCACCATGGGCCGTGTTGCACAGATGGCGACCCTATCGGCCGAACGCGCGGTGATGGACGCCGGCATCCAGGATGATCCGGTGCTGACCAATGGCCAAACCGGCGTCGCATATGGCTCGTCCACCGGTAGCCCAGATGCCGCTATGGACTTCGCGCGGATGTTGATTGAAGACAACGTCGAAGGCGTCAACGCCACGACCTATATCCGCATGATGTCGCATACAACTGCGGTGAACATCGCACTCTATTTCGGCCTAACCGGACGCGTGGTTCCAACATCCAGCGCCTGCACGTCCGGCAGCCAAGGCATTGGGTATGCTTACGAGGCCATCAAGTATGGCCAACAAACCTTGATGATCGCGGGTGGCGCCGAAGAACTCTCGGCAACTGAGGCCGCGGTATTCGACACGCTATATGCAACCAGCGTGCGCAACAATGCACCAAAAACCACGCCGCGGCCGTTCGACGCCGATCATGACGGCTTGGTTATCGGCGAGGGTGCCGCTACATTAATCCTCGAGGAACACTCGCATGCGGTAGCGCGCGGCGCACCGATTCTGGCCGAAATCAAAGGTTTTGCCACTAATTGCGACGGTGCGCACGTCACCCAGCCCAACCCGGACACCATGGCCGCCGTTATGCGCGCTGCACTCGACGATGCGCAGCTTCATGCCGACGCAATCGGCTACGTCAACGGCCACGGTACCGCCACCCCGACCGGTGACGTTGCAGAAAGTCACGCAACCCACGCCATATTCGGCAAAAAACCAGCATATGCCACGCTCAAAGGGCATATCGGCCATACGCTCGGCGCCTGTGGCGCACTCGAAGCCTGGGCCACCATCAATATATTAAACGATGGACGAGCGCCGCCCACGCTGAACCTCGATGCGCCGGATCCTGACTGCTCAGAACTCGGCTGGATCGACCCAGCCGGCTGCCAACTAAGCACCCCCATTGCCTTGTCGACCAACTTCGCATTTGGCGGCATCAATACCGCATTGGTTTTGGCGCATTCGGGGTAAACGGCCTATAAGGCTAGTGCGCTAAATGCTGCGCCACGCCTTAACGCCTTTTTCTAATAGTCCCTGCGACCTTTACGTATAAGGAATATCGATTCGATTGCCTTCGCCGGGCTTTATGAGAATCCATGAAAAAGCCCCAATGCGATTCGCATTGGGGCTTACTTATTAAGAGCCTGGCGGTGTCCTACTCTCACACGGGGAGACCCCGCACTACCATTGGCGCTGATCGGTTTCACTTCCAAGTTCGGAATGGAATTGGGTGGTTCCCGATCGCTTTGGCCGCCAGGCAAAACGGACAACAATTCAAATGCAATCAAACACTGTGCCACTCAAAAACGCAAAAGCGCTTGAGTGTTATATGACCAAGCCACACGGGCAATTAGTACCAGTAAGCTCAACGCGTTACCACGCTTATACATCTGGCCTATCAACGTCCTCGTCTAGGACGACCCTTCAGAGCCCTCGCGGGGCTAGCGAGATCTTATCTTGAGGCGGGCTTCGCGCTTAGATGCTTTCAGCGCTTATCCCATCCGTACGTAGCTACCCGGCAATGCCACGGGCGTGACAACCGGCACACCAGAGGTACGTCCATCCCGGTCCTCTCGTACTAAGGACAGACCCTCTCAAATCTCGAACGCCTACGGCAGATAGGGACCGAACTGTCTCACGACGTTCTAAACCCAGCTCGCGTACCACTTTAAATGGCGAACAGCCATACCCTTGGGACCTGCTTCAGCCCCAGGATGTGATGAGCCGACATCGAGGTGCCAAACTCCGCCGTCGATGTGAACTCTTGGGCGGAATCAGCCTGTTATCCCCAGCGTACCTTTTATCCGTTGAGCGATGGCCCTTCCACACAGAGCCACCGGATCACTAAGACCTACTTTCGTATCTGCTCGACCCGTCAGTCTCGCAGTTAAGCGCCCTTTTGCCTTTATACTCGTTGCGCGATTTCCGACCGCGCTGAGGGCACCTTTGCACTCCTCCGTTACCATTTGGGAGGAGACCGCCCCAGTCAAACTACCTACCATACACTGTTCCTGATCCAGGTCATGGACCAAGGTTAGAACCTCAAATATCTCAGGGCGGTATTTCAAGGATGGCTCCACACCGGCTAGCGCCGGCGTTTCTAAGCCTCCCGCCTATCCTACACAAAGATATCCGAGATCCAGTGCAAAGCTATAGTAAAGGTGCATGGGGTCTTTCCGTCTTGCCGCAGGAACACTGCATCTTCACAGCGATTTCGATTTCACTGAGCCTCGGGTGGAGACAGTGTGGCCATCGTTACGCCATTCGTGCAGGTCGGAACTTACCCGACAAGGAATTTCGCTACCTTAGGACCGTTATAGTTACGGCCGCCGTTTACCGGGGCTTCGGTCAAGAGCTTCGCAACAAGTGCTAACCCCATCACTTAACCTTCCGGCACCGGGCAGGCGTCACACCCTATACATCCTCTTACGAGTTAGCAGAGTGCTGTGTTTTTAGTAAACAGTCGTAGCCACCTGGTCACTGCGGCCCTGATCTGCTTGACCCGACTAGGGGCTACACATACTGAGGGCGCACCTTCTCCCGAAGTTACGGTGCCATTTTGCCGAATTCCTTCACCCGAGTTGTCTCATACGCCTTAGGATTCTCACCTAGTCCACCTGTGTTGGTTTGGGGTACGGCCTGCATGATCTGTAGCTTAGAGGCTTTTCCTGGAAGCCGAGTATCAGTCACTTCGCGCCCTTGGGCACTCGTTATCACGCCTCAGCGTCACCCTCCGGATTTGCCTAGAGGGCCTGCCTACACGCTTGAACCGGGGTTTCCGTCGCCCGGCTGACCTAACTTTCTTCGTCACCCCATCGCAATCATGCGAGGTACGGGAATATTAACCCGTTTACCATCGGCTACGCCTTTCGGCCTCGCCTTAGGAACCGACTCACCCTGCGCCGACTAGCGTTGCGCAGGAAACCTTGGACTTCTGGCGGGCAGGTTTTTCACCTGCCTCATCGTTACTCACGTCAGCATTCGCACTTCCGATACCTCCAGCATGCCTCGCAGCACACCTTCACGGCCTACGGAACGCTCCTCTACCACGTATAGAAACTATACGTTCGCAGCTTCGGTGCATGGCTTTAGCCCCGTTATATCTTCCGCGCGAGCCGACTAGATCAGTGAGCTATTACGCTTTCTTTAAAGGGTGGCTGCTTCTAAGCCAACCTCCTGACTGTCTTTGCCTTCTCACATCGTTTACCACTTAGCCATGACTTTGGGACCTTAGCTGGCGATCTGGGTTGTTTCCCTTTCCACTACGGAAGTTAGCTCTCGCAGTGTGTCTCCCGTGATTACACTTGCCGGTATTCGGAGTTTGCCTCGGTTTGGTAAATCCTTTCGGACCCCCGAGCCGAAACAGTGCTCTACCCCCGGCAGTGACACACGAGGCGCTACCTAAATAGCTTTCGAGGAGAACCAGCTATCTCCGGGCTTGATTAGCCTTTCACTCCGATCCACAACTCATCCCCTAATTTTTCAGCATTAGTGGGTTCGGGCCTCCAGTCGGTGTTACCCGACCTTCACCCTGGCCATGGATAGATCGCCCGGTTTCGGGTCTACTCCCAGCAACTGTATGCCCTATTAAGACTCGGTTTCCCTACGCCTACCCTTGACGGTTAAGCTTGCTACTGAGAAGTAAGTCGCTGACCCATTATACAAAAGGTACGCCATCACCCGTTCGAAAACGGGCTCTGACTGCTTGTACGCACACGGTTTAAGGTTCTGTTTCACTCCCCTCAACGGGGTTCTTTTCACCTTTCCCTCACGGTACTCGTGCACTATCGGTCGACAGAGAGTATTTAGCCTTGGAGGGTGGACCCCCCATGTTCAAACAGAGTTACACGTGCTCCGTCCTACTCGATTTCACCCCACACCAGCTTTCGCTTACCGGGCTGTCACCGTCTATGGCTGAACTTTCCAGAACATTCAGCTAGCGGGTGTTGGGCTTAAGGGCTAGTCCCGTTTCGCTCGCCGCTACTTCGGGAATCTCGGTTGATGTCTATTCCTCCGGGTACTTAGATGTTTCAGTTCTCCGGGTTTGCCTTACATAGCTATGTATTCACTATGCAATAGCCGCCTAAACGGCTGGGTTTTCCCATTCGGAAATTTCCGGGTCAAAGTCTGTTTGCCGACTCGCCGAAACTTATCGCAGGCTACCACGTCCTTCGTCGCCTTCTGTCGCCAAGGCATCCACCATGTGCGCTTGGTCACTTGGTCATATAACCTCAAGCGCTCTCGCGCTCAAGATTAGATGAGCAACTCATACATTCTTTCTGTTAAGAATGCAGTGTTCGATTGCATTGAATTGTTAAACAACGGTGACTCAAGGTCACAGCAATCAGCGATTGCTCTGACCTCGATCATGAGTCGACATTGGTGGAGCTGAGCGGACTCGAACCGCTGACCCTCTGCGTGCAAGGCAGACGCTCTCCCAACTGAGCTACAGCCCCTTGGCTTATGTATTGCCGTGGTCTGCGCCACACCTGCCAGCCAGTTAGTATTATACAACTAGCCAGCCAATCAGCAACGCAGAGCAGCGCCAGATGGTGGGTCTGGGAAGACTTGAACTTCCGACCTCACCCTTATCAGGGGTGCGCTCTGACCAACTGAGCTACAGACCCAATCTTCGTTGCTTCTTTCGGGCAGCGATAGCCAGCCCTGACATTGCATGCCAAGTGTCGACTCTTGTTTTTTACGAATGGCTTGTGTGGGCGCTCCCCGGATTGAACCGGTATTCTCTAAAGGAGGTGATCCAGCCGCAGGTTCCCCTACGGCTACCTTGTTACGACTTCACCCTAGTTGCCGACCACACCGTGGAGACCGTTTTCCCGAAGGTTAAACTAGCCTCTTCTGGTGCAGCCAACTTCCATGGTGTGACGGGCGGTGTGTACAAGGCCCGGGAACGTATTCACCGCAGCATTGCTGATCTGCGATTACTAGCGATTCCGACTTCATGCAGTCGAGTTGCAGACTACAATCCGGACTGGGACAGGCTTTTTGAGATTAGCACCACCTCGCGGCTTAGCCACCCTCTGTACCTGCCATTGTAGCACGTGTGTAGCCCTGCCCATAAGGGCCATGATGACTTGACGTCGTCCCCACCTTCCTCCGGTTTGTCACCGGCAGTCTCCTTAGAGTGCCCAACTAAATGCTGGCAACTAAGGATAAGGGTTGCGCTCGTTGCGGGACTTAACCCAACATCTCACGACACGAGCTGACGACAGCCATGCAACACCTGTCACTCGGCTCCCGAGGGCACCAAGGCATCTCTGCCAAGTTCCGAGGATGTCAAGGGCAGGTAAGGTTCTTCGCGTTGCATCGAATTAAACCACATGCTCCACCGCTTGTGCGGGCCCCCGTCAATTCCTTTGAGTTTCAACCTTGCGGTCGTACTCCCCAGGCGGAGAACTTAACGCGTTTGCTACGACACTGACTGACTAGGTCACCCAACGTCTAGTTCTCAACGTTTACGGCGTGGACTACCAGGGTATCTAATCCTGTTTGCTACCCACGCTTTCGAGCCTGAGCGTCAATATTGGCCCAGAAGACTGCCTTCGCCATTGGTGTTCCTCCACATATCTACGCATTTCACCGCTACACGTGGAATTCCGTCTTCCTCTACCATATTCTAGTTACGCAGTTTCGTATGCAATTCCCAGGTTGAGCCCGGGGCTTTCACATCCGACACACGCAACCGCCTGCGCTCGCTTTACGCCCAGTAATTCCGATTAACGCTTGCACCCTCCGTATTACCGCGGCTGCTGGCACGGAGTTTGCCGGTGCTTATTCTGCGGGTACCGTCAATACGCTCGGGCTATTAACCCGGCGCTTTTCTTCCCCGCTTAAAGTGCTTTACAACCCTAGAGCCTTCTTCACACACGCGGCATGGCTGGATCAGGCTTCCGCCCATTGTCCAATATTCCCCACTGCTGCCTCCCGTAGGAGTCCGGGCCGTGTCTCAGTCCCGGTGTGGCTGATCATCCTCTCAAACCAGCTACTGATCGTCGTCTTGGTACGCCGTTACCCCACCAACTAACTAATCAGACGCAGGCTCATCCTTCTGTGCGAGGGTCGAAGAGCCCCGCTTTGCTCCATAGAGCGTATGCAGTATTACCCCGAGTTTCCTCGGGTTATCCTCCGCAAAAGGGTAGATTCCTACGCGCTACTCACCCGTCCGCCGCTCGACGCCTAGAGGCGAACCTCTATCGTTTCCGCTCGACTTGCATGTGTTAGGCCTGCCGCCAGCGTTCAATCTGAGCCAGGATCAAACTCTCCAGTTAATACTAACTAGATTCACGACTAAGTCGTGTTGAGCGATCCGAGCTTTACACTGCGGATGCTCTTCGTCTTGACCGAATCAAAACCATGGGAGCACCCACACAAGCCATTCGCAAATTGTTAAAGATCGAAGAACGTTGAATTTGCCGTTAAGGGCTAACTCGTCGTCCTGAGCTGATCATTGTATCGGTTTTGAAAATGAAGTCAACAAATCCGAAACAATTTTTTTCATCGCCAGATTTTTTTATTTAGAACCGCGTTGGCGTCGCGGCCTTGATAAGAGTGCCTATTATGCACCCTTGGTCAAGGGAATCCTCGCCATTTTTATACCGCGTTTGGCATCGCGGCCCTGAATAGGAATGCCTATTGTGCACCCTTGGTCAAGAGAATCCTCGCCATTTTTTATACCGCGTTTGGCATCGCGGCCCTGAATAGGAATGCCTATTGTGCACCCTTGGTCAAGAGGACACGCGCCATACGTTTCTTGCCAACCCGCACGGCTAATTCCTGGGGCGGAACCAGCTCAAGTTTCGTGTTTTCGACGCGCTGATCGTCGATGCGCACCGCGCCTTGCTTGATCAGACGCATGCCTTCGCTGTTGCTTGCTGTCAGACCGGCACGGCATAAAAGTGTCGCGATGGCGATGCCATCCGGCGTCACTGCCACGGTGGTTGGCTCCAGATCAGCAGCAAAACGCCCTTCGGAAAAGCGCTCCAGGAATCGCCGACGCGCATCTTCGCCTGTGGCAGCGCCGTGGAAACGCGCTACGATTTCCTCAGCCAGTGCAAGCTTGTAGTCACGCGGGTTGCCACCCTCATCAACTTCGCGCCGATATTGCGCGATGGAGGCGACCGATTGATGCGAGATTAAATCGTAGTAGCGCCACATTAGCGCATCGGAGATCGACATTATTTTGCCGAACTGCTCGCCCGGCGCTTCATCGATGCCGATGTGATTCCCCTGCGATTTGGACATCTTATCGACACCATCCACCCCTTCGAGCAAAGGCATGGTTAGCACGCCCTGGGATTGCTGCCCATAAGCCTGTTGCAGCATCCGCCCCACTAATAGGTTGAATTTCTGGTCGCTGCCGCCGAGCTCTAGGTCGGCTCCCAAGGCAACCGAGTCGTAGCCCTGGAAAAGCGGGTATAGGAACTCGTGAATCGCGATGGCCTGACCACTGCGGTAGCGTTTGTCGAAATCGTCACGTTCGAGCATGCGCGCAACCGTATGACTGGCCGCGAGTCGAACCACTTCACTCGTCGACAACGCACCCAGCCATTCGGCATTGAATGCAACACGCGTGCGCTCAGGATCGAGCACACGGTAGATCTGGGCCTCGTAGGTCGCTGCGTTGGCCGCGACCTCATCGGCTGTCATCGCCTTGCGTGTCGCGCTTTTGCCAGTCGGATCACCGATCCGCCCGGTAAAATCGCCGATCAGGAACACGACGCTGTGGCCCATGTCTTGGAAAGCGCGTAGCTTGTGTAGCAAAACGGTATGGCCAAGATGCAAGTCTGGCGCTGTCGGATCGAAACCTGCCTTGATCGTCAGCGCCCGGCCCTCTTTCGCCGCAGTCTCGAAACGCTCAGCAACCTGCGTCTCGGGGATAATTTCGTCGGTGCCACGGGCCAGTTCTGCCCAATCGAAATGAATCACACGCGTCGTCTATTCGTTGAGTTCTACATCTAGATGTTAGTCAACCGCTGCAAGCGGTCGACCGCTATCGTACCGCAACCCTTAACTAAACCCAGTCATGTCTGAACACTCACTTTATATCGGCCTGATGTCCGGGACGAGCGTCGACGCGATCGACGCCGCACTCGTTGCATTTAACAACGATGGCACCGCACGCCTGGTCGCCACGCATAGCCAACCATTACCGGCGACCCTGCGGACCGAGCTGCTCGCCTTGTCGGACGCCAGCGCCCGCGTATCGCTCACCAATCTCGGAGCGCTCGATCAGCGGACTGGCTATTGGTTCGCGCGCGCGGCCAATGTTCTGATGCACCAAGCCGGCGTGCGCCCAGCTGATATCACCGCAATCGGCAGCCACGGTCAAACGGTCTGCCACCAGCCAGAGGCGACGCTGGCCTTCAGTACGCAAATCGGATCGCCCAGCCGCATAGCCGCCGAGACCGGGACGACGGTAGTCGCCGATTTTCGGAACGCCGACATGGCAGTCGATGGCCAAGGCGCACCACTGGCGCCTGCTTTTCACGCCGCCTTCTTTGGCCACGCCACACGCAGCCGCGCGGTATTGAACGTTGGCGGCATTGCCAATCTGTCGGTCATCGCACCGGCCGGCACAGCGGCCGCGCCTGACGTGACTGGTTTCGACACCGGCCCCGGCAACGCATTGATGGACGCATGGATCGATGACCAGCTAAGCCTACCGTTCGACCATGACGGACAATGGGCAGCCAAAGGTCGCGTGGATACACCGCTGCTTGAATGCCTCCGGTCCGATGCGTTTATCAACCGCGCACCGCCCAAAAGCACCGGCCGCGACCATTACGGCCTAGCCTGGCTGCGGTCTCACCTCGATCAGCTCGAACACACGCCACGGCCGGTCGACGTACAGACGACGCTGTGTCGTTTCACTGCCGAGACAGCCGGTGATGCAATCGTCGCCTACAGTCCGGGCAATAGCGACGCTATTCTGTGTGGCGGCGGCACCCACAATCCGGTTTTCAAGGCGATGCTCGCCGAGCGCATCGCACCACGGGCGGTCGTGACCAGCGACGATTTCGGCATCAACGGCGACTGGGTGGAAGCAGTCGCGTTTTCGTGGCTCGCACGGCGGCGCATTAACGGCGATCCCGGCAATGCACCTGGCGTTACCGGCGCGCGCACGCCAGCATGCCTGGGCGGCGTGTACTTGCCACCCAGCGGCGAGAACTAAGAAGGGCGTGCGGCGCTAGACGCCGAAGGAGTTGCCGCAGCCGCAGGTGGTCGTGGCGTTGGGGTTACGGATCACGAACTGTTCACCTTCGACGCCATCGGAAAAATCGATCTCGGCGCCAGTTAGATACAACACGCTCATGGGATCGACCAATAGCGTTACGCCCTGTTTTTTAACCAGCGTATCGCCGTCTTCGACATTTTCATCGAAGCTAAATCCGTATTGAAATCCGGAACAGCCACCACCCGAAACAAAGACCCGCAACTTGAGCGCATCGTTGTCCTCGTCCTCGAGCAGTGTCTTAACTTTCCCAGCAGCGGCATCGGTAAACACCAACACGTTGTTTGCCTGCTCGGTTGCTTCCAAAGGCTCTGCGGTCGTCGTCATTGCCTAACCATATCGACTGACTCTATCTACATTCTAGACTATGCCGGCAAACTAGCCATAATCAAGGTAGCGCGGTCGGTGCAGCGAGGCTGGCGGTCTCGGGCGCGCCGATCATCAAATTCAAACACTGTAGAGCCTGGCCGGCGGCGCCTTTCAGCAAGTTATCGATGACTGACGTCACAACCAGCCGGTCGCCACCCACCGAGGTTACGCTGACCATGGCGTTGTTGGTGGCGCGCACATGGGCCGTCGCGGGCTGCGAACCAGCCGGAACAACGCCGACGAACGGTTCATCCGCATAAGCCGCCTCGAAGACTGCCTGCGGGTCGCTCGAGCCAGTTTGGCGCACGTAGATCGTGACCTCCATCCCGCGAATCATCGGTACCAGGTGCGGCACAAAGGTCAGACCGACTGTTTCATTCGCGCTCCAACCGAGCGCCTGTTGGATTTCTGGCAAGTGGCGATGACCGGCGACACCGTAGGCATGCATCGACTCGGCCACCTCGGAAAAGGCGAACGCCGGTTTCGACGTGCGGCCCGCGCCAGACACGCCGGTCTTGGCGTCGGCGATGATATCGCCGGTGTCGATCGCGCTGGCTTCAAGCAAGGGTTTGAGGCCGAGCAGGGTCGAAGTTGGATAACACCCCGGTACAGCCACGATCCGCGCGTCGGCGATGCCAGCACGGCTCAGTTCCGGTAAGCCGTAAACAGCTTCGGCCAGCAGATCCGGCGCGGCGTGGGGCTGGCCGTACCACTTACTCCAGAGTTCGGCGTCACGCAGCCGAAAATCCGCTGAAAGGTCGATAATGCGCTTGCCGGCTGCCAATAAATCAGGCACCAGATTCATGGCCACACCGTGGGGTGTAGCAAAAAAGACGACGTCACAATCGGCTAAAGCATCTGACGACGGCGCCATGAACGACAAATCTAGCCAACCGCGCAGCGTCGGATAGAAATCGGTCACGTGTTGCCCCTTGGCGCGCTCCGACGTGATCGCCGACACGCACACGTCGTCACGCGCGGCGAGCAATCGCAACAGTTCGCCACCGGCATAGCCGGTCGCACCAACGAGGCCGATATGTATGGGCTTGCTCATGTGTCAGATCGTCTTCGGTCGGGCATAGTGCGGCCACGGCCAGATCGGCTCGCGCCTGCGTTTAGATCAGTATAATCCAGTGCCGTTAATCGCACACCCAACAACACGAGGCGAGGCAACAACACGATGGATTGGCTGAAAGCGTTTCACATGGTTTTCGTGGTGTCCTGGTTCGCCGGGCTGTTTTATCTGCCACGGCTATTCGTCTACCACGCCGACACCCACGACCAACTCGGATTCGATCGGTTCTGCATCATGGAACGCCGCCTCTCGATCCTGACCTCGATTGCCGCTGCGGGCACAATCATTTTCGGGGCATGGCTGGCCTTGCTGAAAGGCGGCGACTGGATCAGCGCCAATGGCTGGTTCCACGCCAAGCTGGCACTCGTGCTGGTGCTAATTGGCTTTCAAGGCTGGTGCCAGATTCAGGTTAAAAAATTTCGCGAACGCCGAAACCGGTTGAGCGCCGACACCTTCCGGACCACCAACGAAATCCCGACGGTCGTTTTGGTCCTCATCATGATTGTGATTTTCGTTAAACCATTCTAGCGGCCGCGCTCGACGCCACCGACCGATATGGTCGGTGGCGCCAGACTGACCAGTCTTACTCAGCGTCCCCGGCTTTGGTTACGTCGGGGCCGACCTGCGACTGCGCATAGTTCGACTCACCCATGCGCTCGATCAATCCGAGCTGGGTTTCGAGGAAGTCGATATGGTTTTCCTCGTCAGCCAAGATCTCGGCGAACAGATCGCGGCTGGCGTAGTCCTGCTCGCGCTCGCACACCGCAATGGCTTCGGAATACAACGCGTACGACTCGCGTTCGGCCGCCAAATCACCTTCCATCATCTCCTTGGCAGTCTCGCCGATACGAAGCTTGGCCAAGTCCTGCAAGTTCGGGAGGCCGTTCAGGAATAGAATCCGCTGGATGAATCGATCGGCATGTCTCATCTCCTCGATCGATTCGTCGTATTCCTTCTTGCCGATCTGCACGAGCCCCATGTCGTCATACATACGCGCATGCAGGAAATATTGATTAATCGCCGTTAGTTCGAGTTTCAACCCCGCTTGGAGATACTCGAGAACTTGCCGATTACCTTGCATCGGGCTACCCCATAATTGATTGTTCGACCTTTAAGGATAGACGATGGTTGGCCCGTTCACAATTCTAAAAAGGCCCAACGCGCGCCGCTCGGCTTCGAAAAGCCGGCGCTGTCACGACACAAACACATTCAAGTACTATCGACAGACTTTTTTGACCCTGGCGCCAGTGAGCGACGGGCTATCTTCAAGCAGGCGTCTCGTCGACTGTGCTTGGGGTTGGCACAAAATCGTTGCCGCTCGCTGCTTCCGCTGCCTGCTCGGCCTTGCAACGGCCCAACACATCGCGTGCACAACTAGCACAGCGGCCACAGCATCCCGCGACACCAAGACGTTCGCGCAGGGCGCGCAAACTGCAGGCACCCTCGCAGTAGGCTTGGCTTATCTGCCGCTCGGTAACGGCGTTACAAATACAAACGTACATGACAACCTCATCGCTTAGCGATATTCAATCGCGAATACGAATGATTGTCAATAACGGATTTTAACGGTAGCGCTCGCGCCTAATCGACCGTCGACGTCCGTGCGATGTGGGCCGCCAGTTCTTTGAGTGCTTGACGATAGACCTGGCGCTTAAACGAGACCACTTCCGCCAGCGGATGCCAGTAGTCGACCCAACGATAGCCGTCGAATTCCGGCGAGCTGGTGCGATCGAAACGTACCCGCGTTTCCGGAGCCAGCAATTCCAGCATGAACCATTTCTGCTTCTGGCCAATACAAAGCGGCCGACTATTATGCCGAACTAAGTGTTTCGGCAGCCGATAACGAAGCCAATTACGGGTCGTGGCGACCACACGCGTATCGCGTGCGGTTAAGCCGACCTCTTCCTCCAATTCACGATAAACCGCCTCGCGCGGCGACTCCCCCCTGCGAATCCCACCTTGTGGGAATTGCCAAGCCTGCTGCCCGACCCGCTTGGCCCAGAACAGCTCGTTTCCACCCCGACACAGAATGATGCCTACGTTTGCGCGAAATCCTTCGTCGTCAATCACGACGCCGTGCCCAATTGTTGTAATATACGGCGATTCTTTCACAGGTCGCGGGCGTGACCCAATTCGCCAAAGGTCTAGCCCAGCTCGGGCATTGGCGCGCGAATCAACTGGGCAGACAGTCGCGACCATCCGCTGCAAGCCAGATTAAACGTGCACATCGCTTTCTTCGACCTCGACAATACGCTGCTCGCCGGCGATAGCGACGTGGCCTGGGGCCAATTTGTCGTGGACGAAGGTTGGGTCGACGCCGAAAGCCACGCGCGGCAAAGCAGCGGGTTTCACGCCCAGTACGCCGCCGGCACTCTCGACATCCACGCGTTCCAGCGCTTTACGCTAGCGCCGCTGTTCGGTCGTCCATGGTCGACGCTGGCGGCCGCACGCGAACGGTTTGTCGGCGACTATATCGAGCCCATCATCGCGCCGCTGGCCAGCGAGCTCGTTGATCGCCACGTCGCGGCCGGGCATAAAACGGCTATCATCACGGCCACCAATCGTTTCATCGCCGAACCGATCGCAACGCGACTCGGTATCGATACGCTGATCGCCACCGACCCGGAATACGCCGACGGTGGCTATACAGGCGAAATCGTCGGCACACCAGCTTACCGTGAGGGCAAGATCGCGCGCGTCGACCAGTGGCTCAATGAGCAGTCTGGGCAAGCCGAACGCACATGGTTCTATTCCGACTCACTCAACGATTTGCCGCTTTTACGTCGGGTCGACATGCCAGTCGCGGTCGACCCCGACACCACGCTGGCCGCCGAGGCACGCCGCGCCGGCTGGCACGTGATCAGCTTACGCACCGATAGTCTTCCGGCCATCGATGCGATTCCAGAGCGCGCCTATGGTGACCAGCGCGCAAGATAAGGCGTTATCGCATCGCGCAACTGGCCATTGTCGGCACAAATCGAACGCGTATTAAGACCGACCGGCGAGCCGTCGAGATCGGTCATGCGGCCACCAGCTTCGGTGACGATGACGCTGAGCGCCGCGATATCCAGGATATTAAGATCGGACTCGATAACGGCATCGATACGCCCGCTGGCCAGTAAATGGTAGTGGTAGAAATCGCCGTAGCCACGAATCCGGTCAACGGCAGCAATTAACTGTCCGACATCCGACCAGGCCGGCGATGTGGCGAGCGATGCGGCATTGCCAATTGACAGGCTGGCGTCGCCGAGCGACTCAACCGTGGAAGTCGCGATGGGTGCGTCATTGAGCCAAGCGCCGACACCGCGCGCCGCCGTGGCCAATTCACCATCCCCGAACATCGGCGCGTTCGACACGCCCACCACCGGCTCACCGCGCCAAGCCAACGCGATCTGAGTCGAAAAAAACGGATAGCCGCGCACGAATGATTTGGTGCCATCGATCGGATCGATTAACCACACCAGATCAGCATCACTGGATTCGTGGCCGAGCTCTTCACCGTAGAAACCATGATCGGGGAATGCCCGGCCGAGGACCTGTTTGATGACGCGCTCGCATTCGACATCGGCCTCGGTCACCGGGCTGGAATCAGCCTTGCGGGTGACTTCGAAACCACCTTGATAGTAGTGACGAATCACATCTTCGGCGGCACGTGCGGCTTCGATCGCCGGCTTCAGATAGGGCTGCCAATCGCTCACATAATCTCCTCGATATGCATGAGCACATGATGATACCGGCTTACCACGTGCTGGGTCCCGCCTTGGAGTCGACCCGCTCGACGAGGCAGCAGCTAGCGCGGTTGGCGCCAAACGTCATGATTGCGGCCTTGCAGATCACCCGCAGGTGCCCTTGGCCATGGCCAAACGAAATCGGTTAACGCCGTTCGAGCTCATAAAAAAACCACCGCCAGTCGAAAGCCGGACCGGGGTCGGTTTTGCGTCCAGGCGCGATATGGGCGTGGCTGACGATTCGCTGGTCCGTAATCGACGGATAACGCTGTTGCAGCCAGCGACAAACCCATGCCAAGCCACGATACTGGCCAGGCGCGTACGGACAGTCGTCAACACCTTCCAGTTCGATACCAACCGAAAAGTCATTGACCCGGGATCGCCCATCGAACGAAGACTGGCCCGCATGCCATGCGCGCCGTTCGAAATCGACGAATTGCACCAAGCGCCCGAGCCGGTCGATAAACAGGTGTGCGGACACCTGCACCGCCGCCGCGGCGATCATCGATGCCTGGTTAGAAGCCGGTAAGCGATTGGTGAATAGTCTGGCCACCGTATCGTGGCCGAACACCCCAGCCGGCAAGCTGATGCCGTGCACGACAATGGTGTCGATTACGGCGCTCGGCGGACGCGCATCTTCATTGGGCGAGGCCAGCCAGCGGGCCGCCGGCACCCTACTCGCACCCATTGTCGACGCTATGTGCCCGACGAATCGTCGCCCGCGACCACTGGCGCGAGATGATGCTTGACTTCGCGGGCGTTGTAGACATCCGCACCGGATTGCGGCACCTGGTCACCAACCTGGATGTTGAGCACACTTTCATAGCGAGTGCGACTCGTTCCGCTGATCGGGAAGCCGACTCCGGTTCCAAAATAAGGGTAGCCAACGCCAAAACCGATATTAGCGGTGGACGGCGGGTCGGTCGTCGTGACCGGCGATGTCTCGCGCGAGACGATGCGGAATCGGTCGCTTCCGTGGGTGAGCGTGACGTCGGCGGCCCGGAAAAGCACAAACTTATCGACTTGCGAGCGCGACAGCCCGTAATCACCCGTATAGCTCACACGGTAATGGTCGCTGGTGATCGCGGCGTCGCGATAGCCGAAATCACCCGGGCTTGCCGCATGATGATAGCCCGGCTGCGAAGCACAACCAGCCAGCATTGCCGCCAGCGCAACGACGCCGACAACCATCATCTGCCGCCACGTGGTTCGCGAATGGTGCGTGGATGTCGCTGTCATGACTTCACTGTAGCCGAAACTGAGTCCTACGTGGCCACGCTTTACTGGCCATCAATTCAATAGCCGTCCCTGGCGCCACCAGTAGAGCAAAAGCCCAGCCCCAAACGCCATGCCCCCAAGATGGGCGAAGTGGGCCACACCGGCGTTAGTTCCGGTGACGCCGAAGAACAGCTCGAGCGCACCGTAGCCAAGCACGAACCACTTGGCCGCCATGGGAATTGGCGGGATCAAAAGCATGACGCGTGCGTTCGGAAACATCACACCGAAGGCGAGCAGCACGCCGAACACACCACCCGACGCTCCGATGGTCGGCGCGGGAGCACCGTAGGAGCTCGCGAAATACAGGCTCGCAACTTGGATGACGCCAGCACCAACGACACAAACCGCGTAATAGGCGAGGAACCGCCATTGCCCCCACGCCACCTCGAGCACGCGACCAAACATCCACAAACCGAACATATTGAAAAACAGATGTGCGACGCCGGCGTGGAGAAACCCATAGGTCGCCAGTTGCCACGGCTCGAAGCCGACCTGGATTATGCTGTGGCCCGTTTCGGCCGGATAGCTTCCGATTGGCCAGAGCGCGAAGTTCGCCAGCACGAAGCTCGGATCGTAGACGCGCCACAGAAAAGCGAGGCCGTTGGCGATCAACAACCATTTGATTATTGGCGGCACGGTCGATACCGCGAATGGATTACGTGCCATCAGGGATCTACAGATATAGGGATAACCAGAAGCGCCACACCTATAGCGACGCGGCCCGTCCATAGCGACCGGTAAACACGAATTCATCGGTCGACTGGCGTGTCCGCGGCTTCGATTCACGCTTGCGGAGCTCAGGCGCAGCGTCAGTGTGTTCGTCGGCATAGCCGATCGCGAGCGCGGTGACAACTTCCGCGCCGTCGGGCACAGCAAACGCTTCGGCCGCCGACACTGGATCGAGGCCTATCATCTGGTGGACGGACAGCCCGCGCGCAGTGGCTTCGACAACTAGATTGGCCGAGGCCAGGCCGAGGTCGTGAACGGCCGCTTTGTTGGTCTGGCCGCTTGCAGCAAACGTGTGCACGGCAATACCAAGCGCCAGAACCGGCGCGTGGCGGGCCCAGATCTGATTGCCCTCGAACAACGTTGCCAGAATCCGCGCGTGAGTATCATCGTGGTCCGCCGCGTCAGCGACGCCAACGATATAGCGCCTTGGCTGCTCGTTGAAGGATGACGGCGCCCAACGCGCAGCCTCGAACATCGCCGCAAGGTCGTGTTCCGGCACCGGCCGAGGGGCAAACACATATGGGCTCCAGCGCACGGCAAGCGTATTGTGAATGGGCACGTCGGTGGCGGCGGTGTGGTCACTCATGCTGGCCCTCTATAGATTGTCGGATATTGCACGCACGGCCCCGGAGGCGGCCGATGGATCAGCCGACACCGAGCCCGCACGGGGCCATCGAGATTAGCCGATACCACGCGCCTTGCAAACACGCTCATAGGCCGCGCTAATCTCGCGCGTTTTCTGTTCGGCCATCTCGCGCATGTTTTCCGGCATGCCCTTGCCCGCCAACTTGTCCGGATGGTTGGCGCTCATCTGGCGACGATAGGCTTTCTTGATCTCACTATCGCTGGCCGACGCATCAACGCCGAGCACCGTATAGGCTTGATTCAGTTGATCCTCGGAGCTTTGGCCGGCTGTCGATCCGAGGCCGTCACCGCTGGCACCGCCGCCCGCGCCAAGCATTGCTTCGAGCTGCTCGATTTCAGCCTCGGAAAGCCCCAGCCCGCGCGCCACCCGCGCCAACATTTCATGTTCACTGGTCTCCACTTGGCCATCCGCGGCGATCGCCGCGATCTGGACCTGAAGGAACATCTGGAACAGCGCCCGCTGGCCGCGGGCGACGCGCGCGAAATTCGCTACTTCAGCATCGAGATCAAAATCGGCCGATTTGCCGCGATTAAAGGCCTCGCGTGCCTTGTCCTTTTGCTCTTCGCCGAGGTGCAATTTAGTAAACAACTGCTCCGCGACCTGTATCTCATCGCGCGTAACGTGCCCGTCGGCTTTGCATAGCGCCCCCATGACGGCAAACGTCGAGTCCAAAAATTGCGCACGGATCGTGCCAAGTGCGCCGCGGGACACGAACATGGCCGCCAGCCGCGCTGCGACGAACCCGAGCACGCCGCCCACCAGCGCGCCGGGCAAGCGCGCAAACAACCAGCCGATAAAAGCGCCGATTAAAGTAAATATCCACATAAGCTGCACAGTCTACCGGTCAACGCCAAGTCACGTGTCTGTTTCCCCCGCGCTGCGTGTACAGCTAATCGGGAAACCGGTTTCGCTCGCGCCACGCGACATATCAATCGCCAAAGCGCTATAGCCGGTTCAAGCAGGTTTTGGCCGTCTGCAAACACCGGACCAGCCAACCAATAGCACTCAAGGAATTTGATATGCGCGATCCGACGCATCAGTAATCAGCATATGGCCGGGCGCGTGACCGATCGCCAGTTCGGGGCAAGTCTCCATAACGGCGGCCTGAGGTGTGACGCCGCAGGCCCAGAATACTGGCACATAGCCTTGTTCGATCGTCACAGGGTCACCGAATTCCGGCGCTTCCAGATCGATGATGCCGAGTTCGTGCGGATTACCGACATGCACCGGCGCGCCGTGAACTGATGGATAGCGGGACGTAATACGTACGGCGTCCGCCACCTGAGCCGAGGGGATCGGCCGCATGGATACGACCATCGGCCCCGCCATGGCGCCGGCCGACGCACAGCGGCGTGATGTTTTGTACATCGGCACATTCACGCCCTGGTCAATATGCGCCAACCGGATACCCTCAGCCATTAGTGCCGATTCGAACGTAAAACTGCAGCCAATAACGAACGTCACCAGATCATCGCGCCAATAACCAGAAATATCGGCGGGGTCAGCGACTTTCACGCCGTTTTCATAAACCACATATCGGGGCAGATCGGTGCGGATATCCCCATCCGGCAACAGCGGGCCCTCGACTCGGGCGGCCTCGAGCACACCCAGCAATGGGCAAGACTTAGGGTTGCGCTGGGCGAACAGCAGGACATCGAACGCCTGCGCAGCCGGCACGATGATCAGATTGGCCTGGGCATAACCGTGACTGATGCCAGAGGTCTGGCTGCACAGGCCATCCCGAAACGCCGCGCGGGCACGCCCCGGCGTCCAACGGCTACGGTCATCGCTCGTCTGATGCATGCGCGATCCCCTGACTGAACGCTGCTCGGAGACGAGCATGCCGCAATTCAGATTGTTGAACAATCATTGCTTGTCGGGCATGCTGAAATCACCAGCAGATAACGGGATACGCTATGCCCACTATCGACATGAACAGCGATGTCGGCGAATCCTTCGGCCGCTGGCGACTGGGCGACGATGCAGCGATCTTCGAATCGGTCTCCAGTGCTAACGTAGCCTGTGGATTTCATGCCGGTGACCCGTCGACACTAGCCGAAACTTGCCGTGCCGCGGTCGCAGCCAACGTGACCATCGGCGCGCACGTGGCCTACCGCGATCTAGCCGGCTTCGGCCGGCGGTTCATCGATTATGCGCCGGACGAGCTCGCCGACGATATCCTTTATCAAATCGGTGCGCTCGGCAGCTTCGCGAAAGCCGCGGGCGATCGCGTGCGCTACGTTAAACCGCACGGCGCGCTCTATAACGCCATCGTGCGCAATGAAGACCACGCCCGCGCGGTGGTCGATGCAGTGACGACCTACGATGCCTCGCTACCTATTCTCGCCCTGCCCGGTTCGGCCGTTCTGGACATCGCCGATCAACGCGGCGTCCGTGGTGTGATCGAGGCGTTTGCCGACCGATCCTACAACCCCGACGGCACCCTGGTATCGCGCCGCGAACCAGACGCCATCATTCACGATGACGACACAATCGTAACCAACATGATCCGGCTGGCCGAGGAGCAGTGCATCATTGCCCGCGACGGCTCAAAGATGACCATCGCCGCCGAGAGCATCTGCGTGCACGGCGACAATCCGTCGGCGGTGGCCACGGCCACAGCCGTGCACACCGCGCTGAAAAACGCCGGCATCCAGATCGCACAGTTCACATGAAGCTGCAGGGCCTGCGCTGGGCCGGCTCCCGGGCACTGCTGGCTGAGCTGGATTCGCTGGACGACGTGCTCGCGCTGCATGCGCATGTCGCGGATGAGCGGCTGCCCGGCCAGATTGACCTCGTACCGGCGGCGCGCACGCTGCTGGTCACTTTCGACTCGCACCGCAGCGCCGCGCGCGCGGCCGAACGGCTCGCCGATATCGACGCACCGCCCATTAACGATCGCGCCGGGCGAACGCACGAGATCGAAGTCGTCTACGACGGCGAAGATCTAAACGCTGTCGCCGAGCTGACGGGGCTGGATATCGACGGCGTGATCGCAGCCCATACCGGCCAGACCTGGCGGGCAGCGTTTTCCGGCTTCGCCCCCGGCTTCGTCTATCTGGTCGGCGAAAACGATATCCTGGAGGTGCCACGCCGCGAATCACCGCGCACCGAAGTCCCCCCTGGCGCGGTCGCACTGGCAGGTCCGTTCAGTGCCATCTATCCCCGCCAATCGCCAGGCGGCTGGCAGTTGATCGGCCGCACCAACGCTCGGCTGTGGGATATTGAGCGCGATACGCCGGCCATGATCCAGGCTGGCGACACCGTGCGCTATGTCGCAGTCGACCGCCTAAGCGAGCGTGAATCCGCCCCCGCACCGGACGAAATCGCACCGTCCTGCGGGGCAACCGAGCCGTCGCTCGAAATCATCGATGCCAGTTTGCAGTCGCTGATCGAAGATCTGGGACGCGCGGGCCAGAGTCATCTCGGCGTCTCCGTTTCTGGCGTGGCCGATGAGTCCGCGGCCCGTCAAGCCAACCGCCTGGTGGGTAACGCGGCCGGCGATGCGGTTATCGAAACCGTGCTCGGCGGACTGACTATCGTCGCCCGCGGCGATCTCGTGTTGGCCTGTACTGGCGCAGCCGAGAAGGCCACGATCGATGGCCCAAACGGCCGCCGCCGTGTGGCTGCCCGAAGGCCATTCTTGCTGCACGATGGCGAGACCTTCGCGCTTGAACCGCCGTCGCGCGGGCTGCGCAGTTATCTCGCGGCGCGCGGCGGGCTCGATGTGCCGACCGTGCTGGCAAGTCGCTCGCGGGATGCGCTGTCCGGCATCGGACCCGCGCCGCTGACCGCCGGCGACAGACTCGCAGTTGGCGAAGCCGGGCCGACCCACGTCGTCGGCGCGTCGGAACCTGACACGCTCGCCCAACCCGATGAAGACGGCGCCGTTGTAGTGCGCGTCGTGCTCGGCCCACGTCACAACTGGTTCAACGACGAAACAATCGCGCGTTTCACGCGCACACATTGGCAAGTCACCCAGCAATCCAATCGCATCGGCGTGCGCCTAGCGCTGCCCGAGGATGGCGATAACGGCGCACCGCTGACGCGCTGTCGGGACGGCGAACTGCCAAGCGAGGGCGCGGTGCCCGGCGCCGTTCAGATTCCGCCTTCCGGTCTACCCGCGCTCTTTCTCAAGGACCACCCGGTAACCGGCGGCTATCCGGTGATCGCGGTCATCCTCGCCAGCGATTTGCCACGCGCCGCCCAGCTAGCACCGGGCGACACGGTGCGTTTTGCCATCGTCGACCCCGACGGGCGCCCTTCTCATTCACCAACCGGCGATTCATTGGCCAGCATGCCGGACGCGCGAGACCTCGAACAATGAACAAAGTACTGATCGCCAACCGCGGCGAGATCGCCGTCCGTATCGCCCGTGCGGCACGCGATGCCGAACTCGCGTCCGTCGCGGTGTATGACGACAACGATGCCGACGCTTTGCACGTGAGGCTGGCCGACGAGGCTTACGCGCTGGACGGTGGAACCGGCGATACGACCTATTTGAATAGTGACAAACTGCTAAAGATCGCCGAGCGTGCTGGCGCCGATGCCATCCATCCCGGCTACGGCTTCCTATCCGAGAACGCGGATTTCGCTCGGGATGTCAGCGAGGCCGGGCTGGTCTGGATCGGCCCATCACCCGAGACCATTGAGAAACTGGGCAACAAGGTTACCGCCCGCGAGATTGCGGTGGCGGCCGGCGCGCCGCTGGCGCCCGGCACCGACGGGCCGGTCGCCGACGCGGACGCCGTGCGCGCTTTCGCCGATGAACACGGCCTGCCAATCGTGATTAAGGCGGCACACGGCGGCGGCGGGCGCGGCATGAAAATCGCGTACCACGTCGAGGCAATCGAGGACGCCTTTGAGTCCGCCGTACGCGAAGCCAAAGTCGCTTTCGGGCGCGGCGAATGCTTCGTCGAACGCTTTCTGGAAAAACCGCGCCACATCGAGGCCCAGATTCTGGCCGATACACACAACAACATCATTGTCGCCGGCACCCGTGACTGCTCGCTGCAGCGCCGCAACCAAAAGCTCGTCGAGGAAGCACCAGCGCCCTATCTAAGCGACGACCAGCGCGCCAAGATCCACGAATCGGCCAAGGCGATCTGCCGCGAAGCCGGTTATGTCGGGGCGGGCACGGTTGAATACTTGGTCGCGCCGGACGGCTTGATTTCGTTTCTCGAGGTCAACACCCGTCTACAGGTCGAGCATCCAGTAACCGAACAAACCAGCGGTATCGATCTAGTACTCGAGCAATTCTCCATCGCCGACGGCAACGCACTGCGAGTCACCGAAGATCCGGCGCCGCACGGCCACGCCATCGAGTTTCGCTTGAACGCTGAAGATCCGGCGCGCGGTTTCCTGCCGTTCCCCGGGACCATCGAGCGCTTCGAAGCGCCGACCGGGCACGGCATCCGCATGGACTCGGGCGTGCGCTCCGGATCGGTCGTGCCCGAAGCCTTCGATTCACTACTGGCCAAACTAATCGTCACCGGTGCCACGCGGCGGCAAGCCCTGGCCCGCGCACGCGCCGCTCTCGACGAACTAGTCGTCGAGGGCGTGCCCACGGTCGCGCCCTTCCACCGCGCCGTGCTCACAGAGTCGGCCTTCACCGCCGAGTCATCCTTTAGCGTCTACACGAACTGGATCGAAACCGAGTTCAGCGAACGCCTGGCCGCCTCGCCCGAGCTCGCCGCCGCCGCACCCGACGCGCCGCGCCAACGCTTCACCGTGGAAATCGATGGCAAGGCCATGCAGCTCGGGTTGCCCGCATCGATCACTGCCGCCCTGTTCGATCCGGCGCGCGGCGGTGTCGGGGCTGTCGAGGCACCAGCCGGGGATGTTGCGGCCGACAGTGCCGCGGTCGTCGCTTCGATCAACGGCAGCTTCGTGAAATGGGCCACCGCAGATGGCGAGCAAGTCGAACCGGGCGATGCGTTGGCCGTGCTGGAAGCCATGAAAATGGAAACCACCATCACGGCGCACCGCGCCGGCACCTTCTCGCATAGCCAGCAACAAGCCGGCGATACAATCGCCAGCGGCGAAGTCCTGGGCACGATCGAGTAGACCCCATCTGCGTATGGCGTAACGGGCTGACTTCGCTGCCGCCCCGGTTGGACGGTCGAGCCAATCGGCATGCAGCTCGCTGGTACAGAATCTAAACTACGACCGAATCGCGTATCGGAAGGATATGTAATCGCTCGCCCGCTGTCGTGTGCGAGAGCTTCGGAGTTCGGCGAACGCCATGGACGCAATGCAAATGCTGGGGGATAACGAAAAGCAGGCCCGGGCCGAGCACGCCCATACCGGCTCCTGGGTGGCTGGCATCCTGCGCTCGCGCATCGCCGAGGGCCAACTCACGCCCGGTACGCGCCTGTCCGAACAAGCGCTGGCCAACGCGCTCGGCGTATCCCGTAACACGCTGCGCGAGGCGTTTACCACGCTGGCTGGCGAATCAATCGTTACACGCATTCCCAATCGCGGTGTGTTCGTCGCCTCGCCCGACGCCGATGAGGTCCGCGAAATCTACAACGTCCGCCGCGCCATCGAACCCGGCGCCGTTCTCTGGGGCACGCTGACCGACGACGCACTGGCGCACATGCAGCGGATCGTCGACGGCGCGCTGGCCGCACGCGACCGGGGCGATATCCCGGCCATGGCCGACGCCAACCAAGACCTGCACAAAGCGATCATCGCGCTTACCGGCAGCCACACGCTCGAACAGCTCATGGCCCGGGTGCTAGCCGAAATGCGACTCGTCTTTCACGCCATGGCTGCCATGCCGGATTTCCACAGCCGCTACGTCGAGCGCAACATCGCGCTGGTCGCTCTACTGCGCGACAACCGGCGCCTGGAAGCCGCACACGACCTGCGGGACTATCTGGATCTCGCCGAGTCGGAACTACTGGCGCATATTGCGGCCGATGCGCACTGACGCCTTGATTCGGCGTGCCCCGCATCGCCGCGCAGACCACTCATAACCCCACCAACTCGGCCAAGCCGCCCAAAGAACTCACACCGAGATAGACCGTGAGCAACCAGGCAATCACGCCGATACCGAGCAGCCATTTCGGATAGGCATACCCTTGCAGCAGATCGCGGCGCCGCCAGGCCACCCAGAGTAGTATCCCGAAGCCGACCGGCAGAATCAGTCCGTTGAACGCGCCGGCAAAGATCAACAGCGTCTGCGGTGCTTGCCCCAGCGCGGCATAGGTCGCCGCACAGAACACGATTAACACGACCGTCGCCCACTGGCGCGTGCGGTCGGATGTCGCCGACTGCGTGACAAACGAAATCGACGTAAACGACGCACCGATCACCGACGTCATCGCCGCCGCCCAGAGCACGATGCCAAACAGCCGCATGCCCACTTCGCCGGACGCCGCCCGGAACGCATCGGCCGCTATATTATCCCCGGACAGCGCCACACCGCCGGCGGTCACGCCCAGAATGGCCAAAAACAACAGCACACGCATGGTGCCGATGATGAGGATGCCCATCACCGAGTTCACCGCGATTTCACCAACGTAGCCCGGCCCCGTCACCCCGGAATCCAGCAGACGATGTGCCCCGGCGTAGGTGATATAGCCGCCCACGGTGCCGCCGACCAGCGTCGTGATCACCAGAAAATCGACTTTCTCCGGCCAGACCGTGTTTTTCAACGCCATGCCGACTGGCGGACTCGACACAAAAACGACATAAACCATCAGGGCGATCATCAATGCGCCCAGCACCACCACGATGCGATCGAGCGCCACCCCGGCTCGGCGCACCGAAAAGATCCCCACCGCGACCGCCGCCGACACGGTGCCGCCGATCTTCGGATCCACACCCAGCATCGCATTGGCGCCCAGGCCAGTGCCGGCAATATTGCCGATATTGAACACGACACCGCCGAAAAACACGAGCACCGACAGGAGCCAACCGAGCCCCGGCATCACCCGATTGCCGAGTTCCTGGGCGCGCAAACCGGCAACGCCCACAACGCGCCAGACATTCAACTGCACTGCGATATCCAGTAGCGTCGAGACCAGGATTGCGAACGCGAACGCTGCTCCGAGCTGCACGGTGAACACCGTGGTCTGCGTGATGAAGGCCGGCCCGATCGAACTCGTGCCCATCAGGAACACCGCGCCCAAAAGCGTGCTGCGTGGAACCGTGGATTCCTTCCCCAGTTCTGTCGTAGTGGATGTCGTCATCCGCCGGTCCGGTTGTGCGAGAGAATATCGCTACAAGCTAGCAGTTGTTGAACAATAATTACATTAGATTGTTCAACAACTTTAGTCGTAGATCAGAGCGCATAAACAGCAGATGGATGACGGCCCTGAGAACGACGGATCATCCCCGTTAGTGCGGACGCTTCATTATGCGGAGGTCGAGCATTAGTCAGGCCGTGCGATATCAGCGTCGGGCCAGCGTTGCTAACCGGTAGTGCCGAAAGGTGGACGACTAAGGCAAACCGGCGTTTCAAGGCACGGGGCGTCCCTTGACCAAGAGCTAGTCACACGCAAACGGAAGCTCGAGGTCGTTTTATATTAGTTTCCACTTACAGCTTCCAATGCGAGTAAGGCAAAACTGGACAACCAATGGCTGCCCATATAGTCAGTTTCCAGGTGAGCCAAGCCAGCTTCCAGATGGCGCTCGCCGGTTTCTTGCATTATGGAAATGCGAGGATCGCCAGCCGGCAAGTTATCGGCTAATTCATACCAGCACCAGCCTCGCGTTAGATTCAGACCATCCAGATGAGCTAACTTGCCATCCGTCCGATCAGTAACCAGAGCCGGTTCAAACAAAGTGGCGGGCTCACCCGCTTCTAATCTTGGCAAATAGGCTCGGAACCAATCGCTGAATTCGCTATGGGTCAATACACGCTGCATGGCCAGTGCCTCGATCAGCGCAGGCGATAAAAATTCGTCCCCGCCGGGCTCCCAGGCCGGTTGGTTGCGATCGTCCCCATACCAAGCACGAGCTTGCTGGCGTAGCAGCATTGCCATCGGCTCGTCACCAGCTGCTTCGGCATAATCCAAGCCCAGAACGGTCGCAAATGCACTATTGCTATGAACGCCAGCGCGTATCGGGTAACTCTGCTTCGGCCAGTACGCGTGCCAGAGCGAGAGAACACGGTCGGCCAGTGGCGCCAGACGGCGGCTGGCAGATTGCAACGATGGCTCGGGGTGGCGCGCCAGCTCCGAAGCCAATTTGACGAGCCAGGCCCAACCATAGGGGCGTTCAAAACCAACTCGCCCTGGCGGATCGAAATAGGCGGTCTCAGCGGCCACAGCGGCCGCCGTTATACGCCGTTCAAATAAGTCGATAACGGCATTACGCCTGTCAGGGGACAGTGCATCGCCCGCTGCCAGACGGGCGAGCAGCCAGTAACTATGAACGCATGAATGCCAATCGAAGCTGCCGAAAAAAATTGGATGCAGGTGACAAGGCCGGGCTGCATCCTCGGCGCCATTCATCATATGCGTGATGTGATTTGGAAACTCACGCTCAACATGGCCGAGCGCGATGGTGGCCAAATAATCGGCGTTTTTTGTATCAAGGTGAAACATCGATGGCCTTAAACGCGAAAGACAAGGAAATACATCAGGGCAATATTAGCCACCAGCATCAGGACCGCCGTGGGGAATTGCACCTTGATTACGGCATGCTGATCCGGAAGCTCTAGCAAAGCCGCCGGCACGATATTGAAATTGGCTGCCATAGGCGTGACCAAGGTCCCACAAAAACCCGAAAGCATGCCGATCGCCGCCATAACCGCTGGGTCGCCGTGCATCGCGTTTACGATGAAAGGGAGGCCGATACCGGCGGTCATGACCGGGAAAGCAGCAAAGGCATTACCCATGATGATGGTGAAAAAGGCCATACCGAGACAGTAGGTGGCCACCACGACTAGATGGTCGGTCATGGGAATGACGGTCGTGATCAGGTTGGCAACGATATTGCCCACACCTGCCATGGCGAAAATCGCGCCTAATGCAGCCAGCAATTGAGGCAGCACCGCGGCCCAGCCGATAATATCCAGTAGCCGACGCCCCTCGGCCAGTGCTTTCGCCGGTCGCTGGCGCAGCATCGTAAGTGCCAGCAGCAGAGCAACGAGTGCCCCCGTGCCTAACGCGATCAAGGTCACATTGTCAGGTGCAACCAAGGGCTTACCGCCAATCGTCACATATTGATACCCCAAAGCTCCTGCCAAAGTAATCAGCGGCACTGCCAGTGCCGGAACAAACAACCAAGCGCCAAAGCGTGCTGAGCCCGCTTGCCGATCCGCTTCGTTGTGGGTGGGCCGCCGAGACACGCCCAGACCACCAAAAGCCACACACAGAGCGGACGCAATCACCAAACAACCAGCGACAAAAGCACTTAGCCAGCCACCAAAAATGAGGATGATCGCGTTGATGCCCCAGAAACAGGCATTCCGGTAACGCCGCGGATTCTCGCTATCCAAAACATTGATTATCGCGACCGCGGCAAAGAAAAGTCCATTGAGTACGTACAGCGTCGACAGATCAATCACGAGTTCACCTCGGCATTGTTCGCCACGCTAGTCACTGTCTTTGTGCGAGCTATATCACGATCCAGCAGCCATAATCGCAATCCATGTACACCAAAAGCGCAGACCGCACTCGGGACAGCCCAACGCGCAAAATCCAGGGGCGCGATATCGAAACCATGGGAGGCCAGAAAGCCTTTCATTAACAAAATGGACCCAACGGCAATAAATATATCCTCACCGAAAAAAGCACCAATATTGTCGACAGCCGCCGCATGGGCGCGAATGCGGTGGCGTAATGCCGGCTCGACCGAGCCGTAGCGCGTCTCAGTTGAAGCTTCAGCCATAGGCGCAATCAGCGGCCTTACCATTTGGGGGTGGCCGCATAGCGATAGCAACCCCAATGCCGATGTAATCTGGCGAAATAGCAGATAGAACGTCAATAAGCGCCCCGTGGTGGCCTGACGAACTCGCGCAATCAGCCTCTGAGCCTGCTCACGCAGCCCATTGCGCTCCAGCAAGCCGATTACGGGCAAAATTATCCAAATAACAGCTAAATATCGATTTTCAAGATAAGCACCACCTAACGCAGACACCACTTTATGTGGACTCATGCCAGCTGCCAGGCCAGTGACCAGGCCCGCAACAGTAACGACAGCAAGCGCGTTGATACGCAGGGCAAAGCCGATAATAACGACGACGACACCGATCAGCGGCCAGTATTCCATGGTTAAGACTCTTAATAAGTTATGTGATTATTTTGGATATCAAGAAACTACCAAACTAATTAAAGTTAAAATTGAAAAATCAAATTAAAAACATTGTTTTATAAATTATAAAAATATTGGTGAGCGGTATTAACACCGCAAGTATTTTCTCAAAGGCTTTGTATCGAGTTATCGACTCGCATCCAAGTGCATCACCTGCGCGATGACTTTTAACAATAAGAACGGCAGGGCACACGTTGCGCGGCAACACCCACAACGCGCCCAACAACGTGGGCACGGGAACCATGGATTGTCTGCCCGGTTCTGTCGTGTGGGTGCCGTCATCCGCTGGTTCGGCCGCACGAGAAATGAATGCCGCCACAAGCTAGCAGTTGTTGAACAACAATTACATTAGATTGTTCAACAACTTTAGTCGTAGATCAGCGAATACCGTCGGCCAGAGGATGGAATGTCTGCCCGAACGGCTAGTGACGTATTCGACAAGCAGCGCTATATAGCCAGAGAAACATCGATCGCAGCCAAGTTTGAGCGAAGATGCAGCAAGCTCGGGCCGCCCATATAAACGCGCTCGCTGTGGTCGTCGACCTCAAGCCGACCGACTGACCGGTGTGGCGGGCTCGTATCAGCGCCGTGGCATTAGCCACGGGCACCAAAGCATTTCCGGATGCGTTCGACGACGCCACGTGCACGCGCTGACAGCCCCGGGAAGCGTGCTTCGAAGCGCGCTTGTTGGCGCTGCACGAAAACCGAGTAAGGGGCTAGCAGTAGCATGGCCACGACCAGGAAAAGGACACCCTGGAGAATAGGCAAAATCACCCCGGCGATACCGAGCATGACGAAAAACACACCAGCACCAACTCGCAGGTGATCGCGCCACCCCATTTCAGCCCAACGGATGCGCCGGCGCGGCCGGGTGGGCTTGCCAGGCTGGCGCACGCAGCGAGCATTCTTTGTACTATCGCGATCCGATCGAGTCATCAGTTCGATTTATTGCGCGCAACCAACACACATCGCATAGCTTGTCGTCGCCTCAGCGTGCGATGCGCGAGAACCAGCACCACGATGCCGGACTTGCCATAGTTTGACACCTGAGCCGCCTCGAAGTGCCGTTGCAACACGTCGACCCGCATGACCGTACAAACCGCCTCGGCGTGACACGCTCCGCATAGCAGAGCTGTATCGATAATACGCCCGAGACCATGTGTTCGAACGACGCGGCAGCGATATATTCACGCTCGGCCGCGGCTGTGACGTTGATCACGGTCGTGACAACCACCTCGGGCATCGGCATCGAGGGGCACGCACAAGCGTATTCGGGCGCATTAGGCGCACCGAAACCGTGCTGTGTTCTACGCGAAGACCGCGTGCGCTAGCGGCAGGCTTATTTCGCCCCAAGTCAATCTAGACCAACGCTGACGCACGATTGGCTTCGGCCGTGCATCGCTCGATGAGTGCGCCGACAGAAGCACGCCACGTTGAAACGATTGCGCACCCGGGCTTAGGATCGCTAGTTCACTTGCAGGCTTTCCCCCGCGCACCAACCGGCTGCGCGCTGGAAACAGGAGTATCGTGTATGAGTAGTGAATCGGACACACAAGCCGCATTCAAACGAACACAGGATTTCGGCGAAAAACCAACCGAAGTCCGCCAGACCAACCATTATCAGGACGAATACGTCCACGGATTCGTAGAGCGCTGGGACGAACTGATCGACTGGGACGGCCGCGCCGCCAGCGAAGGCCGCTTTTTCATCGACACCCTCAAGCGCTACGGCTGCAAAACCGTTCTCGATGCAGCCGCCGGCACCGGTTTCCATTCGGTGCAACTCTTAAAAGCCGGATTCGACGTCACGACCGTCGACGGCAGCCCACAAATGTTGATTCAGGCATTCAACAACGCACACGAGCGTGGCCTGATCCTATCTACAGTCCGCAGTGACTGGCGCTGGCTATCGCGCGACATCGCGGGGCGCTATGACGCTTTGATCTGTCTCGGCAACTCGTTCACACACATTTTCGACGAACACGATCGTCGCCGAGCGTTGGCCGAGTTCTATTCGATGCTCAACCATAACGGCATCCTAATCCTCGACCAGCGCAACTATGATGCGCTACTCGACGGCACCTCGGGACCAGGCCATAAGTATTATTACTGTGGCGAGCATGTCTCGGCCGAGCCCGACCACGTCGATAACGGACTGGCCCGGTTCAAATACACTTTCCCGGGCAATGACACGTTCTACCTGAACATGTATCCGCTGCGGCGCGACTACGTGCACAAGCTCATGAACGACGTCGGCTTCCAACACGTTAATACTTATGGTGACTTCCAGAGCACCTACGACAACAACAGTGAGCCGGACTTTTTCATCCACGTCGTCGAAAAGGCATACCGCGAGTCCGACGAGGACATTATCAGCGCCGACTGGAAAGCCGAACCGCTGCCGGTGGAAGAGTACTCGGACGCCGTCAAAACCGCGCAAGCTTATTACAATAGCGACGACGCCGAGAATTTCTATGCCAGCCTCTGGGGCGGCGAAGACATCCACATCGGCCTTTATCAGTCCAACGACGAGCCGGTGATCGATGCCAGCCATCGCACGGTCGAACACATGGCCGAACAGATCGGCCCGAGCCTGCGTGGCGCCGAAGTCCTGGATATCGGCGGCGGCTACGGCGGCTCGGCACGGTATATTGCACGTGAATACCAGGCCAAAGTGGTCTCGCTAAACCTAAGCGAAGTACAAAACCGCCGCGGCCGACGTCAGAACCTCGAACAAGGCCTCGCCGACCAAGTCCGGATTGTCGACGGCGACTTCGAAAACATCCCCTACCGGGATAACAGCTTCGATGTCGTCTGGTCACAGGACGCCATGCTGCACAGCGGCAACCGGGTTCGCGTACTCGAAGAAGCCCGGCGTGTACTAAAACCCGGCGGCACGTTGATCTTCACCGATCCGATGGCCGACGATGAATGCCCCGAGGGTGTCCTCGCGCCGATCCTGGCGCGTATCCAACTCGACACCATGGGCTCCCCCGGCTTTTACCGTAAAGAGCTAAACCGTCTCGGCTTCACCGAGCGCGACTTCGATGTGCATACCGAACAGGTCTCGATGCACTACGGCCGGGTGCGCGAAGAGTTGAACAAACGCGCTGACGAACTGGTATCGAACGGAACCATTTCCCAGACCTATGTCGATAACATGCGCGAGGGGCTCGGTCACTGGGTCGATGGCGGCAAAGCCGGCTACCTGGCCTGGGGCATCATGATTTTCGACGGTTGATCGCAGACCGCTCGAAACGCGCCTAAAAAAGCCCCGGCTGACGCCGGGGCTTTTTAATGGACGATTGATGGCCGGCGACCCGACGGCACCCGACCACCGGATACCCTAAGCGGTTTGCTCCAGCCCGGCGTTGTTCTGATCGAACACGCGGTCGGCACGATAGGACGAACGTACCAGTGGCCCGGAGACGACTTCTAAGAAACCGCGGCTCAAACCCCACTGCCGATACTTGGCAAAATCGTTCGGCGGCACATAGCGGTCGATCGGCAGATGATTGACTGTCGGCCGCAAATATTGGCCGAAAGTGACGATGTCGACGCCGACCGCCGCCAGATCGTCGAGTACTTCGGCGATCTCATCTTCGGTCTCACCGAGGCCCAGCATCACACTGGTTTTGGTCAGCACATCCGGTTTATGTGCCTTGGCGTGTTCAAGCACGTCCAGCGTCTGGCGATAACCAGCGCGTGGATCGCGCACGACATGGGTCAGGCGCTCGACCGTTTCGACGTTTTGGGCGAAAACTTCCAGCCCCGAGTCCACGACCGTGTCGACGTGCTCATACTTGCCGTCGAAATCCGGAGTCAACGCTTCCACACGCGTGCCCGGGCAACGTTTTTTAACCGCTGCCACACAATCGGCGTAGTGCTGTGCGCCGCCGTCGGGCAAATCATCACGGTCAACCGACGTCAGCACGACGTAGTTCAGACCCATGATTTCGACTGAATCGGCACAATGCTCGGGCTCGCCGGCATCCAGCCAGCCGCGCGGGTTGCCTGTGTCGACAGCACAAAATTTACAGGCCCGCGTGCACGTGTCGCCCATGATCATGATGGTCGCCGTGCCGTGGCTCCAACACTCGCCGATGTTCGGGCACATCGACTCCTCACAGACCGTGGCCAGCCCGTGCTTGCGCACATTGGCTTTGACTTCGCCGTATTTGTCACCACTCGGCAGTGGCGCGCGCAGCCAGTCGGGTTTTTTGCCGTTGGGCGCGCTATTTTGCGCACGCGCCTTCATTCCATCCTTGATGGCGCGCGTACCGTTCGGCTTTTCAACTTTCTGCCCGGACGTCACCGGGATTCCTTTGAATTCACTCATTACAATTCCAGCGGATGGCTATTGCTTGCCGACCATGATACCAGCGCGCGCGAAGCGCACTGATTCAAATTATGACTGCGCCCCACTGGTCGCGATCTCCAGATAGGCATCGGGCACCTTGATCGTCAACGCGCCTGGAATGACGCGGAAATCGGCCGGTGTCTCGGTCAACAGCTCGCCATCAGTGTTGATCGCCATCGGCCGGCTGGTTCGAACACGCACCGCGCCCGCCTTGAACAATGACACGCCCGCAAGCTCCTGGTCGGGGCCGCGCACGAGCCCAGGCAACTTAGCCAACATGCCCAGAGGCGTCTGCGGCGCCAGGCTATAGATATCCAGCGCACCATCATCGGGCATGGCGTCTCGCGCCACCGCTAGGCCGCCGCCGAAATGGCGCCCGTTCCCGACGACTAATTGGATGGTATGCATGCTCTTGCAATGGTCGTCCCAAACAAGCTCTACGTCGAACGGCTCGGTCTGGCGATACGCCGTGACCACGTTGCCGGCATAACCAAGCGGGCCGAGCCAGCGTTTAGCCGCCGTGGAGCGATACTTGCTCGCGCGCACCGGCAGCCCAAGGCTGGCGACGTTGACGAAATACACATCGTTGCACTGACCCAGATCAATTGGCTGCGATCGACCGTGGATCGCGTTGCGGCAGGCACCCGCGATATCGGTTGGCACCATCAACGTGCGCGCGAGGTCATTGGCCGTGCCCAGCGGCACGATCGCGACCGGCACTGCAACCTGGATCAACGCGCCGGCAGCCATACTTATCGTACCGTCGCCGCCGCCGACTACGACCACGTCGACCGAACCGGCGTGCGCCGCAAGTGCGGCATGGAGATGCGCCGGCGTATCAGCATCGCGCACCACAACCGACGCACCATTGGCGCGCAGCGCATCGCGGACTTCGGCCGCATTCTGCTCACCGGCGCGCGATCCGCGATTGATGAGCAACAGCGCCTGTATCATTTCATGGCCTCGGCCGGGCCGTAATTCTGCGCATTTGGACAAGCCATATTCAATGCGGCCACCTCGAATTATTGTCAGACTGCATTGATTACAGGGAGACTAGTCCCGCCGGAAACTTTCCGCTGACTGTACCGGAACACAGGAAAAACATAATGCAAATACTCGATCGCGCTATCGGCGCTGCCAAACTCGATGTGGCTACTTACGAGGCAGTCGAGCACGATAGCAACGCCACACTCCAGGCCGCGTTAGTCGTCATCGTGGCCTCGCTACTCTCAAGTGTCGGCGTCGCAATCGCGCTTGGCCCCTCTTATCTGATACTCACCACGGTCGGCGCAGTAATCGACTGGGCGCTCTGGGCCACACTTTTGTGGTTTATCGGCACCAAGCTCGCCCCCGAGGCGACGACCGAAGCCGACATCGGCCAACTATTGCGCACTCTCGGCTTCGCCGCCTCACCCGGCGTGCTACGAATTTTCGTTTTTATTCCACTGATCGGGCCCATCGTCGCCTTTCTGGCTTCCATCTGGATGATCGTAACCATGGTGGTCGCGGCGCGACAGGCACTTGATTACGCTAGCACCTTGCGCGCAATCGTTGTTTGTGTCGCCGGCTGGTTAATCGCCGCACTGGTTATCTGGCTATTTTTCGGCACCGCTGGCCTCGGGATCAACGTTCCGCCTGTCTAACCCACCGATGCTCGATTTCGCCAAAATGCACGGCCTCGGTAACGATTTTGTTGTCTTCGATGCCGTTACCAATCCGATCACGCTCGACGCCGAGCGTGCGGCTTTCATCGCCGACCGCCATGTCGGCATCGGCTGCGACCAGATCCTTCTGGTCGAGCCGACAGAACATGTCGACGCGGATTTCGGGTACCGCATCATCAATGCTGACGGCAGCGAATCCGAGCAGTGCGGCAATGGTGCGCGTTGTCTCGCGCGCTTTATCGCCGAGCGCGGCCTGCATCAGGCAGGTGTGACCCGTTTAGCTACCCGCAACGGGCGCATCGACGTCGAAACACTCGGCGATAACCAGTACCGCGCTGCACTCGGCGTGCCGAATTTCGAACCGGCAAATATCGGGCTGAATGGCTTCAACGCGGCAACGCAATATCGACTGGACGACGTCGCCACACAAACGGTTGTATTCGACGCAGTCGCGGTCGGCAACCCGCACGCCATCATCGACGTCGGCGACATCAATCGCGCCGACGTCGCTGGACTCGGCCCAGCGCTGGAGAACCACCCCGCGTTCGAACATCGCGTCAACGCCGATTTTTGCGAGACTGTAGCGCGCAACCATATAAAACTTCGCGTTTTCGAACGCGGTGCCGGCCAAACGCTGGCCTGCGGCAGCGCGGCTGCGGCGGCGGTGGTTTCAGGCATTCGCCGCAGCCGACTCGACGACAACGTCACGGCCAAACTCCCGGGCGGCCAAGTCACCGTGGACTGGTCCGGGCCGGGCCACCCCGTCTATTTGAGCGGCCCCGCCAGCCATGTTTTCGATGGCACAATCAATTTGGAGTAACATTACGCAGGTGGGCGCGGGCCACTGCCCAGTCAGTTAACGATAATAAGTGATGAGCCAAGCAGAAACACGAGCCGTAGCCGAGCAACTCGACGAAGACGAGATCGCGACTTACCTCGAGCAGAATCCGCGATTCCTCGAACGCCACCCCGAAGTGCTCGAAACACTGGAGATGCAACACCAAAGCGGCAGTGCCGCGTCGTTGATCGAGCGCCAGGTCAACACACTGCGCGAAACCAACCGCACGCTCCAGCAACGCTATAGTCAGCTCGTCGATACCGCGCGTAACAACGAACAACGCGTGAATCAGATCAACCGCCTGGCCCAGGTTTTCGTGGGTATGGTCGACATCGATTCGTTTGTGACCGATTTTAGCCAGGTCGCAAAAGACGAACTCAATGTCGATCACATCTTCGTCGGCCTCGACAGCGAGGATGCTGTGCTACCCAACGACATCCATCGACTGCCGCCCGATACCGACGCCAGTCGCGCGCTGACCAATGTTTTTCGCCGTGGCAAACCAATCGTCGGCGCACTCGAAGAGCAACAAATCCACGCCCTATTTGGTGCTGATAGCGACAGCCAGAACCGCATAGAGAGCGCGGCCATGATCCCACTCGGCAAACGCGCGACCAGCGGTGCGCTTGTGCTGGGCAGCACCGATCCTGAGCGCTTCGTGCCAGATATGGGCACGCTGTTTCTGGAGCTCACGGGGCAATTGGCGACCACCGCGTTGCGGCGGCTGCTGGGCTCGAACGGACCGGCGTAAGCGCACCATGGGCGCGGCGCGCGAGGCCGATCACGCAGCCGAGTCGCTGACACCAACGGTTGACGGATTCATCGAGGCACTAACCGTCGAGCGCCGCGCATCCGAACACACCTGCGCCGCCTACCAGCGCGACTTGATCGCGACCGCTGAATTCTTCGCCGAGCGCGGCGCCGCCCGCTGGACCGATATCACTACAACCGATGTCCGGGCGCTGGTCGCCCACCGCCATCGACAAGGCCGGGCACCGGCCGGCATCGCGCGGCTGTTAGCCAGCCTGCGCAGCCTTTACGTCTGGCTGATCCGACGAGGCGAAGCCGACGACAACCCGGCCATCGACGTGCGCGCGCCCAAACGCGGCGAGCGGCTACCCGAAACCGTGGATGTCGACGACCTGAGCGCGGCGCTCGATCAAGCGCCGGGCAGCGATGT
This sequence comes from Salifodinibacter halophilus, assembly GCA_012999515.1. NCBI lineage: Bacteria > Pseudomonadati > Pseudomonadota > Gammaproteobacteria > Salinisphaerales > Salinisphaeraceae > Salifodinibacter > Salifodinibacter halophilus. Next base: position 1,948,961 of record JABEEB010000001.1, on the reverse strand, counting down.
CGAGACCCGCGACCACGCGCTAATCGAATTGCTCTATTCCACCGGCATTCGCCTGGCCGAAGCGATTGGCCTGGACCTGACCAACATCGATCTAACGAACGGCCAGGCGCGAGTCATCGGCAAAGGCAACCGCGAACGCATCGTGCCCATAGGCGGTCGGGCCTGTGGCGCGCTACGGGCCTGGCTGCCAATCCGAGCCGGCTGGCGTGACGCCGACGAGCCGGCGTTGTTCGTTTCCATGCGTGGCTCCCGGCTATCGCGGTCAAGCATCGCAAAACGTTTGACGAGCTGGGCCACGCGCCATGGCCTGCCGGTGCACCTATATCCGCACAAACTACGGCATTCGTTTGCCACACACCTGCTGGAATCCGCCGGCGACCTACGCGCCGTGCAAGATCTGCTCGGCCACGCCCAAATCGCGACCACGCAGGTCTATACACATCTGGATTTTTCACGCCTGGCCACGGTCTACGATCAGGCCCATCCACGCGCACACACAGCAGAAAAAGATCAGAGTGATAACACTTAACGCGTGCCCAGATAACACGCTCCCAGAACCCCGAGGACGTTGAAACCCGCGTCGACGGCCCCACCTCGGTTGTATCGACATTTCGAATCACAGACATCGACGTGAATCAATTCGACGGCACAACCATTCTCGCCGTGCGCCAGGCCGGGCAGATCGCCGTAGCGGGCGATGGCCAAGTCTCGCTGGGCGACACCATGCTCAAAGGCAACGCTCGGAAGGTGCGGCGGCTTTATCATGACAAAGTCCTCGCCGGTTTCGCCGGTGGCACCGCCGACGCCTTCACCCTGTTCGAGCGCTTCGAAGGCAAACTCAAATCCCATAACGGCCAACTCACCAAGGCCGCTGTTGAGATTGCCAAGGACTGGCGCACCGACCGCGCTTTACGGCGACTCGAAGCCTTGCTGCTGGTAGCCGACGCGGAAACCACCCTGATGATCTCCGGTAACGGCGACGTGATCGAGCCCGAGCATGCATGCCTGGCAATCGGCTCGGGCGGACCGTTCGCGCAGTCGGCGGGCCGTGCGCTGGCCGAGAATACCGAGCTGGACGCGCCCACTATCGCCGACCGCGCGATGAATATCGCCGCCGATACCTGCGTTTACACCAATCACCACATCACCGTCGAGGTTCTCGACAATGGCTGAGCAAGCATCAAACGAGCTCGTCGCTAGCGACAGCGAAGACAATCAGACACCGATCCTGCCGGCTGACACCGAACTGACGCCGTCGCAGATCGTCGCCGAGCTAGATCGGCACATCGTCGGCCAGAGCGAGGCCAAGCGCGCGGTCGCGATCGCCCTCAGAAACCGCTGGCGGCGGATGCAGCTGGATGAAAACATCCGCGCCGAGATCACGCCCAAAAACATCCTGATGATCGGCCCGACCGGCGTCGGTAAAACCGAGGTCGCGCGCCGTCTGGCACGGCTGGCGAACGCGCCGTTCATGAAAATCGAGGCCAGCAAATTCACCGAGGTCGGTTACGTTGGGCGCGAAGTCGACTCGATCATCCGCGACTTGGTGGAAAATGGCATCAAGATGACGCGTGAATCGGCCAAAGAGCGTGTCGAATCTCAAGCAAGAGAAGCCGCCGAAGAGCGCATCCTCGACGCACTGCTGCCGAGCGCCGACAACAGCAATTGGTCCGAAAGCGATCAACAGGCCACCGAATCCACGGCGACACGCCAGGTTTTCCGTAAGCGCCTACGCGAAGGCAAACTCGACGACAACGAGATCGAAATCGAGTTGCGCCAATCCGGGCAGAGCTTCGAGATCATGGCACCGCCGGGCATGGAGGAGATGACCAATCAACTCCAATCCATGTTCCAGAACAACGCCAATCAGAAGTCCGAACGCAAGAAAATGCGTATCAAGGATGCCTATGACGCGCTGGTCGACGAAGAAGCGGCCAACCTGATTGACGAAGAACAGATCAAGGCCGATGCGATTCAGCTCGTCGAAAACGCGGGCATCGTGTTCATCGACGAGCTCGACAAGGTCTGTCGCAGCAGTGAAGCAGGCGGCTCCGGTGGCGACGTTTCGCGCGAAGGCGTCCAGCGCGACCTGCTGCCGTTGGTCGAAGGCTCGACGATCTCGACCAAATACGGCTCAGTTCGCACCGACCACATCCTATTCATCGCCTCGGGCGCATTCCATGTCGCCACTCCATCGGATCTAATCCCCGAACTGCAGGGCCGTTTGCCTATCCGAGTCGAATTGAGCGCGCTACAGGCCGAAGACTTCGTGCGCATCCTGACCGAGCCGGATTACTCCCTGACGGATCAGTACACCGCTCTGCTCGGCGTAGAAAATGTGGACGTAGCATTTGCCGACGACGGCGTTCAGCGCATCGCCGAAATCGCGTTCACGGTCAACGAAGGCACCGAGAATATCGGCGCACGCCGGCTACACACGGTCATGGAGCGATTGATGGACGAGATCTCGTTCGACGGCTCGGAACGGACGGGCGAGACCGTGCGCATCGATGCCAATTATGTCGACACGCGCTTGTCCGACCTGGCCGCCGACGAGGACCTGTCGCGCTACATCCTGTAGCGCGCAGGATCGCGTCACCATGGCTGAAGCACCCGACAACATTACGCTCAAGCGCCAATCGAAAACGCTGGTTGTCGCTTACCCCGACGGCGCCCACTTCGAGTTGCCGCTGGAATATCTGCGGGTTTATTCGCCGTCGGCCGAAGTCCGCGGCCACGGCGGGCCAATGGAATTGGTCACCAACAAGCGCGAGGTCGGCGCCAATTCGATCGAAGCAGTAGGCAATTACGCCATCCAGATCAACTTCGATGATGGCCATAATACCGGGATCTATACCTGGGACGAGCTCCGCTCGCTGGGCGACAACTTCGACGCCAATTGGGCCGACTATCTGCGACGCATCGAGCAAGCAGGCACCACGCGCGAGCCGATCCGCTTCAAGTAGCCGAATTCACTATAGGCGTGCATTGCTTATTGGGCTAGACTGTCACGGACGATACATACTGCCCGGCCGTCGACACCAACTTGAAGGCCGAGGCGCTTGGGGCTTTCGTTGAACGAAATCGGCCGTAGCGTACCCGCTTTGCAGCATAATCGAACCCACGTAAACGTGCGTACCGCGTGAATCTAATCGCCCAGCACGCCGATCTACTGCTGATCCTGGCGTGCATCTTCGGTTTTTTCATGGCTTGGGGCATTGGCGCCAACGACGTTGCCAATGCCATGGGCACCTCCGTCGGTTCCGGTGCGATCCGGATCTGGCAAGCCGTGCTCATTGCCGGCATATTCGAATTTCTCGGCGCTTGGCTGGCCGGAGGGCAAGTCACCCAGACCATTAGCAGCGGGCTGGTCAAGTCGTCGGTATTCACCGAGCAGCCCGGGGTGCTGGTCCTCGGTATGCTCGCCTCGCTGCTGGGCGCCGGCACGCTACTGCTTGTCACTTCACTGCGCGGCCTGCCGGTATCCACGGGCCAATCCATCGTCGGCGGTATCCTCGGGTTCGCACTGGCGGCAGTGGGATCAAGCCACGTCGATTGGTCCACGGTCGGCAAGATCGCGCTCAGTTGGGTCGCTTCCCCCATAATCGCCGGCAGTGTCGCATTCGTCCTTTTCGAGTCGCTGCGCACTCTGGTGCTCAACCATCGAGACCCGTCCGAGGGCGCGCGACGGTTTGCTCCCTATTATCTATTTCTGGCGGCATTCGTCGTCGCGCTGGTGACATTGGTCAAAGGCCTTGCCCACGTCGCCGTCGCACCATCGCTTCCCGTTGGAATCGCGAGCGCCGCCGGCATCGCCTTCATTTTTGCCGCCCTCAGCAAAATCGGTCTACGGCGGTTCCTGCTCAGCGCCAAAACCTCAGCCACCGATCGCTTTCGCAACGTCGAGCGCATATTCGGCTATGCGCAGATCTTTACGGCCACGGTCATGGCTTTCGCCCACGGTTCCAATGACGTCGCAAACGCCATCGGCCCCGTCGCCGCTGTTGCCAGCGTCATAGCGCATCCGGGCGCGCTCACCGCGCAAACCGATCTGGCCGGCTGGGTGTTGGTGCTCGGCGGCCTCGGCATCGTTTTCGGCTTGGCGACCTATGGCTACCGCGTCATGCACACCATCGGGCGCCGCATCACCCAACTGACGCCCACGCGCGGCTTCTGCGCCGAGCTGGCCACGGCCATCACCATTATTCTGGCGACCTGGTTCGGCATCCCGATCTCCACGACCCAGACGCTAGTCGGCGCTGTGCTCGGTGTCGGCCTGGCGCGCGGTATGCGGGCGCTGGACCTCAGTGTGCTCGGCACGGTCGCGCTGGGTTGGGTGTTAACGCTACCAGGGGCTGCGCTTTTCAGCGCGGCCTATTTCTGGGCACTTCGGCTCGGCTTCGGCGGTTAAAACCTGCTCATACGCCCAGTCCCCGCCGCTCGCCGGAAACGCATTACCACCGCGCGATCTCGAGTTCGAGCCCGGCGACTCGACGTAAAAGGCGCCGGGACGGGCAAACAGCGACACCGCGCTCCGCCCAGCCAAGAAGCGGCAAATCGGCGTGGGAATCTGAGTAAGCAATCACACCGGAGCCGTCGGCCGGCATACCCGATAACACACGCACGCGTTCGAGTTTTTCGGCATCACGACAATTGGCGCCGGCCAGGCCATGCAGCCGCCCGTGTGCATCCCAACACGAGCGCGTTGCGAGCACTTCGTGGATACCGAGCGCGCGCGCGATCGGTTCGACATAAATATCCACACTGGCCGAAGCCAGCACCACGCGCGCACCAGCGGCCTGATGGCGGCGCAGCGTTGCCAAACCTTCGGCACGCAGGCCATTCGCCACGACACGCTGGGCGAACGTCTCGGCCCACGCCTCGATCCGTGTGCGCGGCTCACCGCCTAGCAACACAGCAAGCGTTTGATGTTTCCACCACGTCAAATCCCGCCAGCGCCAGACGCAGAATAAACACGGCAGCAGCCGCAAAAGAGCCAGAACCCGACGCTTTCTGACATGGCGCAGATAACCGACCACAAACGGCAAAAGCGTGTCGAACCGGGTCAACGTGGCGTCGAGATCAAACACCGCGACCGACCACCGGTTATTGCTACTTTCAATCATGCTTCGCCCGCTGAAACCATCGTGCCAATTATAATCCGCCGACATGCTGTCGACGTTCCACTAACCAAAAGCTGATGCGCGACCCCAACCAGCCCACCCCGATCCAACAGCGCGCCCTCACCAAGCGTCTCGGTGACATACTGACTCGCAACGTACCGCTTGCGCCGCATACGAGTTTCGGCATCGGCGGTCCAGCGAACTTTTTCGCCGAACCCCAGACGCCCGAGGCACTGGCCCAGTGCGTGCGTGTTGCGCGCGAGCTCGGTGTCGATTATTTCGTACTCGGCAAAGGCGCCAATATTCTGATCGGTGACCGCGGTTTCGACGGGCTAGTTATCGCCAACAGAGCCAACGAAATCTCAGTGCGTGGTACGACGCTAAGCGCCGCTTCGGGCGCAGCAGTCTATCCCGACGTGATCGAAGCCGCCGTTGAACGCGGGCTTTCAGGCCTCGAGCATTATGTGGGCATCCCGTCGACTATCGGTGGCGCACTCTGGCAAAACCTTCACTTTCTCTCGCCCGCGCCCGAACGCGACCGAACTTTGTACATCGGCGAAATTCTACAGTCAGCCGCGCTGCTAACCGCCGATAACCAACGCCTCATCGTGGGCCCGGATTACTTCGAGTTCGGCTACGACCACTCAATTCTGCACCGCCGCGACGACATCGTCCTGAGCGCCTGCTTCGAACTAGAACCCGCGCCCGCCCATTCGCTGACGCGCATCATGGAGCAAAACCTGGCCTGGCGCGCAGCGCGCCATCCACCACTGGACAGCCAGCCGTCGGCCGGCTCAATTTTCCAAAAGATCGAAGGCATCGGCGCCGGCCGCCTGATCGACGAATGCAACCTGAAAGGCTTCACCCACGGCGGCGCCGCAATCTCCGAACGCCATGCCAACATTCTCATTAACCACGACGGCGCCACGGCCGCCGACGTCTGCGCATTGATCATGCACATCCAACAGACTGTATATAGCCACACCGGATACTGGCTGGAGCCCGAAATAAGCCTGGTCGGCTCATTCGCGCCGGTCAAACGGATCGACCCAAACGCGGTCAACGCCCGCTAACCCTCGGGGCGCATACCTAAGCACGAAAGCCGCACCGATCGCCACGATGCCGCGCCGCCCGCGCGCCCCACGACATCGCCAGCCAGCCGGCTCCTTGCGCCGGCGTTCGAGGCGCATCTAGCGCAACCAGCGACACACCTCCATACTCGACCGTACGTTAGCCAAATGCTAGGCTCCGCGCCGTGTCTGCTCTCCGTCTACACCGATCCGGCCACTCTCGGTTCGCGAGCCGCGCGGACAACATCCGCGTTCGGCGTAAAAACACGCTTATGGCGGCCTGTGCCGGCGCCGGATTACTCGCGGCGAGCAGCAGCGTTCTCGCCGCGTCATCGGGTCAAACGCCACCCAAGCAGACGCATACCGGCAAACAGCCAGAACTTAGTCTACAGTCAGCCATAAACGACGCTCTGGCGACCAACCCCCGCACCCGATCGGCTGCAGCCGGACGCCAGGCGGCTGCGGGTCAGCGCACGCAGGCGCGCTCGGCGCTTTTGCCGCATCTATCCGGACACATCACACAGAGTCGCCAGCGCAACAATCTCAAGGCGCGCGGCCTTGATTTCGGCTCGGCTTTTTCGTCATTGCCACTGCCGCCCGGACAACAACCCTCGTTTCCTTCGACTATCACCTATGACCGCTTTCAGGCCAATCTGTCGTTGGAACAGAAAATCTTCGACTATAGCGCCTGGCAGCGCTATCACGCCGCCCAAAAAGGCGCACACGCCGCCTCCGCCCGTCTGCGTGCCGCGCGCACGAAAGTCGCGGCCCAAACCGCACGCCAGTATGTCGATGTGCTGGCCGCGAAGCAGAAAATCACGGCAGCGCAGGCGGATGCCAAACTAGCCCAAAAACTGCTCTCGCTGGCCCAAGGGCAAAAACGCGTGGGCGTGGCAACGGCGGTCGACGTCGCACGCGCTAAAACCCGCAAGGCTCGAGCCGAGACACGTCTAGCTCGGGCGCGCACGAACCGAACGCGCGCGGCCATCAAGCTGAAACGGACAATTGGCATGGATCTCAGCCAGCCCCTCGCCCTGGCCAACCAGCTAACATTTTTGCCCGTGCCGCTGGCAACTGCGGACGGCGCCGTGCAACGTGCACTCGCCAACCGTAGCGACATCACAGTGGCCAAAGACCAAGTCGCCAAAGGCAAGAAAAATTTGAGCGCGGCACGCGCCCGCCGGCTGCCGACGTTATCGGTCAAGGGCGCCTTTGGCACGGCTGGCAACACACCGACACGCAATGAAGACACAACCTATCGTATCGGCGCCCAAATCAGCGTGCCACTGTTCAATGGCGGCGCAATCTCGGGACACATCGACAGTGCAGCCGGCCAGCTAAGCCAAGATCGGGTTGAGCTGCACGACAAACAGCGCGCCGTGGCGCAAAACGTGCGCGTCGCACGCCGTACACTACAAACCCTGGCCACCGAAGTGCGCGCCGCGCGTGCCAATCTCAGCCAGGCTAATGCTGAGCTGGGACAAGCGCGCCGCCGTTTCAAAAACGGCACGCGCAATAATATCGCCGTGGTCGATGCCCAGAGCGCTTTGGCTAGCGCCCGACAGCAACGCATAAGCGCACTTGCCGATTACACGCGCGCGCGCATCAAGCGCACCGCCGCGCTCGGCCTCGCACAACGTTTCCGACTCGACGAGGCACTCACCCATGGCCAGTAATCAGGCCGACAACAACCACGCCCCGGATGACGAGCCAGCGACCACGGCACAGTCGAATGGCAAAGGCAAGCGAGCCGCCTTATTTGCGGTCGTGCTGGCCGTGGGCACCATGCTTGTCGCAGCCGCTTACTGGTATCTGACGCGCAATGAGATATCCACCGATAACGCCTTCATCAAAGCCCACATCGTTCAGATTGCGCCCCGCATCAACGGCCACGTCACCCAAGTCCTAGTCCAAGACAACGAACACGTCGAAAAAGGCCAGCCGCTTTTCAAGCTCGACCGCGAGCCCTTCCAAACCCGGCTGGACAAAGCGAAATCAGCGCTCGCCGCGGCCAAAGTCGACCGCACAGCGGCCCAGCGCGATCTGGCCCTGATCCAGGCGACGAGCCAAACCGATATCGACGCTGCCAAGGCCAGACTTGCTGCCGCCCGAGCCAAGGCCAAGCGCGCCCAGAAAAACGCGCATCGCTATCGCTCGCTCTATCAATCGAATCAGGCCTCGGCCCAACGTCGAGATAAAGCGACAACGGCCGCCAAAGTTGCTCGTCACGAGGTCGATCAGGCCCAGGCCAAGCTTGCTAAAGCCAAGGCCGCGCCCAAACAAATCGCGCTTAAAAAGGCCAAGATCGCCAGCGCCAAGGCCCGGATACAAAAAGCCAAATCAACGATACGCCAAGCCAAACTGAATCTGTCCTATACGACCGTTAAAGCCCCGCACGCCGGCCAGATCGCCAAAAAATCCATCCAGCCAGGCAGTCAATTAGGCGGTGGCCAGTCGGCAATGGCGCTGGTCCAGACCGGGCGCTGGGTGATCGCCAACTTCAAGGAAACCCAGCTCACGCAGATGCGCGTCGGCCAACCCGTGTCAGTGCACATCGATGCCTTCCCGGAGCGTGAATACGACGCGCACATCCAGTCGATCCAAGCCGGCACGGGGCCGACCTTTAGCTTGCTGCCACCGGAAAACGCGACCGGTAACTACGTTAAAGTGGTCAAACGCGTGCCGGTCAAAATCGTGTTCGACCAGCCGCAACAGATTAAGGCAAATCTGGCGCCGGGCATGTCCGTGGTGCCAACCGTGCATCTACCGTCGGATCGCGATAACAACCACTCGCACCAAAGCAGACCGACGACCGACAATAAGCAATGAGTACAGCGGCGGCCGAGGCGAACTACCCGGCCAATCGCTGGGTCATCGCGTTCGTCGTCGGTTTGGCGGCGTTCATGGAAGTGCTCGACATTTCCATCGCCAACGTCTCGCTGACCCACATCGCCGGCAGCCTGTCGGCGAGCCAGGACGAAGCAACATGGGTGCTGACATCGTATCTGGTTTCTAACGCCGTCGTCCTGCCGATTTCCGGCTGGTTTTCGCAGGTGCTCGGTCGGCGACGCTTCTTCCTATTGTCGATCGTGGTGTTTTCGATCGCTTCGCTGGCCTGTGGACTCGCACCGTCGCTGGGCTGGCTGATCTTTTTCCGCGTCTTGCAAGGCATTGGCGGCGGCGGCCTGCAACCAGTTTCACAGGCGATTCTGGCCGACTCTTTCCCGCCGCGTCAGCGTGGCATGGCCTTCGCGATCTACGGCATTGCAGTGGTGTTCGCACCCGCGATAGGCCCGACGCTCGGTGGTTACATCACCGACAATGCCAGTTGGCATTGGATCTTTTTGCTGAACGTGCCGGTCGGCATCATGCTACTGGCGTTGGCGGTGCCGCTTATCCACGATTCGGCCACTTACCAGAAAGCGCGCAAAGCCAAAATTGGGCAAGGTTTCCGGGTGGATTTTGTCGGGCTTTTTCTGCTCGCTGCGGGGCTCGGCTGTCTGCAGATCATGCTCGACCAGGGCCAACAGGACAATTGGTTCGCATCCAGCTTTATTGTCTCGATGGGCGTAATCACGGCCTCGAGCTTGACCGCGCTGGTGCTATGGGAGCCGTTTCAGCGAAACCCCATGGTCGATCTGACACTGTTTCGCTACAAGAACTTCGCGCTCGCCAACATACTCATGTTCATGTTGGGCTTCGTGCTGTTCGGTTCGACCCTTTTGATACCGCAGTTCGTCCAGCAACTTTTCGGTTATACGGCCACGCTGGCCGGCCTGGTCCTGTCCCCCGGCGGCATAGCCATTGTCCTGTTCATGCCGCTGGTTGGCTATCTGACCGGCAAAATACAGGCTCGCTGGCTGATCATGATCGGCCTGGCAACCACGTCCGTGTCCCTTTTTCACTTGGCCGGCTTTACTCTGGACGTAACCTTTAACCAGATCATGCTGGCGCGGATTTATCAGACGCTCGGCCTCGCGTTTTTATTCATCCCCATTACCGATGGCGCCTATATCGGCGTGCCATCCAACAAGACCGACGAAGTCTCGGCGATGATCAACCTATCGCGAAATATCGGCGGCAGTGTTGGTATCTCGCTAGTCACCACCTGGCTCGCCCGGCACCAGCAATCCCATCAGGAAGTACTAAGCGCACACGTAACGCCCTACGACCACGCGACACAGCAAACAGTAGACGGCCTGAGCCGCCACTTCCAACAACTGGGATCATCTACACACCACGCGACCGAGCAAGCCTATGCCGCCATTTATCAACAGGTCCAGCAACAAGCGGCAATCCTGTCGTACCTGGACGATTACTGGCTGTTGGGCATGCTAGTCGTTGTATTGATCCCGCTGGCGCTGCTTATCAAGCGTCCCGCGTAAGTTCTACTGATGCGCTCATACGCCGACATCGCCGTGACCAAAAGTCAGCGCGTAGCGCACATCGAGATCCATTCACCTATTCTCGCTAAGCGGTTCGACGAGGCTGGACTCGTCATTGCGCACGTTGTTAACGGCGGTCGAGATCGGTTGACTACGGTAGGCTCGATTCGAGCTGGTGCTAGCTAGTTGCTTCAGCTCGCTGGGACCATGCTGCCCATCGAGCCACTTGCAGGCACCTTTGGTATCGAGGACGACCGGCTGGCGCGGATGAATAGTGGCGATATCGGCCTGCGCCTGGGTGGTAACGACAGCGAATGTTGCCTGACTGGCCGCCGTTTGGCCGTGGTCGAGCTGTTTAGCTGAACTCCAGAGCCCTGCTAAAAAGAATGGCTCACCGTCCGCAGGCCGGATCAGCCAGGGTTGCTTGGTACCAGCTTCGGTTGTCTGCCACTCGTACCACCAATCGGCGGGAATAACACAGCGTTTGTTGGCAAACGCTTGGGCAAATAGCGGTTTAGTGTCAGCCGTTTCCAGGCGTGCATTGATGGGAGCAAATGTTGCATCGGGCGCGCGGGGGGATATGAATCCCCACTTCGCCGGACCCAGCCGCGTGACGCGTTCCGCCCCAGCCGACGCGCGGATTGCAATAGCCTGCCACGTGCCCGGGGCTCGGTTGTAACCCGCACCATCCGAACCAAGCCAAGCGGAAACAGCCGCGCCAATCGTACCGGCGAACCAATCGGCAGTCGTCGTACGCCCAAATCGACCACACATTGCTAGCACCTTGTTTTATCGGCGGTTTCAGGCTTGCCAAGCATCGTGTCACCCGGAGGCGACTCGAGAACCGTTGCCGCACCTTGAACCACAGGCGTATTATCTGGATCGATTCAAGTTAACGATCAGGAGCCGAGCATGGCATCAGCCAGTGCCCATCCGCAGCACGCTAACACGGTCGGAGGAGACGTCGATCCGCAAGAGACCGCCGAATGGCGCGCCTCGCTGGATTCTATTCTGGAGCGTGAAGGATCGGAGCGTGCGCGTTTCGTGATGGAAACGTTAATCGACCGGGCACGCCGCTCAGGCGCGTTCATCCCTTATTCCGCCAACACAGCCTACGTCAACACGATTCCGCGCCATATGGAAGCGCGCTCGCCGGGTGACCAGCATCTGGAATGGCGTATCCGCTCGATCATTCGCTGGAATGCGATGGCAATGGTGGTTCAGGCCGGCCAACGCCACCCCGGCGTCGAAGGCCATATCGCCAGCTTCGCCTCGGCGGCTACGCTCTACGAGGTCGGCTTCAACCATTTCTTTCGTGCGCCGACCGAGGACCATGCAGGCGACCTGGTCTTCTTCCAGGGCCACTCAGCCGAAGGCTTCTACGCGCGCTCCTATCTCGAGGGCCGGCTGACCGACGATCAGCTTTATTACTTCCGCACTGAATCCACCGGCAAAGGCCTGTCGAGCTATCCGCACCCGTGGCTGATGCCGGATTACTGGCAATTCGCCACGGTGTCGATGGGCCTTGGCCCGATGAACGCAATCTATCAAGCGCGGTTCATGCGCTATCTGCATAATCGCGGCATCCAGAACAACGACGATCGCAATGTCTGGTGTTTCCTCGGCGACGGCGAGACAGACGAACCCGAGTCCACTGGTGCGATCGGCATTGCGGCACGCGAATCTCTGGACAACCTGATATTCGTCGTCAACTGCAACTTGCAGCGCCTCGATGGCCCGGTGCGCGGCAACGACAAAATCGTCAACGAATTGGAAGGCACCTTCCGCGGCTCTGGCTGGAACGTCATCAAGGTGCTCTGGGGCTCACTCTGGGATGGCCTGTTCGCCCAGGATCACGACGGCAAGCTCGTGGAACTGATGAATGAAACAGTCGACGGCGAATATCAGGCGTTCAAGGCCAACGGCGGCGAGTACACACGCGAACATTTCTTCGGCAAATACCCCGAACTAAAAGAAATGGTGGCTTCGCTATCCGATGAGGATATTTCTCGCCTGAATCGTGGTGGACACGATCCGCACAAGGTATACGCCGCTTACCATCAAGCTGTAAACCACAAAAACGGCCGGCCGACGGTCATCCTGACCCAGACCGTAAAAGGCTACGGCATGGGCGAAGCCGGCGAAGCGCAAAACATCACGCATCAGCAGACCGAGATGCGCGAAGAAGCGCTCAAAACATTCCGAGACCGCTTCGATATCCCGATCGGCGACGACAAAATCGCCGAGGCGCCGTTCTATAAGCCGCCGGAAGACTCGGCAGAAATGCAGTATATGCACGCCCGGCGACAAGAGCTGGGTGGCTATCTGCCACAGCGGCGTCGAGACTACGAGACGCTGACCATTCCCGATCTGTCGGCCTTCGATAAACTGCTACAGGGCTCGGGCGACCGGACAATGTCCACGACCATGGTCTACGTCCGCCTGCTTCAGATTCTGGCGCGCGACAAGAACATCGGCCAGCGGGTCGTGCCGATCGTGCCCGACGAAGCGCGGACATTCGGCATGGAAGGCCTATTCCGATCGTTGGGCATTTATTCTTCGGTCGGCCAGGTCTTCTCGCCCGAAGACTCAGACAAGCTCGCTTTTTACAAAGAAGCCATCGATGGCCAGATTCTGGAAGAAGGCATTACCGAATCCGGTTCGATGGCGTCGTTTATCGCTGCCGCGACCAGCTATACGAATCACGCCACGACGATGATTCCGTTCTACAGCTACTACGCTATGTTCGGCTTCCAGCGAGCCGGCGATTTATGCTGGGCCGCTGGCGATATGCGTGCGCGCGGCTTTCTGATGGGCGGCACCGCCGGCCGCACCACGATTAACGGCGAAGGCTTACAGCATGAAGACGGCCATAACCCGCTGATGTACGATTGCGTGCCGAACTGCCGTGTCTATGACCCGACGTTTTCGTACGAGATGGCGGTCATCATCCACCGTGGTCTGCAGGAGATGTACGTCGAACATAACGACGTCTACTACTATCTCACGATGATGAACGAAAACTATGCCCACCCGCCGATGCCGGAAGGCGTAGAAGACGACATCGTGGCCGGCATGTACTGCTACGCCGAAAGCGACAAGCGCTACAAGAAGCAGGTCAACCTGCTCGGCTCAGGCACCATCCTGAACGAAGTCATCGCAGCCGCCGAAATGCTGGCATCCGAACACAACGTGGGCGCCACGATCTGGAGCGTACCCAGCTTCCCGCAGCTCCGGCGTGAGGGCCTCGAAGTGGAACGCTGGAACAGATTGCATCCGGAATCCGAGCCACGTCAGAGTTTCGTCCACCGCAAACTAGCCGACTCCGACGCCCCCGCAGTCGCGGCGACGGATTACATCCGCGCCTACTCGGATCTGATCCGGCCGTTCATGCCGGTGCCTTATCACACGCTCGGTACCGACGGCTTCGGCCGTTCGGATACGCGCGCAGCGCTTAGAGAGTTTTTCGAAGTCGATCGGCGCTGGATCACGGTCACCGCCCTCAAATCGCTCGCCGATGAAGGCCAACTCGACCGCAGTTACGTGGCCAGAGCCATCAAGGAATATAAGATCGATCCGGAAAAACCCGAACCGGTCACGCACTAACCTACAGCCATGCACGCGCCACCGAGCCGGTGGCGCCGCGAGCAAGGATACGCCGTTATGGCAACCAAACCCGTCAAGGTACCGGACATTGGTGAGTCCGACTCAGTCGAGATCATCGAAGTACTGGTCTCAGTCGGCGATACCGTCGCAGCCGAACAATCACTGATCACGCTCGAGTCTGACAAGGCTACGCTGGAAGTTCCGGCGCCTGAAGCCGGCACCATTGCTGAACTAAAAGTCAGCGAGGGTAGCACCGTTTCCGAGGGAGACGTCATCGCCGAAATGACACCGGCCGAAAGTGACAGTGCCGGCGACCATGACGCTCCAAATACCGACAGCGAAAACGCCCAGCCGGCCGACGACAGTAAGTCAGGCCCACAAGCATCGACCGATAACACCACGGACGGCGCTGATCGCGATAACGGCGCAGGCGGTGGCGGCGATGCCAGCGGCGGCCAAGCTCCGATCCAAGTGCCCGATATCGGCGACGCCGAGTCGGTCGAAGTCATTGAGGTGCTGGTTGCGACCGGGGATACGGTCGCAGCTGAACAACCGCTGATCACACTCGAGTCGGACAAGGCCACATTGGAAGTCCCGGCGCCGACCGCGGGCTCAATTGTGGCGATGACGGTCGCCGAAGGCGATACGGTTTCGGCAGGCGACGCGATCGGCACCCTCGAGCAATCGAGCAGCAATTCGGCCAGTTCGAGTCAGAGCGGCAGCACAGCGCAAACAAAACAAGAAGCGACACCAAGCCAGCCGACAGAAAACCAGGCCACTACCGACAAATCCGACGCCAACAGTGCCCAACAAGCCGGGGCATCGCGCGATATGGATTCGGGCAAAGTGAAAGCCGTCGACGAAAACGGCTTTTTGGCAGCCCACGCCTCGCCGAGTGTGCGTCGCTTCGCACGTCAGCTAGGCGCCGACCTTGGCCAAATTGCGGGAAGCGGCCGCAAAGGGCGAATCCTGCAGGAAGACGTCGAAAGCTTCGTCAAGCAGACCCTCGAAAAAGTACAAAGCGGTGGCAGCACGGGTGTTGCGGCCGGTGCAGGCCTGCCCACACAGCCGGACATCGATTTCAATCAATTCGGCGAAACCGAAACCACCGAGCTGTCGCGCATTCGCAAGATTTCGGCGAAAGCCGTCCACGACAACTGGCTGATGATCCCGCACGTCACGCAGTTCGAGTCGGCCGACATCACCGATATGGAAGCGTTCCGGCAGGCTAATAAGGACGCCGCCAAGGCTGAAGGCGTCAAACTTACCCCGCTGACTTTCCTGCTGAAAGCTGCAGCCGCTGCGCTGAAAGCTTTCCCGGACCTGAACAGCTCGCTAACCGCCGACGGCGAGCATCTAGTCCACAAAAAATACGTGAACATCGCCGTGGCCGTGGACACACCAAACGGCCTGCTGATGCCGGTCATCAAAGATGTCGATAAGAAAGGCATCTACGACATCGCCCGCGATCTGGATGATGTCTCCACCCGAGCCCGCGACGGCAAAATCCGTGGTGACGATATGAAAGGCGCGTGCTTTTCGATCTCCAGCCTCGGCGGCGTCGGTGGCCAGGCGTTCACACCAATCGTGAACAGCCCGGAAGTCGGCATCCTCGGCGTGTCCAAGCATAGCTGGCAACCAGTTTGGCAAAACGGTGAATTCGTCCCGCGGCTCATGCTGCCGTTATCGTTTTCCTACGACCATCGCGTGATCGACGGCGCCGAGGCGGCGCGCATCACCAACTTCCTCAGCCGCGCACTGGGCGATCTGCGCACATTACTGCTATAAGCGCCCCGCGGCCGATCGAGACATAACTATGGCAGACACAATCAAAGTCCCCGACATCGGCGATGCCGAGTCGGTCGAAGTCATCGAAGTCCTGGTCAGCGCCGGCGACACGATCGAGGCTGAACAGCCGCTGATCACGCTGGAGTCGGACAAGGCCACGCTGGAAGTCCCGTCCACCGCCGCCGGCAAACTTACCGAGATAAAAATCAGCGAGGGCGACACGGTCTCTGAAGGCGACGTGATCGCGACGCTGGAGGCAGCCGACGGCGACTCGGGATCCACGGATTCCGACGGCTCGGAAGAGACACCAAGTAGCGGAGCAAGTACAACTCAAGGCGGCGAGAAAGAATCAACACCCGAACCAGCACAGCCCGCGCAAGCCGGCGCCCATACGTACGACTGCGACGTGGTTGTCATCGGCTCTGGCCCGGGCGGCTACTCGGCAGCGTTCCGGGCGGCCGATCTCGGCCTCAATGTCACGCTGGTCGAACGCCACAGCACGCTCGGCGGCGTCTGCTTAAATGTCGGCTGCATTCCGTCGAAAGCCTTGCTGCATTCGGCGAAAGTCATCGAAGATGCCGCCAATATGGCCAACCACGGCGTAACCTTTGGCGCCCCGAGCATCGATCTCACCAAACTGATGGAATACAAGCAATCGGTGATCGATCAACTCACCGGCGGCCTGAAATCCATGGCCTCCAAGCGCAAGGTCAACGTCGTCACCGGCACGGCGACATTCACCGACGCGCACACACTGGCGATCGAGGGTGGCGACCAAACCAGCGAGCTGAGCTTTAATAACGCGATCATCGCCGCGGGTTCGGAGCCGGTCATGCTGCCGAATCTGCCCGACGATGCTCGCATCTGGGATTCCGAAGCCGCCCTGTCACCGGACGAAATCCCGGACTCGATGCTGCTGATCGGCGGCGGCATCATCGGCGTAGAAATCGCCAACGTCTATGCCGCCCATGGCACCACCGTCGACATCGTCGAAATGACAGACGGCCTGCTGCCCGGCGCCGACCGCGACCTGGTCAAACCGTTGCACAACCGCATGCAAGACCGCTGTGACAACATCTGGCTATCGACCAGCGTTAGCGGCGTCAAGGCCAACAAGAACGCGCTCAAAGTCAGTTTCGACGGCCAGGACGCGCCGGCAACCAAGGATTACGACCGCGTGCTGGTCGCGGCCGGCCGCAAGCCCAACGGAGCCAAAATCGGCGCCGAAGCCGCGGGCGTTGAAATCAGCGATAAAGGCTTTGTGCCCGTCGATAAACAGTGTCGTACCAATATCGACAACATCTTCGCCATCGGCGACGTGTCCGGCGAACCCCAACTCGCCCACCGCGCCAGCCATCAAGGCAAGGTCGCTGCGGAATGCTGCGCGGGTGAAAAAGCGGCGTTCGACGCCAAAGTGATTCCATCGGTGATCTACACCGACCCGGAAGTCGCCTGGACCGGCATAACCGAAACCCAGGCCAAGGAACAAGGCATCGAATACACCAAAGGTGCCTTCCCGTGGGCCGCCAACGGCCGCGCCATCGGCTTGGACGCCACCGACGGCAACACCAAAATCCTGTTCGACGCCGAAACCGGCATCGCCATCGGTGCTGGCGCGGTCGGCACCGGCGCCGGCGATCTCATCGCCGAGCTGGGCCTGGCTATCGAAATGGGCTGTGACGCCCACGACATCGGCCTGACCGTTCATCCGCACCCGACACTGGCCGAGACCGTCGGTATGGCGGCCGAAGCAGACGCCGGCACATTGACGGATCTCTATATGCCGAAAAAGAACAAGTAGGCGTTCTCGGTTTAACAATCACAAGGCTGGCGCCCGCCAGCCTTGGTGCGCGGCAGCACAACATGCCGCATCACAGCACTCTATGTCTTGAGGTCTACTCACTCGTACGAGCTTTACCCACCATGTGGACAGTGCCACTGATGGCCCTATCATCCACGCGGCGCCCAAACCACTGAGCTCATGGGATTTGCGGTCTCTTATTGGGTTTGAGCGTTTGTGGATCGAAACCGAGATTTAGCCAGTACAGGCCCGGAGCACTGATCACCGGTGGCGCAGGATGACATCAGCATAGCGGAAGGCCATGAAGCGCCGTGGACGCCGGCCGGAACCGCGTAGTTTTGCTAATTTTTGCTGCAGGACCGCGGCGGTGTTCCGTGAGTCCCTGATTTTGTGGTCGGGGTAGCAGGATTTGAACCTGCGACCTTCTGCTCCCAAAGCAGACGCGCTACCAAACTGCGCTATACCCCGTTCTATCTCGTCGCTATCGCCAAGTCGGCGAACCACTAACCGCCCGCCTATTGGTAAGCTCAGACGCAACCGCACGAACGAATGCGATTGTACGCATCGCATCGGGTATCCGTTGCCATGCGCTGCCCTAAAGCAGACGCGCCATTAAATTATGTCATACCCGAACCGATAGTAGCGTAATGATAACAAAGCAATGGCACTGGGCAGCGCCCCGCACGCGGTCCCTTACAAGCTATGCGGTGTCGCGCTTTGAATTGTGGGCTGGCAAGGGGCGTGCGAAAATTCCCTCATCCAGAACCTAAAGCTCTGCGCCCCATGGCTGCGCAAATCATCGACGGCAAGGCAATCGCCCGTGACTATCGGCGACGCGTTCGCGACCAGGTTCGAGCACGTGTCGCTGCGGGCAAACGCCGGCCGGGATTGGCCGTCATCCTGGTTGGTAGCGATCCGGCCTCGGAAATCTACGTCGGCAAAAAGCTTGAAGCTTGCCGGAAAGCCGACGTGGTCTCGCGCGAACGCTATCTAGACGCAGCCACTTCCCAGCCCCAGTTACTCGCGGAAATCGACGCTCTCAACGACGACCCAACCATCGACGGCATTCTCGTTCAACTGCCACTGCCGGACGACATCGATAGCAACACGGTGCTAGAGCGTATCCGGCCGGACAAGGACGTCGATGGTTTTCATCCTTACAACGCCGGCCGACTCGCCCAGCGCACACCCACGCTTAGCGCTTGCACACCGCTGGGTATAACCCGGCTGCTGGAAGCCGTCGACGAGCCGTTTTACGGCCGACGCGCGGTTATGATCGGCGCTTCCAACATCATCGGCCGCCCCATGGCGATGGAGCTGTTGCTAAAAGGCGCGACCATCACGGTGTGTCACCGGTTTACCCGCGATCTCGCTGACGAAGTCGCGCGCGCCGAAATCCTGGTCGTCGGTGTCGGCAAACCGAATCTGATTCGCGGCGACTGGATCCAGCCAGGGGCGACGGTGATCGACGTCGGCATGAACCGACTGGACGACGGCCGCCTGGTCGGCGATGTCGAATTCGAAACCGCAGCCGAGCGCGCCGCCTGGATCACGCCGGTACCAGGCGGTGTCGGGCCAATGACCGTCGCCATGTTGTTGGACAACACGTTACGCGCAACCGAATTACGCGAACAACAGGATCCCGCCGCGGCTGACGCCTCGTAAATCGGATCCGACTGGTTAGCGCCGTCGCCAGCGCGGGCCATCGGCGCTGTCTTCGATGGCGATACCAGCCGCAGCCAGTTCATCACGGATCGCGTCGGCGGTCTGGAAATCACGCGCGGCCCGTGCGGCTTCACGGTCGGCGAGCTTCGACTCGACTTCAGCAGCACTCGGGCCGTCAGCGCCGATATGACGCTCATCTTGGAAAAAGGCCGTCGGCGGGTGCTGCAATAGCCCGATCCGGGCGCCACACGCCGCAAGTGCCGCCGCATAATCGGCTGCGTTTCCAGTTTCGGCGTCGGCACCAGCGCGGTTGCAGGCGCGCGCCAATTCGAAACACACACTGAGCGCAGCCGGCGTATTGAAGTCGTCAGCAAGCGCACGGTCGAACGCGCTAACGAATGACATGGCGTTGTTACTGTTGTCATCACCGCCGGATGGCGCGTCGCGCAGCGCGGTATAAAGCCGACCGAGAGCTTCGCTGGCTGCGGAGAGCGCCTCCCGGCTATAGGCCAGCGGCGAGCGATAATGGGTGGCGAGCACGAAGTAACGGATCGTCTCAGCGTCGAACTCAGCCAAAACATCGCGGATGGTCCAGAAGTTGCCAAGCGATTTCGACATCTTCTCGTCATCGACCGTGACAAAACCATTGTGCATCCAGATGCCGGCATAGCCGGGCCCGAATGCACCCTCGCTTTGGGCAATTTCGTTTTCGTGATGTGGGAACTTCAGATCCAATCCACCGCCATGGATATCGAATTGTGTACCCAGGCATGACGTCGACATCGCCGAGCATTCGATATGCCACCCCGGTCGCCCCTCGCCCCAGGGCGACGCCCACGCCGGCTCGCCAGCCTTGGCGGCTTTCCAAAGCGTGAAATCCAGTGGATCGGCCTTGGATTCGTTGACTTCGACTCGCGCGCCAGCGCGCAGCTCGGCGGGGTCACGCCCCGAGAGCTGGCCATAGGCTTCGAACTGGCTGACGTCGTAGTAAACATCGCCGTTGTCGCCGACGTAGGCATTACCCGTTTCGATCAATCGTTCGATGAGCGCGATTATCTCAGCTAAAAAACCCGTCGCCGCCGGCTCGACATCCGGTGATCCGAGTCCAAGCGCGGCCTCATCGGCACGCATGGCAGCCGTGAAATAAGTTGCAATCGCTTCGGCCGACTCACCCGATTCGCTGGCGCGGGCGATAATCTTGTCGTCGATATCAGTGACATTTCGAACGTAGCGAACACTGAGTCCGCACGCCTGCAGAAATCGTGTCAGTGCATCGAACACGATCATGGCCCGCGCATGCCCGATATGGCAATAATCATAGACGGTCACGCCACATACGTAGAGTCCGACGTGTCCGGGCGTACGCGGCGTCAGCGGCTGACGTGAGCCAGTCAGGCTATTGTGTAGATAGAGAGTCGGCGCTGTAGCGTCCATGGCGTGCCGGTTGTTTGTTTCTGCGTGTAAGTTCGTTCAACTGGATTTGTCGGCAGCATCCGCCGCTGCGAAATGATCCCAGCCGACGCTACCAAGCGCAGCCGGATCGAACGGAGTGCCATCGCCAGCGCATAGCTGCAAGCCGGTATCTGCGACGATTTCACCGATTGGTGTCAAGGCACAGCCGAGTGCCGCCTGTGCCTGTTCGAAACACGCGGGCGGCAATGTCAAACACAGCTCGTAATCGTCGCCGCCAGTTGCCTGCAAGCGGCGACGGGCATCGATATCACCACCAACCCAGTTGGCCAGTGCCATCGAAAGTGGCAACGCGTCCAGATCGATGCGGGCACCAACATCGCTCGCAGCCAGGATATGCCCAAGGTCGGCGAGCAAGCCATCGGATACATCGACCGCGGCGTTCGCCACACCGGCCAACGCGGCGCCGCGACGCCAGCTCGGCCGATTCAGGCGCGACACGAGTTCGGCTTGGTCACGCGTCAACGCCCGAGTGTCGGCGTCGAGACAGGACAATCCAGCCGCGGCATCGCCGAGCGTCCCCGTCACCGCGACCATATCGCCGGCACATGCGGCGTGGCGATAAGTCGCACAGCCGGCATCGACCGTACCGACAGCCGTTACCGTGACGCTAAGCGCACCACGCGTGGTATCGCCGCCGATTAAATCGACTGCGGCACCTCCACCAGCGGCTCGCGCACCCGCAACGAATTCATCGCACCAATGCGAGTCGAGTGTCGGCACAGTCAGTGCAACAGTCACCCAGGCCGGTTCCGCGGCCATCGCGGCCAAATCCGAACAGTTGACGGCCAATGCTTTGTAGCCGACATCAAAGGCTGCGGTGCCATGCGGGAAATGGCGACCTTCGATCAATGTGTCGGTGGTGACCGCCAGCGCTTGATTACCGGGTTGGATAATAGCGGCGTCATCGCCCAGTGCAAGGCGGGTGTCGGCGCGTGTAGGAGTGAGTTGTCCTGTCAGGTGCCGGACAAATGCCAGTTCACGCACGTCGTCCCCGCGCCGCCGGATCGTGCGGGCGCAGTTCGCGCACCAGCCGGTCAGCGACCGCATTGACGAAACGATGGCCATCGGTCGCACCGAAGATCCGCGCCAACTGCGTCGCCTGATCGATAATCGCCGGATAGGGAATTTCGACGCGATGTTTCAATTCGAACGCCGCCACCAGCAAGATGGTGTACTCGATTGGGTCGAGTTGTGTCGCCGGACGATCGAGAAATTGATCAAAAATCCGCACCAGCTCAGGTGCTTGGTCGCTTACGCCGCGCACGAGCACGTCGAAATAGGCCTTCTCGATGTCGACCAATCGCCCAGCGGCGGCAAATTCGCGAATAATAGCGTCGGCCTCTCCGCCGCCCACTCGCCATTGATAGAGTGCCTGAACAGCCACTCGCCGCGCGGCACTGCGTGCGCCGCCGGCCGGCACAGACTGGTCGATTTCATCTTCGTCGGGCCGCTTTTCGCCGCCCGGCACAGTTAGCGGTTGGTCACGTATAGTCACAGTCAGCGCGCGTCGATTCGAGCCAATAGCGTTGCCATTTCCACAGCTGCACTTGCGCCTTCGGCACCCTTGTTACTGTCTTCATCATCACCCGCGCGCGCCTCGGCCTGAGCTGGATTTTCCGCGGTGATGACGCCGAAACCAACCGGGATACCGTATTCCAGCGTGGTGGTCGACAAACCCCGCGCGCACTCACCAGCAACGTAATCGAAGTGCGGCGTTTCGCCGCGGATGACCGTGCCGACGGCGACAATGCCATCGAGCCCGCCACCATCGGCCAATCGATCTGCCGCCAGCGGAATCTCGAACGCACCCGGCACACGTACCACGGTTATATCGCCATCGGCGACGCCGCAGTCGGCAAGAACCGAGGCGGCACCGCTGACCAGTCGATCGACCAGGGCCTCGTTCCAACGCGTAGCCACAATGGCATAGCGTTGGCCCGTCGCATCGAAATCACCTTGAAGCTCGCGCATATTCAGTCTCGTACTGCTATCGGGGGTATCGTAACCGATCCGCTACGCCCGCGAGTCGCCCTGGATATACTCGACCACTTCGAGCCCGAACCCTGAAATCGCTTGCAGACGCTTGGGCGCGGACAAAACACGCATCCGGCGTACGCCGAGATCGATCAGAATCTGGGCGCCTGCTCCATAGGTTCGCAGGATACTCGAATCACCGGCGTCAACGGCCTCGTCATTACCCGCCTGCTGGCCGTCTTCATTATTCAACGACTGAATGCCAGCTATCAATTCGCGCTCGGTCTCAGGCTTTCTAAGGATCACGACCACACCCGTGCCTTCGTCCGCGACTCGCGCCAGCGTATCGCGCAGCGGCCATCCAAAATCGCCGTGGCGAACACCGAGCATATCGGCAAGCGTGTTGCGGACATGCACGCGCACAAGCGTCGGTGTCTCAGCATCGATCGTGCCGCGCACCATGGCGAAATGCACAACCTGGTCGACTTCGTCTTCGAACGAATAAAGTGTGAACGGTCCGAATTCAGTTTCTACGTCGGTTTCGACGATCCGCTCGACAGTGCCCTCATTTTCGACGCGATAGCGGATCAAATCGGCGATCGTGCCGAGTTTGATGTCGTGGTCTTCGGCAAACTGCTCGAGGTCGGCGCGCCGTGCCATGCTGCCGTCTTCATTCAGGATCTCGACGATCACCGACGAATGGTCGTGGCCGGCAAGCCGCGCCATATCACAACCAGCTTCGGTGTGGCCGGCTCGGGACAGCACGCCACCGGGTTCTGACATCAGCGGAAAAATATGCCCCGGCTGCACGAGATCAGATGGTTGGGCGCCGGGCGCGACCGCCGCGCGCACAGTTTGCGCCCGATCATGCGCGGAAATACCCGTGGTCACACCCTCGGCGGCTTCGATCGATAGCGTGAAATTGGTGCTATCCCCCGACTCGCTCTCCGCGACCATCAACGGAAGGTTTAATTGGCGGCAGCGTTCGCGCGTCAGCGTCAGGCAAATCAGTCCGCGCCCGTAGTGCGCCATGAAGTTGATATCGTTGGCGTCGACGCAGTCGGCCGGCAGGATCAGATCGCCTTCGTTCTCGCGATTGGCATCATCAAGCATTACGACCATGCGCCCGTCGCGCATGTCGGCAATCACATCTTCGATTGGGCTAATTGCCATGATTTTCTACCGCCGCCAGGAATCAATTCATTGTGCTAACCCGTAAATGTTAGCACTCCGGCGACATTATCGGCGGTACGCAAGCTGCCGCGCGACATAACGCGCGATCAGATCAACCTCCAGATTCACGTCGGCGCCGGCCTCACGATCGCCCAACGCCGTCTCGGCCAGCGTATGCGGCACGATGTTGACACCGAACCAATCGTCGCCGATTTCGTTGACGGTCAGACTGATGCCATCGACACAGACCGATCCTTTCGGCGCCCAGTAGGCCGCCAGCGATGGGTCGCCGGTGATAACCAAGCGCCACGAGTCGCCATCACGCGACCACGAGTGGACACGGCCCAATCCGTCGACGTGGCCGGCGACTAGATGGCCACCGAGCGTGTCACCTACAGCCAGCGCATGTTCGAGGTTGACGCGCGCGCCGACGTCTCGGTCGCCCAGCGTCGTTAACGATGCAGTCTCGTTCGACACATCCGCCGCAAATGCGGCCTCGCCAAATTCGATCACGGTCAAACAAACGCCGTCGACAGCAATGCTCTGGCCGATCACGGCATCATCTAACGGCAGATCGCCGGTCTCTATCCATAATCGACGCTCGGCGGCATGCTTCTCGATCTCGGCGATTCGGCCGACAGCGGTGATAATGCCTGTGAACATAAATCGTTGCCGTTATTGAGGGGATGCAGTGATACGCCAATCCGACCCGACGGGATCGACGCGTTCGATTACCAAGTCGTGAGCCGCGGCCAAGCCTCCGACACCGGGCAGGTCGAGCGCACCGCGTGCTGCGCTGCCGAGTAACTTCGGCGCCATGTAAAAGACATAACCATCCACCAGCCCGGCTTCGGCCAGCGCGCCGGACAGCGTCGGCCCTGCTTCGACCAGCACGTCATTGATCGCGTAATCGGTCGCCAACGCACGCAACATAGCATCAAGATCCACACCATCAGCCTGATGTGCGACACGATGCACGTGTGCACCCGCGCGCTCGAGTTCGGCGACACGCGCCACATCGTCGGTGGCAGTGAAAATAATCGGTATGCGCTCGGGGTCGAGCAGCCGCGCATCGGATTTGACCAACAGATCACGATCAACAACCACCGGGTGCGGCTGACGCCATCCATCGCCGGGCAGACGCACCGACAGCGTCGGGTCATCGGCGACCTGAGTACCTCGCCCGACCAGCACAGCGCCGGACTCGGCGCGCAGCCGATGGCCATCGGCTCGAGCCGTGCGACCGGTCAACCACTGACTCTCGCCATTGACCGCCGCAGTACGGCCATCCAAGGTCAAGGCTAGCTTGATCCGCACCCGCGGACGGCCGGTTCGCATCCGCTGCTCGAAGCCGGGATTCAACGCCCTGCAGGCGACGTCGTCGACGCCGGCCACGGTCTCGACACCGGCATCCTCAAGCGCTTGGAGGCCACCACCGTGGACCGCTGGATTTGGGTCGAGCGCACCGACGACCACCCGGGACACCCTGGCCTCGATCAAAGCGTCGGTACATGCCGGCGTGCGCCCCTGGATTGAGCACGGTTCGAGCGTGACATACGCGGTCGCACCTTGGGTTGATGCGCCCCGATTTCGGGCATCGGCAAGTGCGGCGCGTTCGGCGTGATCATGGCCAGTCACCGCATGCCAGCCTTCACCGATCACGCGGTTTTTCCTGACCAACACGCAACCAACGCGTGGATTGGGCGGCGACGAATACCAGCCTTGGTTGGCTAGCTCGACGGCATACCCCATCCAGTACGCATCCGATGCTTGCCGGTGCGGTTTATCGGTCACGATTGCGTGTTGGCATCGCCATCGGTTTCGGTATCGTCATCATCGGTAGCAGGATTATCGATCAGCGACAACTGCCCCGGCGTCGGTGTCGACGTGGCCTCCAGTTGCGCGATCTCTTCACGGAACGCGTTGACGTCCTGGAAACGCCGATAGATCGAGGCAAAGCGTACGTAGGCGACTTGATCCAAATCACGCAGCTCGGCCATGACCCACTCGCCAAGCCGATCAGCCGGCACATCACGGTCGACATCGCCTTGCAGTCGCTGTTGGAGACGACCGATAGCCGCGTCGACGGCCTCGGTCGCCACCGGGCGTTTGTACAGCGCCTGAGTCATGCCGCGGCGGAGTTTCGTTTCGTCGAATGGCTCCGGCGTGCCGTCGCGTTTCACGATCCGCGGCAACACCAGTTCGGCCGTCTCAAACGTCGTGAAACGCGCACCACAGCCACCGCAGGCCCGGCGCCGACGCACCTGCGTGCCATCCGCAGCTAACCGCGAATCCACCACACGCGTGGTACGCCGAGCACACTGCGGGCACTGCATAACGCCGAGCCTCGCCGCCGACGGCCCTTACATCAGGCCGCGCCTCGGGCCGCCGGTGCCTGATAGACCGGCTTGCGCTGGCATAGCTCGCTAACACCACTGCGGACGCGGCTGACCACCGACTCGGTGTCGCCACCTTCGGCCAGCGCGTCCAGGATGTCACAGATCCAAGTCGCAACCTGGCGCACGTCGTCTTCGTCGAAGCCGCGCGTGGTCGCCGCCGACGTGCCGATCCGCAGCCCCGAAGTAACAAACGGCGAACGTGGGTCGCCGGGCACGGCGTTCTTGTTGGCGGTAATGTGCGCCTGACCAAGCAACGCTTCGGCGTCTTTGCCGGTAACTTCGGCCTTGGGAATTAGGCTGACCAACATCAAGTGGTTGTCGGTACCACCAGAGACCACATGCAAGCCACGCTCGACGAACACCTCGGCCATGGCACGGGCGTTGGTCACGACTTGCTTGGCGTAGGTTTTGAACTCGGGTGCCAGCGCTTCCTTGAAGGCGACCGCCTTACCGGCAATCACGTGCATCAACGGACCGCCCTGAATGCCCGGGAAAACCGCGCTATTCAGTTTCTTGTAGAGCTTGTTATCGCCAGCTGCCGACAAAATCAGTCCAGCACGCGGGCCGCCCAAGGTCTTGTGCGTAGTGGTCGTCACGACGTGGGCGTGTTGTAGTGGGCTCGGATACTCGCCCGCGGCGACCAATCCCGCGACGTGCGCCATATCGACCAGGAACCAGGCGCCGACCGAATCCGCGATCCGGCGCATGCGCGCCCAGTCGATCTGCCGGGAATATGCCGAGAAACCGCCGATCAGCATTTTCGGCTGGTGCTCGTCGGCCAGACGCTGAATCTCGTCGTAATCGAGCTGGCCGGTTTGTTCATCAATGCCGTACTGGACAGCGTTGTATTGCCGGCCCGAGAAGTTGGGCGCCGCGCCATGGGTCAGATGTCCACCGGCGTCCAGGCTCATACCGAGGACGGTGTCTCCCGGATTCACGAGCGCGAGGAATACGGCGGCGTTGGCCTGCGCCCCCGAATGCGGCTGCACGTTGGCAAAGTCGCAATCGAATAGTTCGCAGGCGCGATCGATGGCCAGTTGCTCGGCCACGTCGACATGCTCACAGCCACCGTAGAACCGTTTCCCCGGGTAGCCTTCGGCGTATTTATTCGTCAGCACTGAGCCCTGCGCTTCGAGAACGCGCGGACTCACATAATTCTCCGACGCAATCAGTTCGACGTGATCTTCTTGGCGGCGATTTTCGTCGTCAATCGCCACCTGCAGGTCCGGGTCGAATTCACGGATAGAATCCGATTGATTGAACATGGCGGAACTCCTTCTGGTTTTCTACACCCCTGGCGCTCAGCGTTAGGCACGCGAATCAACCATGAGCGTATGGAAGCCAAGCGGGTCAGTATAGCCTAAATGCGTCACCCACTCCTACCGACGCGTCATCGGCGGGCACGCCCCATGCCACTGCCCATCCAGTGACCCGCGACAACCGAGCTCAGCTACCGCCGCCAGTATCGCCCGTCGCTCCCGTACCAGAACCCCGCGCTCGCAGCCCCAATTCGCGCAGATGCGCTGGCTCCGCCAGACTCGGCGCGCCAGTCAACGGGTCGGTCGCGGTCTGTGTTTTGGGGAACGGAATGACATCGCGGATCGAATCAGCGCCAGCCAGCAACATCACAATCCGGTCCAAGCCAAATGCAATACCGCCGTGCGGTGGTGCGCCGCAAGCCAATGCTTCAAGCAGGAAGCCGAACTTTTCTTCGGCTTCGTCCTTGCCCACGCCCAGCACTTCGAACGCAGCCTGTTGCAACGCTGGGTCGTGGATACGGATGGAACCACCGCCAATCTCGTTGCCGTTCAGGACCATGTCGTAAGCCTTGGACAGCGCCTGTTCCGGTGCAGCTTTCAGCGCTTCCAGGTCATCAACCGCCGGTGCCGTGAACGGATGATGGAGTGGCTCGAACCGCCCGCTGTCGGGATCGCGTTCGAACATCGGCCAATCGACCACCCACAGCGGTGCCCAGCCGTCAGCCACACGCCCCAGATCATGACCAAGCCGCACCCGAAGTGCGCCGAGGGCATCATTGACCACATCGGCTCGGTCGGCGCCGAAAAAGATCAGATCACCGTTACCGGCGCCGGTTCGCGACAGGATACCGTCGACGGCGGCATCGGAGATAAATTTAAGAATCGGTGAAACCAGGCCATCACGACCGGCGTCGACGTCGTCGACGCGAATATAAGCCAGCCCTTTGGCACCAAAGTTACCCACAAAGGCCGTGTAGTCGTCGATCTGTTTGCGCGTCAGCTCAGCGCCACCCGGCACATTCAGGGCGGCGACACGGCCATCGCTCCGGTTGGCCGGGCCGGCAAAAACCTTGAATTCCGCATCTGCGACCAGATCGGCAACGTCGACCAGCTCTAAATCGATACGCAGGTCTGGCTTATCCGAGCCAAAACGCCGCATCGCTTCGGCATAGGTCATGCGCGGGAATGGCTCGGGCAATGACCCACTGCGCACGGCTTCGAAAACTTCACGGACCATGGCCTCATTGATGGCCATGATGTCTTCGCTATCGACGAACGAAGCCTCGATGTCGATCTGCGTAAATTCGGGCTGGCGATCGGCGCGGAGATCCTCATCACGAAAACAACGCGCGACTTGATAGTAACGGTCCACGCCCGCGGTCATCAGAAGTTGTTTAAAAAGCTGCGGCGACTGCGGCAGTGCGAAAAAATGGCCAGGCTGGGTACGACTCGGCACCAGATAATCGCGCGCACCTTCAGGCGTGGCGCGCGTCAGGATCGGCGTTTCCAGATCCATGAAACCGCGCGATTCGAGCGCATCGCGCACGGCTCGCGTCACCTGTGCTCGTAGCTGGAGGTTGGCCTGCATATGCGGCTTGCGCAGCTCGATATAGCGATAACGAAGCCGTGCCGCATCCCCCACGCCATCGGTGTCATCAAGCTGGATCGGCGGTGTTTGGGCCGTGTTTAACACCTCAAGCTCGGTCGCGGCCACTTCGATCGCACCCGACGCAAGATCGGAGTTAACGGTGCCTTCGGGGCGACTCCGCACATTGCCGGTAATCCGCAGCACATATTCGCTCCGGAGACGCTCGGCGGTCGCGAACATCTCTGGCTGATCTGGATCGAAAACGACCTGTAACAGCCCGCTTCGGTCCCGCAGATCGATAAAGATGACGCCACCGTGGTCGCGGCGGCGATGCACCCAGCCGCAGGCAGTTATAGTCTGATCGAGCGCGCCGCGGTCGACGTCGCTGTTGTAGTGGGAGCGCATCATGGCCACTCGCTTACTTTTGCTGGGTGCGACTGCGGATCAGTCGCCGGTTTTTAATAAAGGATGTCGGTCAGCGCCAAAGCACGCGACGGCTATCCCGGACTGCTTAGTTCGAATCGGCGGTCGAGCTGGACTGCGATGTAGACTGCTCAGACTTGCTGGCACTGCCTTTCTCAGGCGACGGACTACTGCTCGAACCGCTCGAGTCATTCGATTTGCCCGACCCGCCACTGGCCGATTTATCATCGCTGCCAGTTTTAGCACCACCGTTATCTCCGCCACCAGAATCTGACTGATCAGATGTGGCGCCATTCGACTGATCATTGTCACTGCTGACGTTGCGGCGATTATCCGACTTGAAATCGGTTTCATACCAGCCACCGCCGGCTAGCCGGAAACCGACTGCGGAAATTTTTTTCTCGAGCCCGGCTTCGCCGCAGTGCGGACAGTCGGTCAGCGGGTCTTCGGACAATCGCTGAAGTCGCTCGAGTCTTTCGCCGCAGGCTTGGCAAACGTACTCGCGAATCGGCATGGCTATTCCGGAAACGACAAAACGAGAATTAAGCTGCGAATTATAAACAGCTATGTGCTAGTTGTGTATCCGCGCGAACGCGAAGCAGCACCAACTTAAAATTAGTTCGCGTCCGGCCGCCCTATGCCGTAATAGGTAAAGCCCGCACGCCGGACAACACTCGGTGTATATAGATTACGCCCATCGACCAGCACCGGTGTTTTCATATGGGCAGCCAAACTTTCAAAATCAGGCGTACGGAAAACGTGCCACTCAGTCAGCAGCACCAGCGCTTCCGCGCCGTCAACTGCGGACTCACCCCCGTCACACAAGATGAGATCTGAACGTTCCCCATAGATTCGACGCGCTTCGTCGGCGGCCTCGGGGTCGAAGGCACGCACCGTCGCACCGGCCGACCACAGCGCTTCCATGAGCCGCCGCGACGGGGCCTCACGCATGTCATCAGTTTCCGGCTTGAATGCCAGCCCCCAAAGCGCAATGACGCGGCCCGATAGGTCACCGAAATGTGCCGCTAGTTTGTCGAAAAGCGCGAACTTCTGCCGATCATTAACATGCTCGACGGCATTGACGAGCTCGGTTTCGTAGCCACTCGCCGCGGCGGTTTGCGCCAGCGCGCGGATATCCTTGGGAAAGCATGAGCCACCAAAACCACAGCCCGGATAGATGAACTCATAGCCGATCCGATGATCGGCACCGATCGCTTGCCGCACCGGCTCGATATCGGCGCCCAGCCGTTCGGCAACCTGAGACAACTCATTCATCAAGCTGATCTTGGTGGCCAAAAAAACGTTGGCCGCATATTTGGTCAGCTCCGCCGAGCTGCAATCCATGATCATGGTGCGATCGCGCTGCCGGTTGAACGGCGCGTAGAGCATGCGGAGGTGATCGGCGGCGCGCTCGGTTTCGGCACCAACGATGACCCGATCCGGCTTCATGAAGTCCTCGACCGCTGCGCCTTCCTTCAAAAACTCCGGATTGGCCGCCACGTCGAAATCCACATCCGCACCACGTTCGGCCAACACGGCCTCAACGTCGGCACGAATCATCGCCGCTGTGCCTACTGGCACGGTGGATTTGGTTACGATCAGCCGATAGTCGGTCATTTTTTCGGCGATCGAACGTGCGACTGCCCGCACATTGCCCAGGTCTGCCGACCCATCATCGTCCGGCGGCGTGCCAACAGCAACAAACTGCAGCTTGCCGTGCTCGACGGCCCTGTCCACATCGGTGGTAAACGACAACCGCCCGGCCGCCGTATTATCAGCGACGATGCTCTCCAACCCGGGCTCGTAGATGGGCAGCTCGCCCTCGTTCAGTCTAGCGATCTTATCCGCGTCGACATCCACACACAGGACGTCGTTGCCATTCTCGGCGAGACAACCACCCGTCACTAAACCGACGTAACCAGTGCCAAAAACGGTTAGGCGCACAGGAAAACTCCCCAACGAAAACTGCGGGCATCCGTGCAGACAGATGCAACTGACCCCGAAACCCTTGAACGCAAGGCGTTTTGCGGCGTTTCGGCTAAGCCGTTGCGTAAGATGGCGTCCCCAAGGGGATTCGAACCCCTGTCGCTGCCGTGAAAGGGCAGTGTCCTAGGCCTCTAGACGATGGGGACGTTGTCTGGTGGAGCCAGGCGGACTCGAACCGCCGACCTCAACACTGCCAGTGTTGCGCTCTCCCGACTGAGCTATGGCCCCGATAAACGTCTATTATAGCGGTTTTACATCAGATTTAAAACCATCGATTCAAACAACAGTCGCACGTAATGCGCTGCAAACACGATCCTGCTCGGACTCGGTCAGATAGGGATGCATCGGTAACGACAGCACCCGCGCCGCGAGATAATCGGAATTCGGCGTCGCATCATCAGACAGATAAGGCAGCTGACGATTGAGCGGAACCGGATAATAGACAGCGGTGGGAATATCCGCTTGCTTTAATTCATGCGCGACCCTGTCGCGCTCGGCAAGTTTGACGGTGTACTGCGCAAAGACCGACTCACAGCGCGTGGCAAGCGTTGGTACCGACACGATATCGCCCAGGCGCTCGTCGTAGCGACGAGCAACACGCTGTCGCGCTGCAACTTCGTCATCGAACACCGATAGCTTGGCCAGCAGCACGGCGGCCTGCACAGTATCGAGTCGCGCATTCATACCGACTCGATCATAATGATAGGGGCGCTCCTGGCCATGATTGCGCAGCGCCTGAAGTCGCTGTGCCAGATCGGGATCCTGCGTAAACACTGCGCCACCGTCGCCGTAGCATCCGAGTGGCTTGGCCGGGAAGAATGACGTTACCCCGAGGGACGATAGACCACAGGACGCGTTACCGCCATGGCGTGCACCGAAACTTTGCGCCGCATCCTCGATCACCGACAACCGAAAGCGCGCCGCGATCTCGTTGATCGCGTCCATCGCCGGCGTCTGACCGAACAGGCCAACCGGCAAAACCGCGCGCGTTCGCTCGGTGATATGTGCTTCGACTTGCGCCGGATCGATATTGAATGTCTCGACATCAACGTCGACAAACACAGGCGTTGCGCCCGTCAACCGGATCGCCTCGGCCGTCGCTACGAACGTAAAAGGCGTTGTTATGACTTCATCACCCGGCCCGAGTTCGAGAGCCATCAACGCCAGCTGCAATGCGTCGGTACCACTCGATGCACTAACACAGTGATCGACCCCGACATACGCCGCCAACCGCGTTTCCAGCTCAGCAACCTCCGGGCCCATAATGAACCGCTGGTGGTCGAACACCTGCGCTAGCCGCTCATTAAGCTCGTCCTGGATACGCGCTTTCTGCGCCGTCAAGTCGATAAACTGCATTGTTAAACGCTTATTTTTTAGTGTCAGGGAGCTTAGCAGTTCCGGCAAACACGTTCGCTACATAATTGACCCAGCTCGGGGCCGGCCCTAAACTTGATGCGGCGCGGGCGGTTAGCTCAGCGGTAGAGCACTGCCTTCACACGGCAGGAGTCGCTGGTTCGAGCCCAGCACCGCCCACCAAAATCAATAACTTACGCAGCGCCAACAGCTGAGCCACTGCATCTGGGACTCGATTGGGACTCATACGCGGCATCATTTGGCCTTCTGAGTCTGGCCAAGAGTCGAGACTGATCGGCGCACGCGCTCGGGAGAGCGCACGCGAAGTTCAGAATATCTTCACCCACGGCTAATCAGTAACAAAAGTGATGACTATCTATATTCAATCATAAGCCCCTGATTTGGATGTCATTTTAATGATGATTCAAAAGTGACAAAAAAGTAACATGGAAGTAACAACATTACTTTTTTTATAAGAAACATATTATTTCCTATAATCAGATAGTTACACGATTGTTACTTTTCGCATCACTCTTTGTCACTTTTTTGTTACCTTTTTAAAAAACCTATAATCAATTCAAAAACAACAAGTTGTCTACCATTTGGCCAATCCATCACTTTTGTTACTTGTTTCCGCGACTAAAGCGAATTCTGGCTAGCTGCCTTTGTCATAGCTGGCGCTGAGCCGATCCCCCGTTCAGCTTATATAGCCAACTCGAATAAAAAACAGCGAATTAATCGCCGTAGCTGTTTGTTGGCACGGCTGACTGCGGCTAGGAGTGGCGCTGCAAAAAAATAACCTTCTGTGTGTCGCAGGCGGGGCGAGGTGTCGACTGCGCTGCTCTGGGGTTGGTAGCCGCCTGTTGGCTGGCGCGACGGGGCTTGTGTCGCGCGCGTTAGCCTTTGGGGTGCGTGTTGCGGGGTGGTTGTCGGCGGCCTAGCCAGCCTGGTCGGCCAGGCGCCCGAGCTCGTAGGGGTCGAACTCGACGATTTGCTCGCCGGCGATGTCGTTGAGCTGGTAAAAGACTTCTTGCAGTGGCTGAAGCTCGTTGACCACGAATGCGCGCGCGGCTTTTTCGACGTCGCCGAATCCGGCGGTATTCTGGGGCACGATGCCCATTAGGGCCGGGGGCACGCGATGGCCAGCGAGCTGGTCGTCACGGGTGATGTTTTTGATGTTGTAGAACTCGTCTTTGGCGGCGACTTCGCTGATCGGAATCACCTGCACCCCGTCTTTTTTGCCATTGGGGCTGTACAAAAACAGGTTGCGGAAATTCCCCGGCCCTTTGCTGTTTTTCAGCGCATCCCGCATCGCGTCAATGTCCTTGCTGTCCTGCGAGGGATCGTTGACATAGAGAATGAAGCCGGCGTGTGAGCCATTGAGGTAATAGCGGCGCCGGAACAGCGTCGCTGATTCGTTCAGCCAGACCGACTGCAGCGAGCCGAGGTAATCGGGCACCCCGTAGATATCTTGGTCGACATCTGGCTCGAGGAAATGCACGACACGTCCATACGGCAATTCGCTGCGGTCCCAGTAGGTCGGCAGCCACCAGTAGCGATCGGCATACAGACCGCCGCGGCGGACATATTTAGCCATCAGACGCCGATAGCCGAGATTTCGGCCGGTGCGGCTGACGATGTTCTCCAGGTAGGCGTTCCCGAACATCAGATAGTCCAGCGCGAGCCCGCGGAATGTCTGGCGCGAGAGCTTCGGGTGCGGCCGGAATGTCGAGGATAGGATGTTGCGCTTTACCTGGATCGCCGAGCCATGATGGGCAGTCGCGCGATAGCTCTGAGCCAGCACCGAAAACGGCACCGGCGGCTCATACCACTCGCTGCCGGTCATCCAGACGCCCTCGTAGACAATGTCACGCAGGCTGGTCACGGGCTCTGGGTCGCCAAACGAGAATGCGTCCATGCTCTGCGACGTGGACGTGTCGGCTAATTCGGTCATTCGGTAATCTCCATTACGCTGCCGGTATGTGCCGGCGAGCCGTCGATCGGTTCGTTATGTAGTGCGTGCATCACCGCCCACGCCAACTCGGCATGGCCGGTATCGCCCGCGCGGGAGGCTTGATAGGTCAATTGCCGACCGCTGGCCGTCGGCACTCGTTTGATCGCCATAAACGACCCAGCTAGATCCGACCAGCCCGCATCGAAGGCGAGCCGGCCACGGCGCATCATTTGCTGCGCCTGCATCACCATCTGCGATTTCGTCTCCGGCGTGTAGCGATAGCGTGTCAACGTCGGGAACCATTTCTCGACGATCTGTGCCACGCCTTCGCCCATACCGTTGTTGTCGATACCGATATGCGTAACGTCATAGCGGCGTGTGCATTCGCGGATGAATTCAGCCTGGCTCTCGTAGTCGCGGCCCTTGAGCCGATGGCGCTCGACTACTCGGTGGACGCCCCCGGCCTCGGCCGCCGGTGCGACGATCGCCAGGCCCGCGCCGTCGCCGTCTTCGGATTCGCCGCCCGGGTCGTAGCCGAACCAGACCGGTTCATCGCCCAGCGGCCGCGGTGCGAACGGCTTGAAATCGTCCCAGGCCACCCAGCTATCGACCAGACAGCGTTCCATCTCGGACAGCGGGAACGCGCTCTGCGAATCGTCGACAAACTGGCACATCAATAAGTTGTCGAATTCGTCGGCCGAATACTCGAGCTTGAGCTGCTCGATATCGAAAAGGTCGCAGCCACCAGCCACCGCGTCGTAAACGTTGACGATTTGGCGCCAATGGCCGTCCGCACACAATTGGCCGCCGGCTAATGCCTCGTGCGACGTGTCTATCGTGGTGCGCTCATCAGCCGGCCGCCGGCGGTTAAAAAGCTCGCCGGACCAGAATGGATAGGCCTCGTGCGCGATCGACGATGGCGTCGAAAAATAGGTCTGGCGCCATTGCTTGTGCATCGCCATGCCGGACACGACCTTGCGAAACTCTTGAAACCGGCCGATCCAAAAATACTCATCGACATAGACGTCGCCGTGATACCCCTGTGCGGTCTTCGAGTTCGTGCCCAGGAAATGCAGCTCGGCCCCATTAGCCAGGATCATCGGCTCGCCGGTCAGCTCCACGCCGGTCACCTCGTGCACAAACGCCACGATATACGCGCGAAAAATATGCGCCTGTGCTTTGGAGGCCGACACGAAAATCTTATTGCGCCCAGTCTCCAGCGCATCGACGATCGCCTCACGCGCGAAATACCAGGTCGCCCCGATTTGGCGTGATTTCAGAATATTGCGGATGCGCTGCTCGATCCCGGCGCGATACCACGTCCGCTGGTACTCGAATAGCGAGTGCCAGAACGCCTCCGACACCGCACGGATCTGCTCGTCGGTCAGCGCGTTTTTGACCTTTTTCGATTTGGATCGCGCCGACGCCTGGGCGCCATTGGCCTGCGCCGGGTTTAAATCCGCCTCGCGGCCACTGGCCTGATATTTCTCGATCCGCGCTACGCGTTCGAGTTGGCGGCCCAGCAGATCGAGCTCTTTGAAGTCACGGCCCTCTTTGGCCTCTTTGACGATCAATTGCACATAGCGTGCCTCGAGCGCGCCCTCGACGCGCTCGAGCGGGTTCGCGTCGTCCCATTTATCGCGCTTTTTCCAGCTATTGATCGTCTGGTAATTCGTCTCGACCACCTCAGCAATACGCGCCACGCGCCAGCCCTGCCAATACAAATGGCGAGCAAATACGCGCGGCGAGCTGACATGGTCCGGCATCTTCATGCGGCCATGATCCAGCCCCGGCGCGTGCGTGCATTCACGCCCGGCGTGTCGCACCCCGACGCGACACCACGCACCCATTGAGACACCGCGCGCGACAGCCGAATCTGGCAACAAGCGCCCGACATACGCTCGCACATCGACACGGAACCGCCATGGCCTACAAGCGCATCGCCACCGAAGGCAACACCACCGACGGCCGCACCATCACCCGCGACTGGCTGACCCAGGCCGCCGAGGACTATGACCCGAGCGTTTACAGCGCACGGATCTGGATGGAGCACATGCGCGGTATGTTCGCCGACGGCCCGTTCCCCGCACTCGGCGACGTCAACGCGCTAAAAACGCGCGACAACGCCGACGGCAAACTCGAGCTCTACGCCGACCTCGATCCCACCGACCAACTCAAGGCGATGAACAAAAATCGCCAGAAAATTTTCACGTCGATGGAGCTCGACCACGACTTCGCCGGCAGCGGCCGGGCATACCTAGTAGGCGTCGGCGTGACCGACACGCCGGCCAGCCTCGGCACCGAAATGCTCAAATTCTCGGCCGGCCAATGCGATTCCTCGCCACTATCTGGCCGCAAGCAGAAAGCCGACAACAGCTTTAGCGCAGCCGCCGAAACCGACGGCGATTTCGAAACACCCGATGCTGATTTCGGCGACACGGCCGGCACAGCCGCCGCCGAGAGTAAAACATCACTGACCGAGAAGGTCCGCAGTCTATTCAAGCGCGGCGAAGACCAAGCGGCCGGTCAATCGAAGCTTCGCGACGACGTCGAGGCCACCGTCACGCTACTCGCGCAGGAACACCGCCAACTCGCCGACCGCGTCGCGCAAATGCCCGATGCCGACCGCCTCACGCAGGTCGAGACCAAGCTCGACGAGGTCTACGCCGTGCTCGACAACGCCCCGGACCAACCCAACCGCATCGGCACGGGCAGCGCTAACGGCGCCGCCGAGACCGACTGCTAGCCCAATAGCCGCCACGCGACCGCCCACGCCCGACAGACCGAGAGAATCATGCGTAACGACACCCGCACCGCCTTCAATCGCTACCTCCACCAGATCGCCCGCCTGTCGGACGTGACCAACGCCGCCGACCAATTTAGCGTCACGCCGAGCGTGCAGCAGACGCTCGAACAAAAAATCCAGGAATCCTCGGCGCTGCTGCAGATGGTCAACGTCATGGGCGTCGATGAGCTCAAGGGGCAAAAGTTGATGCTGTCGTCGACCGGGCCCATCGCCGGTCGAACCGACGTCACCGCCAACGACCGCACACCGCGCGATATGACGTCGATGGACGGCAGCGAATACGAAGCTCGGCCCACCGAGTTCGACACCTTCATCCCGTGGGCCAAGCTCGACGCCTGGGCCAAATTCCCCAATTTTCAGACAATGATCCGCGACGCCATTGTTCGCCAACAGGCGCTGGACCGCATCATGATCGGGTTGAACGGCACTTCGGCCGCCACCGAGACCGATCGTGTTTCAAGCCCGCTATTGGAGGACGTCAACATCGGCTGGTTGCAGCAATACCGCAGCAACCGGCCCGATAACGTCATGACCGGCGGCGCCACGGCCGGCACGATCACCGTCGGGGACAGTGACGCCGACTACGCCAACCTCGACGCCCTGGTATTTGATGCAGCCCACAACTTGATCGACCCCTGGTTCCGTGAATCGCCGGACCTGGTCGTGATGTGCAGCCGCACATTGCTCGATGACAAATATTTCCAGCTCATCGACAGCACGAATCAACCGACCGAGCGCAACGCCCTGGACATCATCATGTCCACCAAGCGGCTCGGTGGCTACCCGGCCATGGGCGTGCCGTACTTCCCGGCGAACAGCATCATGATCACCTCGATGGAGAACCTGTCGCTGTACTACCAGCTCGGCTCGCGCCGCCGGCGCGTGGTCGACGAGCCGAAGCGCAGCCGCATCGAGAATTACGAATCGTCCAACGACGCCTACGTGGTCGAGGACTATGGGTTCGGTTGCCTGATCGAAAACATCGATGCCAGCGGCTCGTCCAGCAGCGCATGAAGCCATGAGCACCCCGGCCCGACGTCACAAACAACGCGCCCTCGCCGCCCAGTCGGCCGACACCGGTCCGGCGGCGAGTGCCGCCTCGGACCAATACCAGCTGATGCAACACGCCCTCTGGCAAGCCCGCCAACGGCTGAAACGGATCAAATCGGTCGAATCCAAAGTGGCGGCCAAGCGCGACGAAATCCTGCCCGAATTCACCACCTACGTGGCGGGCGTGCTGGAGGCTGACGCCGGCGGGCAGGACGACGTCATCGCCAACATCATGGTCTGGGCATTCGACGTCGGCCAACTCGACTACGCCCTGGCCATCGCGGCCTACATCATCCGCCACGGTATCGAAGCGCCGGACCAGTACCAGCGCGACGCGCCCGCCATCATCGCCGAACAAACGGCCGATGAAGTACTGCAGCGCATTGACCCCGACGGCGACGACCAACAGGCGACGGCCACCCTGGCCCACAACGCCGACACGGCCCACACGCTAACCGCGGGTGCCGACATCCACGACCCCATCCGCGCCAAGCTAGAAAAAGCCCGCGGCACCGCGCGCCGCGCGCTCGGCGAAGACGACGCCGCGCTCGAGCATCTCGAACGCGCCCGCGAGCTCAACGAACACGCCGGCGTGAAGAAAGCCATCGAGCAGCTCACGCGCCGGATCAACAAAAGCGACGGCGACCGTGACTGATCGGACGATCCAGCGCGCCGCCGCAACCGAGTCGCACCGCGACACCACGGGGGCGCGCACGGCCATCGGGTCCATCTCCTGCCCGTCCGGCCGAGCGCCCACCCCCGTTCCTCGGTGCACAGCATGAGCCTGGTCGCCGCCGACAACACAGCCGGCACCGCCAGCCCGATCGACAACAACGGCTTTTGGCCGTCGATCGACCCGGCCGACGTGCGCGCCACCGAGCGGCTGAGCGAAGCCGTCACGGGCGCACGGCTAGTCGCCGCACTAACGGCCGCGATCGCCGATACCAACCGCCAGCTCGCCGACTGGCAGGCAGACCAAGTCGCTGCCGGCCACGCCACCATCGACAGCGTGCCGGTCGCCCCCTGGCAGACCACCGGCCACCACACCACGCTCTACCGCCGCGCGGTCGCAGCCGCGGCCCATGCCGACCTGCTCGAGCGCTACCGCGAGATCAGCGCCACACAGGCCGGTGATGATATGGGCCAGGCCAAGACCGATGCGGCCGACGACTACCGCCGCGCCGCACGCTGGGCGATCGCCGAGATAACGGACCGCACCCACAGCACCGTGGAGCTGATTTAATGAGCCGCATCGTCCGCGCGCAACAACGCGAAACCGTCGACGCCCTGTGCTTCCGCGCATTGGGGGCCACCGCCGGTGTCGTTGAGGATACGCTCGAACGCAACCCCGGCCTGGCCGCCCAGGGCCCGGTGCTGGCCCATGGCACCCCGGTCGAACTGCCGCCCGCGCCAGCGTCCCAGCCTGTCCACCGAACGGTATCGCTATGGGACTGAGTATCGGCGCCAAGGGCCCCGCCGTGGCCACGCTGCAGCGCCGGCTGAAAAGTGCGGGCGCCACACTCGCCGACGACGGCGTTTTCGGCCCCAAAACTGACAAAGCCCTGCGTCGCTATCAGCGCCAGCACGACCTGGTCGCCGACGGCATTTTCGGCCCCAAAACCGAGGC
The DNA here is from genome assembly GCA_012999515.1 of Salifodinibacter halophilus. Lineage (NCBI taxonomy): Bacteria > Pseudomonadati > Pseudomonadota > Gammaproteobacteria > Salinisphaerales > Salinisphaeraceae > Salifodinibacter > Salifodinibacter halophilus. The sequence continues at coordinate 1,908,458 of JABEEB010000001.1, read as the reverse complement.
CGCGTTTAACGACGCCCCGGCTCCCGCCACGCTGACCCACGCCGACATCCGCGCCGCGGCCAAAAAACTCGACGTCGACGTGCCCGCCGTGCTGGCCGTCAATGAGGTCGAATCGCGGGGCGCCGGTTTCGATGGCCACCGGCCGGTTATCCTGTACGAGCGCCATATTATGCGCCGGCGGCTGGCCGCCCACAGCCTCGACGCCCGGGGCGCCGCCACCGACCACCCGAAGCTGGTCAACAAACAACCCGGCGGCTACGCCGGCGGCGCAGCCGAATGGATGCGCTTCAACCGCGCCGCGGCCATCGACCGCGCCAGCGCGATCGAGGCCACGAGCTGGGGTCTTTTCCAGATCCTCGGCCAACACTGGCAACGGCTGGGCTACGACTCTGCTGACGACTACGCCGCGCACATGCGCGACAGCGAAGCCGCCCAACTCTCCGCCTTCGTCGCATTCATCCAGACGGACGACACTCTGGCCCAGGCATTGGCCAGCCACGACTGGGCCACGTTCGCCGCCACCTACAACGGACCGAACTACGCGCAAAACGACTACGACCACAATCTTGCCGCCGCCTGGCGTCGCCACGGCGGCCAGACAGCGGGCAACGTCGCCTAGCAACCGAAAGCACTGGAGGACCTATGGATTTTGTTAGCAACCTCGGCGATTACGGACAGATTGCATTGACTGTCATCGGCGCGGCCGCTGCTATCGTCAAGAGCATCGCGACAATCACTGACATCACGCCGACCACAACCGACGACCGCATCGTCAGCCGGGCGCAGTCGGTCATCAAGACGCTGCAGACCGTGCTGTCCAAAATCAGCGGCGACACCAGCCGCCAGGCTGCCAAGCAGACTTGAATGTGGCACGTGCCATCGCTGCCATCGTTCGGCTGGCCGTCGCCTGTCTTCGGCGGCTGGCCCGCCGCCGCGCGAATCGCCAGGCGCAGGCCGAGCGCGATCACGTCGACGATGATCCTGCTGATTGGTTCGATCATCATTTTGACGGCGTGCGCGACGACGACGCGTCCGGCCAAGCCAACAAAACCGACGCTCGACGCGACGACGCATGACGGCATGGTGTGTTTCAGCCAGCAAGACGCCACCCAGCTCGGCGTCTATATCCAGCAGCTCGAGCGCGTCATCAAGGCGCGCTGACTGACCCATTCACCGAGTTGTCCCGATGAGCATGGTCGAAAAAGCCCGCGCGCTCGGCGAGCGCCACGGTAGTAAGGTCGAAAAGCTGGCGATTGCATTGGTCCTGGCCGGGACAACCGGCGCCGTGGGCATGCTCTGGAACTTAAACGGCCAAATGCACGCATTCGCGGCACGCCAGTCGGCCACCACCCAGGCCATCAAAGTGCGTGCCCAGGTGGTCGACAGCAAGCTCAAGCGCCTCGAGCGCGATCAGCAAACCCAGGGCGACCACATCGACGCCAATCGTCAGCGGGCCGAGCAAAACAGCCAATCGATCAGCGTGCTGAAAAACCGCGTCGACCATGTCGAACGCCAGCGCGCCAAAAAACGATGAAAAAACTCGCCGCACTCCGGGCACACATGCTCGCGGCAGTGCCAGGGCTGGCAGCCAATCCCGAGCACTTGCTGACCTATGTCAACGACGGCACCATTGAGTTTTACTCGGGGCCGAATCTGACCCACGGCTACCAGCTAACCGCCAATGTCGTGATCACCGACTACGCCGGCGACCTGGACGCGATCACCGTGCCGCTGCTGGAGTGGCTAACGACCTATAATCCGGATATCGACCCGGCCCAAGCGGTGCGCATCGAGGCCGAAATTCTGGCCAACGATCGCCTGGATATCGCGCTGACCGTGTCACTGGCCGAGCGCGTGGTCACACGCGTCGATGCCGAGACCGGTGCTATCACCATCGACCACCGCATGCCCGCGTACCCGGGCCACGATATCGACGCCAATGCCGGTCACTGGACCCTGTACGCCGATGACACTCGGGAGGACGCTGGCCCGCGCGAGCTGGGCCACTGGCCACGGGCCGACGCCGGCAGCCAATGGCCCGATACCGATGGCTAGTGACGACCTACAGGCGCTCGAGGACTGGGTGCAGCCCATTCTCGACCGCCTCGCACCCGCCCAGCGCCGACACCTGACCCGAAAAGTCGCCCAGGATTTGCGCCGCCGCCAGCGCGAGCGCATCAAATCCCAGCGCAACCCTGACGGCACGCCGTTCAAACCGCGCAAGTCGCGCCACCGCACCCAATCCGGCGCGCGCCAACGCAAGGCGATGTTCAACAAAATCCGCACCGCGCGCTATCTCAAGGCCAAGGGCGATGGCCACACAGCCACGGTTGGCTTCACGGGCCGCGTCGCTCGCATCGCGCGCACGCACGAATACGGCCAAACCGCCAAAGTCGAAAAAAACGGCCCACGCCACGACTACCCGACCCGCGTACTGATCGGCTTCGCACCGACCGACGTCGAAGCCATTCGCGCCGACGTCATCCGTCACCTGGACCACATCGATGGCTAACGTGTCGCGCGCCGACGCGACACCGCGACGCATACCCACCCCGCGCTTGCCCGCGCGAACATAGCGCCATGGACGCCACTGCTGAAATACGTCGCCAACTCGCCAATCTCATCCGCATCGGCACGATCGCCGAGGTGGATCATGCCGCCGCACGTGCGCGGTTCGCTGATGGCGATCTGCTGACCGACTGGCTGCCGTGGCTGAGTCCGCGCGCCGGCACCACGCGCGACTGGGATCCACCGACAACCGGCGAGCAGGCGCTGCTATTGGCCCCCAGCGGCGAAACTCGGCTGGGCATCCTCGTGACCGGCATCTACCGCGACGCGCACCCAGCGCCCGACGATGATCCGGCCACGCACCGCCGTGTCTACCCCGACGGCGCGGTCATCGAATACGACCACGCCGCGCATCATCTACGCGCGACCATCCCGGGCAGCGCCCAGATCCATACCGACGCATCAGCCGCCGTCGATGCCGGCGATGATGTCACTGTCGACACGCCGACCCAGGTTGTGGTCACCGCCCCGCAGAGCATTTTCAACGGCGACGTGCAGGTCAATGGCAATTTCGGCATCGCCGGCGGCTATACAGCCACAGTCGACGCCGACATCCAGTTTGCGGCCGGCGTCGAATCGAACGGCCACGACATTTCGTCGAGTCACCGTCACAGCGGCGTCGAATCCGGCGGCAGCACCACCGACGAGGTCGTCTGATGGCCGGCATGAATCGCACCACCGGCGCGCCTCTAGCCGATTTCGACCATATTCGCCAATCGGTGGCCGACATCCTGACCACACCGGTGGGGTCGCGTGTCATGCGCCGTGATTACGGCTCCGTGCTACCGCTGCTGGTCGATCAGCCGCTCGACAACGCCACCGTGTTGCGGGCGTATAACGCCACCGTCATCGCGCTCACGACGTGGGAGCCACGCATCCAAAACATCCGCTCGATCACGCAGACCGTGGCAACCGAGTCCCCTGGTCGGCTGGCGCTAAAAATGGACGCAGTCGCCGATACGGGGGACGACGTCGAATTGACGGCGGAGCTGTGATGGCCAGCGTCATCGATCTATCGAAATTCCCCCCGCCGGCCGTCATCGACGAATTCGATTACGAGTCGATCCTTGCGGAGATGCGGAGCGACTTGCTGAGCCGCGATCCGGATCTGTCGCTGTATGAGTCTAGCCCGGCGTCAAAAATTCTAGAGGTAGCTGCCTACCGTGAAATGATCCGGCGCCAGCGGGCGAACGAGCGCATCCGCAGTCTGCTGACGGCCTACGCATCCGGCTCGGATCTGGACCACATTGGTGTGACGTACTACAGCACCCAGCGGCAGGTCATTAACCCCGGTGACCCGGATGCGAGCCCGCCCGTCGCGCCGACGAAAGAATCGGATGAGGACTATCTGCGCCGCCTCCTGCTCGCCCACGATAGCTGGAGTACCGCCGGCCCGCGCGCGGCGTATCGATACTACGCGCTGAGTGCCGACGGCGACGTGAAAGACGCCTACCCGATATCGCCAGCGCCGACCGAGGTCACCGTGCCGGTGCTATCGCGCCATGGTGACGGCACCGCCAATCAGGCATTGCTCGACACAGTGGAAGCGGCGCTGAGCGCCGAAAAAACGCGCCCGCAGACCGATCTGGTCACCGTGCAAAGCGCGGCGATCCAGACCTATCAGATTGTAGCCTCGCTCGAAATAGCCCATGGGCCGAGCCCGCAGGTGGTGCGCGATACCGCCGAGCATCAGGTGCGCCAATTCGCTGAGACGCATCACATGCTGGGCGTCAGCGTGGTGCGCGATGCCGCTCTGGCCGAGCTGTACGTCGATGGCGTCACGCGCGTGCACCTGGATTTGTCGACCGACATCGTGTGCGACGAAACCGAAGCGCCGTACTGCACGTCAATCGAGGTGACAGTGGCATGAGTGGCGATCAGTCCCTGCTGCCGCCCAATAGCACGTCACTGGAGCGCGATCTCGAGGCGGTCACTGAGCGCGCCACGTCCATCGACGCGTCGTTCGGCACGCTCTGGGATCCGTGGACCTGCCCGGCCGAGATCTTGCCGTGGCTCGCCTGGGCGCTGGGCGTGACCGAGTGGTCGGCGGACTGGCCCGTGAAGCGACGGCGCGAGGCCGTGGCGTCGATCCTCGAGATCCGTCACCACGCCGGCACGGTCGCGGCCGTACGTCGAGCGGTCGAGGCGCAGTCTATCGAGGGCATTAGCTACCGCGAATGGCACGAATACGGCGGCGAGCCCGGCACCTATCGCCTCACGGCGACGTTGGAAAACCGCGGCATGTCGCAGGCCGAATACAACCAGCTGATCCGCGTCATCGAGCGCGCCAAGCGCTTGTCGGCCCATATGGACCCGGTGGGATTTACGCTGCAGGGCCGCGGCACGCCGTCACCCGCCAGCGCCACATTAGCCGGCCAGCAAACAGAAATCCGCCCATATCTGGAAACACGGCGCGACCAGCATGGCCCGGCATTGACCGCCGCTACCGTGCAGAGCGCGGACACGACGACCGTTCAGCCCGCGGTCAACACCCGCGCTGTCCAGATCCACGCCGCCCGCATCGCGCGCGCCGCCCATGCAGTGGTCGCTATGACGGTGCGCCCGCTGCTGCAGCGCCGGGCCGCGCAGTCACACCCCGCGCCGATCGCGCGCGGCTTGCAATCCATTTGCCGGACCACCGTCCGACCCGCGTAGGAGTCACCCCATGGCCAATGAATACTATACCGTGCTGACGAACATGGGCCTGAACAAACAGGCTGCGTATCTCGCCGGCGAGGCGCCCAAGATCGAGCTGGCCACCGTCCACGTCGGCACTGGCGGCGGCGCGACATACTACGACGACTATGACCGCGCCAGTCTGGAAGGGCTGACCGATCTGGTCGCCGAAGTCTGGTCGAGCGGTATCAACACATTATCCACCGACCCGCAAAACCCCAACTGGCTGATCGCGGAGGGTGTGATCCCGACCAGCGACGGTGGCTGGATGATCCGCGAGGTCGGCATCAAGGATAGCGCCGGCGATCTCATCGCCGTCGGGCGATTCCCCCCGACCTACAAACCCGATCTATCCGACGGCGCTGCCCAGGACCTGGTCATCCGATCGATTACCGAGTGGGGTAATGCCGGCGCCGTCACGCTCGACATCGACCCCGGTGTTGTGCTGGCGCCGCGCAGCTACGTCGACACTGAAGTCGCCGACGCCAAAACGCATGCGGAGACCTATACCGACCAGCGCATCGACCCTGTCGACCGCGCCACGAATCAGCAATATCGCGTCGTCATCGTAGACGGGGCGATCGGACTCGAGGAGGTGACCTAATGTACGGATTCCCCAAGCACATCGCGACACGCAATGACGTGGATCTGCTGATGAACTATCTCAACACCGATTGGGCAACATCCGACCACAAAGCGCGCGGCGTGAATATGCTGCAGGGGCTGATCGACAGCCAGCAGGCGTATTTTTTCGACCGTGTCCTGGCGGATAACGAGAGCCCGGACGGCAGCGCCCCTGCGTATATCGTGCTGACCGACGACGACAGCGGGCAACGCCGGCAGCTCAAGCTTCAGTCTGACTCCGGCGCACTGATTCATCAGATCGGCCTGACCGAGGCCGACGCGCAGGACATGATCACCCAGATCCAGGAGGCCCAATAATGGCGATCGCAATGCAGCCCGGCTACGCGGCCGGATTTTCCAGTTTGTTCGGTCGCATTCAAAAAGAGGCGGGCGATACGTTGACCCTCCCCGAAGGCATGGCCAACATCGGCGGCAACGGCCACGGTTTTTTGCTTAGCAAGCAAACTGGGTTCGACCCGCTGGCCGACAACGACGGCACTATCACCGAGGCCGACGTCGGCGCCATGCTCGGCACAGACGTCTATATCTACGCTGTCACGCCCACCAGCGGCGGCTACGCTGACTGGATTGCGAGCAAAAACAGCACCGTGCCGATGGGCCACGACACCAACGATAGCCGCAAAATCGGCGGCTTCCACATCGGCCGTGTGCGGCCTATGGAAAAGCGCTACGACGCATCATTCGAGCCGGCCGTACATATCGTGCCCAACAGCTGCTGGGATCTGCAGCACCGGCCGAAATGCGACCCGTCCGGCATGGTCGAAATCATCCCCAGCGTGCTCTGGGCGGATATTTACCTCAATAGCGAAGGCGCCGGCACGTGGCCGGAAAATGTGCCGGTGAGTCGCTACGACGCGACGCCGATCAAAGATGACAGCTACGCGCGCGCGGATTTTCACCAACTGATCGCTAACGCCGGCAAGCGCGTGCCGAGCGTGCCCGAGTTTCTGCGGTATGCTGAGGGATGCCCACAGGGCGCTGACAGCAACAACGACACAGCCTGGTCCGATGACAGCAATAGCGGACCAACCAGCACCGGGACGGTCGCCAAGGCGCTCAGTCAATACAATATCGTCGATGCGGCCGGCAATTTATGGGATTGGCTCGACGCGCATTATGACGCCGCCCGAACGACATCGAATTCGCGCGGTTTTCGCGATGACGTTGTCGATGTCGGCAAGGATTCAGACAAAAGCCGCGGCAAGACGCATACTTTTAACGATGCCGGCAACAGCGGCAGGGTAGAGGGCAACGAGGGTCAAAGCGGCTGGCGCTCGTTCGGCGGCGGTGGCCGTTTCGATGACGGCGTGCGCTGTGGCGCCCGCTGTTTGGATTCGACTCCTAATCCGTGGTCTTCGAACGGCGACGTTGGCCTGCGCGGCGTCTGTGACGCCCTGTGAGCGTTTCCCCTGAAAAGCCCGCGCGGCAGCGCGGGCTCGTCATCGTCAACAAGGCCGAGCAGCTAATTGTAGATCTAGCACCGAATATCGATCGCATTCCGCGCCATCAACGCTTTCGTTATGCAGCGCGCTTGGAAGATTCCCTATGGGGGTTGGTGCAGCGCCTGATCGAGGCCGCGATGAGCGGCCAGAAAAGCAAGCTGTATCGCGCCGACGAACAAGTGCGGCTTATTCATGCGCTGCTGCGGCATGGCGCCGAGCGACGCTTTATCAGCCCCGGGCGTATCGGCGAAGCGAGCCGGAAACTTGCCGAAATCGGCGCCATGATTGGCTCTTGGCTGGGGCGTATGAAGCAGTAATAAGTAGAGGGCAGATCGGGTTTCGGCGCCGGCTGGCGCTCGTTCGGCGGCGGTGGCCGTTTCGATGACGGCGTGCGCTGTGGCGCCCGCTGTTTGAATTCGAATCATAATCCGTGGAATTCGAACGGCAACATTGGCCTGCGCGGCGTCTGTGACCCTTTGCATCGAGAGGATGGCGCGGAACTCGCCGTCACCGCGACCCAACAGGGGTCAGCCGATCTGTCCTGGTCCCGCTTCGGCGGGCCGAAAACGATAGCCTGGCCGGCGTCAGTAGCGCACGCGAACGCCCCGGCCGGTCGACTTGAATAAGGGACTGAATGGGTAGCAAGAACAAGCGGCTCATCGAGCAAGTCATCGACTGGGACAATCTGGCCGCAGCTCACCGACTCGCACGACGCGGCAAGCGCGATCGGCGCGACGTGCAGTTATTCGAGGCTGACCTGTGGCCCAACCTCGGCGCGCTGCAAATGGAGCTGCTCTGGGGTGAATATCAGCCCGGCCGCTACCGCGCATTCTGCGTCTATGAGCCCAAGCGCCGCGAAATCCTCGCCGCCCCATACCGCGACCGTGTCGCCCAGCACGCGATCTGCCGCATCTGCGGCCCGATATGGCACCGATCCATGATCGATGACACCTATGCCTGCCGCCCCGGCAAAGGCACGCACGCCGGTGCCGATCGCGTCCAACAATGGCTGCGTGGCATGACGGCAACTGGCGATTGCTGGGTGCTAAAAATGGACATCAGCCAGTATTTTCCGTCAATAACACACCGTCTCGCTAAGAAAGTGATGCGGCGAAAGGTCCAGTGCCCGGCCACGCTACGCGCGCTGGATACCATCATCGACAGCACTGCTGGCAGTGATGAAATGGATCCGACCGGCATCCCCGTCGGCAACCTGGTCAGCCAGTGGATCGCCAACCTCGTCGGCAACGAAATCGACCAATGGGCCAAACGCGACCTGCGGCTGCGGCGATACATCCGTTATATGGACGACATGGTCGTACTCGTGCGCAGCAAACAGGAAGCGCTTGCTATTCGCGATCAATTCGACGCCCAGCTCGCCAGTCTCGGCCTACGCTTTAGTAAGACCAGCGTGCTCCCAGCCAGCCGCGGCGTGAATTTTCTCGGCTACCAGATCTGGGCCCATAAGCGCTTGCTTCGAAAAGACTCGATCCGGCGGATAAAACGGCGCATCCGCAACATGCAGCACCGCTACCGAAACAACACGATCACCCATGACGAAATCCGTAACCGCATCAATTCATGGATCGCGCACGCCGATCATGCCGACAGCGATACGCTAAAAAGCCAATTGCTCGACGCGGCCGTTTTCACAAAGGTGTCTAGGGGCTGATTGCCGCCTCGGTACTGCCGCGTGTCACCCAGCCATACGACACTAGCCACGACTGCCATTGAGCGCCCGCGCGCGGCAGCATGGGGTAGAAGCTGCCGCGAGTACACGTCATGCCCCAGGATTTCCACCACGGCGTCCGCGTTGTCGAAATCAACGACGGCATCCGCCCGATCCGCACGATTTCCACCGCCATTATTGGCCTTGTCGCCACCGCTGCCGACGCTGACGCCGATGCGTTCCCGCTGGATACGCCCACGCTGGTCACTAATGTCGACGACGCAAAAGGTGGTGCCGGAACATCCGGTACGCTGAAGCCCGCGTTGAATGCCATCGCCGACCAGGCGAATCCAGTCGTGGTCGTGGTCCGCGTCGAAGAAGGCGCCACGGACAGCGACACCGACGCCAACGTCATCGGCACCACCACCAGCGAGAACAAAAAGACCGGTCTGCAGGCGCTGCTATCGGCTAAACAAAAGCTCGGTGTCACCCCGCGAATTCTCGGCTGCCCCGATTTGGACACCGAACCCGTCGCCCAGGAGCTCATCACCCTCGCCCAGACGCTGCGGGCGTTCGCCTACGTTTATTGCGATGGCGCGACGACGGTATCGGACGCGATAACGTACGCCGAGTCGTTCGGCGCGCGCGAGCTGATGCCCGTCTGGCCGCAGTTCGAAGGTTTCGATGTCGATGCCGCGGCGACCGTGACACTGCCGGCCGTGGCCCGTGTGCTCGGCCTGCGCGCCAAGCTCGACGAAACCGTCGGCTGGCACAAGACGATCTCGAATATCCCCGTTAATGGCGTGACCGGCATCAGCCGCGATGTCTACTGGGACCTGCAGTCCACCGGCACCGACGCGGACCTGCTCAACGACGCGAACATCACCACGCTGATCAACCAGAACGGCTACCGGTTCTGGGGCTCGCGCACGACCGACCCGAGCGGCTATTTCCCGTTCGAGAACTACACCCGCACAGCGCAGATCATCGCCGACACCATAGCCGAGGCGCAGTTTGCCGTCGTCGACAAGCCGATGACGCCTGCGCTCGCTAAAGACCTGATCGAGGGCGTTAACGCCAAGCTGCGCCAGATGACGCGACTCGGCTATCTACTCGGCGGAAGCGCCTGGTTCGACGATGCGCTGAACCCGAAAGACGTGCTGAAAAAGGGAAAACTTTATATCAGCTACGACTACACGCCGGTGCCGCCGCTCGAGAACCTGGTTTTTCAGCAGCACATCACCGACACCTACCTGGCCGATTTCGCCACCCGCGTTGCGGCCGCGTAACCGGAGACGATCATGGCGCTCCCCCACAAGCTCAAAGACTTCAATCTCTACGGCGACAGCAACTCATGGCAAGGGCAAGTTAAATCGCTGACCACCCCCGAGCTGTCGCGCAACGTCACGTCGTACCGAGCCGGCGGCATGGATGCCGAGGTCGAGCTGGATATGGGCCAGCAGGTCATCGAGTTCCAGTGGACCATCGCCGGCGTGCTGGCCGAGATCTACAACGAGTACGGGTCGCCGGTCCACGACGCCACTCAGCGCCGGTTTGTCGGCAGCTACGAGTCCGACGAGGACGGCACCATCAAAGCCGTCGAGATCGTCGTGCGCGGCCGCGACAAAACCATCGGTGGCGCGGATTCGAGCCCCGGTGACGACTCGGACACCCAGATCACGACGACGTGCAGCTACTACAAACTCACGATCGACGACGAGACGATCATCGAGATCGACGGCCCCGGCATGGTTTTCAACGTCCGCGGCGAGGACCGTATGGCCGACCGACGTGCCGCGCTGCAACTGTAACCCGACCCGGAGACTCGCATGTCCGACGAATCCGCTACGTCTGCCGATGCCGCCGACACGCAGTCGGCCACGGCCGAGACCATCACACTCGACACGCCGATCCAGCGCGGCAAATCGAGCATCGAAACCATCACGCTGCGGAAGCCCGGTGCTGGCGAATTGCGTGGCGTGGCACTGACCGACGTCCTGCGCATGGATGTCGACGCCCTGACCAGCGTGGTCCCGCGCATCAGCCAACCCGTGCTTACCAAGTCGGAGGTCCAGGGACTGGATCCGGCCGATCTCGTACAGTGCGGCTCGGCAGTAGCCGGTTTTTTGCTCACGAAAGCCGCCCAGGCGGACGCGACCCCGAGTTAGAGCTGCCCCGGAACGTGGAAGATGCGATGGCCGACATTGCGATCGCCTTCCACTGGCCGCCCGAGACGATGGACGCGATGAGTCTGACCGACCTTATGGCCTGGCGCGAACGCGCGCGGGTGCGCTCGGAGCCGCCGAAAGACGCGCCACAAGGGCAATGACATGGCCCAGGATCTGAATCTATCGGTCACACTGCGGGCGATCGACAAAGTCACGCGACCGCTTAAAAAAATCGACCGCAGCGGCTCGAAAACCGCCGAGGCGCTTAAAGCCAGTCGCAAACAGCTGGGTCAGCTCAACGCGGCGCAAAAACGCCTCAAGGGCTTCGAGAAGCTCAAATCGACATCGCGCGAGACCGGCCGAGCACTGAATGCCGAGCAGGAAAAGATCAAGGCGCTGACGCGCCAGATCAAACAGGCCGACGGCCCCACCAAGCGCCTGACCCAGTCGCGCGACAAAGCCATCCGGCAGGCGCGCAAGCTCAAACAACGCTATGCCGGCGAGCAAGGCGAGCTCGAGCAGATGCGCCGGACGATCAAAAAGACCGACGGCATCACGGGTAATTACGCGCGCGCCCAACGTCGGCTCGGCAGCAAGGTCGAGTCGACCAACCGACAGATCAAAACGCAAGAACAGCGCCTGGCACGCGTCGCCAAACGGCAAAAAGCCGCAGCGCGCGCGGCCGAACGCTACCGCCGGGGCGCCGATTTAGGCGGCCGGATGCGCGGGGGCGGCTTCGGCGCCGCGGCCGGTGGCGCAGCCGCGCTTTACGGCGCCGGGCGCATGCTGGCGCCCGGCGTATCCTACGGCGAGCAGACCAGCGAGCTGCAGGCCGTGACCGGCCTGGACCAGGGCAATAAAAAGCTCGACGCGCTCAAAAAACAAGCGCGCCACCTAGGCAGCACAACGCAGTTCTCGGCCACCGAAACCGCCGCTGGCCAGACATTTCTGGCCCGCGCGGGCTTCACCCCCGACGCAATCCGCGCATCGATGCAAGATGTGCTGGACGAAGCCCTGGTCGGCGGGCTGGATCTATCCAGTGCGGCTGACATCACCTCGAACATCGCCGGCGTTTTCCAGATCGACCCCGAGCAAGCCGGCAACATGAGCCGGGTCGTCGACACGCTCACAGCGGCGTCCACGCACGCCAACGTCAACATCAAGATGCTCGGCGACACCATGAAATATCTCGGCCAGGCCAAGGGTCTGGACGTGACGCTAGAGCAGTCGGCTGCACTGGCTGGCGTGCTCGGCAATATGGGTGTGCAAGGCTCGCAAGCCGGCACGACGCTGCGCCAGATGATGCAACGCTTGTCTGCGCCGACGGCCAAGGCCCGCAAGGCCATCCAGGGCCTCGGGCTCGACCTGACCGACGCGCAGGGCGATCTCAAATCGGTCCCCAACATCCTGCAGCAGGTCGCCCAGGCCACGAACGACATGGGCAACGCCGAACGCGCGGCCAACTTGTCGGCTATTTTCGGGACCCGTGCGGGCGCCGGCGTGGCCTCGCTGATTGACAAGCTCGGCTCAGAGGGGCTGCAAGGGCTGCTGCATTCGGTGCAAAATGCCCAAGGCGAGACCGCGAAAAAAGCGTCTGTCATGGCCGACAACATCGGCGGCGATCTGAAATCGCTCCAATCGGCATGGGACGAGGTCGGCATCAGCGTGACCGACGCCAACAAAGGCCCGTTGCGAGGCCTGATTGGAACCATCACCACAATTACGCGCGGGGTCGGCAGCTGGATTAAAGCCAACCCCGAGCTCGCCTCGAAGCTGACGACAGCGGCTGGTGCAGTCGCTGCGCTCGTCGCCGTTGGTGGCATGCTCACAGTGATGCTCGGCTCGATAATCGCGCCGATCTATCTCATCGGCGCGGCGCTGCCCGCTGTTACCGCGGCGTTTGCTGCGTTTAATGCCGTTTTGCTGGCTAATCCGATCACCTGGATCATCGGCGCCGTGATCGCACTCGGCGTTGCAGTCTACGCGCTCTACAAACACTGGGACAGCGTCAGCGCCTGGTTTTCACAGCGCTGGCAGGACATCAAAGACGCATTCAGCCACGGCATCGCCGGCGTCACCAAGCTGATCCTGAACTGGAGCCCCGTCGGGCTGATTTACCGTGGCCTCACCAAAGCGCTGCAGCTGCTCGGCGTCGATATACCCAAAAAGTACCGCACGCTCGGCGGCCTGATTGTCGACGGCCTTGGTGGCGCGATCATGGACGGCATCCGGTCGTTGCCCACCCAATTAAACCAAGCATGGGCGCGCATCAAGCAGGCATTCAGCGAAGGGCTCGGCGGTGTCGCCAAACTCGCGCTCAACTGGTCACCGTTCGGGCTGATTTACAAAGGCCTGGTTGCGGCTGCCGAATCGCTCGGGCTCAAGGTGCCCAAACGATTCCAATCCCTCGGCAGTGCCATCATTGACGGGCTGGGCGGCGCTATAAAAACCGCTCTAGCCGCGCTGCTCAACGAGCTGCCGAAAAAATTCATGCAGCTCGGATCAGCCATTGCCCACGGCATCGTCACTGGCCTCAAAAACGCCGGCGGCGCGGTCAAAGACGCCGTGGTCGGGCTCGGCAGCAGCACGGTCGGATGGTTCAAGAACAAGCTCGGTATCCAGTCACCGTCGCGCGTATTCATGGGCCTCGGTCAGAATACGGTCGAGGGCTACCGCCTGGGGCTGGCGCGTGAGCAAACGCGGGCGGTCGGCCAGATGGGCACGCTGGTGCGTGCGCTGACCAGCGCCGGTGCTGGCCTGGGCGTGGCGGCTGGCGGCGCCTCGATGCCAGCTAGTGCTGGCCAAAACATCGGCATCGACAATCGGCCGCCGGTGGCCGCCCGGTCGGCACCGGCGGCCACCGGACCGCTGATTGGCAGCATTACGATTAATGCAGCACCAGGCATGGACGAGCGCGCGCTGTCCGAGCATGTGGCGACTGAGGTCCAGCGCGCATTGGCCGACGCCGGCTATGATCAGGCCGCCAGCCGCCGCTCGGCCCTCTACGATACGGAATGACGGCCATGATGATGAGCTATGGGCAATTCGTTTTCGGTCTATCGACCGCGGCCTACGACGAACTTCAGCGCCAGACCGCATGGCGCCACCCGACAAGCGACCGCGTCGGCGCACGGCCGGCGCACCAGTACCTCGGCCCCGGCGACGACACCATCCGACTGCGCGGCGAATTGCTGCCGCATTTTACTGGCGGCCAGCAAAATCTCGACGAGCTGCGCGCCATGGCCGAAAAGGGCAACGCCTGGCCGCTGATCGAGGGCACCGGCCACAATTACGGCGTATACGTGATCAGTCGGCTGAATGAGACCCACGACCATTTTTTTCACGACGGCGCGGCCGCACACATCCGGTTCGATCTGGCACTGGAGCGTGTCGACGACGATCAGGCCCAGGCACGCATCGGCAAATTGACAGCCGACGATATTGACCAGCTCGCGCTAGGCTCGGCCAACCGCCGGATCGGCTAGCCATGGCCGATGCGCATCCAAAAGCGCCCGACTACCGCATCGAGGTCGACGGCCAGGTCATCACGCCCACGGTGCGCCGCGTGCTATCCAGTCTGCGGCTGACGGATCACAGCGGCGGCGATGCCGACGAGCTGAAACTGGATCTCGTCGACGACGGTTCGCTGGCGATCCCGCCGACAGGTGTGACCATCCGCGTGGCCATCGGCTGGCAAGGCGACGGCCTAACCGACCGTGGCCATTTTACCGCCGACGAGATCGAGCATAGCGGCGCGCCGGATACACTGTCGATCCTCGCCCGCAGTGCAAACATGCGCGCGCGACTGCCGGGCAAAAAAACCAAGAGCTGGGACGACATCGCCATCGGCGCGATCATCAATACCATCGCCGGCACCCACGATATCGACCACCGCGTGGAGGACGATCTAGCAGACACAGTTATTCCCCACATCGATCAGACCGATGAATCCGATCTCAATTTTTTGACCCGCCTGGGCGAGCGATTCGACGCCGTCGCCGCGGTCAAAGACGATAAACTGCTTTTTTTGCCCGCTGGCCAGGGCCAGACCGTCAGCGGTCAATCGCTGCCGAGTGCGCATCTCACGCGCGCCGACGGCGATCGCCACCGCTACTCGATCACCGACCGCGACAGCACCAGTGGTGTCACCGCCGACTGGCACCGGGTGGACGACGGCGACAAACACACCGTGGTCGCCGGCAAACAGGACCACGCCAAGCACTTGCGCGCAGTATTCGCCACCGAGGACGACGCACTGGCGGCCGCCCAAAGCGAATGGCAGCGCATCCAGCGTGGTGAGCGCCGGCTGTCCTATACGCTAGCCGAGGGCCGTGCGGATCTGGTAGCCGAGATGCCGGTGCAGATTAGCGGCCTACCATCGCCCATCGACGGCATCGGCTGGCAGATCAAGACCGCGACCCACAATTTAACGGCCAGCGGCTACACCACCGATCTCAAGCTCGAAATGATCGGACAGAGCCGCGATAGCGGCCCATAAGCCGAGTTCGACCCTAACCAACCCCATTGCCCCGGCTTCGATCGGCGATTGTGCGGGCGCACAGCGCGTCGACTTTAAGCACCGATTGCAACAGCGTGCTGTTGCACGAGCCTGCGACTAAAGTCGAATCACAAACCCTCTAAAACCCGTTGCATGCTGTAATAATTTCCGTTTAATGGGAATTAACAGCAGGGGATGGGCCCCGCTGGCTCAGCTTATTAAAGGAGCGGGAAATGGCAGCACAAAATTTCGAAGCTTGGATCAACGATGCCGACATGCCGGAAAAACAAAACGGTGTGTGGCGTGACCTAGAAACGGGCTTCGCATACGACCCAAAAATCGACTATGTCAACGGCGGCCATCGCAGCTTAGCCAGCAAAGGCACGGTCTCGCAAAAGGCCGAGGAGTCGCGTGCTGCCGCAAAAATGTTCGGCGGCATCGCGCTGACAGGCTCCAAAAAGCAAAAAGACTGGGGCGAAGATATCCGCGCCGACAAGATCAAAAGCATGGATATCGACCAAGCCGAAATGGCCTGCGATCGAGATGGCCTGGGCCGCACGGCCAAATTCTGGATCGAAAACAGAAAGCGCAGTGGACGCGAGTTCGGTGAATTCTTCCAGGCTCAAAAAGCACTACTCAAACAGCACAAAACAGCGCGCGCTAACGGCGACGAAACTGCAACAGCAGAAATCGCCAGCAAATACAACGCGCTAACGACTGAGTGGGGGTTCTAATGAAGGCCATTATTCAATACGAAACCGGCTCACGAGCAGGCAACGTCCTGCTCATGGGCATTGGTGACGACGAATCAGAAGCGCGCCAGGAGGCATTCGCGCATGTCAACCACGGTCACAACAATTTCGATGAGGAATATAGCGGTGGCACGCTGGTCGACGTTGATGATGTTCTAGCGTCGATTATGTGCGAAGTCGACGAAATCGAATCGCCGGATACGATGCAGAATATGTACAACGCGCTCGAAAAGTTGTATATCAATGAAGCTGGACGACTGGCAACGCATTACCATGCGGACATTATCGCGCGTGACCGCGACGGCAACGCCGTATGAAGCTGCGAGATTACCAGCAAGAATTATTCGACACCGTGCACAACGCGGCGTCGAATGATCTTATTCAGCTCGATACCGGCGGTGGCAAAACACCTATTATCGCCGCACTAGCGCAGCAACAACAGTACTGGCTAGTCGTTGCGCACCGCAATACGCTAATTCAACAAGCCAGCGCTACGATCGCCAGATTCGGTCTCGACCACGACACTATCAGCAGCGCATATACACGCCGGCGCTGCATGGCCGCGCATCGCGAACAAGGGCATGAACATATAGTGCCAGGCTGCTCGTCAGCGCTCGTGGCCAGTGTTGACGGTATCATGGCGCGCTACAAGCGCGGCCAGCTCCATATCGACCGCTATCAGCCGTGGCTCGTGCTCATCGACGAAGCACATCACGCGATTTGCGACAATAAGTGGGGCGCGCTTGCAGAAGTGCTTCCCAATGCACGTTTCGTCGGTTTTACAGCAACACCAGCTCGGACCGACGGCCGCAGTCTACATGCTGACAACCACGGCTTGTTCGACCGATTGGTCCAAGCCAGCGCGCTAAGGCAAGATAGTGTGCGCACACTGATCGAAAACGGTCATATAGCAGATTTCGACGCGTGGGCACCGGCGCTAACATACGGCGACGGCACGATTGACTCGCACAACGAATATGGGCCGCGTCTACATCGGGGTGCCCAAAGCTGGGCTATCAACGGCCACATCTTATTTGGTGACATACTCGATATTTACCAGCGCTTGATCGGTGACCGGCGCACTGTCGTAATGCTGCCACGCATCGACGTCGCTGAAACATTTACATACGCGCTGCGTGACGCTGGTTATTCGGCAGCGGCGGTGCATTGTAAAATGCCGCAAACTGAAACATATCGACGCATCGACGCTTTTGCGCACGGCGAGTTCCAGTTTTTATGCAACGTTGACATCATCAACGAAGGCTTCGACTTACCCGGCATCGAAGCTATTTCGCTGTTGCGGAAAACTCAATCAACGGTGTTATACCGTCAATGGGTAGGCCGCACGCTGCGCAGTGCACCTGGCAAGCGCGCACGTATTATCGACCACGTCGGCAACATCATGACGCATGGGATGCCGGATCGGCATATCGACTGGTCACAGCGATTCATCCGGCCACCGGCTGATGATCGGCTAATCGCATGTCAAGCATGCGAGTACGTATTCAACGTCTACCGCGCTGCGTGCCCATGTTGCGGCTGGCTTATCGAGCCCGAAGAGCGCAGCGATAAACCGGGCACGTACGCTGTCAAAAACATAGATTGGGAACTTGTCAAACAAGAGCGATCTGCGATTTTGCAGCGTCGCGCCGAGCAATCTGAAGCCGAGCGTCTGGCACGCGAGATTGATTTGCCATCGCCAACACGTCTTCAAGCGCAGGGCAGTATCGGCCAAGCCTGCATTCGAATCCGCGACTGGGTGGCGAACCAGGCCAGCAACGACGTGCCGATCGCTACGATTAACGATTGGCTGCGCTCCGAGCAAGCTGAAGATCCACAGTGGTACATGCAGCGATTCACGCTAGCTGATACGCGTACGCAAGCCCCGAAAAAAGCCGCGCACGCGATCAATGATTGGCAACGACAGACACAGGCGCACGCATGATCAATCTGATACATGGTGATGCGTTCGAGCACGTTCCAAATCTTGAACGGCACGACTTACTTCTCACCGACCCCCCATTTGACTTGGACGGCCAGCATTTGCAGCGATTGATTGCTAATGCGCCAGTCGACCACGTCGTGCTGCTTGGCACACTCCGGCAAATCGTGGCTGCATGCGCTACGCCGGGGTACACGCTGGCATTTGACCTGGTACTCGATGCCGCAACACCAAAAGACAGCAAAAGCTACCGACAACCGCATTACACGCACACAAACGTCGTTTATCTACGCCAGACCCATGTCGCATCAATCTTCGATCGGCGTCGCGGTCAACGCGAGGATGCATTCTCGGCCAGTTATTGGCCGTCCATTGTTCGCGCCCCACGTGACCGCGTGGCCGACGGTGGCTACGCGAAAAATGAGCAAGCGATTACCGACATCATGGCCGCATTCGCGGCAGGCCGGATTATCGACCCGTTTGCCGGCACGTGCACAACTGGTATCGCTGCATGCAACAACGGCTGCAGCGCGACACTGATTGATCACGACAGAGAGTCGCTATTAAATGCACGCGACAATCTGATGTTCATTGGTGGTGACGTGAAAGCACCCAACTAAGCCGGGATCAGAATCACAAAAGGAGCGAAAAATGCAGATTCACGAAGACATGAACTTCAAGGAAGTTTCTGAGGGTCGGCGAGATGACTGACGCCGACAAGCTACGTCAAGCCGGCGAGGCCCTTTATGGGCCTCGCTGGCAAACGGCGCTAGCCAAAGACCTGGGTGTCGCGTCGCGCTCGGTACGCTACTGGGCGGCCGGGAAACATGATCCGCCTGCGGGCGTCTGGGGAGAACTGCACACTCTGCTAAAGGGACGACGACGACTGATAGACGACGTATTGACTAACATCTGATTACCGCACAGCATCACGTGCTCAAGAACCCAGCGCGCGTAGTACGCGGATCGGCCCTGGGCCCTGGGCTGAATACAGCATTTTTTCGGCGGTATCGCTCCACAAATAGAGGCCATATTTCTTCTTGATCAGCTCTTCGAAGCTGTGCATCCCCGTCAAACGGTTCGCCACATTGGCAGCCTCGGTCCGCGTGACAGTCAGATCATAATGCGGCGCGTCGAGCTCCTTGTAATGGGTCAACTGGCTGTCGGTCTGCATCGGGAAAGCCACAACATGGACCGTGTCGCGATGAGTCTGCGCGAACGTCATATAGATGGCGTTCACAGCCGCACGCGCAGTGCTATCGTCGATTACCTCGCGCATATCGCCCTTATAGACCAGTGGCGAGACTCGCACGCCGCCGTTTTTTAGATGAGCGAGCTGTTTGTGCTCCGGTGGGTAATCACCGGTGTCCTGGAGCGCCTTATAGGTCGACTCGAAATAGCGCGTTGCCGAATCGCCGGCTTTAGCGTGCGCTCCCTGGGGCGCCACGACCACGATCCCGGCTAACGCCATGGCCAGCCCAATAACGGTGATTTTATGATTTGCCATCTTCATTTTCCCCAGTCTGATGGCATCTACACGCCCTGGCCACAGCCGCTAGCCTGCACCATGATCTGGTAAATCCGGTCGATTTCGGGCTGTGGCAGCGAGGCCAGTTGGGTGACGATAAATGCCTGCTTGTCGTCGGCCGGGGCTACAACAGGCGAAAATACCACCGTGTTGTGGTCGCCGATAACATTTTGGTTGCCGACAACCACCGGCGCGCCCGTCGCCTCGTCGCCGCGCGCCTGGTCAGACACCGATGCCATGATTGCCTCCCGGATCTGTCGCTGAATATGTTGATGCACGTGTGACCGTCTCCCTGGTGTTCATGAGGCACTTCGCACCAGCCGCATGATGTGATCCCGGCTGGGGCGCGCATGAGCCTGCGCGTAGATGTCCACCAGTGTCGAGATTAAATCCGCTTTTTTGACCGGTGTCAGCGTCACACCCGCTTCGGTCAATGCGGATTCCACGCCCACGACTACGGCATGGAGCACGTCGGCATTGGGTGCCGGCGCACCCTGATTGGCCGGCATAGAGACCTCGTCGCCCGGATTTAATAAGCCGTGACCCGGCGACTCATGCCCGAATATCAGGTAGTCGAGGCTGACGTTTTCTTTATCTGCAAGCTGTGCAGCTTCTTTGTACGGGACGCGCCCACGTGACGCGGTGTTTTGCACTGCGTTCGAACGGTAGCCCAATAGCTGCGATAGCGCCGCCACGCTAGTCACGCCAGCGGCCTCCTTCATGCGGCTTATAACATCGATAGTCCCTATTCGGGATTCATTAGAGCTATTCATTCTAAAAATAGTCCCTATTTGTATTGCAAATAATCCCGTATCGGGACTAAACTGATGCCTGTCTTGCACAACTGTCTTGCATTATGCCGCACACCGCCGACAACCGGAAAAGTCGCAGCCCCACCGGCTGTAACGCGACGCCGATCTATGTCTCGCTGACGCCGGCCGAGCGCGACCAGGTTGTCGCGCTGGCGAATGCCGAGCGGCTGACGCTGGGTGCCACAGCCCGGCTGCTGATGCTGCGCGGACTGGGAAAACGGACCGACAACCGGCGCATTTCGCTGGCCGGTTAGAGGAGAACACCAATGTACGGAGATCCAAAACGCGTGCGGCAGCCTTACGCTCGCATCAATCTGGATGATTACGAGCGCAAACTGCTGGATGCACTGGTCGACTACACCGGCGTCGAACGGGCGTCGCTGCTCAGGCATCTCGTCATCAAAGAAGCGCTGGATGTGCTGGGCGTCGAACATGAGAACAGCTTGGTGGACGAATTCGACCGGCGCCAGGCCTGATTGTGACCGGCAATAATCCCGATTCAGGGCCTGAAAAGGCCCCCGACTCCGAAACCTCAGCCAGTGACCCACAGCTGGACGATTTATTAGCCCGCGTCGCGGCCGCGCGCGGCATCCCCAGCAAAGCTGAGGCCTATGAATTCCTGCTAAGGCGCCGTCTGCGCCGCTCAGCCCGGGCGGCTAGCGGGCGTGGCCGCGCTATGCACCTGATCAATCGGGGGTCCTGATATGGCGACGCCAATCCCCTGCCCGCACTGCGGCGGGCCGACTCGAATCCGCAAATCCGAGGCGGTATCAAACATCACCCGCGAGGGTGTAATCGAGTGCCGCAACGTCGAGTGTCTGTGGCGCGGCAAATATGTGTTTTCCATGACACACACGCTCTCGCCGGCGTTGGCGCCGGATACCAGCGTGCGCATACCGCTATCGCCCCAGATCGCCAAGCGGCTCAATCCCGAGCCCGATCAATAGGAGACCGTTATGCCATCACGCATCAATCAGCGCGTACAGACCCATATCGGCGCCTGGCCGCCAGACAGCGACCCACGCTGGTACGCCCACGTCGGCTGCGGCCAGCATTTGCATCTCGATGATGCCGAGAGCAACCACAGCGCGGGCTTTGGGGCGCCGCCGGCCGACACCCGCTGGTTCCTGATTCATGAGCACATGCCGCCGCACTCGGCGGCGATACGCCGCGCTGGCATACCGAGCAAACAGCGTCGGACGGCCGGCTTACTTCAGCAGATCGGCGCTGCGATGTCGCTGACGATTGTGATGGGCGGGCTGATGGCCGTGGCGTCGGTTTTCACCGGATGATGCGCCTAATCAAAGACTTTTACGACCTCGACCCGGCAGCATAATCCATGTTCGCCAGCCTGCGAAGCGACATCGTCGCACGACTGACCGACGCCGAATTCCGTGGCGTCGAGCGCCACACGTGGATCCAGAAAATCACCTGCCCCGAGTGTCACAAGCGTGAGGCGTATGCCCACGCGGATTCGCCGTGGCTGGTTTTCTGCGGCCGGCTGAACAACTGTGGCGTGCGGTCACACGTCACAGATCTTTTTCCCGAGATTTTCGATTCGTGGACAGAGCGCTACCAGCCGCCGGCGGATGCCAAGCCGAATCCAACCGCGGTCGCCAATGGCTACCTGCGAGATGGGCGCGGGTTCGATTTGACGTTGATCCACGGCACATATACGCAAGAGTCGTTTTTTAGCCAACAGTGGGGGATCGGCACGACCACAGTGCGTTTTACGCTGCCCAGCGGGGCGACTTGGGAGCGGCTGCTCGACCGACCGCACCGCTTCGGCCAAAAAGCGCATTTTCGCGGCCAATACCGGGGCGATGCGTGGTCGCTATACGACGACACCGACCTGGCCCAGGCTGGCGAGGTCTGGATCGTCGAGGGCATTTTCGATGCGATTGCATTGGCACACGTCGGCATCCGCGCGATCTCGGCGATGAGCTGTGCGAATTTCCCCGGCGATCGGCTGGCGCGCCTGCAGCAGGCCGCAACAGACGCGAGCACCAAGCGCCCGGCGCTGATCTGGGCGCTGGACAACAATCCCGCTGGGCGCGATGCCATGGAGCGTCACATCGAGCGCGCGGCCGCGCTCGGGTGGACAAACGATGGCGCCCAACCGCCAGGTGGGCGCGATTGGAACAAGCTGTGGCAGCACGGCGAGCTTGAGGATGCAGATGTCGAGCGCTATCGCTACTACGGGGCGCTGCTGCTGGCCCCTACGCCGACAGCCAAGGCAGCGCTCATCTATCGCCGCACCCCACGCCGTGATTTTTGGTTCGAGCACAGCCGGCGTGTGTACTGGTTCGAGCTCAATCCCGATGATCTCAACAAGGCGCTGGAATCAGTCACCGGCGACAGCGATGCCGACGAGCGCCAGCCGACTGCTGCCGAAATGGATGAGGCCATCCGCCAGGCTGGCAAAATCAGCCGCATCTGCAATGCGCATCCGACTGCGCTCTATTACCAGGCTAATGCCGACACCGACGAGGCCTGGTACTACTGCCGCGTCGATTCGCCGGACGGCACATCGGTCCAGAATACTTTCAACGGCGGCCAGTTAGCCGCGGCATCTGAATTCAAAAAGCGCCTGATGGGCATTTCGGCCGGCGCGATCTGGTCCGGCAGCTCGATGCAGCTTGATCGGCTGCTGACTGACCAATTCCAACGCATCAAAACAGTCGAGACCGTGGATTTTGTCGGCTATGCCCGCGAACACGGCGCGTATCTGCTCGGCGATATCGCGATTTCGCGTGGCCGTGTCTATCGCAAAACAGGCGAGGACTATTTCGATTTCGGGCGAACACGTCTCAAATCCCTGTCGCACTCGCCGGAGCTGCACATCAACCCCGACCTCGAGGCGTTTGATACTAGCTGGGTCGCCAACCTGGTCGGCGCATTCGGTGCCGACGGCGTGGCCGCGCTGGCGTTTTGGCTGGGGTCGATGGTTGCCGAGCAGATCCGCGAGGCCCATAAATCATTCCCTTTTTTAGAGATCGTCGGCGAAGCCGGGGCCGGCAAATCGACGCTGATTGAGTTTTTGTGGAAGTTGGCCGGGCGCGTGGATTACGAGGGATTTGACCCGACCAAAGCGTCGCTGCCCGCGCGCTCGCGCAATTTTGCCCAGGTCGCCAACCTGCCCGTGGTGCTGAACGAGTCCGACCGCGAGCTCGATGGTGGCGCGCGAGGCCGCCAGTTCGATTGGGACGAGCTAAAAACCGCGTATAACGGCCGCAACATCCGTGCACGTGGCGTTAAAAACGCGGGTAACGAAACCTACGAGCCGCCGTTTCGCGGCGCAATCGTGATATCGCAAAACGCCGAGGTGCAGGCCAGTGAGGCCATTCAGTCGCGCATCTGCCACCTGCGGTTCACCAAGTCCCGTCAGACCCGTGCCACCAAGGAGCTGGCCGAGGCGCTGGAGCGTGCCGACGTCGATGCGGTTTCCGGATTTTCAGTCCGGGCTGCGACCCATGCGCAACAGATCGTCGACCTCGTGTCCGAGCGCGTGGCCAGCTACGAGGCCTATCTGTTGGAGGATGATCATATCCGGGCACGGCGCATCGCGAAAAATCACGCCCAGCTATTAGCGCTGGTCGATGCGCTCGGCCCCGACGGGCTGAATCTGATCGACGAATCCACGGTCGGCGACGGCAACGAGCGCGTGATCCAGATGGCGCGCGAGCGCCAAACCGCAATCAACGCCGATCACCCGATGGTTGAGGAGTTCTGGGAGGCCTACGATTTCATCGAATCGATGTACGAGGGATCGTCATTGAACCACTACGGATCCAACGAAGATCACGGCCGCATCGCCATCAATCTAAAGGAATTCGAGGCCATGTGCGGACAGCACAGGCTTCACAGCGTGCCGCCAGTCAAAGAGATGAAGCGCTATCTGCGTGGTTCACGATCGCGCCCGTTCGTCGATTCCAACATTTCGGTGCGTAGCCGCCTGCGCGACAACGCCGCAACCGTGCGCTGCTGGGTGTTCACCGATTCCCCTAACCGGCAACAGAAGCCATGAGATGTGCCTCAATAAAACCGAAACACACGGAATAGCCATGACCGATCGAGCGAATGAGAAGCCACTAGAACACGTGCCCGGCCCGGGGTACGCCGACGTATTGCGGCAGGATATCGGGGCGGCATTCGACGCTAATGACAGCGACGGGCTAGACCGCATCGCGGGACGTGCCGAGGGGGCGCACCTAGCCACCGGCGCAGGCCAATACCGGCGCCTGGCTAGCTATGCGACCCAATGCCTGGAATTTTTGCAGCACAGTGAGGCCGCGTCGTGAAGCCGCGCTCGACTGTCAACAGAAAGCCAGCGCGCGACCGCCGCGGCGCTGGGGCGGCGGCATTCGTCGCGACCACGCGCCCCGCCACCGCTAACAAACCGCTCGCGCCGCACCAGGTTAGCGTCGAGCCCACCACGGGCGCCGATATGGTCAACATCGTAGCTCGCGCGCAAGCTGATCCAGCCGCCGTCAATCGCGCCTGGCGCCGATTCAAATCCGCCGCGCCCGCAGAGGCCGAACACTTGCGCGATTTTTTCCCACGCCTGCAAGCCCGCTTGCCTGACGCTGCCATCGAACTGCCGGCCGAATATCTAGCGCCGTCTGAATAGACGAACAGCCGTTACGGCCCATTGGCCAGCGCATTGATAATCGAGCAGTAATAGCTATGCATCCGTTAGCCATCACAATCCAGGCAGCCGCCGATTCGCTAGCTGTGTCGCCGCGTACCGTGCGTCGTATGCTGGACGACGGCGAACTTATTGCGGTACATATACGCGGCGCCCGCCGCGTCCAATACGCAAGCCTGCTAGATGTATGCCGCACCGAAAAGACGGATCCCCATACTGGTTCGCCAGCTACGTCAACGCACGCGGCCGGCGAACTCGACGATCTACTGGCACAGCGGACTACCAGGAAGCCAAAGCGCTCGAGGGCAAGTGGCGCGCCGAAGTCCACCGACAAACTCGGTGGGGCGAGCGGCCGCGTTATACATTTGAACAACTGCTGACGGCCTACCTCAAAGCAACACCCGACAAACGCTCGGCCGAGCGCGACGCATATTCAGTCAAGGCTTTGCGGCCACATTTCGGGGGGCTAGCGATTGCCGACATCACCGCCGCACACGTAGCCGAATACAAACGCTGTCGGTTTTCTGAGGCCGCCGCCGCCACCGTCGGCAAAGAGATGCACCTGCTATCGGCCGCAATAAATCACGCGAACGCCGAATGGGACTGGCACGTACCAAACCCGATGCACGGACGCATCCCGACGCCGCCCGATGGCCGCATCCGCTGGATAACACATGATGAGGCCGATTCACTGCTCGAGGCCGCGGCCTCACGCCGACGCGCGCCATATTTGGTCGACATGGTCCGATTGGCACTCCATACCGGACTACGCCATCGCGAACTGCTAAACCTGGCATGGAATCGAGTGGACGAATCGAACAGCCTCATCTACCTATATAGCGCAGACCAAAAAAGCCAACGCGTCAGCTCGATCCCGCTGAACAAATCAGCCCAGACGGCTTTGAACAACCGGCGCGGCATCGACCGTCATCGCGTTTTCACATATCAGGGCCAGCCAATTGCCTCCGCTAAAAAATCTTTTCGGGCCGCGTGCCGACAGGCTGGCATTGACGATTTCACAATCCACGACTTGCGGCACACGACCGCGAGCTGGATGATCCAGCGAGGCGTCTCGCTAGCCGCAGTCAAAGAGGTCATGCGCCACCGGTCTATCCAGACGACGATGCGCTACGCCCACCTAGCTCCGGAAAACACCAGAGCAGCAGTGGCCGCACTGGACTGGGACTCGATTGGGACGCACAACGGGCAAAACGGGGCCGACACTGGCCATACCTGACCACTATAGTCCCACATAAATAAAATAACTAGTTGATTTTATTGAAAGTATAGATAGCCCGATGCTTTCACACGGCAGGGGTCGCTGGTTCGAGCCCAGCACCGCCCACCATAAAATCAATAAGTTACAGACAATTAACAGCGCAACCTGGCCCCGTACGGACCGCAGTACGGATATTGGGGCCAAAAAGGCCGGAGCATCGCACCCCGGCCTACCGGCCGCGCAACCAGGAGGAGTTGCCGCCGGCTGTCGTGGTTGTTTACTCATGGACGGACACTCACGACTTGCCCGCCGCCACGCTGTGCTCGGTAGCTAGAACCTAAGCGCCCCGTGGCCGGATGCTATTCCACACCGGAAAAATTCATCGCCTGCTGGATTTGACCGGCTTCAACACCCGCTTCTTTGGCCTCGCTCAGTGCCTTGACGGTGGCCTGTAGCGCCCGTGCTCTGGCACCGGTGTCCATCGCCTGTGTGGGCGTCAGTGCATCAATGGTTACGCCGGCGCCCAACTTGTCAGTGGCCTCTTGTGCCATCAGTTCAGCAATCGGTTGCAAACTCATCTGCACTAGGTGACTCCTAGCTTCGCGGATTACTGGGCCGGCGCTTTGGTCGTTCAACAAAGCCGGCAGGACGCCGTAAGCGCTCACAATGGCGTTGTGCGCCGCTCTGTGGCTCTCTGTGGTCATGCTGCGGGACAGATCGGGGGATAAGTCCGCTGGCTTCCAGTCTTGCTGTGGCGCTGGCCCGCCGGCTGCGGTAACGTTGGTGGATTCTGGTAGCAGAACACGACCGCGCTGACCTCTGAAACTGCGTTGCAGATTCGCGTTACTGCCGTCCGGGTCCTCCGGCGTGCTCATGACTTGACTGCCCAAAGGCGAATCGGTGTAAACCTCAGCAAGTGCCCGCTCGATTGCATCCAGCAGCCCGGCTGTGAGGCTAGCGCGGTGCAAGGGGCTGCTACCACGCCACGGTGCCGACGGGCGGCTACCGATTCGAAAGTGAATAACTTCGGGCGCTAGTACCGTTACGCTACGGCCGCCGGTCACGTCGGGCAGTGTGAGCCGGTACGCCGTCGGCTCGCCGTCCCGGGTGGACAAATCCCACTCGTAAGCAGGGATCAGCCGGCCTTCGCCGATCAGAAAAACCGCCTCGCCGGTCAACCCTAGGCTACGCCCGGCCATGGCCATGAGACGCGGTGACAATGACTGCGTGCCGTCAATATCGGCTTGCGCCAGTGTGTTTTCCCAAAGGCCCACGCAGGTTTGTGTGGTGGCCGTCAGATCGCCGACGCCGGCCTGGCCCTGGATCTCAGCAAATCGGGCTGCCATCGCCTGCGATGTGAAATTACGTTGCTCTGGCTTGTGGCGTTTGAACAAATTCAGCAGGCCCATTAGTCAATCTCCTTGGCCAACGCCTCGATGCGGTCGCCGCGGCTGGTGGTGGATACTGCTTGCACCTCCAACTTGTGATCGCCAAAGCGCACCCGGTCACCGACCTTCATATCGGTTTCGGCCGGCGCGGCAACGGTGTAGGCGATCGTTGTGGTGGGAATCTGGCCACCCACGAACGAATGCTCCTGACGCTGCGGATAAACGCGGCCCGTGAAATCGCATTGCTTGTGCCACTCTTTAATGATCTCGCCGTAATCATTCTCTTGTTTGATGTAGCGCCATAGCTCGTACGTGCGCGTGAAATAGCCGCCGCTCACCGGTAGCGCCTCAGCAAGTCGGCCGCGCCGCTGTTGGGCAGTGCTCGGGCTGCTGCGTTAGCGCTCCGCTTGTGCGAATAGTCGCCGTCGCTGACTTCGGTTAAGCCGCCGTCTATCGGTGTTTCGGCCCAGTATTCAGCCAAGCGCCGGTAGGCTTCATAGAGCTCAGCCGGCACGTCCGTGTCGTCGCCGACCGTGAATGTCAGCCGGTGCGGTGCGTCGGCCAGAATGACGCCAAATGGCCCTTCTTTCGGGGTGATTTCCTTCCATGCACACCCCGTCCATTGCTCGGCCTTGCCCAATTTGGCCGGGCGCAGTGGGGGCGAGAACGCGCCGCCGCTATCGGTATCACAGATCACCTGGCGCTTGGCCCAGCGCCGGTTCATCCACGCTTCCAGTCGCCCCCAGACAACGGCCGGCTCGATGGCCGCAGCCGCGTCGGACAGATCAGCCGGTGGTGCGGGATACGTCGGTGTGCTTTCCTCTATGCGGATTGTCTCGACCATTACCGCCACCTAAACGCGGGTAAAACCATGGGGTGATTGATGAATGCGTCGAGATCGACGGCTGGGTCCCAGGAACGCGCCTCGACTTGCGCCGCGTCATAGGCTGGCCGGGTAACGACGGATAACTCATGGAGCTTTGCCGAGCGCACTGTGCGCAGGACACCGTTGTCGCGCCGGGAAACGGTCTCGCCGTCGGGTGCTACGGCAAAGCCCGGTGACAGCCCCACAGACAGGCCGGCGCGCGCCAGTGCCAGCGTATCCCGACCGTGACTGGTGTTGGCCACTTCGGGACTGATCCGCGCCTCGAATTGAAGCGCGTCGTCGGTATCGTTGACGGACAAACTGCCCGCACCGCGCGACGCCAGCGGTTTAGCGAAATCGTGCGAAGCTAACAGGTGCACATCCTCATACTCGAAGGCACCCGGCTGGAACGTCTCGAACCGGCCGCGTTGCAGCTCGGCTTCGGCACCGAACGGGAAGCGCCCCGCAATGGTGGCGCCCCCGTCCGGCTCACCCCGGACCTCAAGCCCGCCGTTGACTGGCGCGAACAGCATTACTGCAGGCCCGACAGAATCCGCAGCTGCTCGGCCCGGCTGATCGAGACGTCCAGCGTGACCAACCCGGTCAGGCGCAGCCCGCCGCTGGCCGCATCCGAGTACGGATCGCGGATCATATCGATCGCCCCCCAGGTGGCGACGAAGATAGGCGATTGGCCACCCGCGTTGGTGGTCAACAGCGCCGACGACGCCTTCGGACTGCCACTCGGATCAGCCAATGCGTTGTGACTCTGGGTCACGCGGCCCAACTTGGCCGCCAGGCGATCGTATTCGGTCACGCCCGAGCCACTGTCGAAAATCACACCATCCATTGCGTCCCAGACCTCAGGGCGGATCAGTGCGTTGACGCTGTTCGGCCCGGTGGCCGCATTAGACAGCATGAACTCGGTTACAGCCTTGCGGAATGCGCCGTAAGTCGCCTCGCTGTCCACAGCAGTAGATGCGATGCCGTAGTCGCTAGCCTTGGCCATCACGCCAGATGGCTGGCCCGATTTGCCGCTTCCTTGGAAGATCACCTTATCCATTTCGGCCTGAATCGCGCCCTGCATGTCGCGGCGAATTGCATCTTCGATGCCAGCCGACTGCTTCATGGCCTTGCGGGTGATGCTCATCTGAACGCCTAGCGTGCTATCAGGCGACAGCGGTCGGTCGACGGTCGTGAACTCGGTCGGCCCGGCTACTTCGGCCCCCTCGGAACCGGCCCAGCCGGTACTCACACTCGATGTGGAAACCGGATACTCAACGCTGCCGCTACTGATGTTGACCATCTGCGCGCCCATCGAACTGGCAACGGACTGCGGAAACAGCCGATCAATCAGCGGGCGAGTGTCGACGGGATCAGGAACGTGACTCGATGTGGTTTCGCCCGCGCGCTGCTCGAATGCCGCGAAGGGAACGGGCACGCCTCGGTAACCACCCTGGTTACGGAGCTCAGTAACCACTTCGGCCGTCTTGCCATCCAGCGGCCGGCCCTCGTCCAGGTTCAGCGCCGCTTGGCGGACTTCATAGCCCGCCAGCAGGTCGGACCATTGTCGGCCCTCACGAGTCTCCAACTCGGCACCGGCGTTCTGACGCTGTTCATCCTCAGACACGAGTGCAGCCCGGTAACGGCGCTCGTTGTCCTTGTATTCGCCGTCAAGCGTATCCAGCCGCTGCCGTTGCTCGTTGGTCAATTGGTCATTTCCGGCCAGCGTCGAGAGTTCTTCACGAATCTCCGATTGGCGCTTT
Organism: Salifodinibacter halophilus; assembly: GCA_012999515.1. Lineage (NCBI taxonomy): Bacteria > Pseudomonadati > Pseudomonadota > Gammaproteobacteria > Salinisphaerales > Salinisphaeraceae > Salifodinibacter > Salifodinibacter halophilus. The sequence continues at coordinate 1,877,875 of JABEEB010000001.1, read as the reverse complement.
TCGATCGTTTTGCTTTGCAACATGTGGTGCCACACCCATCCGTATATGTTAATTAATTATATCACTTATCAATTTACATTCAATTGAGTTATATGTTACTCGCGCATAGCTCAGGATCGGCGGATCAACTCGCGCCACTTGGCGCGCTCCGGATCGGGGGGAGATTGCCCAAGCTCTCGACGTGTCTCGGCGTTGTGGCACGACGCGCACAGCGTCGCTGTGTTAGCCACATCGAACGCCAGCTCGGGGTGTGTTCGAACTGGCTTTATATGGTGGACTTCAAGCCGGTGTCGACTTCCACATTGGGTGCACTTGAAACCGTCGCGCCGCTTGGCCTGTAGCCGAACTGCTTGCCAGCGGCTGGTGCGTAGCGCCCAGTTGCCGGGTCGATGGGGCAAGCTATGCCCACATAGCGCGGGATTGCGGGATCGGTCGTGCCTGCCGGCGTTGCCCCTCGGCCACCGCCAGAATGGCCGCAGCCGCCGCGTCGATTCGGCCGAGGCTGCGCGCCTTGGCCAGCTTCTGGTTATTGGACACGTCGGCCAGCGTCACAGCGTCGGCTAGCGCCGAACGTAATAGAAGGCTTGGCTTAACCTTCACATGGCCATCAAAGATAGCTGACCGGAACCGTTCGGTATCTTCTGATCCGTCTTTGAAGCCCATGCCACGGAAAACCACGGGCGCACGCACCCCAGCCGATTGCATGGCTTCGTAGAACTCCGCCTCGCGGTAACGGTCGGACGTGAGACATGCCACAGACGAGTCGCCCAACTGCTCCATGACTGCCGCCAGGAACTGGTCAGTCGGAACGACCTTTTGGCCCAACGTCAGCAGCTCGCCACGGTCGTACATCTCGACGTAGCGGTCTTTTACCGCATCGCGTTGGCCGCGATCCAGCAGGCTCGGCGTCTTCGGGAAAGCGCCCATCGCCTCCATGCGGCCGGTGGTGGGCCAGTACGCCACAGCCGCCGACATGGAACTACTGCCGCCCAGGTCGATGCCCACGACAGCTCCGCCTTCACGCGGTGGCAGATCACTGGTTTCACAGTCGAGCCAGGTATCGATATCGAGCAGCATATCGCGGCGCTCGCCCGATACGCGCTCATTGCGGTTATACAGCCGATAACTAGACAGGGCCGAGCCACCGCGAGCGATTGCCCGTTGCGCCTGCGCCACAAGCCACTTGGTGTCCGCACCGATACCAGCCTTGGCGCCGGGATTGGCCTCGCGGATTGAGGCCAGATCGTCAGCCGGCAATCCGGGTGATGGCCGGTGTTCCTGAACATAGGCCCCTTCGGGCGGGCTGTCGAGCCACTGACTGAACGAATGGGTGTCGGATGAGGCACTGGTCGAGATCATTAGACAGCGGCCGCCACGCTTGCCCAGACCGGACAGCAAGGCAGATTCCAAATCGTTGCCTTTTTCTTCGTGCCAATGGCCGCGCTCATCCATGATGGCCAGCGTCGGGGACGTCCCAAGCGCGTTTTTCGGATCGGCCGCGAGGCAGCGCAGGAGGTGGCCACCGCCTTGCCCATCGAATTCAATCTCGAGCCGCTGCCCTTGGCGGAATGTGAGCTCCGCTTGCGTTTCCTCCGGCAATGTTGTCGCCAACCCCATCGTGTACTGAAAAACGATTTTGGCCTGATCCCGCGTCCGGGCCGCGACCAGAATCTCACGGCGTGGTTGCGTGTCGTAGACGCCCAGCAGGGAGGCCAGTCCAATACCAGCCGTGAGCGTACTCTTGCCGTTGCCACGGCCGACGGATAGGCAACCGACCGACGTGGAACGCTTGAACGCACCGCGTATGAAGTCCTTCTGGAACTTGGCCAGCTTGATCGGCTTGCCGGCGCGCTTACCCTCGGCGACTTCTAGGCCCTCGATGAAGTCGATAACTGTTTTGGATTCGCTCATGCCTCAATTATAACTAATTGTTATACAAGAGCGCATCCTTATAACTTGTGAATGAGAATATGAAAGTTGGCGCGCGATAACCGGCTGTTTATAAACGCAAAAAATAAAGTTTACGCTGCGTGAAACACTGCGCAATCAAAGCATTGCGGCCGTCATGTGCTGCACTTGGCACTGTAGTCGCGAGTGTAGACGCCTCTGTAGACGCCTCTGTAGAGGGTGGCACCACCGCACGAGAAAGGGTGCAAAAACTGCGCCCAATTCAGATCAAAAGGGTGCAAATCACGACATAAAAGGGTGCAAAACACAACACAAAAGGGTGCAACGGGTTGCACCCGCATAGAACCGTCAGGAACCGTCAGGAACCCTCGCACGCGCACGTGCGCGAGGCGCCGCCGAATGAACAGCCCGTGCAGAATTGCACGACCCCCAGTGCAAAATTGCACGCAACCCAGTGCAAAATTGCACGACGATCAGAATACCAATAATCAGATTACCAAGGATCAGGGATCCCCCCATAACCCCCCCCCAGGGGGTTTTGGGCAGCGGGTGTGGACGAAGAAGATAATAATTTTTTGGGCCAGCTTTTGCGCTACCTCCTGTGCGCCGCTGTGTCACTTAAGTCTAGATGGGTATGTAGTGTTGGCCATCTTAATGTCCGAACGGCAGCTGTGAAGCGTCACAGAAGGCACAGCATTCATTCCCGTAACCATGAATGGAAGCTAGAACAACTCAATCCCCCACCGGCGATCTTTCCTGCTTGCCGGTGGTAGCCGATCCCGGCTTGCCCGGGTCGGCGCTACTGTCTTTTGGGTTGTTTTTTGGGGTTGTCTTTTGTGGGGGGCCATTTTGGCCCTCGGGTTCCGGGCCATTTTGGCCCCCCCGTCTGTGACCGGGGGCCATTTTGGCCCTCGGGTTCGTGCTGGCGCCGCGGCGGGTGCGCGGCACAAAAGAGCCCGCGCTTGGCGGGCTCATGGTGTTTGGGCAGGGTTTAGCTAGTGTGGCCTTTTCCGCCCAGTGCATCGACCACAATCAAGGCAACGCCCAGCTTACGGTAATCCTCGACCAGTGCACTGCTCGACTTCATGATGCTTCATTTCGTTCACTCTCCGCGAGGAACCAATAGGTCCTCGCCTTGCGGCTAGTCTTTGTGCCTTTTTCGACTAGTTGCAGTACGTCAACGGATACTAACCCGTTGAGTTGACGGGCTGCGTTAGTCCAATGGATGCCCAATAATTCACCTGCCTTGCGAGCGCTCAGGTAAAACGGTTCATCGCCGGAATGGTTTTGTAGTCGCCTGCACACTTTGGCCAAGAACATGGCATGTGAGGTAAAGACGGGCGGCACACCAGCTACATCAGGATCTGATTCCACGTCTACGAGCAGGCTCTCAATGCCTTCGCCCTCAGAGAACTGAATAGTTTCCCAGGCTCGAGTGAAATCGCTCCAGCTCTCCATGAAATCCTGAGTAGCAATATAGGGCTTCGCCTGCTCGAACCACTGTTGGACAATATCCAGCATGTCTTTTGCCCGCCTTTCTGGGTAGCACGCCTTCAGGTGTCTGGCCAGTTTGTAGAGATACTCGTTTCGCTTGCCGGTTTCAGGCGGGAGGAAACGCAAAATCTCGCATCGTGGGTACTGACGTGTGCCTGAATTGGATTGACGTGCGTTAGACTTGGGATGACTTGTGCTGACTTGCGTAGCGGGCGGATGATAAATTTTCTCAATACCACTCAGAGGTAGGAGCTGGCCATGGCAAATGGTGTTGCCTGTAACACTCATGTATCGAGACGAGTTGTAAATCTCGACGCTGATCCCATCTACCACGACCTTCTTGCGAGGCAGCTCGCCATCGAACAGGCCCCAGCCGTGTAGCCCGTTGCCGGATGGACTCAGCTCGATATAGCCGCAGCCCACTTCATGTAACAAGTCGACCGCTTTGCTACTGGTATCGCCATCAATGTCCACAGCCGCCACTTCACCATCAAGTGCGAATCCGATACCCGCGTCGCGCTGCGGGTGGTAGGCAGACCGAGTTGCGTCAAACGACGCCCAAGTTGAATGGTCGGTTGGGTTGGCGCGAACTTGTGGCGCCTGGGCCTGGTATGGCACTTTACCGCTAGATTCTTGGCGCCATAACAACCAGTTGTCGCGCTGTACCAAGTCTTGCGGCAAACTCTCAGTGTTGATAGTATCCATCTGGCACCTGCTCTTGGTGTGATTCGCGGTTTCTCGCCCGTTGAATAAAGATAACCCGCCAGCATGACCCGGCGGGTTTTTTTATGCACTATTCAAGACGCCCTCCCGCTCTCGCTTTGTTGGACTCGTTCGGGAAGTGTGTCGAGGCTAGCCAGCTTGACGTAACGCCGCCGTCCAATGTTGAAGGTCTCAATCGTCCCGTCTTTTGCCAGCTCGAACGCTACAGTTCGGCCGATACCGCGCTTGGCGCATTCCTCCACCAAGCTACCGAACGCATAATCAGGTTTCGTATCCATCGCTAAGAGACCTCATAACGGGTTGAGAGCACGCGTGAAGCATATTGCGACTATGTATTTATTATACACACATGGTTGCAAACGTCAACACAGGTCCGTTAAGGTCCGTCTTAACTTACCCTTGGGCTGATGGGATGGCGACTCGTAAGGCACCCAAAGACACCGCAAAACGAAGTGCTGCGCTGTCCATTCGTGTAGACGAAAAAACGAAATACGGCCTGGAATTACTCAGCCGGATTCAGCGCCGGTCTGTGACTGGCGTTGTAGAGTGGGCAGTTGCGCAAGCGTTCTCGAATTGCACTCTGGAGATGGATACCGGCGGTAAATCATCCTTAGACAATGCGTTAAATGCGATGTGGTCAGTCAACGAATTGGAACGGGTGATCCTGTTAGCCGAACATGCCTACTGGCTACTGACTTACGATGAAGAACGGATGGTAGAAGTTCTCCGGCGCACCAAAGCCTTGTGGGGCGATCACCGTCTAAGCCATAAAGTATTCGACTTTTCCGAAGTGTTACCCGCATGGGAAAAGCTGCGACCTATTGTCATGGAGGCTGCCGAGCGTCCCGTCATCGTCGGATTGACCAAGGATGAACTACGACAGGCCGGCATCGACCCGCCCTGCTTATCGGCACACCATTTCCGTTCTGATTAAAGACTCAACCGCGCCATAGCGTCCGCCGCGTGCTTGTGCAGCAGATGCCCATAATGTTTCTCGATTATCGCCAGACTAGTGCCCGCCATCCGCGCCACGGTCAGGCTATCCATACCACCGGCCAGCATGTCAGTTATCACTGAATGGCGAAGCGTATAAGCACAAGTTTCCGGCGGCAGGTCAACGGCCGCCGCCGCGCTTTTGATTGGCTTTTTCCAACGCCACCGGTTCCAGTGCGAGCCATCGCTGTACGACACCAACGGCGCGGCCGGCAACTTGTCTTTTGCCTGCTCTTGGAGTAAATCTGCGGTCGCCTGGGGCAATGCGATAGTACGACCCGCTCCAGCCTTGTCTTGGCGAATACGGAGCGCGTCAGCGTTCAGGTCGGCCACGGTTGCCGCTGCCAACGCCCCCGGTCTCAGCGGCAGCAGGCACAACGCCCAGACAAACGTCTTAGCATGATCCGGCAATGCCTCAATGAGCGCCCGCCGCTGGTCACGTTCAAGGTACAAGTCACGCCGCGCTGTTACTTCCAGCGGTTTGACGTTTTGCCACTCAATTGCCCGACCGCCATCAACATATCGGGATGCGACGGCGTAATTCAGCGCGGCCTTGAGCGCAGACAGATAGCGGTTTGAGCTCGCCGGCTTCATGTCTAGCTTGGCCCGCCATGATTTAATCTGCGCCATGCGTAGTTTCGACAGCTTCACCTTACCAATCGGATCATCGTAGACGGTGCGCTGATATCGTCCCTCGACATCTCTGGCGGTAGCCTCTCCCTTTTCTCGCCGCCGATCCTCTACATATTCCTTACAGGCATCGGCCACGATCTGCACCTGACTGGTATCAATGCCAGCCTCTAATGTCTTGGCCCACTGGCGTGCCGTTTGTACTGCCTCATCGTACGGCGTGGCTTCCGGCCCCAGTGATTTATAGCGGTGCCGGCCTTCATCGTAGTAACGCGCAACCCAGTTACCGCCATGCTCCAGCTTGCGGAAACCAAGATATAGCCCGCGATCAATCGGCGCGCCCCAGTATGGTTCGCGTCGAGGCTTTAGCTTTTTCCGGGTTCCTGCCTTGTCGATGTTATACCGTGCCATTCTCAATCCGTACGGATCATGTACGGATATATTACCGTGAACAAATACGAACGGCAATGTATATTTATTATTTTATTTCAATAGTTTACATTATTCGCATGCGTCCACAATCGTGCGCTATTTCGCCTTCACACGGCAGGGGTCGCTGGTTCGAGCCCAGCACCGCCCACCAAAATCAAGAACTTACGGCGCGCTAACAGCCAGTCCACTAAAACTGGGACTCGCTTGCGGCAAGCGCGGGTGCATCGCAATCCTTGTCTGCCTCCGGCTCACTGCTGAAGCGCAAACAGCTCATCCGCTACTTGATTCCCTCGCCTCCGCTTCCCGTATGCAATGAATCACGACTCGCCGGCAAGCAGCGCCGCGCGTATTGAGCCGGAGACCCGGTCAAGCATAGTGACCGTCACTTCGAGCCAAGCGATCATCTCCAATGATCCATGGATGACGCCCGGGAAATGGGCATGTTCGCAGGTCACGCCGGCATCACGAAGGCGCAATGCGAACAGGCCGCCATCGTCCATCAACATATCGGCACCGGCAGTTGCCACCAATCCCGGTGCGGCATGTTCCAACGAAGTCGCCAATAACGGCGAGACACGCCACTCGGCAGTATCGGTCCGGTCGCCGACCGCTTGTCGCCCGAACCAATCCATTAATTCAGCGGTCAATGGTGGAATAGTGGCGTTGCGTAGGCGCGACGGATGGCTCCACGCTGCATCGCGCATATCCGTTACCGGATAAACAAGTGCCTGAAACGCTAGTGGCCAGCCGTTATCCCGCGCCGCGAGCGCCACAACCGCCGATAGATGCCCGCCCGCACTATCCCCGGCGACGGCCATTCGACTCGTATCGATATCATAGGTCGCTGCATGCGCTTGTAGCCACTCAAATGCGGCGATCGCGTCGTCGCTAGCGGTCGGCAGCGGCCATTCAGGTGCCAGCCTATAGTCGACTGCGATCAATTGCAGACCGCTTCGTGCTGCCAGTTGGCGACAAATGCGATCGTGCGAATCCAAACCGCCCAACACCCAGCCGCCGCCGTGGTAGTAAACAATCGTCGGAGCCGGCGATTCGACAAGCTCTTGCGGTCGATACCGACGAACGCCGAGCCCGGCATCAGTCAGCGGCAATTGAGAATCCTCGACCTGGGCCATGGCCAGCGGTTGACCACCGGAATGGGCCAACATTTCCACGTAGAACGCGCGCGCATCGGCCACCGACAGATCGGTGAAAGCGATTTCCGCGCTGTCCAGATAATCCACAACCGACTGGACTTCAGATGTAAGCGTCATACACCACCTTCGATCATTTGAACGCCAACAACACCAACTCAAGCCGGCTGCCCAGCGTCGTCTCGTCGTGCTGATCGCTGTATGCACGATACGAGACGTGCACGTTCGGCGCACACAAAAGCGCCCGGGTTGATGCGCTCCACCCCGGCCCGCATAGTCGTTATATCGCGACATCGCCAGGCGTCCCGCGCCTAATTCATCATGGCCTCTCCTCTATCCGAGACTGCAACCGAACCGCTAGCGCTAACCGAAACTTTTCGGCAATTGCCCGCGCTGTTCCACGAAAATGCCACACCAACGCCGACCAAAAGGCCACAGCTTTTACGGCTCAATCGAGCATTGGCCGACGACATCGGCTTCGACGCCGGCGCGCTCACCGGGCCCGATGGCATAGCCACGCTGGCCGGTAACCGGACGCCGGCCGACGTCACACCATTGGCGATGGCGTACGCGGGCCATCAGTTCGGCAACCTTGTGCCCACGCTCGGTGACGGCCGCGCAGTGCTGCTCGGCGAACGCGTGGACACAGCGGGCGTGCGACGCGATATTCAGTTGAAAGGCGCCGGTATCACACCGTTTTCACGCACCGGCGACGGACGCGCTGCGCTCGGGCCGGTACTGCGCGAATACATCGTCAGCGAGGCGATGGCCGGTCTCGGCGTACCGACCACGCGCGCCCTAGCCGCAACCAGCACGGGTGAAAATGTCTTGCGGCCAACCCCCGAGCCCGGCGCAATCCTGACCCGCGTCGCCACCAGTCATATCCGTGTCGGCACCTTTGAATACGCCGCGAAGCGTGGCGAAACCGAGGCTGTGCAAGCGTTGGCCGATTACGTCATCGAGCGCCACTACCCCGAAATAGCCGACGCCGAGGCGCCCTACCGCGCATTAATCGAGGCCGTTGCCGAACGCACCGGCACCCTGATCGCGAACTGGCTATTGGTTGGCTTTATCCACGGCGTCATGAACACCGACAACGTCTCCATTGCCGGCGAAACCCTCGACTACGGGCCGTGTGCCTTCATGGACACCTACGACCCGGCCACGGTTTACAGTTCGATCGACAGTGGCGGCCGCTACGCCTACAACCAGCAGCCCAGAGTTGGGCTATGGAACCTATCACGCTTCGCCGAGTGCCTCTTGCCGCTTTTGGCCGACGATCAGGACGAGGCCGTATCACAAGCCAAGGAGGCGCTCGACGCCTATGGCAACGCGTTCGAGACCGCATACCACGGCGGCTTGGTCACCAAGATCGGGCTGGCCGAATGCCACGAAGGCGATGTCGAGCTGGCCTCGAACCTGCTGCAGACAATGGCCGAGCAAAGCGTCGACTTTACGCTGGGGTTCCGTTACCTAGCCGACGCCGCGCACGCAGTGGACTCAACCAATGACACGAACGTGCGTGCACTGTTCGCCGACCCCACTGCATTCGATGGATGGGCGACGCGCTGGCGTGAACGACTGGCAACTGAAACCCGCGGCTTCAACGCTCGGCGTAACGCCATGCGCGCGGTCAACCCAGCTTTCATTCCGCGCAACCACCGCGTCCAACAAGTGATCGACGCCGCGACAAACGGTGACCTCGAGCCGCTGAACGAGCTCTTGGCGGTGGTCTCACAGCCATTCGACGACCACCCCAACCGTGCCCACTATGCCGAGCCACCCGCCGAAAACGAGAAGATAACGCGGACATTTTGCGGCACTTGAGCCAAGCTCATGGTGCCTGCAAGCGTCATTCAGATGCCGCGCTAGCGTTGGCGTAGCCGTACGGATTCCACCGCTGCCAACGCCAGGCGTCGCGCACGATCGCGGCCAGATCGCGCCGCGCACGCCAACCGAGCTCCACCTCGGCACGACGCGCGTCCGCATAGCAGGCGGCGATATCACCAGGCCGACGATCGACGAGGCGATAGTCGATTGGTTGGCCAGTAACGCGCTGAAAGGCATCGACAACTTCGAGCACCGAATAGCCGCGCCCCGTGCCCAGATTCCAAACCCGGCAACCACCGCTATCGGTGATCGCGCGCATGGCTTTGAGATGGCCTTCGGCCAGATCCATGACGTGGATATAATCACGCACACCGGTGCCGTCAGGCGTGTCGTAATCGTTACCAAAGACCGATAAATAAGGCCGGCGACCGACGGCGACCTGGGTCACAAACGGCAACAGATTGTTGGGCGTATCGCTCGGATCTTCGCCAATCACCCCACTTTCATGGGCACCAACCGGATTGAAATAGCGCAGCAAAGCAATCGACCAAGTCGGGTCGGCGGCCTGTAGATCGGTCAGTATCTGCTCGATCATCTGTTTCGACCAACCGTAGGGATTAGTCGGGCGACCGAGCTGTTCAGTCTCAGCGATCGGCAACGCGCTCGGATCGCCGTAGACAGTCGCAGACGAGCTAAATACCAACGATTTGACGCCCGCTTGATCCATCGCACTGCACAGCGCGATCGTGGCATCGATGTTGGTCTGGTAATAGGCCAGCGGCTGCACGGTACTCTCGCCGACAGCTTTCAAACCACCGAAGTGAATGACTGCATCGACGGCATAGTCGCGCAGTGTATCGGCCACCGTCGCGCGATCACGCAGATCGGCTTCAACACACGCAACGCGCCGCCCGGCCAGTTGTTCGACCCGCGCCAACGCTTGCCGCGACGCGTTGGCGAAATTATCGATAACGACAACATCAAAGCCACCTTGCAGCAGCATAAGCGCGGTATGGGAACCGACATAGCCGGCACCGCCGGTCAAAAGTATAGTCATATTCAAAAACGGATTAGTTGTCGACAATCGCCGGCAGTTTATTGCTCACTGCCGCTTTGTTTCAGGTCAGCCAGGGTTACAGTCGTGGAATAGCCCGGCAGATGTTCTAGGATTTCAACGCGCCCACCGTTGGCACGGACAAACTCGCCACCCACAACATCCGCCACTCGATAATCACCGCCCTTAACCAGCACATCCGGGCGAATCTCCTCGATAATCACGGCCGGCGTATCCTCGCCGAAACAAACCACGCAGTCGACATCCGCCAACGCGCTCAGAACGGCCATGCGCGTTGAAATCGTTTGGATCGGCCGATCCACGCCCTTAAGACGCGCGACCGAGGCATCGTCGTTGACGGCGACCACCAGCCGATCACCGAATGCCCGCGCCCGTCGCAGCAGGTCAACATGGCCCGGGTGCAGCAGATCGAAACAGCCATTGGTAAAAACGACCCGAGCGCCAGCCGCACGCTCATTCTGAATCCAGGCCAGGCTGGCCGCCAACTGATCCGCGGATACACCGTGTGCGTTGGACTTATCGAGTTCGGCATGCGTGGGCGCCGTGGTGCCGAGCCGGCCCACGACCGCACCGGCGCCTCGATTCGCGCGCTCGGCGGCTGTAGCAAGCGGCTCACCGCTGGCCAACCCGGCAGCAACCAGCGCTGTCACCGTGTCACCCGCGCCGGTAACATCAAACACCTCGCGAGCCTGCGCCGACAGGTGTATTGCGCTATCAGCGCCGTTGACGAGGGTCATGCCACGTTGGCTGCGCGTCACAAGCATCGCGCCAATCGCATAGCGCGAACGCGCCATCTCCGCAGCGCGGATGACACCGTCGTCAGTTGTGGTGTCGCTGCCACTGATGGCAGCCGCCAATTCATCAGCATTGGGAGTAACGATATCGGCGCCGCGATAGGCAGTCCAGTCCGGACGTTTGGGATCAACCACCACCGGTACCGCATACTTATGCGCGCACTCGATGACCCCGGCCACACCGTCAAGCGCGCCCTTGGCGTAATCGGAACAAACCACGACGTCGACCGACGAGTTGGCTAATGCCGAGGCGACCCGATCATCAAGCTCGGCCGTCGCCACCGAGGCGTTAACCGGCTGTGAAGTGCCAAAATCGAGGCGCATCAGCTGCTGATTGCTGCTGATGACCCGCTGTTTAACAGTGGTCGCCACGCGTGTATCGGCCACCAGTTCGCTTTCTATTCCGATCTCGTCGCTTAACGTGGCCAATTCCCGACCCGCGGCATCATCCCCGACGCTGCCAATCAGATGAACATTGGCGCCGAGCCCCACCAGGTTCCGGGCCACATTGGCAGCGCCGCCGAGGCACGACTGAGCATCTTCAACATTGACGATGGGCACCGGCGCCTCCGGCGAAACGCGCTCGGCAGACCCGAACCAGTAACGATCGAGCATCACGTCACCGACCACGAGAATACGACAGTTTTCGAACAATCAGCCTCCACACAATTCACTGAACGAGTCGATACACACAGCATACCGGCACAGCTTCGCTACACTATGGCCGCCGACGCCCTCGTATTCCATCCATTATGGCGCAATCCTCTCCGACAACCCGCACCGGGCGCGCCCTTATTGCGCCCAAACACTGGCCGAGCTGGCTGATCCTCGGGCTGGGACGTCTCATCGCGGCCTCTCCCAGTCGCGTGCGCGCCGGTATCGGTCGTGGCCTGGGGGCGATCGGGCGCTTGCTGGCTGGGCGTCGCAAACAGATCGCCACAACCAATTTCGACATCTGTTTTCCCGACACCAAGCCGCCTGAGCGCGACGCGTTGCTCCGCCGGCATTTTCACGCGCTCGGCGACGGTGTAGTCGAAACAACGCTCGCTTGGTGGGGATCCGATGCCACGGTCGACGCGCTTTGCCAGGCCGACGGTTTCGAACACCTGGAGGCCGCGGCGACGACCGGGCGTGGTGTGATTCTGATGTCTGCCCACTTCACACCGCTGGCACTGGGCGTGCGGGTGGCACAACGTCAACTGGATGAGCTCGGGCTGACGTTAAACGCTATGTACAAAGCGCCGGCCGACCCAGTCATTGATCGCGCCATGCAGCGCCACCGTGGTGCCCACATGCGCGGCACGCTTATTTCACACAATAACGTTCAGCACGCAATCGAGCGCCTGAAATGCGGCGAAGCCCTTTGGTTCGCCGGCGATCAGAAAGCCGGGCAGCGACTCGGCGTGGCAGCCGATTTTTTCGGCCGCTCCGTGCAAACCCACGTGTCCATTTTTCGCATCGCGCGGCTAACCCGCGCGACGCTGCTGCCCTACTTCATTCACCAGCGCGACGACGGCGGCTATCAAGCGCGCTTCCTACCACCACTGGCGGATGTGCCAAGCCGTGACGAGGCCGCGGACGCGGCCCGTGTTAACGCACTGATCGAAACCGAAATAAACGCCGCACCGGCACAGTACTTCTGGTTACACCGGCGCTTTCGGCGCCCGGAGTTCGACCCTTACGCCGACCCAACGGACGCCGATCAGACGTAGGTCAGCCAGTCAGCATGGTCACTGCGACGGCCGGCGACCTGATCGAAGAACCGCGTTTGGAATTGCTCGGTCAGCACGCCGCGCTTGCCGTTGCCAATGGTGCGGTCGTCGAGTTCGCGCACTGGCATGATCTCGGCGGCGGTACCGGTCAAAAAGACTTCATCAGCGACGTAGAGCTCATCCCGCGTCAGGCGTTTTTCGCGACATTCGAGACCCATTTCCGTGGCAAACTCGAGGACCGTGCGCCGCGTGATGCCGTTGAGCACCGACGTTAGCGCCGGCGTGTAGAGTACGCCGTCGGCCACCATGAACAGGTTCTCGCCGCTTCCTTCCGCGACATAGCCTTCAGCGTCCAGCAACAGTGCTTCGTCATAACCCGCACGGCTGGCCTCGCTGACAGCCAGCATGGAGTTGAAATAGGCACCGTTACACTTGGCACGCGTCATCGCCGAATTGACGTTGTGGCGGGTGAACGACGAGGTCTTCACGCGAATACCGTTCACGATGTTGGATTCACCGAGATAGCTGCCCCAGCTCCACGCCGCAACCATGACGTGGGTCGACAACGCGTCGGCGTGCAAGCCCATACCTTCTGCGCCGTAGAAGACCATGGGCCGAATGTAGCCTGCTTCGAGGCCATTTTCACGCACGACCTGAACCTGGGCGTCGTTCAACTCGTCCTGGTTATACGCTAAAGGCATGCCAAGGATCTTGGCCGAATCGCGGAGTCGACGCGTGTGGTCGTCCAGACGAAAGATTGCCGGGCCCTGGTCGGTTTTGTAGGCGCGTACACCTTCAAACGCTCCCATGCCGTAATGCAGCGTATGCGTTAGAACATGCACGCGCGCTTCGCGCCAGGGCACCAGCTCGCCATCGAGCCAAATCACGCCATCGTTATCGGCCATCGTCATAATCGGCACTCTCGTATCGGGGTAGCAGCCTCTGTAACCCTGCGAATTTTAGCGAAAATGACGCGCTTACGGCAGACGTGGCCTAACTCAAGCCTCGCCGAGCCATTGATCCCAGAGGGCGGCGACGGCTTCGCGGCGTTCCGCCAACGCATCGGCGGGAATCATGGCGCGCTCCAGTTGCAGCGCTTGGCTGTGGCGGCGCCGACGGTAGTCCCGATACGCCTCGACCAGAATGCGGGTGTCCTCAAACGAGACCAGCCCAGCGGACTCGAGCGTCTCCAGAATCCGGATGGCATCGGAGAAGATCAACACTTCGGGGCAGTCATGGCCGCGAGAAAGCACGGCAAACTGGGTCATGAACTCGATGTCGATCAAACCACCGCGCATCTGTTTGACGTCAGCCAGATCGTCAGTGGACTGATCCTTGGCCTCGGACATCCGACGGCGCATATCACGAACCTGTGTGGCCAACTGCACCGGATCGCGCTGACAGCCAAGGACATCGGCGCGGATCGCACGGAACCGCGCATCAAGCTCTTCTGGTCCGGCAACGTAGCGCGCACGCACCAACGCCTGGTGCTCCCACGTCCAGGCCGTTTTGTCCTGATAGGTGGCAAACGCGTCGATATGGCTGACCATCAGCCCCGAACGACCACTCGGACGCAGGCGCATATCGACTTCGAACGCACGCCCCGCCGGGGTCTGGGTGGCCAGAATATGAATCAGTCGCTGTGCAAGCCGCGTGAAAAACACTTGCGCGGACAGTGGCCGGTCGCCATCGCTGACACGCTCGCTCGGCGCGTCATAGACGAACACCAAATCCAAATCCGAGGTATAACCAAGCTCTAATCCGCCGAGCCTGCCGTAGGCGATCACACCGAAGCCCGCACGCCCGTTGTCATCACGACGCGGGATGCCATGGCGTGCGGCCAGCTGTTGCCAAGCCATTTCAACGGCCTGATTCAAAACCACCTCGGCCAACTCCGACAGCCGGTCCGAAACAGTCATCAGCGGCACCGCCTCGGTTACATCGGCCGCCGCGATTTTTAGTTTCGCCGCTTGCGTGAAACGGCGCAGGACATTCATCTGTTGTTCCAGATCGTCGCCAACGGCGGCGATCTCATCGGCCAATTCGGTTTCCAACGCATCGCGGGCGGGTAGCCGAAACAACTGGCGCGGGTCCAGCAGGTTATCCAGAAGCGCCGGTTGTTCACCGATGCGCCCGGCAATCCAGGCGCTACCGACGCATAACCGAACCAGCATCGAACGTGCCGCCGGATGCTCGACGAGCAATGCCAGGTAATTACTGCGCCCGACAATGGCACCAATGACCGGCAATGCGCGCTCGAGCGCCAGGTTGGGGTTATCGCTGGCGGCCGCATCCTCGAACAGCCTCGGCAACAGCCCAGTCAGCCACCGGTGGCCACGCTGTTCGACGTCATAACGATTGGCACGATGGCGCAGATCAGCGAACGCGTTATAGACACTTTCAGCATCGTCGACGCCATATTCACCGATCACGGCATACACATCGGCCTCGTCCAGGCTCGCCTCCCAAGCCGCGGTCAGACGTGCTTCCCGACCATCGACGGCAGTACCCGCTCCGGCCTGCGGCCCAGCGAAAATCTGCCCAAAGGCGGCTTGCACGGTGTTCCGGGTGGCATCGAGGTCGGCGACGAATGACGACCAGTCGGTATAACCAAGCATGGCCGCGAAGCGTGCCTGCGCCGCCGATTCGCGTGGCAAATCATGTGTCTGTTGGTCGGCAACCATCTGCAGTCGGTTTTCGACGCGCCGCAGCAACCAATAGGCCGCTTCCAGATCTTCCACTTGGTGCGCCAGCAGATGATTACCTTCCACTAGCTTGGCCATCGCCGGCAACAGGCGATGATCTCTTAACTCTGGCTCTTGGCCGCCGCGAATCAACTGAAATGCCTGAACCATAAACTCGATTTCACGGATCCCGCCGCGGCCGAGTTTGATGTTCGACGCCAGACGCGCCTGCTGGATCTGGCGGTCGATGAGAGCCTTCATTTCGCGAATGGATTCGAAGGTGCCGTAATCCAGATAGCGCCGGTACACAAACGGCCGCAACATCTTGTTCAGAACCTGGCCCGCGTCGATATCGCCCGCTACCGGTCGCGCCTTGATCCAGGCATAGCGCTCCCATTCCCGGCCATGGTTCTGGTAATAAGCCTCCATTGCCGAGAACGAAGCCACCAGCGCGCCCGCATCGCCAAACGGCCGCAGCCGCGTATCCACGCGATACACAAAACCATCGCTGGTTGCCGCATGCAGACACCGAACCAATCGCTGGGCGAGTTTTCGGAAATATTCGACAACCGCCAGTGGGCGTTGTCCGTCTGATTCACCACAGCCACCGTGGGGATAAGCGAATATCAAGTCGATGTCCGACGAGAAATTCAGTTCGCCGCCGCCAAGCTTGCCCATGCCCATGACACAAAGACGCACGACGTTGTCATCGGCATCACGGATAACGCCATGACGTGTGGCGATCTCGGCTTCGGCGGCAACCAAAGCTGCCTCGATACAGTTTTCGGCAAGCGCCGTCAGCGCGGCCAAGGTGGCTTCGAGCGCGTCTAGACCGGCCAAATCGCGCCACGCGATGACCGCCAGTGACTCGTGACGATAAGCCCGCAGCGCTTTGTCGAAATCGTCGGTCACCGCGGGATCAGGGGCTGGTGCGGGATTCGGCTTGCCTGACGCGCCAAGACGGCCGCTGTCGCGCAACTCGCTCAGACGATCAGGATGGGCGTTACACCAATCGTCGACGAAAGATGACCAAGCCCGGATATTGGCGGCATCGGCGCCCCGAACGCCGATCGTAGCCGCAGCCGATGGATCATCCTGTGTGTCGCCTGCGCCCACGTTTTTACCCTCGTTTTTCCCGGACAAGCGCGCTGATCGTATTCAACGGATTTGTCGCCTGCGGCGAGTTTTCGGAGCTCGATTCGAACTCGGCATTAACTTCGGCACCGATCAAAACGATGAACGCACTCAACGCAAGCCAAATCATCAGGACCATGAGCGCCGAAGTGGACCCATAGATCTTATTGTAGTTGCCGAACTGCGAGATATAGAAACTGAATCCCAGCGAAGCCAGCAACCAGAAAACGGTTGCCAACGCCGCCCCCGGCGTCAACCAGCGCCAGCGCGGCGGACGACGGTACGGCGCGAACGCGTAGACAGCGCCGAGCGCGGTGGTCATGAGCACCAGCATCAAAAACCAGCGTACAAAGCTGATCAAAAGCGCGGGCCAGTAGCCGATGTGGGCAATCTTTAGAAGGCCCGACAGCCCGATCAGTGCCAGCAGACCGATAACGAGCAGAACCCCCGCGAACGTCAACGCGATGGTGTGCAGATAAAACCGTATGAACCCACGATTGTCGGAGACGTTGTAGGCGATATTCATCGCCGCCACGAGCGCGCGCGTGCTTTTCGAAGACGAATAAGTGGCAAACGCAACGCTCACGACCAAACCGAGACTGAGTGCGACGCCCGATCCCTGACTGATATCGCGCACTTGTTTCGCGACAATGTCGGTTAGCGCCGGCGGTAGATTCGCCGGCAACATGGTGATCTGATGCGAGACGGTGGCCGGATCCGCGACCAATCCGTAGACCGAGATAATCACGGTCAGTGCCGGGAAGATCGATAACATCGCGTAAAAAGCCATGCCCGCCGCGACTAGTGACAGCCGGTGTTCCCGCACGCGCGCCAAAACTCGGGCAATAAACCGCCACAACTCGCGCATTTTGCTCCCTCAAACGCTACGCCGACCGCGCCCCAGCGTTATTGTTAACACGATTCGTGAGGCTCGGCGTCACGCTCGTGCCATTGTTTCTACTATGCGGTTGAGAGCGTGCCAGCGATGCCGGCCCGGTGCCAGCCGACACTGACCACGCCCAATCACCTAACAGGCATTGAAGCACGCGCTCGATGTGCCTATGTCTTGTGCCTTACCCAGCGCACACCAGCATGGGCGCCATGATGGGCGATCGGTGTCCATACCCGATCGGCTGCAATAAGCCTGTCGGTTGCCCCACTGCGCCCGCAACACGATCACGGCCAGCGAGAACGGCCCGCTTATTCGACTATCGTGTCCGGCGGATCGAATTGATACCCGAACGCTTCGATATCACGGGCGAAGAAGTCCGCAACGCGTTCGGCGGTTGCAGTATCGTAGTAACGACGATATTCACCAAGCCGATCCGGCGCACGCCGCCGCTGCCCCAGCACAATGGGTTCAATGCCGATGTGCTGGCACGCTTCGGCAAAATCAGCACTTAGATGCTCATAGCGGCCGACGAAGTCGACGATCCGATGACCGTCCAGATCGACCAGGTAGGAGCACTGGACACGGCTCGACGTATCGAGGTGATACTGCGGCGGCCGGTTCGGATCGAGCTTATAGCGAATAAACGCTGAGAAATCCGGAATCCCCGACAGCAAATCCGGGCGTTCGCGCTGGACATGGTGGTAGGAACTCACCTGGAGATCCCATGGGTTGCGCACAAACGTGAACTTGAAAAGTCGGGCGAAGACGTCCGGCGGCAGCATCTCCTGTGCCGCGATAGCGCGGGCGTGGCGCGGCAATTTGATACCGAGTCGATGACCGTTCAGCGAACTGAGTCGGCTGGCGATAAACATCGGCACGCGCGCTGCCTCACGCCATTTGTAGCGTGCCAGCGCGGCGCGCACACTCGTGCCCCCCGTTTTGGCTATATGCACGAACAAAAAGTTGTACTTCAGGGATAGCTGCACGGCGCTGCTTGCTTCCGTCTAGCCAATCGACACGCATCTACGCGTGGATCGATCCAGCTGAAAATGGTGCCGGCGACAGGATTCGAACCCGTGACCTGCTGATTACAAATCAGCTGCTCTACCGCCTGAGCTACGCCGGCCCGCATATTATTCTGAGGCCTGATGCGCTACGAATCCAGTGGTCGTGGCCGACGATTGATCGCCAGCACTCGCGTATTCCGCAATTCCCTGCAACACCAGATCCGGCACACACTGCCATTCATCCGCAAGATGAGGCTGAATTAAACTAGCTTCACCGCCGGTTAACAAACGCTTATCAGTTGGATATTGATGCGCCATCGCATCGACCAATGACACCGCACTTAAACGCGTACCACGTTCGATCGCCTGCGACGACGCGACCCCAGGTATGTTCAGCACATCCTGTTCCGCTGGCAGATCGAGTTGTGTCGCGCCACACAAGCGCTGCCGCATGGTCCCGATCCCGGGCGTGATAAAGCCACCTTGATGGCGGCAATCGGCGCCGATCCAATCCAACGTCAACGCGGTACCGGTGTCGACGATCAGAATCGAGCCCTTAAATCGCGCAACCGCCGCCACACAGGCCATCCAGCGATCCACACCCAGTTGCCCAGGGACGCTATAGCCATTTTCCAGTGCGCCGAAACGTGATTCACTACGCAGGCGCCGACAGTCGATGCCTGCATCCGCAGCGCGCGCCACAACGGCGTCAGCAACATCCGACGCAGCGACGCTGGCCAGCCAGACCGAGGACGCCTGATCGATGGGTAAGCGGCTCAACCAATCGCCGCTTCTTTCCGAGCAATCGGTCGCATGGACGGTCCGTCCAGTGGACAGTGCCCACTTGGCGCGGCTGTTACCGACGTCGATCAGTAGGTTCATAGCACGGGGCGAATTGATACATCCCCCGAATACACACGCGATACGCGACCGTTGGCCTCGATGCGCAGGCTGCCGTCGGTGTTGATACCGCGCGCAATACCGTTCGCCGGCGCATTCGAGCCAAAGCTAACCACTGGCGTGTCGGCTAAGCGATCGAACACTTGCCAATCATCGACTAAGTGCTCGGCCTGCCCCAGCCTGAAACACTCGATGGCATCGTCAACAGCACCCGTGACGCGCGCTGCAAGTGTGTTCCGCGACGGCGGTTCGGATAGATGTTGGGACAACGTAGTCCAGGACTGATCGATGGCCGCGGCAGCGGCCGGCGCCATAGCGACGTTAATACCAACACCGATAATCAACCGCGCATCGCTCGCGGCTTCGCCACGATAATCTACGAGGATGCCGCCCACCTTGGTACCGTTGATCAGCAAGTCGTTCGGCCATTTCAGGCCGACCCCATTCACCTGCATATCGCTCAGCATCGCCGCGATACGGACACCGATGAGCGGCGCGAGCGCTGTCACCGGCGCCTGGGGTTGGTGACTGCGCGCCATCAGCGACATATGCAGATTACAGCCAAACGGCGATACCCAACCACGCCCGGTCCGACCACGGCCGGCCGTCTGCGCCTCTGCCACTGCGATCCGGCCGGCGCCGTCATCGAGGCGATCGAGTACATCGTTGGTAGAGTCGACTGTCTCGAAAACGCGCACGTCGTCGATCCGGTGACTCGCCGTTGCCGGCAGGTTATCGCGGATCGCGCCCGCATCGAGCAATTCACTGGTTTGTGCGAGCCGATAACCCCGGCCAACCACCGAATGGATCGACAAACCTCGCTCGGTCAGCTTTTTGGCGCGCGCGGAAACAGCCGCACGGCTGACACCGAGCTGGTGCGCGAGTTCATTGCCGGAATGCCATTCACGGTCGGCGAGCAATTCTAGAAGCGTCGGCGCGTCATTCATGGAGCGAACAGATCGACAGATCTTTACCGACTAGGGCGCCACATAGCTTTGTCAAACCGGTGCTCGGTACCCTGCCACGTTCGTTGGATATTACCCCGATGCGTGTAGGTGATAACCAGACTCATGGCGAGCGTGAAAAGTTTGGCCGCAAGGCCGTAAAACGGTGCAGCTGCGCAGAATACCATCACGCCCCACATCGACAGGACCGTGGCCAAACCAACGTAACCGCTGGTGACCAGCGTCGCCGCAAAAACCACCGCTACAACAACCAAAGTCAACGGCAAGCCCGCGATTAGTGCGCCCAGCACCGTAGCGAAGCCCTTGCCTCCACGAAAACCGAAAAAGACAGGATATAAATGCCCGATGACAGCGGCCGCACCAGCGATCATACCGGCCGGCGGACCGACGGCAACCAGTAGCGGCAGCGCTATAACCGCCACAACGCCCTTCAGGCCGTCGAAAGCTAGCACCAGCGCGCCATACAACGCACCGCCAGTACGCAGGGCATTAGTCGCACCAGCGTTGTGACTGCCGCCGTTGCGTGGGTCATCGCGGCCAAGTATTGGGCCGATGATCAAACTGCCGGACAGGCTGCCGATTAGATACGCCAGCACGGCGACAATCACGTATTGCGTTATTGCCATAATTTAAAAACCGGAAAAGCGGTCGCCAGCCCGCACGGGCATTTTATTGGTTATGCGTGCCAAAAGCATAGCAGGCCTTGTCGTACCGCTTGGTTGCAGACAATGCTGACCAATCGGGACAATCTCGAAAAACTCGGCCAAGCGTATAATTGAGCTCGGAAAAGGAGGTGCCATGACTACGTACAACATCACACGCCTATTGACCATCGCCCTGGCCGGCACGCTACTCGCCGGCTGCATGGGACAACGACAGGCCAATGTCGACCCGATTTTCAAAGCCACACCCGGCAGCCGCTATAACTGCGCCTATGCGGGCGACAATCGCAACGGCGCAGTCAAGGCCGCCCAGAGCACCTCCGGCCAGGCAGCGATCGGCGGCATCCTGGGTGGTCTGCTGGGCAACCAGTTCGGCTCCCACACCGGCCGCAATATCGCGACCGGCGCAGGCGCCGCGGCCGGTGCGGCAGCGGGTGCATACAACGCTAAACGCATGGATAAAAATCGCCGACAGAACTGCCTTCGCCGACAGGGCGGCGGCCACCAGCAGCAGCGAACCAACACCGCCCGGTAACACGATGATCACAGTACGACAGCGCGCATAGACCGGATGATCGACGACGCTACGCAGACCGACGCCGACGGCTTGTCGCCGGCGGCATATCACGCGACGGTTGGCCCCGCGCTCAAGGCCACGGCCGAGGTCGCCGCCAAGCGCGGTTATCCAACGCTGCACGACGACCTGCCATGCATGATCGCGCTGATCGAACTCGTGACCCGACTCGCCGATCTCTACACCGAAAACAATCAGGCCAGCGCCGAGCACGACAAATTGGCCGCCGCTCCCCAGGGCGCGGCCATCATGGTCCTGCGTGAAGCCGATCTCGACGCCGCGTCCATTGAAGTCATGACCAATGCTCTCGCTGCCGCCGACACGCGGGTCCGCGAGCAGATGGTCATCGGCGACCCGCGGCCGACCGTGGCCATGGCCTGGTCATACTTAAACGATAACGAACGCGACGCTGCAGATCGCTATCTCCAGCGCAGCGTCCTGGCAATCGCGCAGGCGATTGACGCCTGGGAACAAACGGCAAGCCAATAAGCGCGACCGCGATTACCGCGTGCGGTTGACCACCCACCGCACCACGCGGCGCGTGCCACCCCCGATAGCGCGTGCCAGACAAGCGCGCGCGCCGGAATGCGCGGCGAGTCGTTGATCGGCCTCGCTGGCTTCGGTAGGCGCATAGCGCAGACGTAGTTTGGCCAGCGCCGAACGATCAGCGGCCGCGAATTGCTCGAACAGCCAGTTCCACGGCCAGTTCCACCGCGCGCCACGATGTACGCGGGCGACGAAGTCGACGATATAGGGCGCACCGTGCTCATCGACCAACACGTTTCGCGCCGCACGTAGATCAGCGTGGGCCACACCGGCGTCGTGCATGGACGCGACGAGCGATTCGAGTGCTCGGAGCGTCGTCGATACGGTCTGCGCTCGAGGCAACGGCTGCGCCGGCAGATAATCCATCAACAGACCACGCCGGCCGATCTGCCGGATGAGATCCGGCACGCCAGCAACACCATCGAGTCGGCGCAGCGCACTTACTTCGCGCGTTACCAATAACGGCGCGATCACAGCGCGGAAAAATCCGGCGGTTGTCGCGTAGTCTTTAAATACCGCCGGTTTTTCGTCGATCCAGACCACCGAAACGCGGGGTGCGGTGGCATCCCCTGCACTCAGGACTGTCGTCTCGCGTTGGCGAAGCTCGGCCGCGTCGAACGCCCCACCGTGCCCCGAGCCAGCCTTGGGTTGATTAGGCAATGGAAACGTCAGCCACCAGTCGGCATCTGATTATCATCATTAGCGCCCCGGGTGTCAGCCTCGTTATTGATTTGCTTGTCACGCCATTTCAGATAGTAGCCGCGCATAAAGATATAGGGGTCGAATTGATGCGCCAGCAATTGCTCATAACCGAGATACTCCGCCCGCTTATTGGCCGCGTAGAGAACGCCCAGGCCGTACTCAATATATTGATAGTCGCTATCCACCCAGTCGAGATAGGTAATGGGATACAGCCAGTGGTCACCGACGCGACCCACGAAGTCACGGCCGTCGCTCGGCCCGAACACCGGTAGAACCAGATACGGTCCGCGGCCCAGCCCCCAGACTGCAAATGTCTGACCGAAGTCTTCGTCAGGGTCGGGAACACCGACTTTGCTGGCGACGTCGAACAAACCGCCGACGCCGGCAACAGTATTGATCATGAATCGACCGAGCGACTCGTTGAACCGCTTAAAGTTCAACTGCAGTGCGCTGTTCACGATCGTTACCGGCTCGTGTGCGTTAGCGAAGAAATTGCCGATACTCGACTGCACCGGATCCGGGGTGACTGTATCGTAGCCTTTGGCTACCGGCTTGAGCACGTATTGATCGGCCTTGCGATTGAACTTGAACACCGCGCGGTTGGCCGGCTCAATTGGATCCCAAGGCTTATCCGGTGGACTGTGGACGCAGCCGCTGAGCAATAACGTGCCGGCCACCAGTAAGGACGCCGTAACGCCGATAAAACGAGTTTGCATGGTCAATTGGCCCCAAGTGGCAGGCTGGATCCGAATGCGGAACGCCCACCGAAGCTTATTGCAACTATTGTGCGTGCCGCCAAGGATGGTGACAACTTACACCGTGGTAATCACGCCAGTGCGATAACAGGCATAATCAAGCATGGTCGACGACGAGCCCGGACACAGCAGCACATCGGCCGGCACTCGACACATCGCGCTCAGCGCGATCGAGCGCGACCGTAATCAGGCCCGGCAGCATTTCGATGAGCCCGCACTCGACGAGCTGGCCGACTCGATCGCCCGCATCGGGCTATTGCAGCCGATTGTCGTGCGTTCGACCAACCGGCAGACCTATCGCCTGATAGCCGGTGAGCGGCGTTGGCGGGCAGCCCAACGGGCCGGTTTGACTGGCCTACCCGCCATCGTGCGCGACGACCTCGACGACGCCGAAGCCAGCAGTTTTGGCCTCGTCGAAAATCTTCAACGCGAATCGCTCAGCGTGATGGAAACCGCCCGGGGGTTGGCGCGCCTGGCCGATGATTTCGGACTGACACACGACCTCATCGCCCGCCGGATCGGCAAATCCCGAGAGTTCGTCACCAATTTCCTACGACTGACGCAGCTTGTTAGCGATGTTCAACATTGGGTCGACGCCGGCCAATTATCTCTCGGCCACGCCAAGATATTGGCCGGGCTGACACGCGCACGCCAAATCGAGCTCGGCCGTTGCGCGATAGGCCACGCTTGGAGTGTACGCCGGCTTGAAACCGCCGCGCGTGAATCGAACGCGCCTAACGACAATCAACACGCTGATACGACCGAGCACGAACTCGCGAAACTCGCTCGCGGATTAAGCGCCGAACTCGGCAACGACGCCAACATTTCCTATCAAGCCGAGACCGGCCGCGGCGAGTTACGCATCCGGTTCAATTCACTTGAGGAATTCGACGGCCTACTCGCCAGACTCGGTTATCAAGCCAACTAAATGACAGACACCCAAACGTAAAGCGACGATGAGTCAAACGATACATCTAATGGTTAGCGGCGTTGTACAAGGCGTTGGTTTTCGCGCGGCCACGTGCGAACGCGCCCAAGCACTCGGCGTCACCGGCTGGGTCGCCAATCGAGCCGACGGCAATGTCGAAGTCTGCGCCCAAGGCGATGACGCCGCGCTGACTCAACTCCAAAACTGGCTGACCACGGGTCCACCCGGCGCACGTGTCGATGGCCTGACACCACTGGAAAACGGTATTTCGCCCAATACCGACGGCTTCAAAATACGCTGATTCAACGCACAACGCGGTGCCATAAAAAAGGCTTGGAGCATTATGCGCTCCAAGCCAGCAAAAAACGATATCGCTAGGGGGTAAGCGATACCGTCAGGCGGCCAGCCAACGGCTGAAGCCGCCAAAAGCAAATGATAAAGGGGGGAAACCATTTGCCAATATCAGTATAATTTCGGTGTAACGTGCATGCAAATTTTTTGCCACCTAATTATTAGGTGATGAGGCTTACAGCCGATTTGCCGCAATAATCATCCACAGGTTCGATATATGGCCAATCCATCGGCCGATTTAAACCCCGCTACCGACCGAACAACGGGCGATGCCGCAGCATGCCGACGGACGTTCGCGATCATCTCGCACCCCGACGCCGGTAAAACCACGCTGACCGAAAAGCTGCTGTTGTTCGGTGGCGCCATCAACCTTGCCGGCACCGTTAAAGGGCGCAAATCCACGCGGCATGCGACATCCGACTGGATGCAGATGGAGAAATCGCGGGGTATTTCGGTCACCACCTCAGTCATGCAGTTCGAATACCGCGATCGGATTATCAATCTGCTCGATACACCCGGGCACGCGGACTTTTCCGAAGACACCTACCGTACGCTGACCGCAGTCGACTCAGCGCTGATGGTGATCGACGCCGCCAAGGGCGTCGAGCCGCGCACAATTAAACTCATGGAAATCTGTCGCCTGCGGACCACACCGATATTTACATTCGTCAATAAACTCGACCGTGAAGGTCGTCCACCGTTAGAGGTTCTCGACGAGATCGAGCAAACGCTCGGTATCGAATGCGCGCCGGTGACCTGGCCGATTGGTATGGGCAATAACTTCCGGGGCGTCTTTCGCTTCGACGACAACACTGTCCACCTGTTCAGCCACGCCGACGACCAGAGCAATCCAGAAATCATCCCAGTCGTTGGCCTCGATGACCCGAAGCTTGCCGAAATCGCCGGTGACGCATTCGACACGTTCTACGAGGAAGTCGAGCTCGTGCAGGCAGCCGGAACGACCTTCGACCATGAGCGTTATCTAGCCGGCGAATTAACCCCCGTCTATTTCGGCTCCGCAGTCAGCAATTTTGGGGTTACACCACTACTCGATGACTTCTGCAGCAACGCCCCCATGCCGCAGGCGCGTGCTACCGAATCACGCACCGTCCAGCCAGATGAAACCGCACTATCCGGGTTCGTATTCAAAATCCAAGCCAATATGGACCCGAAACACCGCGACCGCATCGCGTTCATGCGGGTCTGTGCCGGCCACTACGCGCCCGGCAAGCGGTTTTACCACGTCGGCGCTGATCGCACGATCCGCATCAACGATGCGACGACCTTCATGGCCAACAAGCGCGACGCTGCGGATACAGCCTGGCCAGGAGACATCATCGGTATACACAACCACGGGACGATCGCGATCGGCGACTGCTTTACCGAAGGCGAACCACTCGCCTATACCGGCATCCCCAATTTCGCGCCGGAATTGTTCCAACGCGTCGTGCTACGTGATCCACTCAAAGCCAAGGCCCTGCATAAAGGCCTAAATCAACTCTGCGAAGAGGGTGCGACGCAGGTATTCCGACCGACCGCGAATAATGACGTCATCCTGGGCGCTGTCGGCACACTGCAGTTCGATATGGTCGCCGAGCGTCTGCGCGCCGAGTACGGCGTGTCGGCCACTTTCGAAGGTGTGCCAGTGACGGTCGCCCGCTGGGTTAGCGGGCCGAGTGCCGAACTACAACGCTTTCGGGATAAGCTAACCGAAGGCGTTGCATTCGATCACAGCGGTGCGCTGGTGTATCTCGCCTCGTCGCAGGTCAAACTCGATCTGACACGCGATCGTTGGCCCGAGCTGACATTTTCCGATACCCGCGAGCACACCGGCCGACGCTAATAACGCCGGACCCCGAAACGGCCCGGCGTTATTCCGCGACTGTCGCAGTCGCTGTTTTTAACGCCGTCGTGCGTGTCCTTCAGACAGGCTCGGCTCGAAGCCGTTCGAGCAAACGATAGGCGACCGCTTCGTGCAGCAATTCCCGTGCCCGCTCGATCGCGTGCTCGAGCCCCGAATGGCGTAGCTTGAACTTGCTGTGTGCGCGGTTTCGCAACTGTTCAAAGTTAGGCAATCCCGGCAATTCCATCTCCGCGATATAGGCCTCGGCGTCACTCCATTTATGGACCGCCTTGTAGCGTAAATCGTCGAGAACATGGCTGCCTTCCCAACGCTGGCGCACGGTCGCACTAATATGCTCGACCGAGAACCCGTCAGCGATATAGACGGCGCATTTATCAATGACCTTTTGCGTCGGCGCTTTTTCGTTGGCCAGGATCGTTTGCGGCGGCTGCCGTAGATCCCAGACGATGCCCAGCTTGGACAAGCCGACTAGCAGATAATAGGTGAGATCGATTTCCCACCAGAAAAACCCGTTGCGGGCGGCCGCTGGATAGTAGTGGTGGTTGTTATGCCACCCCTCGCCCATCGTGAACAGGGCCAGCAGCCAGTTGTTGCGTGAGTCGTCACCGGTCAAGTAACGCTGGCGGCCAATCATATGGTCGAGCGAATTGATCGTGAACGTGGCGTGATACACCAACGCAGTCGACAACATAAAGCCCACTACGAGTCCGGCCCAGCCATCAATGGCCACACAGGCCACGGCCAGCAGCAGCCCCGGCAGATATTGATGACGATCCAGCCAGCGAATCTCGGGATACTTGGAGAAGTCTTTGACCAGATCCAGATCCGCGTGGTTACGCGCTTTCCGGTACACCCAGCCAACATGCGCGTTGGCCAGTCCGTAGTGACGCGGCGAGTGAGCGTCAGCCGGCATGTCTGATTCGCGGTGATGTTCACGATGCTTAGCAGCCCACCACAGCGGCCCTTTCTGAAAAGCCGATGCGCCCATGAACGCAATCACGAACTGGAAAACACGGCCTGTCTTGTACCCGCGATGCGAAAAATACCGGTGATAACCGCCCGTGATGCCAAATACACGCGTTACATACAAACCGACACAAAGCAGTATCGATGTCAGCGTAAAACCAGTCCACCAGATGGCGATAAGCCCAACGTGGAGCAACACGAATGGCATGAAATCAAGCCATTTGAAACTGTCATCAAGTTCCGGATTCTCCGGATACTCACGTTCGTCGTTCATGGAGACGATTACCTCAATGTTTATATGCAGCCGCCACCGATTCACGTATCGCGATTGACGACTTACCCTCAAGCATGCGGCGAGATACTGTGTAAATCAACCCGCCTACGTGCTTATACGCATCGAGTGAGCCTGCGGATGCACAATCGGCTTTTGACTCTGAGTGAGGCTGGGTCAGTTCGCTTCGCATGACACGGTGCTGGCTATCCGCACGCCTGTGATTGACGACCTCCCGCCAGATCAAGCCACGATGCGCCCCGACACTGCCAAACACTAGGCGGCCCACCTCGCCCACAGCAATCATGCAACTCGACAGCCGAGGCCTGAGGCGTTCGCCGCTTTTCCGTCCCATTCGACACGTCGGATGCGGGATGGGCGTTGTGCCTGAAGCCAGCTGACCCCAGGAGCGGGCTACTAAATTCAACGCTGGGCAATGGAAACGGCGGCGATAAATAAATCAATATATTGCCTCTCGATCCACAACCAGACATCCTCTGGCATGATCCGTATAGCGGCAGATTGCGCCTAACAAGTTGGTGGATCGGACACAAAACCACTTCGCGGTTTTGCGCCGCTCACCTCAAGCGTTAGGCAGTTGGTGCAAAAAAGGAAAACAAATGTTTAAGCACCTAATTACGAGCTTTCGCACACCTCAGCTCGATCCATCCTTAATCGAGGCGCACTATGCGTTCCTTGATGGCCTCAGGGAAAAAAGGCAACTCGAGCCTGCCAGGCCATTCACGGATAAGTCTGGCGGCGTTGATCTGATTCAGACGAAGAACATGGAGGAAGCAAAGGCCATCGCCTTCAGCGACTCGGTGCATACATCAATCAAAACGCCCGGCGTCTCGAAGCGGATGTGCCAGCTTTCAAGCCAACACCCGGCTGTGGCCTGATGAGCACCCCCAAGCTAGTTCGGCCCGATGTGCAACATGAGAAAAGTGTCAGATCCCTTGTTCAGGAATTTAAGGATAGAGATGAGGTTCTGGTGCCATGGGTGCTCGACCACGTAGATAGCGACTTTGAGGCGTATGTCACGCGCCTTTCTCAGCAGGCTTGTGGGCAAAATCTGCGTGAGGGGCATGTGCCCCACTCGACCTTTTTCTTATTGGGGGCTTCGGATGAGGTCGTGGCAGTCTCAAACTTGCGTCATTGGCTAAACGAGTTCTTACAAGAGGTCGGCGGGCATATCGGTTTCGGCGTACGGCCAACCGCACGCCTTCGAGGATGCGCCACGGAGGTTCTCCGCTGCACCGTATTGGAGGCTCGACGCCAGGGAATAGAGAACGTTCTTGTGACTTGCAAAAAAGGCAACGTAGGCTCAGAGCAGGCAATCAGCAAGAATGGCGGCATTCTCGAAAGCGAAATCTGGTCGGACATGCATTCCTGCATAATGCGGCGCTTCTGGATCAGCACGACTAACTAGTCCGGCATGGTGCGAAGAAAAGCGCGCCGACCGCTTGATATTGGAGTTCTAGGGCAGGAGTCCTGGGGACAGAATACTGAATTCAACGCTGGGCAGTGAAACAACGGCGATAAACAATCCAGCAGACTGTCCCTCGATCTTCCCGTCGGCGCTAGGTGATGCACAAAATGCATCGCCTTTCTTGTGCGCTCCAGCTCGGGGCAGCGCTTTTGTGCGTGCCTGAACCGACACGTTAGGTGATATGTGATGGAAGCCGTAGTAATCGAAGCATATGAGCAGCCTTACGCAAATCCCATTTGCGTTAGTGCCGACGACTCGGTAACGCCAGATTTTGACAAATTTACAGATATTCCCGGTTGGGTTTGGTGCACGGGCACAGATGGACGCTCCGGATGGACTCCGCTCAATTGGCTGACGCGGTCCAGCGATGGCTGGCGTATCGATCGAATTTTTAATGCAATCGAGCTCACTATAGTTCCAGATGAACTTTTGCACGTCGCTTTAGGGGAAAGCGATTTTTTCTGGGTCAAGAAACAAGATGGCAAGGAAGGCTGGGTTCCTTGTGAGTGCGTCTCAACTGTCGATAGAACCTGAGAAGAAACCGTAGTTAACCGCCCAAAGCGCGACTGCGCTTTAGGCAATGGGCGATGGCACCCCAGTGCAAAGCACCCTGCATCCGGCACTAATCGCTGGGCCGCTTACGCTGGCCTTCCCCTAGCCGTCCGCGATCTCGGCCAACAGCCCATCGACGACCACACGACTGCGGTCCACGAAGCCAGCGCCGAAATGCCGGACGTGGTTCAGCAAATGGTAGAGCTGGTATAGCGGCCGCCGAACACGCCGATAGTCGGACGGCATGGGCCATGCACGCCAGTAGGCTTCGAAAAACAGCGGCGAAAACCCGCCGAACAATTCGGCCAGCGCAAGATCTGTTTCACGATCGCCGTAATACACGGCCGGGTCGAACAACACCGGCGTTCCACGGTAATCGAAGCCGACGTTGCCGGCCCAAAGATCGCCGTGAACGAGCGCTGCCTCGGGTTGATGATCGCAGACCAGCCCCCGAAGCGATGTTAATAATCGGTCACTGCGCGCGGCCAGCGTCGGGAACTCCATCGCCAGTGCATCGACCATCACCCGCAGCCGGTTTTCACGAAAAAACTCGACCCAATCGCCGGTCACGTGATTGCTCTGCGGATTCATGCCGATATAGTTATCACGCCGCCAACCGTAGGTAGGCGAAACGATATCGTGCATCTCGGCTAGCGCATCACCGAGGCGCGCCGGCCCGTCCTCATCCGGCAAGCACAGGTCGACATACTCCAGCGCCAGATAAGCACTCGCTTCTGTGGCGCCTACCGCCAACACTTCGGGCACGCGGATCTGCGCTGCCTGGCGCAGCTCATCGAGCCCCGCGGCCTCAGCGTGTAAACGGTCCGCATTGCTGGCCGGCTCCCGTTTGACAAACAGTCGCCGCCGTTTGGCGTCAACGCAAAAGCTGTCGCTCACATCGCCGCCGCCAACCGGCTGCACATGCGCGTCGGTAAGCGAGGCGCCGGTTTGGTGCTCAAGAGCGGCGCGAATCGCCGGCCAATCTCTCATGCACGCAGTGTAACCGCTACTGGGCATATTCATACCCACAACCCGCGACTTTCAGATGACACCACCCCCAGCTCTGGCCACACATAATAATGACCTGCGACCGCCAGCTCGGAGCGGCCCGATACCCGTTCGCAGTCGCTGACAAATACGTTAGACTTCGAACCGATCAGGCCGGTAAACGGCCAGTCAGACCGGCGGTCGTGACTAAGGGAGTTTATGAGTATATCGATCGGAGTCCCCAAAGAGACGGTGAGCGGCGAAACACGCGTGGCCGTGGTACCGAAAGTAGCGGCCAAGCTCGCCAGGCTCGGCGCGGATCTACAAATCCAGCAAGGTGCCGGCGAAGCGAGCCGCATCCCCGATCAGGATTTTGGCGACAACGTCACGATTACATCGCGCGAGGCAGATGTCTTTGGCGCTGATGTCGTTCTGGCCGTCAATCCACCGGCACCGAGCAAAATCGCCAAGATGCGCTCCGGCGCCGTTCTGATCAGCTTTGTGCAGGCCCACAATAATCCAAAAGTGGTCGAGGCCATGCAAAAAGCGGGGGTGACCTGCTTCGCGATGGAGCTGATCCCACGCATTACACGCGCGCAATCAATGGACGCACTGTCGTCCCAGGCCGCGGCGGCCGGCTACAAATGCGCGCTGATCGCCGCTGAGTCACTGCCACGTTTTCTGCCCATGCTGACAACGGCGGCCGGTACGATCCGCCCGGCCAAGGTGCTCGTCATCGGCGCTGGTGTAGCCGGTCTGCAAGCGATTGCAACCGCTAATCGACTGGGCGCGAAGGTCTTTGCCTACGACGTGCGGACCGACACCAAAGAACAAGTCGAGTCGCTCGGCGCAGAATTTCTCATCGCTCAAGGCGTGACTGCCGAAGGCGAAGGTGGCTATGCCCGTGAATTGACCGACGACGAGAAACAAAAACAACAGGATATGCTCGCGGACAACATGACCGACGCCGACGCGGTCATCACCACGGCCTCGGTGCCCGGCAAGCCAGCGCCCAAGATCATCTCAAAAGCCATGGTCGACGGCATGAAAGCAGGCTCTGTACTCGTGGACCTCGGCGCATCCGGCGGTGGCAACTGCGAATTGACCGAGCCTGACAAGACTGTCACCTACGGCAGCGTGTCGATAATCGGCCCGTCCAATGTGCCGGCGCTGCTCGCGGAGCACGCCAGCGAAATGTACGCGCAAAACCTTGCCAATCTGCTGTCACTTATGCTGACTGAAGCCGAGGACCAGAGTGCGGCCCAACGCGGCACGAAGATGCACGATCTAGCTATCGACTGGGACGACGCCGTGATCGACGGCGCCGTACTCACACGCGATGGCGAACCGGCCTCGGATGCAGCTCGCAACGCGTTGAGCGGCGAGCAATAGACGCAGCCGGCCCGATCGCCTGGCCCATACGCCCAACACTGCCCGGGAGTAGCTCGTGATTACAGGATTTGTCGCCCTCTATATCTTCATGCTGGCCGCATTTACCGGCTACGAAATCATCGGCCGCGTGCCCACAATCTTGCACACGCCACTGATGTCCGGCTCCAACTTCGTCCACGGCATCGTGCTGGTCGGCTCGATGGTCTCGCTTGGCAACGCTGGCGGCTTCTGGGAAACGCTGATCGGCTTTATCGGTGTCATTCTGGCCGCTGGCAACGTGACCGGCGGCTTTGTGGTCACCGACCGTATGCTCGGCATGTTCAAGTCGTCGAACGACTAACCACTCTCAAAGAAACGATCAGACAATCAAGCCCGCGCCGGCAGTCGCACCGCGCGGGCCTACAGGGATAACAGCTATGGGTGCTTGGTACTACGTCGTCAACATCAGCTATTTCGTGGCCGCTATCGCGTTTATCTACGGCCTCAAGCAGATGGGCTCGCCGCGCACCGCACCGCGCGGCATCAAGTGGGCCGGCGCTGGCATGGGCATCGGGGTGGTTTTCACCTTTTTCCACCCAGCCATCGAGGGCGCCTGGTGGAACTACCTGCTGATGATCCTGGCCATGGGCATCGGCGGTATCGGCGCCTGGGTGAGCGGCAAGCGTGTCCAGATGACTGCGATGCCGCAAATGGTCGCGCTTTATAACGGTATGGGCGGCGGTGCCGCGGCCGCGATCGCGCTGGTCGAACTCTACTCACACGAAGCATTCCTGCACGGCCTGGCACCGCTTGTCATGGCCGTACTTGGCGCCTTGATCGGCGCGGTATCGTTCTCCGGATCGCTGATCGCCTGGGCCAAGCTCGAAGGCAAACTGGACAAAGCATTCCGGATACCAGGGCAACAGCTGATCAACATCGGCCTGCTCGTGCTGATCCTGTTGCTTGGCATCTGGACGATGACTTCGAGCGTCAGCGCGCCCGTGCTGGTCACGCTGTTTTTCCTGGTCTCGTTCATTTTCGGGATCGTGCTTACAATCCCGATCGGCGGTGCCGACATGCCGGTCGTCATCTCGATGTACAACGCCTTCACTGGCCTGGCAGTGGCCTTCGAAGGCTTTGTGATCGATAACCCGGCAATGATCATCGCCGGTATGGTCGTCGGCGCAGCCGGCTCGCTTTTGACCTGGCTAATGGCCTCGGCCATGAACCGCTCGCTTACCAACGTCCTCTTCGCCGGCTTCGGCAGCGACGACGGTAGCGAAGGCACAGCGGTCGACGGCGAAATGAAATCGGTGGAACCGTTCGACGCCGCGGCATCTTTTGCCTACGCCAATGAGCTGATCGTCGTACCGGGCTACGGCATGGCGGTCGCCCAGGCGCAGCACAAGCTCTGGGAGTTCTGCCAGATTCTGAAAAACGAACACAACGTCGAGGTCAAATTCGCGATTCATCCGGTCGCGGGCCGTATGCCCGGCCATATGAACGTGCTGCTGGCCGAGGCTGGCGTACCCTACGACATGATCTACGATCTCGAAGAGATCAACCCGGAATTCCCCGCAGCCGACGCTGCCCTGGTCATTGGCGCCAACGACGTCGTCAACCCGGCGGCCAAAACTGACGAATCCAGCCCGATCTACGGCATGCCGATTCTCGATGTCGTCTCGGCGCAGGAAGTCTATGTCATCAAACGTGGCCGAGGCACCGGCTTTTCCGGCGTGGTCAACCAGCTATTCTTCGGCGACAACACCCGCATGGTGTTCGGCGATGCCAAACAGGTCTGCTCGGACCTGTCCACTGGCTTGAAGGAACTCTAAGCAACCGGCAGCGTTCGCTCGGTCGGCGCCGATGCATCAAAACGCATCGGCGCCGACCCATATCCAACGCCTGTCGCTACAGGCAAGTTTCCGACCCAACATGCCGGCTGAACGCATAAAGCATGCCGGTTTGTCCACACGGCCCCAATACGACGCGCAAGACTTTCGAGCAACCGCGGGCTGGGCATGACATCTATAACTAGTTGTTTTTACTACCTATTATTTGTGCCTTGCAAGTCCGGCAAGTCGTTTAAACAAAAAAATATTATCCGGGCTTGCATTTTATCCACTGACTTATCCACAGGCTGTGACCGTTGAGCAACGGGCACGAGACTCCGTCGCGGATTGTTCGTGTCGCTGTGCCGGTGCCGCTCACCACAGCACTGGATTACCGACTGGCCGACAACGACGCCACGGTTACATCAGGTGCCCGCGTTATCGTCCCGCTCGGTGGAAGACGCATCATCGGCGTTATTGTCGAAACCGATGTAACCAGTCCGCTCGCACCAGCGGAACTTCGCAGCGTCGAGCGGCTCGTCGACCCCGAGCCGCTTTTGTCACCAGCGATCGTGTCGCTTATCGAATGGTGCGCGCGCTACTACCATCACCCACTTGGCGAAGTGTTCGCAGTCGCGCTACCCGCCCGTCTGCGGCGCGTCGATAGCGCCACGCGTACAGACCGACCGGATGCGTGGCAAATCGCCGAAGGTATCGACACTTCGAACCAGGCGACGCTTCAGAATGCGCCCAAACAACGCGCAATATTCGACTGGCTCGCCACACACAAAGCCCCCACACGCACCGCCGACGTTGGGCGAAGCTTTAAGCAGGCGTCGACACATCTCCGCGCACTCGAAAACAAACAGCTCGTCACGCGTGTCGCCGCCGGCGATGACGTGGAAATCGGTCAGCCGACTGCCGAGCCACCGCGACTAACGGCCGACCAGCAGTCAGCACTCGACACACTCGGGATCGAGTCAACCGGCTTCCGCCCCACGGTCATCGAGGGCGTGACGGGCAGCGGCAAGACCGAACTGTATTTCGCCCGGATGGCTGCTGAGCTCGCCGCCGGCCGGCAAATCCTCTATCTCGTGCCCGAGATCGGCCTGACACGCCAGATGATCGATCGCGTGCTAGCACGCTTTGACGCCAGGCTCGCCGTCCTACACTCGCGCCGTACCGAAGCCGAGCGGGCCGCAGCCTGGCGCGCGGCAATCGACGGTCGTGCCGATATTGTCCTCGGCACTCGCTCGGCGGTGTTCACGCCCATGCCACGACTTGGCCTGATCGTAGTCGACGAGTCCCATGACGAGTCCTACAAACAACAGGAAGGGCTGCGCTATCACGCCCGTGATGTCGCTGCGAAACGCGCGCGCGACGCAGCCGTGCCGATCTGGTTCGGCTCCGCAACACCCGCATTGACGACATGGCAACACGCACGCGACAAACGCTACACACACGTTTCATTGCGCCAGCGCACCGGCGGCGCGCGGCCGCCGAGCATCGAACGTATCGATATCCGTTCGCGCCCGCTAGATGGGGGCCTGTCAGCACCACTTCTGTCGCATCTTGGCGAACATCTCGAAGCTGGCGGCCAAGTCATGGTATTCGTCAACCGGCGCGGCTTTGCGCCGGCTCTCGGCTGTCACGCTTGCGGCTGGACGATGCCGTGCGACCACTGCGACGCACCAATGACACTCTACAAACACGGTCGGACGCTGCGTTGCCACCACTGCGGCGCGAGTGCGGCGCCACCCGCCAGCTGCCCCGCCTGTGGCAATAGCAAGTTGGTGGCCTTCGGTGCCGGCACCCAGCGTGTTGCCGATACACTTGCCAAGCATTTCCCCGCTTATCCGCTAGCGCGATTCGACCGTGACGCCGTCGCCGCGGCGGGCGAACTGGACGCGCAGCTGGCCGCTGTCGCCCGTGGCGAAACCCGGATTCTTGTGGGCACCCAGATGCTGGCCAAAGGCCACGATTTCGCCAATCTGACCGGCGTGGCGGTGATCGGCGTCGACGGCGGGCTATTCTCGTCCGACTACCGCGCCCGTGAACAACTCGCGCAGATGCTCACGCAAGTCGCCGGTCGCGCCGGGCGTGGTGCGACCCCCGGGGCAGTCTGGCTACAGACACGCCA
Organism: Salifodinibacter halophilus; assembly: GCA_012999515.1. Taxonomy (NCBI): domain Bacteria; kingdom Pseudomonadati; phylum Pseudomonadota; class Gammaproteobacteria; order Salinisphaerales; family Salinisphaeraceae; genus Salifodinibacter; species Salifodinibacter halophilus. The sequence continues at coordinate 1,841,561 of JABEEB010000001.1, read as the reverse complement.
TCCTGATCACCCGTTTTTCGACACATTGCTGACAAGCGGTTATCCGGCATTCGCGGAAGCCGAACTAGCCGAACGCCACGCAGCCGGTCTGCCACCGTTCGGCTGGCTGGCGCTGGTACGCGCCGATAGCCGCGGCTACGCCGAGTGTGACGCGCTGTTGCAGCGTGCGACCGAACAGATCGCCGTAACCACCGGCGTCGAATGCTGGGGCCCCGCTCCCGCGCCGATGCAGCGCCGCGCCGGCCGCGTTCGATCGCAGCTTTTACTGCGCGCCGACAACCGCCGAGCGCTGCACCGAACGCTGACCGAACTCAGACAATGGCTAATCGCCAACGCCAATCCGAACCGTGTGCGCTGGTCGCTCGACGTCGACCCGGTCAATCTTTTATAACTCAAACAGTGCCCGATTATGGCGCAGCCGCCCTGGCACGTTAAACTTACGCGCTACCCCGGCGACACAATCGACATTTTTGAAAGACACCGTTCGCGGTCTTCTGGCCGCTGCCATCAATCGCGCGTTTCCGGAGGCGGACGCCAATGACCTGGCGTTCGTGGAACGTACAAAGAATCCCGCCCACGGCGAGTTCGCAAGCAACGCCGCCATGCGCCTAGCGTCCAGCGTAGGCGCCAAGCCACGCGACATCGCCACGGCCATCCACGCCGAACTGGCCGATGATCCGGCAATCAATCGCGTCGAAATCGCCGGGCCGGGCTTTCTCAACTTCTTCCCGTCAGCGGACACATTCCGAGCCACAGTCGATACGGTGCTAGACGCCGGTGCTGACTACGGCTGTTCGAACGTCGGCGCTGGCCAATCGGTGCTGGTCGAGTTCGTCTCCGCGAATCCGACCGGCCCACTGCACGTCGGCCATGGCCGTGGCGCTGCCTACGGCGACTGCGTCGCACGTCTTCTCTCGGCGGCAGGTTTTGACGTCAAACGCGAATACTACGTTAACGATGCCGGTCGCCAGATGGCGATACTGGCGGCTTCCACCTATCTGCGTTATCTACAACACGCCGGCGAAACGCTGACACTACCGAATGCAGCCTACCAGGGCGACTATGTCAACGCGGCCGGTGAACAAATCCACGCCGAGCGGGGTCGCGAACTAGCGGTGCCATACGCCGAGCTGGCCGCGAGCGCCGGCACCTCGGATGAGGATGACGCCGATACCCACATCGACGGTCTGATTAATGCCATTCGCGGCCACATCGGCGATGTCGCGTTCGAAGAGATTCGTCGGCGCATCCTCGACCAACAGCTCGCCGGAATCAAGCGTGATTTGACCCGCTTTGGCGTTGATTTCGACCGCTGGTTTTTCGAGTCAAGCGTGGTCGATGACGGCGCGGTCGCCCGTGCGATCAATCGGCTGGACGAACGCGGTGTTCTCTACACCGCCGATAACGCGCGCTGGTTCGCTGCCACGCGCTACGGCGACGACAAAGACCGCGTCGTGGAGCGAAGTGACGGTCGGCTGACCTATTTCGCGGCCGATATCGCCTACCACATGAACAAACTCGACCGCGGTTTCGATCGGCTGGTCGACATCCTCGGTGCTGACCACCACGGCTACGTCGCCCGCGTTCGCGCTGCGGTCGCCGCCCTGTCCGGTGACCCTGACCGCCTCGACGTCTGGCTGGTGCAATTCGCGAACCTCTATCGCGGCCGCGAGCGCCTGTCGATGTCTACGCGGGCCGGCCAGTACGTCACCCTGGCCGAACTTTGCGACGAGGTCGGCGTCGACGCCGCGCGTCTGTTTTACGTGCTCCGAGCCAACGAACAACATCTAGACTTCGACCTATCGCTGGCGACCTCGAAAACCAACGACAATCCGGTCTATTATCTGCAATATGCCCACGCCCGGATCTGCCGCGTTGCCGAGCAAGCCGACGCACGGGGCACCGGCTTCGATCGAGAGCTCGCCGATCTAGCAACGCTGGAACACGACGCCGAGCACCGATTGATCCGCATCCTCGACCGTTACGGCGAAGTTGTGGCAGCCGCAGCCGTCGACGCCGAGCCACATGCCATCGTGTCGTATCTTCGAGAAGTCGCTGATGCCTTTCACAGCTACTATAACGCCGTTGGTTTTCTGGTCGATGACCTGCCGACTTGCCACGCCCGCCTGGCCCTGGTCTACGCGGCGCGTCAGGTACTGGCCAACGGCCTCAAACTCATCGGTGTGAGCGCACCGGAGCGGATGTAATGGCAGGTTCCAGACGCACCACCAATCGCGGCAGGCGCAGTAACCGGTCGTCTTCCTATCAGAGGCGCCGCCAATCGACCACTAAACGCACTCAACAGCCGCGTCCCAACAAGAAAAAGCGCGCACGCAAACAACCCCGAACCGCGCCGCCTTGGGTCTGGTTTTTAAGCGGCCTGGCATTGGCGACAGCCGTGGCGGCCATCGCGTATATCATCGTGCAGCCCGGTGGCGGGACCAACGCAGGCACATCAAATCCAAATGGTGCACCACGCCAAAGCGAGACAACCAGCCAAGCCGTCCAATCCAGCGGACAGGACACGCGTAACGACAAGGCTAGTGCTTCGGCCAAAGACAAAAAGGGCAACGGTAAACCGCGCTTCGGGTTTTACCGGATGTTGCCGAACTATCACGCCACGATCGATCAGGCTTCGGGGGCACCGGCCAGCCAAGCCGGCACAACCCAAAACTCGCGCGCAAGCACCGGCCAGCCAACCAAGCAATCATCCACGACCCGGCAATCCAGTGCTAGCTCGACCAGCCACACCAGCACGAACAGCGACGCCAACGGTCCGTGGCGAATTCAGGTCGGCGCGTTTTCAGATCGCTCAGCGGCGCAGCAGCGCGTTGCTCGAATCACACTGCTCGGGGTCGATGCCAAGCTCTCGAAACAAACATTAACCTCGGGCAAAACCCTCTACCGCGTTCAAAGCAAGCCGATCAAGTCGCGCCAACGTCTGGACAAGCTTCGCTCGAAACTGCGTGCCAAGAACATCAACCTAGTGGTTCGAAACCTCTGAGGCTCGAACAGCCACATAGGCGCCACACGGCTACGTGCCGATCGCCCGCTGGCCCGCCAACGCGGCAGACGCGCAAGCCACGAACACCATTCCACAGCCGAGCGCCAATTGCGGCGTGGGTGCTGTCTGCCCACACAGGACCAGCGCCACAGCCGCAACGACTGGCACCGCATACGGCAATACCGGAACGATCCGTGGATTGCCATTGCGAATGACGTAGCTCCAGGCCAGAAAACCAAGACCATACGGCCCGACACCCAGCACGATGGCGGCCGTGATTGCGGTGGCCGCACTCGGCCAAACGAGACCGGAGGTCAACGCTTGTCCGACGATTGCCACCAGCGCACCGACGGCCAGAAATGCTGGATAGGCGCCCCCCAACGGTTTGCTGTAGCGCTGCACGAAAACCGAATAAACCACCCAGCAAACGCCCGCCGCCAACCCGAATAAATAACCGAGCCAATCGCTAGCCGCGGGCGCTTCATCCACACCGTGCATAACCGCGACCCCAGCGAGTCCGAGAAACAGCCCAACCAGGGTGGCCGGCGCCGGCCGACGCCGCGCGAGGAGATCGCTGGCTAGTGCAAACAAAAGCGGCCAAGTGTAAGTGATGACCACGACCTGTTCCGGCGGTGCGTATTCGAGCCCGGCAAAATAGAATGCGGCACCGCCGACCAAACCCAGCGGCACAATCAGCCATGCGTACCAGCGGTGACTAACAATGGCGCGTTTTCGATCGGTCGGCCGGAAACAGGCGCTACAACAGGCAGCCGCAGCCAGTGCAATGGCGGTCAATTCCAACGCTGGTATACGCGCGGCGATTTCGCGCAGCAAGGACGAAATCCCCCAGAGAAACACGACCGATCCCGCCAGAACCACCAAACGCAAACGGCCGGACGCCACAATCGAACCGACTTTTTCGACACGCACGTCGCATCTCCGAAACAACTGGATATGCGACTAGTGTGCTGCCGTTTACCAATGACTCAAATAAAACGTTTTGCCTTTATTATCAATATTATTGATTGATCTACCGGACGCCGGATAACTCAACCCGGGCGACGTAGCCGAATCGTAAACGCGATCGGCAGCACCGCCATCGCATAGCCGATCATCGGCAACATGGCAGTCCACGAGACGCCGGTCCATTCGGCCACCCCACCACCGATCAACGGGATAAAGAACGCCAGGCTGTAGCCGATCGTGAATATGCCAGCGGACATCCTGCCGGTTTCACCAACCGGGGCCAGATACGGCGCGGCCATGACCACGAGTGTCAGTTGTAAAGCCGTAGCCATGCCAAGCACGAAGGCCGCAACCAGACCAATGCCACCGCCGGCGAAGACAAAAACCAAGGCACCGGCCAAACTCGCCAGCATCGTTGCAATGAGCGGCCCGCGTCGCATGACTAAACGATTCGCGACCGACAGCATAACCAGCGAGACCACCACCTGACTCAAGTTGAACCAGAACAACGCCGCGGCGAGCTCGCTATCGGATGAGCCGACGATCTTGGCCATGTACGCGTTGGTGCCGACAAACAGAACCGACGTGGCGCTTAATAAAAATCCAAGTTGCCACATCACAGGATTGCGCCAATCCGGCCAGAGAGGAGGGCGCTGTGGCGCTGTTTCCGTAACACCGGCAGAGCCAGGCGCACGCAAAAAAGCAACCGCTGCCGCAATCAGTATGGCCGGCGCCGAAACACATAAAAGCACCAGCCGCCAATCGTTACCAAGCAAGGGCAGCAGGGTCATACGGGTTAATCCGGCGCTAGCAAATTCGCCGGCATACATACCATTCATGTAGATCCCAACCGCCAACGCAACGCGTGCCGGCGTCAGTGCATTGGCAAGTGCAGCGAGAGCCGGCTGCATCATCGCGACCCCCAGACCGACAGCCAGTGTGGCGACGAACAAAACCGTGATCGGTGGCGCCAGTCCGCGCGCCGCAGACGCCAGTGCGATCAGTGTCAACCCGAGCACGACAGCGGTTCGCGCACCCAGGCGTCCGACCGCGCTCGAACCGGCAATAGCACCGACCGAAAGCATTAGCATCGGCATTGTTGTCAACGCGCCCGTGGCTACTGCGCCCAAATCGAGGGTATTGCTAATCAACGGCTCGAGTGGCGGCACGATGAGAATCGGCAGCCGCAGGTATAACCCCGCGAGCCAGAGAACAATCAGAGTCAGCACAAACCGAATGCGGTCTTGTTGGGTACGGGTCATCGTCATGGGGCGGAGTCTACGTGGCACATAACAGAGTTGGAACGGTCATTGCACATAACCGGCGTTTTGCACTTTGGCTGTTTACATCAACAGTGTTGATGGTCAACCATCACTCATGATGCGTAATCAAACACTCGACCTTGCTGCCCTGCAGTCACTGGTCACGGTCGTCGACTGCGATAGCGTGACCACGGCCGCGGCACGTTTGAACTATTCGCAATCGGCAGTCAGCATGCAGTTGCGACGCTTGGAGACTCAACTGGGCACGCCGCTTTTGACCCGCACTTCGCGTCGCATCGAATTGACACCGGCTGGCGTCGAAGCTGTAGGCACCGCGCGCGAGATGCTGCGGCAAAACGCGGAACTGCAAGCCAAACTGTCAGCACGCGACGTCGGAGGCCGTGTCCGGCTCGGCATACCAGCCGATTTCACGACTTATCTGCCCCGCCCCCTGGCCCGCTTCGCCGAACTTTATCCACGCGCCCAGCTCGAGGTCCGCACTGAACTAAGCGCCGTACTGGTCGAACGCGTACGCGCGGGTGAACTCGATCTCGCGATCGTCACGCGTCAAACCAACTCGCCCGGCGGCTCGCGGCTCCGACGGGAACCGCTGGTCTGGGTAGGCGCGCCAGGCGGTGCCGCGCATCAGTACGAGACGTTGCCACTCGCCATGTACCCTAAAGGCTATTGCGAATTCCGCTCCGCGGCCACCGCACGCCTGGACGCAGCCGGCCGCGCTTGGCGCGCAGCCTATGAGAGCCAGACTTTCGCGGCCTTGTCGTCGCCGGTCGGCGTCGGGCTGGCAATCACGCTGGCGATTCCCAGCATGGTCGATAAGCATATGGCCATACTCGATCCCGCAGCATGCAATCTACCGGAATTGCCCAAGGTCGATATCGCGGTTCATCGCAGCCCGGGGCGTACCAGCAAGGCCGTTGCGTGCCTCGATGAACTGATTACGACTGAGGTCGCACCGGGCACCACCTAGCCTTCGAGATTCAGCTAACCGTGGCGCGTCGGTTGGTGCGTCACGCTATCGGTTCGAGCTTGGCAAAACCGGCGATCAGCCACTTACTGCCAACGTCGTCGAAATTCACCTGGATCCGGGCTCGCGCGCCGTCGCCCTCGAAAGTCAGCACCGTGCCTTCACCGAATTTCTGGTGACGCACCCGCTGACCAAGCGACAATCCATTGCCACCGGCCTCGCTAGCCGATTCGGCAGCACGCGCCTTGGCACCCGGCCGATACACCGGTTGCCGGACACCACCGGTCTGCGGCCGCACTTCATTGAGATAATCGGGCGGAATTTCGCGCAAAAACCGCGACGGCGGCGAGAGATTTTCCTGGCCGTGCAACCGGCGCATCTCCGCGTGCGATAGCGTCAGACGCTGTCGGGCACGGGTCATGCCGACATAGCACAATCGGCGCTCTTCCTCGAGACCATCGGGATTGTCCGCCGAGCGCTGGTGCGGGAACAGACCTTCTTCCATGCCGACCAGAAACACCCGCGGAAACTCTAGCCCCTTCGCCGAATGCAGTGTCATGAGTTGAACCGAGTCATCCCAGGCACCGGCTTGGTTCTCACCAGCTTCGAGCGAAGCATAAGCCAGAAATTGCTGGGCCTCGTCCATGGTCTCGTCGTCATCCGGCGCGAAACCGCGTGCGGCGCTGATCAACTCATCCAGATTGTCCTTACGGGCTTCGGCTTTTTCGTCGCCACCTTTGCCGTGATGCGCTTTCAGCCCGGTCTTGTCGATAACGTGCTCAATCGCCTCGTGTAGCGCCATCTCGGCACTTTCCGTGGCTAGTGCGTCGATGGTCGCGATAAAAGCGTTGACCGATTTAGCCGCGCGCGCGGCCAAGCCGTTTTCAGCCAGATCACCGGCCGCCTGCCAGAAATTCTGTGCGCCGGCCCGCGCGTGGCTGCGAATGCGATCCAGCGTCGACGCGCCGATACCACGGGTCGGGGTGTTAACCACGCGCTCGAACGCCGCATCGTCGGCTCGGGATTGGATCAGCCGCATATAGGCCAATGCGTCCTTGATCTCGGCCCGCTCGAAGAATTTCTGGCCACCGTAGATCCGATACGGCAATTCGGCGGCGATGAGCCGCTCTTCGAGCACGCGCGACTGGGCGTTCGAGCGATACAGCACCGCGCAATCGGCGCGCGCGCCGCCATCGGCCAGCCACTCCTGAATCCGGGTAACCACGTGGCCGGCTTCGTCGTATTCGTTGAATGCCGCATAAACATCGATCAGATCGCCGTCGTGGCCATCGGTCCAGAGCTCTTTGCCGAGCCGTGAGCCGTTGTGGCGAATCAAACCGTTAGCCGCGCCGAGAATGGTGCCGGTCGAACGATAGTTCTGTTCCAGGCGCACAGTGTGTGTATCGGTAAAATCCGACTCGAAGCGCAGGATGTTGTCGACGCGTGCACCGCGCCAGGCGTAAATCGACTGATCGTCGTCGCCAACGATAAACACGCGCCCGGTATCACCGGCCAGCAGCCGTACCCAGGCATACTGCAGCGCATTCGTGTCCTGGAATTCGTCGACCAATAGATGGCCAAACCGTCGCTGGTAGTGGGCCAGCAGATCGGCGTTGTCCCGACAGGTCTCGTAAGCTCGTAGCAACAGCTCCGGAAAGTCGACCAACCCAGCAGATTCACGCGCCGACTCGTAGGCTTTATACACGCGGATCATCTGCTCCCGGGCATAATCGCCAGAGTCACCGAGATTACGCGGACGCTGGGCTTCTTCCTTGCAGCTATTGATAAAAGACTGCATTTGGCGCGGCGGCCATTGCTTGTCGTCCATTTCCAGATTACGCAGCACACGTCGAACCAGCCGCTGCTGATCGTCAGCGTCGATAATCTGAAAATTTTGCGCCAGCCCTGCCTCGCGATAGTGCAAGCGCAGCATGCGATGGGCGATCGCGTGAAACGTGCCGACCCAGAGCGCATCGACCGGTATATCCAGCATCGGTTCCAAACGTCCACGCATCTCACCCGCGGCTTTGTTGGTAAACGTGACTGCCAGAATCGACTGTGGCGAAATACCCTCGACAGCGACGAGCCAGGCAATGCGGTGGATCAGTACGCGCGTCTTGCCAGAGCCGGCACCAGCCAACACCCGCAGATGACCCGGGGGCGCACCGACCGCCTCGCGCTGAGCTTCGTTGAGCGAATCCAGTATGCTAGAAATCTCAGTCATGGCGAGATTGTACGCAAAGCTTGTGTTAACGAGTCCACGTTCGACCACTGCGACCATTAGCCGCAGCCTGCTGGCCCTGGGTATGACGCTGGCTGTTGCGGCATGCGTTAATTCGCCCACCGGCCGCAGCCAGTTCAAGCTCTACTCCGATCAGAAGATGAGCAAAGCCGGAGACCAGAGCTATAAGAAGCTCCGGAAGCAAAAACAGATTGACCATAACAAGGCCAACAACCGCTTCGTCAGCTGCGTCGTCAAAAACCTAAGCCGCGTGACCAAGCACAAGTGGCGCGTGACCGTATTCAAATCCGATCAGGCCAACGCATTCGCGATCCCGGGCGGCAATATCGGTGTCTACTCGGGCATTCTGCCAGTGACCCACAACGACGCCCAGCTCGCGGCAGTTCTCGGTCACGAAATGGGCCATGTCAAATCAGGCCACGCTAACGAACGCATGTCGCAAAAAGCCGCCACCAGTGTCGGCCTGTCGGTGTTGTCGGCTGCCATCGGCAGTCAGACCGGCGGCATAGGCCAACGCTCCATCATGGGGCTGCTGGGAACTGGCGCTAAAATCGGGGTTCTTCTGCCTTTTTCACGCGCGCAGGAAGCAGAGGCCGATCGCATCGGCCTGGATCTCATGGCCAAGGCCGGTTTTGATCCGCGCCAAGCCGTCAATTTATGGCGCAACATGGCGGAACAAGGCGGAGAAAAACCCCCGCAATTGCTATCAACACACCCGAGCGACAGAAATCGCATTCAAAACCTAGAAAAACACATGACCAAGGCGTTAGCCATTTACCGGCGCGCGCCGCGGCATCCCAACTGCCAACATCCGTAGCGCTAAACACTAGCTGAGACGGCATAAAACGAAAGCGCACAGACCGACCGGGCTTGTGACGCGTGTTGTCTCATGTAGACTCAGGTTTGCGTAGTGAACGCTGCGCCCGAGGTCTTGGTCTGTGTCATTCGCGAGTCCCGCCGGTTTTTTGCCCACGAGTGACACGACTGAACTGATCAGGACTTTTCTAGCGATGAATATTTTTGTTGGTAATATCGCATGGAGCGCCGGCGACGCCGACCTTCGTGCGGCTTTTGAAGAATACGGCCAGGTTGACTCGGCCAAGATCATCATGGACCGCGAATCCGGCCGTTCACGCGGCTTCGGCTTTGTGGAGATGTCGGACGACTCGGCCGCTAACCAGGCGATCGAAGGTCTAAACGGCACATCCCTGATGGGCCGCGACCTACGCGTCAATGAAGCCCGCCCGCGCGAGGAGCGTCCGCGGCGCTAGACGCTAATACGGCGCGCCGTCGCTGCCGGCGCCGGCGCGCCTCACGATTTTTTCCGCACAAACACAGATTCCGGGAAGCCCAGCCGCGTGTGCGGCAGATGCACTCTGCGCATAACGACGAGCGCAAACGCGAGCGGGTTAACGTCGTAGATCGCCTTGAGCGGCGGCACCAGCGACCGGTCAATAAACCCATCGTCGGCTAACGCTTCGACATCGATCCGCCCCGCCAGCGCCGGCTGTGGATAGCCGCTGGCATAACGCAGATGCTTGTAGTACTGCGGATGCGCCAACAGTGGCTTTAGAACCTGCTGTGGTCGCTTGCCGGCCAACACATTGGCCAGACTGATTGTTATTTGCTTGGCGTGATCAGACGTGGCCAGCAGATGAAACAGTGCCGGCATCAATTCTTGGCCTTTGGGGCCACGCGCGTCAGCCAGGGTCAATTCAACGTCGACGCCCGCTGCAAGCATTGGCTTGATCGCCGCGGGCGATATCCAGCGATAAGTGCCATGGCGATCGCGTACCGCACCGACAGGCAACTTCAAAGTGACCTCCGCTTGCGCCAACTTCTTGTAGAAAGTGCGAGCCGCGGCGCTAGTTAAGTCGATATGCTGCCGCACTGGCAGCCAGCGAACTCGCTGGACGCCCTTTTCGACCCAGTGCGCGAGGTTTTGTCCCGCATTGGCTCGCCCCGGCAGGATCGATGCGACCGGCATCAGCTGCTGCGGTGCACGCTCGGCAAGCCAAGCCACGTAGCGATTGGTGACCACAGGCGCCGAAGCGTTTTCCGCCCCGCCCTGCGGGCGTGAGCGCGCTAGAATGTAGGCCCGATAATCGCCCGGAAGCGCACGTATCTGGCGCAGCAGCCTGGACACATACTCGCCGTCGAAACTCGGCCCCCGCGTCGCCCCGGCCGCGCTAGCTGTGACGCGGTTGCGCCACCACGCCCAGGGCTGCCCGACGATACTGCCGGACGGTGCCGTATGACTTCGATTGACGAAATCCGGGCCGGAGAGCTGGCCATGAGTCCGAACATGGACGGCACCGTCAACAAGTGTTTTCTGCTTGCCGGTAGACGTCGCATTGGTTAACAGCTCTCGGGCGCGGTGCCCAAGCACCCACGGCGCACTGGCGGGCTCATGGCCCCAGCCGCGCCCGTAATACGTCAACGCAAACTGCCAGATACAAAAGCCAACCGCGGCTAATGCGATGCCCACAAGTGCAATGCGCAGCAGCCAAGCGAAAACGAGGCGTCGCCAATTCACTATGCGCGATTAAATCCCGTCAAACCGCTGCTGCGATTCGACAAGTGTCCCAACAAACTGATAATAAACTGCGATCATACGGATCTGTGAGGAGCGAGCGACAATCGACTGGCAACGATACGGCGACGTCAGCCTCGGCCGATAACAGCATAGATGCAGACTTTGTTCTCGACTGGACATACCGCTTTTGACAATACCGAAAAATGAGCCAACACGCTGGTTATCCTGCATGACTTATAACGTGCAGGTCGGCGCCGGCACAGCACAAGCACGGCACTACGTCAGTCGCGGCTGGCGCCAACTTGCGCCCAACCGTGCCAGCCACGCCAATATCCGCCACATCGCGCGCCTGCTCGGCGAACACGACATTGTTGGTTTGCAGGAAATAGACGCCGGTAGCTGGCGCACAAGCGAACACAACCAAGTCCAACGATTGGCCCAGCTCGCCGGCTTCGAGCACTGGTATACCCGGATCAATCGTAATTTCGGCCGCTTTGCGCAACACGGGCTCGGTCTGCTTAGCCGGTTCGAACCCTCCCAGGTCAGCGAACACACGCTGCCCGGCCGAATTCCGGGCCGCGGCGCCCTAATCGCTCGTTTCGAGAACGGCGACACCACACTCGCCATCGCGGTTGCGCATCTCGCGCTTGGCGCTAAAAGCTGCCGCACCCAACTCGACGCCTTGATTGAACTTATGGCCGGCGCCGATCACGGCATCATTCTAGCCGACACTAACTGCAGCGGACGCGTACTCACTGCTAACCCGGCATTACGGCGCCACGGCATGCAGACCAACGCGCCGTCACTGGCCAGCTATCCAAGCTGGCGACCCCGCCGCGATCTCGACCACATCATCTGTACGCCGAATCTGGCCACGCGATCGGCGCGTGTACTCGACGTGCGGCTATCCGATCACCGCCCCGTCTGCCAGATGATCGGGTGCCCTGCCGAAGCTTTTGCCGACGACATGATTACTGAGGCCGCATACGCACAGTCGTAACTGTTTTACGGGGCGCGTTCCTTAGCTAAGCACAGGTGATTTGGCCAGCCGTTGGTTTTTAAAGATACGGCGAAGCCAGCCAGCAACAGCCATCACGGAGCCGGCCGAGCACGCCACGAGCACGATGGTCGGCCAGCGTGTACGGCGTACTGATCGCCAGGTTGCGCTCAAGATAATCGTCAATGGATGACACGCTCGACGCGTCGTAGATTTCAACGGCAAATTCGAAATTCAGGCGCAGACTTCGCGGATCCATATTGGGTGAACCGACCATCGCGTAATCCGAGTCGACCATCAGCAGTTTGGTGTGCGCGAACGGCGCCGGGCGCAGAAAGACTTGCACGCCACGGTTCAGCAAAGGACCGATACTGTGGCGCGATGCCCAATCGACATAGACCAAATTGCTGGCCGACGGCAATACCACGCGCACATCCACACCACGCAGCGCGGCCGCCTCCAGCGCCCCCATCAGGGCCGCATCCGGCAGAAAATAGGGACTAGCGATAATGACACGCTCGGCGGCATTAGCAACGGCGCACTGAATCAAACTGCTGAGACGCCCGGGATCGCGCGCCGGCCCGTTTTCGAACGCGCGACAGGCAATCGTACCGGCCGAAGCAAGCGCCGGTGCACTTGGCGGATCCCACTGATCGGTGACGAATGCCCAGTCTTCCAGAAACACGGTCTCGATCTGGCCAACAACCGGCCCGACCAGCTTGAAATGGCTATCGCTTATACCGTGGCCGCCGTGAAACCGATGCGCGTTATCGATATTCATGCCCCCGGTAAACGCACGCTTACCGTCGATTACCAGCATCTTGCGGTGATTCCGCAGGTTGAGCCGAAATGCAGGGGGCCAGAGCCGCGGCGGCAGAAACAACCGCACTGGCACATTGGCGGCGTGAAGCCCCGCTATGGGTCGCGACTGTGGCCACCCATAGAATGCACCCACACCGTCGATGAGTACGCGCACATCGACGCCGCGCCGAACCGCGTCGGCTAAAGCATCGATAAACTGATTGCCCAGCTCGTCGCTTTTGAAAATATACGTCGTCAGATAGACGAACGATTCGGCGGCGTCGATCGCCGCAAGCATGGCCTCGAACGCAGCGTCGCCTGTCTCGAAAAGTACGACCTGATTGTCCGGTTGGATCGACCAGGGCCCGAGCCGATCACCGGCGGCCGCCAGACCCAACCGGGCGGGCGCGACCAGTGAGCGATAATCGCCGATCGTCGAATCGGGGCCAGGACGATGTGCGCCCAACCCGTAGCTTGATTCACGGTCGAGACGGCGCGCGCGTGCCTGGACGCGGTTGACCCCCAAGAAGAAATAGAGCACCGCGCCAAACGGTGGAAACAACAGACACACGCCAACCCAGCCAAGCGCGCTATTCGGGTTGTCACGCGTCAGAAGTGCATGGCCGGCGGCCCAGAGACTAACGACCGCAACGGCCACACCGCCGATGGAAAATTGAATAAGCGAAAACCCATCGGCCATCGGTGATCGACTCTATAGTCGCTTGGCAGCCATCAAGCTGCTTAGCGAAAGCAGTTATGCACTGGCCGCCAGATTCGCGCCGTATTTTTTCAGATGGACGCGCAAAAGCGAAATCGCTGCGGGCGTCATACCGGGCATGCGCTCGGCCTGGCCAAGCGTAGTCGGCCGAACCTCGGCCAGTTTTTCGGCCAGTTCGTTGGACAGACCAGTGACGTCGCTATAGTCGATCGACGCTGGTATTGCGACCGCCTCGGCATCACGAGCACGACGTATCTCGGCGTCCTGTCGCTCGATATAGCCGGCGTAGCGCGCTTGAATCTCGACCTGCTCGCCGGCTGCCTCGAATGCTTCGGGCGAGAGGCCGTTTTGTGTCATACCGCCAACCGCGGCAAGCGACACCAAGTCCGCGTGCGACACGTTCGGTCGGCGCAGCAGATCGGCCGCCGTCGTGGCTTCGCCGAGCGCGTTGCCAAGCCATTCGGCGCCGTGGTCGGAACCAAGATCGGCAGGTTTGATGCGAGTCGCGGCCAGTCGTGTCTGCTCGGCGGCCACCGAGTCACGTTTGCACTCGAATTGTTGCCAACGCGCGTCGTCGACGAGGCCCAGCTCACGCCCGACGGGCGTCAACCGAACATCGGCATTATCTTCACGCAACCGCAGCCGATATTCGGCACGCGACGTAAACATACGGTACGGCTCAATCGTGCCGCGCGTGACCAAGTCGTCGACGAGCACACCGATATAGGCCTCGTGTCGCAGCGGCCACCACGCGGACTCGCCCGTCGCCGCGCGCGCTGCGTTGATACCGGCCAGAATGCCCTGCGCCGCCGCTTCTTCATAACCGGTAGTGCCGTTGATCTGACCGGCAAAATAGAGCCCGCCGATGGCACGCGTCTCCAACGTATATTCAAGTGCGCGCGGGTCGAAATAGTCGTATTCGATGGAATAGCCCGGCCGCGTGATGTGCGCGTTCTCGAAGCCGGCGATTGAACGCACGAGCTCCAGCTGACCATCGAAGCCGATGCCGGTCGAAATCCCGTTGGGATAAACCTCAGCCGCAGTCAGGCCTTCCGGCTCCAGAAAGATCTGGTGGCTCGGCTTGTCGGCGAAGCGCACGACTTTGTCTTCGATCGAGGGGCAGTAGCGCGGCCCTTCACCATCGGCCGAGCCATTGAAGCTGGCCGATTCATCCAGCCGCTTGTGCACGACCGCGTGGGCTTGCTCGTTGGTATGGGTGATAAAGCAATCGACCTGCCGCGGATGATCGGCACGACTCCCCACAAACGAAAAGACCGGGCGCGGCTCGTGGCCCGGCTGCGCATCGAGCTGCGAGTAGTCGATCGATTTGGTGTCGATCCGCGGCGGCGTACCGGTTTTCAACCGGCCGACCGGCAGATCGAGTGCGCGCAGACGCTCGGCCAAGGCGTTGGACGGTGCGTCACCGGCTCGCCCACCACCGAATTGTTTGCGTCCAATGTGGATACAACCGCCGAGAAAGGTTCCGACCGTAAGCACGACACGCGGCGCGCGAAATACCAGCCCCATAGTTGTTTCGACGCCGGCCACTCGGCCGTTTTCAACAACCAAATCAGCCACAGACTGCTGAAACAGCGCCAGATTCGGCTGATTCTCGACCATTTCACGCACAGCGGCCTTGTACAGACCGCGGTCGGCCTGGGTGCGCGTCGCGCGCACAGCCGGCCCCTTGCGGCTATTCAAACGCCGGAACTGGATCCCGCCGCGATCCGCAGCGCGGCCCATGACGCCACCAAGCGCGTCGATTTCTTTGACCAAGTGACCCTTGCCGATACCACCGATCGCCGGGTTACAGGACATCTGCCCGATGGTTTCGATGTTGTCGGTCAATAAAAGTGTGCGGCGTCCCATGCGCGCCGAGGCGGTGGCGGCTTCGGTGCCCGCGTGGCCACCGCCGACTACGACGACGTCGAATTCGTCTTGCGTGCTCACGATGCCGATTTCCGATTTTGCGACCAGTTATCAGTATGACATTACATAAAAGTCGTATTGAAATCTCTCACGGTCCAGTCCAAGGATGGCGTCGCTTTTCGCTCGACTTGGCGGCCGGTTTTGACTCGCCAGACCACAGCCCCAGACAACGGGGCCAATTGAACGCCACCTGCCAGTAACGGCCATCACCGTCGCACCGCCACGTCACCACACGCGCCGTCGGCAATGCGAACGGCCTCCCGCAACTCGGAAACAAACACCTTGCCATCGCCGGAATGGCCGTCACCCGTACGGGCATGCTCGGCGATTGTCTGGACAACGGATTCCGCCAGTGAATCCGGCACGTCGATTTCCAGCTTAGCCATATCGATCTTGACCAGCCGGCCGTCCTCAGTGGCGTGCCCGAACTCACGCAGATGCACCACCGCGATGCCCGGTAGTTCGGGCACAGCGGCGAGCGCGTCGATGACATGATCCAACATGTGTTCGCGGACGTAAGCCTTGATTTCCTGCATGGTTTCCTCCTCCGCTAGATCTCAACTTCCCGGCGTGGCTCGGCAAACCAGCGATAGACCGCCGGCAATACCAACAATGTGAGCAACGTGGATGTGATCAGGCCACCAACGACCACAGCTGCCAGCGGCCGCTGCACGTTGGAACCAATACCATCGGCCAGCAGTAACGGAATCAAGCCGAGGATCGCGACCGAGGCAGTCATTAACACCGGACGCAGACGATGCTCGGTCCCGGTGCGCACGGCCTCATCCCTGTCCATGCCTTGATCGCGCAGCTGGTTGATATACGACACCAGTACCACGCCATTGAGCACAGCCACACCAAACACGGCGATAAACCCGACGGCCGCCGGTACCGAGAGGTACAGTCCGTAAATCCAGAGGGTGAATATGCCACCGGTGATAGCAAACGGCACGTTCAAAAAGATCAATGCCGCGTATCGCACGGACCTGAAGGCGGCAAACAACAGTAAAAAGATCAGTGCCAGCGTGACAGGCACCACGTAGTACAGGCGCTGCATGGCCCGTTGCTGGTTCTTGAACTGGCCACCGAACTCCACGAAATAACCAGCCGGCATGTCGATATTTTTGTCGATGCGTTTATTGAGCTCCTCGACCACGCTACCCATGGCCCGGCCACGCACGTTCATCTGCACGAATAATCGACGACTGGCATTAGAGCGGGAAATCTTTTTGACACCGGTATAGCGCTTCACGTCGGCAACCCGCGATAACGGCACCGTCGCGCCCTCGGCGGTTTGCAGCGTGAGATTGCGGATCAAATCCAGACGATCACGCTGATTTTTTTGTAGACGCACGAACACATCGAAGCGACGAATGCCATCGAAAACTTGCCCAACGACTTCGCCGCCGACCCCGGTCGAGAGCGTGCTCAACACCTTGTCGACACTGATCCCGTAACGCGCCAACGCGTCACGATCCGGTTTGACCGTTATTTGCCCCTTGCCGCTTTGTTGCTGCATTCGGACGTCGACCGCACCCGGCGTATCCTTCGCGATTGCTTCCACTTGTCGCCCGACTTCGGCCAGTTTGTCGAGATCGTCGCCGAAAATGCTTGCAACCAGGGCTGCTTTTACGCCTGAGAGTAATTCGTCGGTGCGTAACTGAATCGGCTGCGAGAAGTTGTTGGCCAAACCGGGGATTTGTTTCGATGTCCGCTTCGCCATGGCCGTTTGCAGTTCTTCGTAATCGCGCCCAGCGCTCCATTCGTCTAGCGGTTTCAAATTGACCGTTGTGGCGATTACATTGACCGGTTCGGGGTCGCCGCCGACTTCAGCCCGGCCCACACGTGAGTATGTGCCGGTCACTTCCGGAAATTCCTTGAAAACACTTTGCAGACGCTTGGCGTATGCACTCGAAGAATCGAGGCTGGCGCCGGGCGGCAACGTGGAGCGCACCAGGAACGTGCCTTCGCGTAACGTCGGTATGAACGTTGTGCCGAGGCTGGGGAAAAGCGCGAGGCTAGCCCCGAACAGCACCAGCGCAACACTCAGCACCAGCACCGGCGCACGAATCACACGATCGCGCACCGGCCGATAAGCGCTCTTGATCCAGCGCACCAACCGGGGCTCGCCGTGCACGCTGCCTTTCTTGAAGACCAGCGATGTCAGCACCGGCACCATGGTCAGCGCTAGCAGCAACGCCCCCAGGAGCGCGAAGCTAATGGTGTAAGCCATGGGCGAGAACAGCTTGCCCTCGACGCCCTGCAGCGTGAACAGCGGCAGGAAGACGATGATGATGATACCGATGGCGAACACAATCGGGCGCGCGACCTCGCTCGCAGCCTCGCTGACCAAGCGAAGCATTGAGATATTCTCATGACTGCGTTCTTCCAGATGCCGGAAGATGTTCTCGATCATCACCACCGAGCCGTCCACCATCATGCCAATGCCGATGGCGAGACCACCCAGACTCATCAGGTTCGCGGACAACCCCATCGCGTTCATGGCGATGAAAGCCGCTAGCACCGATAACGGCAAACTGGCGACGACGATCAGCGTCGAACGCAAGTTACCCAAAAACAAGTACAGGAAGATCAGCACCAGGACCGCCCCTTCCAACAGGGCGGACTCCACCGTGCCAATCGCCTTATCCACCAGTGTGCCCTGGGAGTAGAACGGCTCCACACTGAGCCCCTGGGGCAGCGATTCATTGATCTGCTCGATCTTGGATTCGAGGTTGGACAGAACCTGCTGGGTATTGGTGTCGATCAACTTGAGCACGTACCCGGCAACCGCTTCTTCGCCGTTGGCGATCTCCGCACCTCGCCGGATAGCCGCACCGAATCCAACCTCGGCGATGTCTCTGACATACACCGGATTGCCATTGTTCTTCGCAACGATGATGTTGCGAATATCGGCGGCGCCCTGCTCGCCGGCGGACACCCAACCGTAGCCGCGGATGATGTTTTCCTCACCGGCGCGGTTGATAAACGAAGCCCCCACGTTACGGTTGTTGGATGCCAACGCCTCGCGCACATCCGCCATGGTCAGATCGCGCGCCCGCAGCGCATTCCGATCCAGTCGCACCTGGTATTGCTTGGTGAAACCGCCTAGCGAGAGCACACCGGTTACATTGGACACCGTCCGGATCTGGCGCTTGACGATCCAATCCTGATAGGTGCGCTTTTCCATGGGCGAGAAGTTTTCGCCTTCCAGGGTATACAGCAGCACACGCCCCAGCCCCGATGCGATAGGACCGAGCTGCGGCTCACCCAGGCCGGACGGAATCTTGCGGCGCGCCTGGGCCAGCCGCTCATCGACCAGCCGGCGGGCGAAGTAGATGTCGGTACCGTCCTCGAAATAGACGTTGACCCGGGACAGTCCGAAGATGGAGGTGGATTGCACCCGCTCCAGATTGGGCAACCCATACATGCTGCTCTCAACGGGATACGAAATCAGGGTCTCGACATCCACCGGCGACAACCCCTCGGCGCTGGTGAAGACCTGCACCATGGTCGGGGTCGCATCCGGATAAGCGTCCATCGACAGCTGCTGATAAGAAAAATAGCCACCCGCAGCCAGGCCAACCAGTGCCACCAACACCAGCAAACGGTTATTGAGCGCGGCTCGAACAATGCCTTCAATCATGTTTTCTCTCAGCGCCGATTAATGGCTGTGAGCCGCGCTGCGGCCACTCGCGGTATAGGCAGACTTGAGATCGAATGCGCCCTTGATCACAACGCGCTCTCCGGGTTGCAGTCCCTGGCGGACCTCTATCTGGCCGCCGCTTTCGGCACCGGTTTTGACTGTCACCGCCTGGAAAGCGCTGCTTTGCTCTCCGGGCACGAAGACCATCTGCTTATCGTTGATGGTCTGAACCGCGTCTACAGGCACCAGCGCGAAACGCTGTTCACTTTTTGTCTGGATATGGGCAGTACCAAACATGCCGGCACGTAGCAGGCCTTTCTCATTGGGCACCGTGGCGCGCACACGCACCGTACGAGACTGCTCATCGAGATCACGGGAAACCCAGTCGGTGACGCCGGTAAAACTTTTATCCGGGAAGGCACGCAGATTGAGCGTGACTTGTTGTCCGGTCGCCAAGCGCGGCAGCGCTTTCTCGTAGGCCTCGATCATCACCCACATGTTTTTGTTGTTCACGATGTGGATCGGCGTTTGCGCCCCGGATACGGTTTCACCCGGAGCCAAATCCCGCTTCTGGACAATGCCTTCCATGGGTGCAGTCAATGCATAGCGTGACAGCGGCTGGGAACCGCCGACCGCGACCGATTCGATGTCGGATTCGCTCATCCCATAGAGACGCAGTTCCGCGCGGGCGGCATCTCGCTTGGCCTTGGCCTGCTGGTAAGCAGCCCTGGATTCCAAGAGATCGGCCTCACTGGCGATCTGTTGCTCTGCCAGCTTTTGGTCGCGTTGGTACTGGGCGGATGCGGCATTGAAGCGAGCCCGGGCGGTCAGATATTGCGCCTTAGCACGGCCCAATTCGACACTTTCCAGAACCGCCACGGTCTCCCCGGCTTCGACCCGATCGCCCAGATCTGCGACCACTTCGACCACTTTAGCCTCCAGGCGTGGTCCCACACGGGCCACGCGATCAGCATCGAAACGCACCGTCGCCGATGCCTGAATCATCGCGTTGGCCGATCCCGCCTCCGCTTTGGCGACTTCCAGGTTCAGGTGCTCGCGTTGCTGTTTGTCGAGACGTACGCGACGCGCGTGTTGGCTGTGGTCAGCACCGCGCGCTTGCTTGTCGCTCTTATCGGCATGTGCGTCGTGGCCATTCGTTTGGCCCTCTTTCAATTCGGATTGGCCGTGATCGCTGTCGGCTTGGGTTGGGGCATCGCCTTGCCCGTCAGCCTTTTCGCCTTTTGCCTTGCTGTCCGCGGATTGACCACATGCCGCGACCAACACCACCAAGCTAACGAGCAATAACGCTCGTATCCATTGTCTGAAATACATCGGGGAAACTCCTTATTGCGTCGCGCCGTTGGGCTTGGCGGGGTTGTCCATGACGAGCAGGCCGCCAGTAGCGCGCTCCAGATCGCTGCCGGCAGTGACTAAAGCCTCCAGGGCCTCCAGGTATTCGCGGCGCGTATTGATGAGGGTGTCCTGGGCGGTCGTCAGTGCTGGCGCACCCAGCTCACCCGCTTCAATCGCCCGTTGGGTGAGCTCGAAGTTCTCGCGCGCCGCAGCCACCACGTCATCACCAAGGGCGGCGACCCGCTTGCGGGCGTTACGGTAATCCGAGAGGGCTTCCAAGACCTGCTGGCGCACAGTCACCTGCAAGGTCCGGCGTTCCAAACGCGCGGCATCCAACCGAGCATTGGCCTGTTGGCGCTCACCTTCGTACTGGTGCAGCAACGGCAGCTCGACCGCTACACCGCCGCCGGCTATTTCATTCTTGTTCTCTTCCTTGTAGAAGCCGAAGACGCGCAGATTGGGAATGATCCGGCGCCGAGCCAGCTTCAGTTTGCCCTGCGCGGCAGTCACCGCTTGCCCCGCGGCCGCTAGATCACCACGGCGCTGCACCGCTCGCCGTAGTAGTTTCTTCTCGCTGGGAATGGCTAGTTGGCTGGGGGTAAGCTCGCCGGTTAACGGCAACGGCTGGGACGGATCCAGCGCCAGCAGCTCGGCCAACCGCAGCCGCGCCCGAGTGTGCCGATTTTCAGCCTTGGCCAGTAACGCGCGGGCACGCCCGGCGCCGATGCGAGCAGTATTGGTCTGTAGACGTGTTCCCTGGCCGGCGTCAAGCCGACGTTGGGCGTACTCCGACAGATCGCGATTCACCGCGAGCACTTGCTCCGCGGTAGCCACTGCACGCTTGGCAACCAGCACCTTCAGAAACGCAGCACGTATCCGCGCCGCGATACTCTGTTGCAGGAAATCTAGTTTTGCCTGGGCGCCAGACACGCTGGCTTGCGCCGCGTCCTCGCGCAAACCGCCTTGCCCGGCGATCCATAATTCTTGTGACAGACGGATGCCAATATCGGTCGTACTCGTCCCATCCGGCCTGTCGCGATCGCCGGCTTTGAACTGCAATTCCGGGTTGGACGGTACCGACCGGTCGGCGTGTTCCAGCGCGCCTTGCTGGCGGCGTAATTCGATGCGCGCGCCACGCAGCGTTGGATTGTTGTCCTGACCCCAGGCCAGTGCCTGTTCCAGGGTCAAGGGTTTCGGCGGCCGCTGGGCCCGATCGGCCGCGTTTACGCTAACGGCCCAAGCCAGCCCGGCAACGATGCCGAGAAGCAGAAAAAATCGCATTGTGAGTCCTCATCACGAGACATAAGCTTTGGACGCGGTATGCGTCCGCGGCAAAAGGTGAAAAAGACTCAAGCGATAGGCGGGATATAAGGTGGCTCGGAACGCGCTACCAGCGGCGGGGTTACTCGGCGTTCCGGCGTGACAATGGGCGCTGCCGGCAGCGGTATACCCACCCCCGGTGCTAACAATCCAAATAGATGGGCACCGAAATGACAGTAATGCCCACAGCGTTCAGCAAGCTCGTCATCGCCAAAATGCGCGTGCTTTACTTCAGCAACCGTGCCATCGACAGGCGCCGGGGCATCGACGTGTGCGGCCCACGCGAAGGTATTGGCGGTCAGGCAAAGAATTGCGACCAGGTGGACGCAATGGCGCATCAATCGGTGCATCTATCTAAGACGCTAGCCGCTATCGTGGCCGGCCGTCAAATACGGCAAACACCGCAGCGATGGAGACGGTTCACGTCGGGCGCCTGCCAACGCCGACCGGCGCGACATTTCCGGAGCACGGCCAAACGATTTCGTGGCGCGCTACAGTGGCGACAAATTCGTGTTGCTGCGTGCTGAACAGCACGCGAGGCCGACCAGCGCCGTCGCTATCGCAGCCATACGATGCCCCCATAAGCGCGGTCGACGGCTATAATTTGTGCTATCGCGGATCGATACTCGATCCTTTCGCACCAGTCACGGACCCGTTATGGCGCACGACGCGACAGCAAATACGCGACCGAGTAACAACTTTTTGCGCGAATTGATCGCGGACCAATCGGCGCGCGGTGCATTCGACGGACCGGTGATCACGCGTTTTCCACCGGAGCCAAACGGCTTTCTGCATATCGGCCACGCCCAATCGATCTGCGTGAACTTCGGGCTAGCCGATTATTTCGGTGGATACTGCCGGCTGCGCTTCGATGACACCAACCCGGAAAAAGAAGAACAGCGCTACATCGACCAGGTCGCTGAAGACGTGCACTGGCTCGGCTTCGACTGGGAAGGCGCGATTCGCTTTACCTCGGATTATTTCCCAACGCTCTACGAATACGCACTTCATTTGATCAAAAACGGCGACGCTTACGTCGACGAGTTATCGTCGGAACAAGCGCGTGAATATCGCGGCGACTGGAACACACCCGGCACCAACAGCCCCTACCGCGAACGCTCACCGGCGGAAAACCTCGACCGTTTTGAAATGATGCGCGCCGGTGAATTCGCCGAAGGCGCGGCCGCCCTGCGCGCAAAAATCGACATGGGCGCCGGGAATATGAATCTGCGCGACCCGATCATCTACCGTGTACGCCACGCGAGCCACCACCAAACAGGCGATGCGTGGTGCATCTATCCATCCTATGACTTCGCGCACGGCCAATCGGACGCCATCGAAGGCGTTACACACTCGATTTGCACGCTGGAATTCGCCGACCACCGGCCGCTCTACGACTGGTTTATCGAGCATTTGCCGGTGCCGGCGCAGCCGGTTCAGTATGAGTTCGGCCGGCTCAACCTCACCTTCACGGTTACCAGCAAACGCCGCTTGCGTCGTCTTATCGACGAAGGGTTCGTCGATGGCTGGGATGACCCGCGGATGCCAACGCTGTCCGGCATCCGCCGGCGCGGCTACACGCCGGCGTCGATCCGTAACTTCTGCGAGGCAGCCGGCGTGGCGCGCACCGACGGCACCGTCGACGTCGCCCAACTCGAACACGCGGTGCGCGATGACCTGAACAAAAACGCCCCACGGGCGATGTGCGTCATGGATCCGCTAAAGATCGTCATCACCAACTGGCCGGACGACCAGGTCGAAACGCTGACGGCATCCGCGCATCCCGATCGCGACGATATGGGCACCCGCAACCTCACGCTGACGCGGGAAGTGTTCATCGAGCGCGAGGATTTTCGAGAAGCAGCCAACAAGAAATACAAACGGCTGGTGCTCGGCAAAAAGGTTCGGCTCCGCAACGCCTACGTGATTGAAGCCCACGATGTGGTCAAAGACGACGCCGGCGAAATCGTGGAAGTCCACTGTCACTACGACCCCGACACGCTCGGCGAACTACCCGCCGACGGTGTCAAACCGAAGGGCGTCATCCACTGGGTATCGGCCAGCTTTGGGGTGCGCGCCACCGTCCGCCAGTATGACCGACTGTTCGCGACGCCCAAACCCGGCAACGATGCCAGCGACTTCGTCGACGACATCAATCCAGACTCGCTGACCATCCACAACGAATGCTATGTCGAGCCCGGGTTGGTTCAAGCCGAACCCGAAACCCGCGTGCAGTTCGAGCGCATCGGCTATTTCGTGGCCGACCGCCACGACCACGCGCCCGGCTCGCCCGTTTTCAACCAAACCGTAGCGCTGCGCGACAGTTGGGCGAAACAGAGCGCATAAGTCAGAGGCGCGCCGAGGTGGCGCCGTCAGCATGGTCCGATGCACGCGGTGTGCTCGATGCCGGCATCGAGACCATGGATAGCAATGTGTCGCTCAAAGCGCGCAGCCAACTCATCCGCTATCTCGAGCCACTGACGACCTGGAACGCGACCTACAATCTCACGGCGATACGCGAGCCACGCGCCATGGTCGTGCGCCATATTCTGGACTGCGTGGCCGTGCTACCGCTACTGTCGGGCCGCACGCTCGCCGATATCGGCAGCGGGGCGGGATTACCCGGTCTGGTTGTGGCAATCGCGCGACCGAAAATCCAGGTTACCCTGATCGAATCCAGCCGCAAGAAAGCTGCTTTTTTGCGCCACGCCAAGCGCGAACTTGGGCTTACCAATGTCCATATTGTTCCGAGGCGGATCGAACAGTGGCATGCGGACACGACTTTCGACATCATTACGGCGCGCGCCTTCGCACAGGCGGCCGAATGCGTGTCAGCCGCCGAACATCTACTCGCAGCCGGCGGTGAATTCATGCTGATGAAAGGCGTCAATCCGAGCGACGAACTCAGCGAGTTACCGCCTGCGTGGCGGATCATGGAGAACCGCCCTGTCTCGATACCCGGGCTGGACGGTGAACGTCACGTGGTGAGACTCAGCCGCGGTCTGCTCTGAGCTTACCAGCCACCGCGGCAGCAAACATGCTGATCAAACCGTCTGCCAAGGGACAGGCGCCGGATCATCGAGCGCCGCGCGTATCCGGCTCAGCGCGTTCGCGAGCCGCCCACGGTTGGATGCAGCGCTGATACAGATCCGGATCGCTTGCGGTGCCGCCGTCGCGCCGACGCAAAACGCCTCAGCACTGGTTACACGAACGCCCCGCGTCGAGAGCTGATCGACGAGCGCGGTGGCACGATGGCCCTCAGGTAACTCGAGCCAGACATACAAACCGCATGGATGCGCTGCTATCGCGTAGTCGCCCAAATAATCACGGGCCATCGCTTGGCGCGCATTCAGCTCTTCCATCTGCCAGTGCAGCAACCGATCAGCATCGCCGGAAGCTATCCACTGACACGCCGCACTCGCGACGATCGGAGGCGGCATCCAGCTCAGGTTCTGCACGGCCGATGTGACGCGGTCTCGGATGGTCGCAGGCACACGCATCACGCCGGAGCGAATCCCTCCGCCGAGAATTTTGGCCATGGAAAACAAATAAATCGTCCGCTCTGGCGCCAATTGATACAGCGGCGTACCACGCGCCTCGGGCGGCATATATAAAACCCCATCCTCTATCAGCCAAAAATCGCGCTCACGTGCCAGATCCACCAGGGCCCGGCGGCGCGCCTCCGTCAGTTGCACGGTGGTTGGATTATGGTGTTCGGGCATCAGATAGAGCGCGGCGAACGGTTGGCGCTCATGACTGCGCGCCAATGCCTCGATGTCGATGCCCTCGGCGTCGAACGCGACCGGCACGGTGCGCACGCCCAACTGTTGCGCGACGCTGATTAACCCAGGATAGCTAAGGGCTTCCGCGGCTACGCGCTCGCCGCTCCCCAGAAGGGCCGACAATGTCAGGAAAATGCCATTCATGCCGCCCTGATTGATGATCAGATCGTCAGCATCAACCGCCAGGCCGAGTGATTCCATCCAATGCGTTATGCGCTCTCGGTGGGCCACCAACCCACCTTCCGGTTGGTAGTCACTCGCATGGTCCATGGCCGCCGAATCGCTGGCCACTGTGGCCAACGCACGCGCCATCCCCGAGGCGCGCTCCGGCGTCGGCGAGGGTAACGCCAGGCTGAGATCGATCATGTCAGCACTTTCCCGGCCGGAGCCGACGTTGCCAAACGCGAACGTTGCGCCATCCTGCAACCGCACGTACGTACCACTGCCGACGCGCGCGTCGACAAACCCCTGTGTTTCCACTTCGCGGTAAGCGCGCGTGACTGTGCCCACGGTGACACCGAGCGCATCCGCAAGCCGACGTTGCGGCGGAAGCTTGACGCCGGATGCCAGCTCGCCGCGCTCGATCGCGCTCGCAATTGCATCGGCTAGTTCGCGATAGCGCGGGCCCACGCCCCGCAGCTTAGGCACCCAAATTGTCATGGTTACAAAAAAATTATTGACGCCATTGTTCCACCATTTAAACTCAACAAAGCGATAAATGTACCTTTGTATTGAATAATGAACCCATACATTTATACAGGCAATAGCAGCGCCGGTCCCTCTGTGCAGCCCACGAGACACGCCGAACTCGAACCATCGGCCGGCTCTACACAGCGGACAGCTGCCGCCACGCCCCGAGCAAAGCACATAAAAGCGGCCGGGCACAAAATCGGTAGTGCGTCATGATGTCACTTGGCTGGTTTATCTCGGTGAGCCTGTTTGCGGTGTCGATGACCGGTACGCCAGGGCCGAATAACGTCATATTGACGGCTTCCGGCGCACGCTATGGCTATCGGCGGACGCTACCGGCGATTTTCGGTATTTTGCTCGGCGGCCTTGTGCTCAATATGGGCCTAGCCCTTGGCCTCGGCGCGCTTTTTCAAGCGTTTCCGTTGGCCCACCGCGTGCTACAAGTGGTCGGCGCGACGTATCTTTTGTACCTGGCTTGGAAAATCGCGAGCGCACCCCCGCCGGGCCTGTCGAGCGATGCCGAAGAGCGGCCACTAACGCTCTGGCAGATGGCATTCTTTCAGTTCGCTAATCCCAAGGTCTGGGTCATGGGCCTGACATTGGTCGCCACTTTCATGCCGGCGCACGGCGTGCTTTGGCTCAACGCACTCGGTCTCGCCATGCTGATGGAAGTGATCGCGTTCCCCTGTGTGTCGTTCTGGGCAGCATTCGGGCAGGCGATCGCCAGATGGCTGGTCACGGACCGAGCCTGGCGTATTTTCAACGTAACAATGGGCCTGGCAACGGCAGCTTGCGTTGGCTTTATCGTAGTCGATTAAAAGTACGCGGCCCGGGCTATTGCCATTTAGCTCCGACCGAGTGCGGCATCAACCGCCAGTCGGCCCGGCCCGACCGCGTACAACGCCAATAGGCCGCCGATAATGCTGATGTTTTTGTAGAAGTTGATTTCGGCTTCGAACGCCGCACCCCCGGTCATGGTCCAGTAGGGATGCCCAAGGACTGCGGTCGCGAGCGTGTAAGCCGCGAGTGCCAACGCCAGCGGCCGAGTCAGCGCCCCGACGGCGATCGCGATGCCGACGACGAACTCCATGGCAATCGCGATGATCGCGGCCACCATCGGCAGCGGCAGACCGTGGTGCGCCATAACGGCCACTGCGCTGTTGAAGTCGTTCAGCTTCTGCCAACCGAAAAGCACGAACAAAAGCGCGATCAGACAGCGTGCGACCAGTAGCGTAACGTTTCGGTTGGGCATGGATGTTTTTCTCTTGGCGTTGGATCGGGTTCGATAATTCTACGGGAGCGTCAGGCGGTCTTAGAAGTACCCTGTCCAGACTCATGCGGCCGGTCACGGTCCGTCGGGCCGTTGGCCCGGCCATCATCGCGAGCTGCCATCTCGGCGCCTACGCCGCCGCCCCGGCGCAGGCGCAACGAGTTGGCAAGCACCATCACATCGGACGCGCCCATGGCGCCGGCAGCCAGCACCGGGCTCAGTAGCCAGCCGGTTGCCGGATAGAGCACGCCGGCAGCGACCGGGATCAACAACACATTATAGCCATAAGCCCAGCCAAAGTTCTGACGGATGACGCGCATGGCACGTCGGGCGAGCTGGAGCGCCCCCACAACGCCGGTCAGATCGGCGCGCATGAGAACAACGTCGCCGGCTTCGATCGCGATGTCGGTGCCGCTGCCAACCGCGATACCGACATCGGCCCGGGTCAGTGCCGGCGCGTCGTTGACCCCGTCGCCGACAAACGCGACTGCGTTGGCGCTATCCTGCAGTCGCTTGATCTGGTCAGCCTTGGCATCGGGCATGACGTCGGCCATGACCCGATCAATGCCAATCTCTGCGGCAACGGCTTCGGCCGTAGCGCGGTTGTCGCCCGTTAGCATCGCGATCTCGAGGCCGGCCGCGTGGAGCGCTTCGATCGTACGACGCGCATCGTCCCGGATCGGGTCGGAGACGGCAACCAATGCGGCAAGCTGGCCGTCGACCGCAACGAACAACGGTGTGCGGGCTTGATGCGCGAGTTCTTCGGCACGCGCGGCAAATGCGCCGGTCTCAATACCGAGACTTGCCAGGTAGGCACTCGAACCAACCTGCACACGACGATCGTCGACGACGGCTTCAACACCCTGCCCTGGATAGGTTGTGAATGCGTGCGCGCCGGCAATCTCAAGCGCGTCGTCGCGCGCCGCGGCCACCAATGCGGCACCAAGCGGATGCTCACTTTTGGCCTCGACACTGGCAACCAGCCGAAGTACCGCGCGCCGATCGAAGCCGCCCGTAGTTTCGAGCTCCGTCAGGCGCGGCGTGCCTTCGGTCAGCGTGCCGGTTTTATCAAAAACAACGGTCGCCACACTGGCTAATTGCTCGACGGCTGTACCGCGTCGGAATAAAACGCCCATGCGCGCGCCGCGTCCAGTGGCCACCATGATAGCTGCGGGCGTCGCCAACCCCATGGCGCACGGACACGCGATCAGCAATACCGCGACAGCGGTCACAAATGCGGTCGGCAACGCCGGCGACGCGCCGAAAGCCATCCAGGCTGCAAAAGTCACCGCGGCCACGACAAGAATGACCGGCACGAACACACCGGCGATGCGATCCGCGATTGCCTGAATCGCCGGTTTTTCGGATTGCGCGGACTCGACCATGCGTACGATCTTGGCCAGCACCGTATCGTTGCCGGTCCGCATGACGCGAACCTCGAGCTGGCCGTTCTGGTTCACGGTGCCGCCGATGGTTTCGGCATCCGCACTTTTTTCGACTGGCACGGGCTCGCCGGAGATCATAGACTCATCGACGTAGCTGTTGCCCGCGGTCACCGCACCGTCCACCGGTATACGCTCGCCGGGGCGCACCTGCACGACGTCGCCAACCACGACCTCATCAGCATCTATTGTTTGCCACTGGCCATCACGTGCTACGCGTGCCGTCGGCGCGTGTAGCGCCATCAATTGATGAACGGCCTCGGACGTCCGACCTTTGGCCAGCGCTTCCAGATACCGCCCCAATAGAATCAAAGTGATGATCATGCCGGCGGCATCGAAATAGGTCTGTGCCGTTTCCGCCGGAAAAACACCCGGAATGGCCAACGCGGCCAGTGAATATAGAAAAGCCGCGCTTGAACCGATCATAACCAGGCTGTTCATGCCCGGCGCAAGATGGCGACATTCACGCCAGCCGAAGCGATAGAAATTCCGCCCCGCCCAGAACTGAACCGGCAGCACTAGAAGCAATTCGATCAGTTGCCAACCGCGCTCAGGCAAAACATCGTGCATGGCCGTACCGACACCCGGCACCATCGACGCCATCGCGACCACGAACAGCGGCACGGTGAAAACCACCGCGAAGAGCAACGACTGCTTGTAGATCGCGGCATCACTCGGGCTCTCAGCCGAGGTTTGAGTATTGTCGGTGTCAGGCTCGATCGGCGAGAACCCGGCTTTCTCGACCGCTGAGAAAAGTGCGTCACGCGCGATAGTTCCGGCGAGGTAATCAACACGCGCGCGTTCGGTGGCTATGTTGACCGACGCGCTGACCACGCCGGTCAGCGCATTCAAGTTTTTCTCGGCACGTGCCGCACAGCCGCCACAACTCATGCCCTCGATGCCAAACTCGATACGCTCGGCTACCGGTGTATAGCCAGCTTTTTCGACCGCGCTAAACACATCGGACACCCCGGTTTGGCGCGGATCGAGTTCGACGTCGGCACGCTGCGTTGTCAGATTGACCGACGCACGCTCGACGCCATCGACGCGACCGAGCACTTTTTCCACGCGTGCGCTGCAGCTACCGCAGGTCATACCATCAACGCCAAAATCAACCCGCTGCAGACCAGAGTCGCTATTCATACCTTCACCCGGGCTTATCGATACTTCAAAACGTCCATCAGTTCATCGACGATGGCGTCTTCATCGCCGCGCTCGTGGGCCGTAACAACGTGGTGCTTCAAGTGGCCACGCAAGACCCGATCGCCGACCTTGGCAAGCGCGCCGTCAACGGCCTTGATCTGTTTGAGCGCGTCCACGCAGTAGACATCGTCGCGCTCGAGCATCCGCAAAATGCCGTCTATGTGGCCCCGGATCGAGCGCAGCCGAGCACTGGCATCGTCGCGGATCGTGGGATCAAGCGCCAGATGCTCATTCGGCGAGCTGTCGTGTTTCTCTGCCTCGGCCATCACACCGCCCGTGCGTCGAAACCAGCATTTTCCACGGCGGCGATCAACGCTTCCGGTGCCGGATTACCCTCGACGTCGGCCGTGCCCGCTTCGAGACTGACGTCGACCACGCGCTCAACGCCGTCCACATCGGCCAGCGCATCTGTTACCGCGCCGACGCAGCCCTGACAACTCATACCGTCGATTTTGATCTGAATCATCTTTCATCTCCGTTAAGTGCACCCCTCCTGGGGTGGGATAATAATATGCTGATGCATGACTAACGTCAATAACCCACCGGGGAACATCAGCCAATCCGCCCTGATCCACCGACTCCCCAGGGCGCAAGCGAACTTTTCCCTCATTCTGAACAGCGAAGGGTTCCGCTGATCACCCCGACAAAGGCTATAGCTATACACCCATGCTCGGCCGAATCAAGCATTTGCCGGTATGACGCGACTTTATCTCTGCGTTAAAAATGGAGACGGCCTCGCACCGAACCAACAACATACGCGAAACGGCCAACCAAGGAGGCCACCATGATCCTGACCATCGTTGCCTGGCTATCCATATTACTGGGCGTGTTAACGGCCGCCGCGATCGTAGTGGATGTCGTCAGACGCCCGCAAAACATGTCGATCATGAACATTACGTGGCCAATCACCGGCCTCTACTTACCCATAATCGGCTGGTGGATTTACGCTGTCATGGGCCGCCCCGACGGTATGCCAAGCAGCACCCACCACAGTTCACACAGCGGCGGACACAAACACC
This sequence comes from Salifodinibacter halophilus, assembly GCA_012999515.1. NCBI lineage: Bacteria > Pseudomonadati > Pseudomonadota > Gammaproteobacteria > Salinisphaerales > Salinisphaeraceae > Salifodinibacter > Salifodinibacter halophilus. Next base: position 1,810,396 of record JABEEB010000001.1, on the reverse strand, counting down.
ATCACGCGCCCAAACCGAAATGGCAGGGCGTGTTCGTCGGCGTGACGCACTGTGGCGGCGGCTGCGCGCTCGGTGACTCCATCGCCGCCCCCTTGATCGCCGCACTCGGACTGACGGTCGCCGGCTCGGAATTGGCCGCGCATTTTGCGGGCGAATTCGTGGCGGCCTATCTGTTCGGTATCGCGTTTCAGTTTCTGCCGATGATGAGCATGGGCAACATCCAACCAAAACAAGCGCTCGTCAACGCCCTCAAGGCCGATACCTTGTCACTGGTTGCCTTCGAGATCGGCATGTTCGGCTTCATGAGCCTGGCCGCTCTGGTTTTATTACCGGCGGTACCGTCAGTGGCCTCGCCGGTTTACTGGTTCATGATGCAGATCGCGATGGTGATCGGCTTCGCAACCGCCTATCCAGCCAATTGGTGGTTGGTGGGTCGTGGTATCAAGCATGGAATGTGACGACACGTCGCTATAAGCGGGCTGGTTACATCCCGATATAAAGCGGCGCCGGTCTGCATGTCTTACCGGCCGGGCCACCGGTTGCGCCGCATTCAGCTGTCGCCGCGCCCCGACCACATGCGCTTTAAGACATCGTCGCGACGGCCGAAACGGTGGTACAACGCCGCGGCAATATGGCCACCGAGCAAAATCGGAATCACCCAGACACCGACATACACATGCGAGAGCATCAGCGCGTTACCAGCGGCATTACCAACTGGGATAAACACCGGCACCGTGAACAACCCGAAAAACGGAATAGTAAAACCGAATCCGAAACTCATCAGGATACCGACAATCGGTTGGACCACGATCGCGACATAGATGAGCGCGTGCACAATAAACGCGGCCCCGCGCTGCCAAGCGGGCACGCGGGCGAGCGAAGGCCTGGGGTTTTTCAGCCGCCAAGCGACAAACACCACGCCGAGCACGAATATCAGCAAGCCCAGCGATTCGTGCAACCACATTGCGATTTGCTGGGCGCTGCCACTAAACAAGTCGGTAAACAGCAAGGCCAGCAGCAACTGCATCGTGATCAACACGAACAACACCCAGTGCAGCCCGCGTGTGATCAGCCCGTAGCTTGAATGCGTATCACGTATTGCCATGGGCGCCACTTCCAAAGACCATCCTCGACCCCGTGCTACCAGACTCAGAATCCGACCGCAATCCGCAGCCGGATTTACACGTGAGTGGCAACCACTTCCAGCCAGGGGTGGCTAGGCAACGCCCCTAGAACGCGCTGTTTCCGGGCCGACTGTTTATGCGCGGCACATGCCCACGTTATTTGGGTAGCGCGTACACAACCACCTGGTCACCAACCTGGTCCTTGAGGATCGTATTGCCGCCAGACACGAAGGCCACGTATTCACGTCCCTTGTATTTATAGACGGTCGGGTTCGCTACGACCGGCGCCTCGGTTTGATCGGACCAGAGCTCCTTGCCGGTTTTCGCCGAGTAAGCACGCACTTTGGAATCCATCGACGCCCCGATAAACACGACGCCACCCGCCGTGGTAGCGGGGCCACCAATCGTCGGCGACCCCCAGCTTTCAGGCATGAAGAAACCGTACTGCTGCGAGGCCCCGACCGGGCGGCGCCATTTCACATCACCAGTGTGCATATCAAGTGCCACGAGCTCGCCATACGGCGGCTCCCAGCACGGCATGCCAAGCCAGTTTCTGGCCACTTTGAGACGCATGCCATAGGGTGACCCTTTCTGAGGGCTAAAACCAGACTCGTTACCCGATCCGGAATCGGCCTTGTCGTACGCCTCGCGCTTGTACAGCTTGATGTACTGCACGAGTCGCGACGTGTTCACATAGGCCGTCTGGGTGGCGGGGTTAAATGCGACGCCGCCCCACTGCACGCCGCCCGCACTATCGGGGAAAGCCATGGCACCTTCACCCTTGGTGGTCGGCGGCGTGTACATGCCCCGGTATTCAAGCTTATCCCAAAGACGTGAACACTGCCCGCCGCTGACGGCATCGGCCAGTTTCCAAATATTCGGCTTCTCTGACTGGTCAAGCAGCGGCTTGGGCTTGGTCGGGAACGGCTGCGTGGGCGACAGCTTGTCGCCTTTGACCGAACCATCTCCCTGCGGCACCGGGCGTTCTTCGATGGGCCAGACATCCTCGCCGGTCTTACGATTAACGACGAACAGGAATCCCATCTTGGTGGACTGGATAAGCGCAGGAATTTGCTCGCCGTCGACCGTGATGTCCATCAATGTCGGTGCGGCGTTGATATCGTAATCCCACACATCGTGATGTACCCACTGGCGCGACCACACAACCTCGCCGGTATCCACATCGAGCGCGGTAGTGGAGGTGCCAAGCGGCACATCCTTTTTACGGTTGCCACCCCAGTAGTTGGGCGACGGTGAAGAAACCGGCACATAAACCAAACCGAGCTCCGGATCGGCTGATATTGCGGTCCAGACGTTCGCCGTTCCGCTTTTCTTTTGCATTTCCGGCGACAACGCGTGGAAGGTCCATTCGCGTTTACCGGTGCGAGCGTTAACGGAAAAAAGGGTTCCCGGCGGCGCCTGCTCGTAGACCCAGTCCTTACCGGCCCAGCCAAAAATCAGGTGATCACCGACCACGGTCGGCGGTTGGAGCAGCGACAAGGGCCATTTATTGTTGATCGTGTTCCACTGGTCGACGTTCAGAACACCGTCATCAGCGAAGTTAGAACATTGCTTGCCAGTATCCGCATCGACGGCATACAACTTTGCGTCCATCGTGCCGATGTAGACGATCTTCTGGCATGCCTTGTCAGGTTTTGGTTCATCCGCCTGCCAGTAGGCGACACCACGGCTTTTGAGTGCTGGCTGGGTCAACGCCTCGAGCTTCGCATGGGTGTCGAAGCTCCATTTTTTCTCACCCGTAGCCGGGTTTAAGGCGATAATGCGATAAAACGGCGTACCGATGTAAAGGGTGTCGTTAGCGAAAATCGGTGTCGCAGACCAAACAGTGGCCGGCCGTTTGCCACTGCCATCGGACACATCCCCTGTGTGGTATTCCCAAACCTTTTTTAACTGACCGACGTTATCGGCAGTAATCTGCTTGAGCGGGCTGTACTTCTGTGCGTTTAGCTGACCGTGGAAAGTATCCCAGGTCGGTTTTTTCGGCCCAGGCGAGCCCGCATCTGACTGAGCTGGTTGGTTAGCCTTCGGCGCGCTCTGCTTGTTGGGCGTCGACTGCTCCTGAGCGAGAGCTGCCCCCGACGTGGTCAGCAGAATCAGAGCGGCGATCGCGACAAGGCGCTGCATAATGGCAGCACAACTCGGGGATAGATAAGAAACACTCATGAGTAAATGGCCCCACGGTCACCGGGTGCGGCGAGATCCAGAATCAAACCAATCAGACCAGCCCCCATTGCGGCACAGAGCCACCACTCATGCAGCAACAACGCGGCGAAACAGGTACCGGCCAGTGCGAATAGAATCAACACGCGCCAGATGCTCCGCGTGATCCGGCCTCGCAGCGAGGCCAAAACGATCGCCATGAGCGCGAGCAAGGCACTGGTTACAACCACCAGAAGCGCGCCGAGGCTGCCGGTGATGCCGGTCAGCGGCGCGAGATACCCATACAGTGCGATAACGACACCGATAACAGCGCTGGCAAAAAGTACGATGGCACCAACTAGCGAGGGCCTTGATCGCGACATATGGTTATTATTCCCGCCTAATAAGAACTAGCGGCATATTAACATCGGCCTATCGGATCCTTAGGCCGCGGTGGCACCGAAAGAGGCGTATCGTTACCAGAGCCCAGCAAGGCCGAATGCGCCAGCTCGGGTGTATGTGAGCATACCCGTGGTTGCAGCGCCGCCCGCGGCCATGCGCCAACCATCAGTCGTATAGTCCACATTCAAGCTGACGCGGTTGCGCGCACGCGAGAATGCAAGAGAAATGCCCCCGCGGCCGGCCCACTTGTTGTCCGAACCGGCACTTTGCCCGATCGCGAACTCAGGCGTGATCGTGGCCTGGCCCGCCTCCAGATCGAGTATACGACTAGCGTCGAGGCGACCCATGCCCCCCTCAACAGGCAACGCATTCGGCCCGACGGCCAAATCACGATACCACCCCAGCGTTGACTGAATACGCCAGTCGCCAACCGGTAGACCGGATAGTCCGATACCGAAATTCAATGGTCGGTCATTGTCGACCACCACGTGTTGCCCGGCCCCATAGCGCGCCCGGACATGCCAATTGGCGTTTTGCCCGACCAGTCCGAGCGGCCCTTCGAGCGACAATCGTTGACCGACACGCGCCTGCCCCGCATTAGCAATGGGCTCCCGCGCCACGACGCGGCTTGATAAATGGATACGCCGCGGCCCACGCAGTTTCGTGTTGAATGCCACCCCTCGCGTCGCCGTTTGCGGCCCCCAGACCAGAGGCATGTCGGCGTCGTCGGTCCGAAACACCTGCACCCCGAACTGGTTCGGCCCGAATTCATTACGCACGCCAAAGCGAAGCGTGTTGCCGCTTAGCAAGCCGGGCTGTGCCGCGCGCCGATGTTCAAATTCAGCGTTGAAAGTGGGCAAGAACCACATCCGACCGGTATCCATCTGCGCCTGTGCACGCGCATCCACCTGACCACCGGTTTGCGCACCGCGCGCCTCGGTATGGCGCATCGAGAGCTTCAACGATTTGAACTCATCGCGCGCGAGGCGCCAATTCACACCACTGGTCAGATACTGCGTCTCGGTGGTGCTGCGATCATCGACGCCGAAAAAAGCTTCTGCGCGCCCGACTTGATAACCGCCGATATCGAGTGGCGTGCTAGGCGCCGCGCCGTGCAAACGCCGTGCCGAGTCGTCACCCGGCAACGGGATGGCTGCCCCCGCATGGGCGACAACAGCGCACATATTCAGGGCAATAGCCAATATTGCGATCGGGCCAACGGCATTAACGCCCGGGAATCCGTGCCGGGCACTTCCCTCGCGTTTCATCGTTGCTGTCATCCGGCATACTTGACGCCAGATTGTACAGCATGCTAGCCGCCTTTTTCAGGCCGGGGGCTTAAACGAGACCGCTGTGACCGTCCTAACGGCTACCCCGGATCTTCTTGACCATCTGCAGCCGCGCAGCAGCTTCGGCCAGTTCGGCCTGCGCCCGTTCGATGTCCGATTGTTCTTCAGCGGCATTAACCGCATCTTCCGCACGTTGCTTGGCCTTGTCGGCTTCGGCCTCGTCGATGTCCTCGGCGCGCTCGGCCATATCGGCCAACACGGTCACGAGATTCGGCTGGACTTCCAGCAAACCACCAGAAACGAATATCTGCGCATCCTCCGAGCTGTCCTCTTGCCGAATGCGCACAGGGCCGGGGCGAATCCGCGTCAGCAACGGTGCGTGACGCGGCATGATCGCCATGTCGCCTTCCACGGCTTCGACGAATACCGTGTGCGCCGGCCCGGAATGGATCTGGCCCTCGGCCGAAACAACGTCGATCTGCATACTCATGCGCGGTTACTCTGAAGCAGCGGCGAATCAGGCCGCCGCTTCGGCCTCCATACCCTGGTACTTTTCGATCGCTTCGTCGATCGTGCCGCACATATAGAATGCCTGCTCCGGCATATGGTCGTACTCGCCATCGACGATGCCGCGGAAACCGCGCACGGTCTCGGCTAGCGACACGTACTTGCCGGGCGCGCCGGTGAACACCTCGGCCACGAAGAATGGCTGCGACAGGAACCGCTCGATCTTGCGCGCCCGGGCCACGGAAAGCTTGTCCTCTTCGGACAGTTCGTCCATACCCAGGATCGCGATAATGTCTTTCAATTCGCGATAACGCTGCAGCGTTTTCTGCACGTCACGTGCACACTGATAATGTTCGTTGCCGACCACGTTCGGATCGAGTTGACGCGATGTCGAATCCAACGGATCAACCGCGGGATAGATGCCTCGCTCGGCGATCGAACGCGCCAGCACAACTGTGGCGTCGAGATGCGCAAACACGGTGGCTGGCGCCGGGTCGGTCAAGTCGTCGGCGGGCACGTAGACAGCCTGCACCGATGTGATCGAGCCGGTCGTGGTCGAAGTAATCCGTTCCTGCAGCAGCCCCATTTCCTCGGCCAGTGTCGGCTGATAGCCCACCGCCGACGGCATGCGCCCGAGCAATGCCGAGACTTCAGTGCCGGCCAACGTATAACGATAGATGTTGTCGATAAACAACAGCACGTCACGGCCTTCGTCACGGAAGAATTCGGCCAGGGTCAAACCAGTCAGCGCGACACGCAGGCGGTTGCCCGGCGGCTCGTTCATCTGGCCGTAGATCAGCGACACCTTGTCGATGACCTGCGATTCCTTCATCTCGTGGTAGAAATCGTTGCCCTCACGCGTACGCTCACCCACACCCGTGAACACCGAATAACCAGAGTGCTCGGCGGCAATATTGCGGATCAATTCCATCATGTTGACGGTCTTGCCGACACCGGCACCACCGAACAATCCGACCTTGCCGCCTTTGGCGAACGGACACAGCAGGTCGATGACCTTGATACCGGTCTCGAGCAGTTCCTGACTGCCAGCCTGCTCTTCAAAACTGGGCGCCTCACGGTGGATCGGCGCGGTCTGCTCGGCGCCGATTTCGCCTTGTTTGTCGATCGGATTACCCAGCACATCGGCGATACGGCCAAGTGTGGCGTGTCCGACCGGCACCGCAATCGGCGCACCAGTGTCGTGGACGGCTTCACCTCGGGCCATGCCTTCGGTCACGCCCATAGCGATGCAGCGAACCACACCGTCGCCGAGCTGCTGTTCGACCTCCAGAGTCAAATCGCGCTCGGTTACGACCACCGCGTCGTGGACGCTCGGCAGCGATTCGCGATCGAAGGCGACGTCGACGACCGGGCCGATGATCTGTACGACTTTTCCATTACTCATGGGTTGTCATTCCTGTGTATTAGCCTTGGACTTGTCGGGTCAAGAAACCGCGGCCGCGCCCGCCACGATTTCCGAGAGTTCCTGCGTGATCTGCGCCTGGCGCTGCTTGTTGTACTGCAACTGCAGGTCGTCGATGATTTCGCCGGCGTTATCGGAAGCCGCCTTCATAGCGACCATGCGCGCAGCCATTTCGCAGGCCACGTTTTCGACCGCACCTTGATAGATCTGCGATTCAACGTAACGTACCAGAAAGTCTTCCAGCAGACTTTCCGGATCGGGTTCGTAGATGTAATCCCAGTCGCTCGGCACTTCCTCGTTTTGCTCACTGTCGGTAACCGGCAACACCTGCATTACCGATGGCCGCTGGGTCATGGTGTTCACAAACTCGTTGGACACCAGATACAAGCGGTCAATCGATTCCGCGCGGTAGTCGTCCAGCGCCACCTTGACCGCACCGATGATGTCATTCATCTGCGGCCGGTCACCGAGATCGGTGACGTCGGCTTTGAGATCACTGAATCGACGGAAAAAACTGACGCCCTTGTGGCCAAAGCAGATCAGCTCTACCTCGACACCCTGCTCTTGCCAGGCCCGCATTTCGGCGAGCGTCCGACGGAACAGATTGATATTGAGACCACCGCAGAGACCGCGATCGGTAGCCACAACCACCAGTGCTACGCGCCGGACCTCGCGTTCGGCCAGAAAGGGGTGGGTATGGCTGCCAAGATTGGCATGCGCCATATGCCGAATCGTACGACGTATCTTTTCAGCATAAGGTCGGGCGTATTCCAGCCGCTCCTGGGCGCGCCGCATCTTGGACGCCGCGACCATTTCCATCGCACGCGTGATCTTTTGCGTGTTCTGGACGCTCTTGATCTTGGCCTTGGTTTCCTTGGCGCCTGCCATCGGGTGTCCCTATTCGCCTGTTCGGACGCGTCGCGCGGCCTACCAGGTGTGGTTCTGCTTGAAGTTGGTCAGCGCGTCGTGCAGTTCCTGCGCGATCTCATCGGTGTAGTCACCGTTTTCGTTGATCTTGTCGAGCAGTGGCTGCTGCTCACGCTGGAGGTAGTCATGCAGCGAGGCCTCGAACTGGGTCACGCTACCCACGTCGATGTCTTCCAGGAAACCTTTTTCAGCGGCAAACAAGGAACTCGCGGTTAGCGCAACCGACAGCGGCGCATATTGTTTTTGCACCATCAGGTTGGTGACACGCTCGCCATGCTCGAGCTGCTTGCGGGTCGCAGCATCCAGATCCGAGGCGAACTGTGCGAATGCCGCCAGTTCGCGGTACTGGGCAAGCGCCAAGCGCGTACCGCCGCCCAGTTTTTTGATGATCTTGGTCTGCGCCGAGCCACCGACACGCGACACCGATAACCCAGCGTCGACCGCAGGCCGAATGCCGGAATTGAACTTGTCGGTATCGAGAAAGATCTGACCGTCAGTAATCGAAATCACGTTCGTGGGCACGAATGCCGACACGTCACCGGCCTGGGTTTCGATAATCGGCAACGCCGTCAACGACCCTGTTTTGCCGGTCACTTCACCGTTCGTTCGCTCTTCGACTTCAGCAGCATTAATGCGCGAAGCGCGCTCGAGCAACCGCGAATGGAGATAGAACACGTCCCCCGGGTAGGCTTCACGCCCGGGCGGGCGACGCAGCAGCAGCGACACTTGTCGATACGCCACGGCCTGTTTGGACAGGTCGTCGTAGACGATCAGCGCATCTTCACCGCGATCACGGAAGAACTCGCCCATGCTGCACCCAGCATACGGCGCGATGTATTGCAGCGCCGGCGACAGCGACGCACTGGCAGCCACGATAATAGTGTTATCCAGGCAGCCGTGCTCCTCGAGCTTGCGCGTGACTGCTGCAATCGAGGAGTTCTTTTGGCCAATAGCGACGTAGATGCACTTCACGCCGCTGTTTTTCTGGTTGATGATGGCATCAACCGCGATCGCCGTCTTGCCCGTCTGCCGGTCGCCAATAATCAACTCGCGCTGGCCACGGCCGATCGGCACCATCGCGTCGATCGGTTTCTGGCCAGTCTGCAGAGGCTGATCGACGCCTTCACGCGTAATCACACCCGGCGCGACTTTCTCGATCGGCTCGCTTTGTTCGGCGTTGATCTCACCGCGGCCGTCGATCGCTTGGCCGAGCGGATTAACGACGCGTCCCAATAGCTCTTCGCCCACGGGGACTTCGAGTACACGGCCAGTCGTCTTAACTTCGTCGCCTTCGGCAATGTGGGTGTAATCACCCATCAGTACCGCGCCGACGCTATCGCGTTCGAGGTTTAGCGCCAGGCCATAGGTTTCGCCCGGGAACTCCAGCATTTCGCCCTGGATCGCATTACCGAGGCCGTGAATACGCGCGATCCCGTCGAATAGGCTGACCAGCGTACCGACATTACGCGATTCGGTTTCGGTATCGAAGTCCTCGATGCGCTTGCGAATCAGGCCCGATATTTCGTCCGGGTTGAGCTTCATTGGTCGTTTCCTCTTCGTGTCTTTCTGGCCGACATGCTCGGTCGACCCCGCACCAGCCAGTGTGGCTGGCTAGCGCGCCATCTGTTGGTGCAAGCGTTCTAGCTGACCGGACACCGTATGATCGAACACCAGATCACCGGCCTTGATGACCGCACCGGCCAGGACATTCTCATCTTCGGCGACGTGCAGACGAATCGTTTTGCCAAGACGTGTTTCGAGCGCACTCTGCAGTTTGCTCGACTGCTCTTCGGTCAAACCATTGGCGGTCGTCACGTCAACGTCCAACGTATTCTGCTCAGCCGCATACAACTCGTTGTAAGCCGCCGCGATCGACGGCGCAATCTCCAGCCGTGACTTGTCGGCCAGCAGCCGCACGAGATTCGCCGCCTTCACGCCCAGATCATCCCCTGCGACACCGATTACGGCATCCGCCAATTGACGTGCATCGATCAGCGGATCCTGAATCATCGCCGCCCCGTCCGGGTTTTCGACCACGGCGCGAATAGCCGCCAGCGCATCGGCCCATGCTGTCAGCGCACCGTCCGCCTGGGCCAGCTCGAATACCGCTTCGGCATAGGGGCGCGCGACTGTTTCAGTTTCCGCCACGGCTAGCGAATCTCCGCAACGAGATCGTCAATGATGTCGTTATGCGCCGACTGATCAACCTCGCGCTTGAGGATGCGTTCCGCACCGCTGACCGCGATCTCACCGACTTCGCGACGCAGCTGCTCCCGTGCCGCAGTCACCGCATGCTCAACTTCCTCGTTAGCAGCGGCAACAATGCGCTGACTTTCGTCACGGGCTTCGGCACGCGCGTGATCGAGGATGTCGTCGGCCTGCTGTTGTGCATTAGCGAGCACTTGATTGGCCTGCTCCCGCGCCTCGGCCATTCGCCGATCGGCTTCGGTGATTGCCTCGTCGAGTTCTCGCTTACCGCGCTCGGCGGCTTGCAACCCTTCGTTGATGGTCTGGCGGCGCTGCTCAAGCAGATTAGTGAGCGGCCCCCAAAGATAAGCTTTGGTAAACCAGACCAGGACCAGAAATACCGCAATCTGGACGAACAACGTGCCCGTAATCGCAACCATGGCGTCTCTCAGCTACTCTGATTGGATGGCGATTGGGTGGCCACTCAGCCGCCACCCGCCATACTTGCGAGCGTACCGACGAAGGGATTGGCGAACAAAAACCACATCGACACGCCGAAAAGGATGAACGGGAAAGATTCCATCAGCCCGGCGAAAATAAACATATTCACCATCAACTGCGGCCGCATTTCCGGCTGACGCGCGATGCCCTCGAGCGCTTTCGAGGTGATCAGCCCCCAGCCGATGGCCGAACCGAGGCCGGCCGCGGCCAGCATCAATCCGACGCCGATCGCAGTCGCACCGACAATCTCGGCGATTACACTTGGGTCTGCATTCACGTTAATTACTCCTTCGAATACTGACTAACATCAACTTCCGGCACCGCCGAACGCTGAACCCCAACTATCCCGCCAGCCGACGAATACCACCGATTCAGACAATCGGCCACGCCAGCTAGGGAATGCTTTTTACACAGCGCTAATGTCCAGCTGTTTGAACATATCCGCTACACATCGCGTCCACCCTTAATGCTCGGGCTGCTGCGCCATGCCGAGATAAACAATCGTCAACACGGCGAAGATAAATGCTTGCAACACGATGATCAATAAATGGAACAAGCTCCAGATAACACCGCCAATGAAATGCAGCGGCGCCCAAATGGCTACGGCCGCGCTAATTGGCTCCAGTGTGGCAAATGTCAACAATGCCAGCAGCGCGAAAATCAACTCCCCTGCGAACAAGTTACCAAAAAGACGCAGGGCGAGACTGATTGGCTTCGACAGATCCTCGATCAGGACCGTCACAATATTAGCCGGCAGCGCGTATTTGCCATACGGATGGACCAAAAAGCGCTTGAAATAGCCGCCGACACCATTCGCGCGGATTTGATACGTGACGGTCATCACGAATACCACGATCGCCATTGCAAACGGCGTATCCAGCGCAGCGGTCGGCACAAACCGGAAATAGGTTTCCTCGACACCGAATGCGCCGCCAATGAGTCCAGCGACTGTGGGCGGCAGATCGATGGGCACCAGATCCGCCATATTCATCAACAAGACCCAGAAGAAAATCAGCAGCGCCATGGCGCCGACGAAATGATTGACACGCGGGAAAACTTCGCGAATCTGGTCCGTGATGTATTCCACTGCGGCCTCGACGGCAAGCTGCAGACGCCCCGGACTCTCCATGCTGAGCCGACTACCGAGAACACGCGCCACGACGGCGATCGTGAGCGCGCATGCCAACGACACCAGCAGCAGATCGAGCGTGACCGCATTGAAATCAACCAGCCCTTGCGGCTGATGATCCGCCCCGCATCCGACACACCAGTCAGTCAGGTGATGGGTAATGTATTCGCCTGGAGACTTCACAGCCTTACTCGCCTTTGCGACCTTCGGCCGCGCCGGTCATGACAAATTGCCGGAGCGGCCCGGCACTGGCGTAATATACGAGCTGCGCGCTAGCAAAACCAACAATCACTGCCAGCGGCGTCAGATCAAACAACGCGATCCCTACACCAAATGCGGCGATCGCAACCCCCATGCGCTCAGCAGCACCAATATAAAGCGCGCGCAAATCGGCGCCCGGACGGGCGGCCTGATTCATACGCCACCCCAACAAAAGCGATGTCAAAACGCTGACTCCTCCCCCGTAGGCAGCCGATCCAGCTGCCCATCCATTAATAGCGATAAGAAAAGCCGCACTGCACACGCAAGCGGCTACGATCTGTATCAACAGAACGCGAATGAGCACGTTTTGCATCGGCGGTTCCCCTGCTTCCCGTCGTACGCGCTACGTCGCGTTCGATCCGAATCCTACCGGCCATCGACCACGACGATCAACAGGTAGGCACTCAAAATGTGACATGCGCCGCAGTGGCGCAAGCTAATTCTGGTTGTTTAACTGCTGTCCTGCGCATCTGTCAAGCCCAGACGCCCGGCCAACGCATCCAGCTCCTCGCGATTCGAAAAATCGATCGTGACCCGGCCACCCCCGCGAGCGCGGGTGGTCACACGCACTGGCATCGCGAGATTATCGGTCAGCGAACGCGCCATAGCTCGGGCCTCATCACCCTCGTCGCGGGTTGCGTCAGCCCCGCCCCAATTCGGCCAGTCGCGCACCAATCGCTCAGTCTGGCGCACAGTCAGGCCGTGCGCAATAACGTGCTCGCCAGCCACAGATTGATCGGCAACATCCAAACCGAGAAGCGTGCGGGCATGGCCCATGTTCAGCCGCCCCGCGCGCACGTGTTCGCGCACTTCGCTCGCCAATTCGGCCAGACGCAACAGATTCGACACCGAGGCACGCGAGCGACCCACAGCCTCGGCACACTGGGCGTGGGTTAAACCGAACTCGTTGATCAAACGGGCCAGGCCGACCGATTCATCGACCGCGTCGAGCTCTTCGCGCTGGATGTTTTCGATCAGCGCGACCGCACTCGCGGTTTGATCGTCGAACGCGCGAATCAGCGCCGGCACGTAAGCAAAGTTCGCTCGCTGGGCCGCCAACCATCGCCGTTCGCCGGCTACGATCTCATAGCCCTCGCCGGCCACGCGCACCACTAGTGGCTGCACGATCCCCTGCGCCTGGACCGACCGCGTCAGCGCATCCAGCGCCTCGTCGTTCATGCTTTGGCGCGGCTGATGTCGCCCGCTTGTAAGCTCCTCGACCGGCAACTCGACGATGCGCTGTTGCTCGTCGGCAGTGGCCTCCTCGCTGAGCAGTGCTTCCAGACCGCGGCCAAGGCCGCGCTTGCTACGACTGGTCATCGAGAGTTTCCTTCCATGTCTATTCGGAGCGCCGGCGGCGCCCAAAAACGGCCGAAGCCGCCCGGCGGGCGCCACGCGTCGGCGCCACTATGGCCTCGTCTTCGTCCCGGCCCAGTATTTCGCGGGCTAGCGCTTTATACGCGCGCGCTCCGCTCGAGGCACCGTCATACTTCAGCACCGACACACCGTGGCTCGGCGCTTCAGCCAACCGCACGTTTCGCGGGATGACCGTTTTGTAGAGACTGTCGCCAAAATAATCGGCCAGCTGATCCGACACGTCATTGGTCAGTCGACTGCGTGGGTCGTAGAGCGTGCGCAGCACACCCTCGATGTGCAGCTTCGGATTGAGATTATGCCGCACGTGTTCGATGGTCTCCAGAAGCGCTGACAGACCTTCGAGCGCATAGTATTCGCACTGCATGGGCACAATAATACCGCGCGCAGCGACCAGCGCATTGATCGTGAGCATCGACAACGCCGGCGGACAGTCGATAATCACATAATCGAAACTGGTGGCAATACCGGCAAGTGCGTTGGCCAGCGCGCGCCGGCCGTCGCTCAAATCGCGCAGCCCGACTTCAGCGGCGGTCATGTCACCGTTTGCGCCCAGCACATAGAGTTGGCCATCGAGCGCTAATTCCAGCGCATCAGCCACACCCTTTTCGCCCAGCAGGAAGTCACAGACCGTGGCGCCTAGTGTGCGCTTATCCAGGCCGACGCCCATTGTGGCGTTGCCCTGCGCATCCATGTCCACCAACAACACGCGCTTATCCTGCGCCGCGAATGCGGCGGCCAGGTTGACGCTGGTCGTAGTTTTGCCAACACCGCCTTTTTGATTGGCGATCGCTATGATCTCGCTCATGTGTGCGAGTCTAACCGACGTTTGTGGACGACCGACTAGCGGCGGCTTTAGCAAAAGGGTTGGTGGAGCCGGCCGGGATCGAACCGGCGACCTTCGCGTTGCGAACGCGACGCTCTCCCTAACTGAGCTACGGCCCCGACAGAAGCCGACAGGTTAACAGCATGCGCTCGCCAGGCCAACACACTTTGGCGGTTCAGCGGACCACTACTGCCGCGCAAACGGCCTGGCAATCGCCATCCGCCCCCGCACACCAACCTCCAGAATGCACATCGCGCTGCGCTTATCAGGCCGACAACCCGCTCGATGTGCGCCCCACGCCAGCCTTCGTATGCTCGATCAACATATCGACCGCGTGGATCAACGCCGGCACGAACCAACCAATCGAAAGTGCTTCACGACTCGCCGGCGGTATCGACACACTGCCCAAATCTGGCGCCGGTTAACTAACGGCACCACTCGACACGTGGCTACAACCTATTGAACACCGGCTTTTTCAGTACCATCACTGGCACGATAACTAGGTTACGCGCTCATCCCGTGGCCACAGCACATGCCTTGGCTAGCGCTGTGTTGACTCGGCGCCGCGCATGATCTCGATTGCGGACACGACTGGAGTGGCAACCCACACGCGACACGCACCGCCCCACGCGGGCGATACCGAGCAACACCAAACAGGCGGCTGCCGACTTGCCGCCAGAGTAGAGCGCATGGCCATCACATTCGCAGCACAATCCTGGCTTGCTGGACGGGAGCGGCTAAAAACAATCGGATGCACCGCCCCCGTTTTGTCACTACTGCTCCTGGCGATGGCAAACACAGCTTACGCCACGGCCAAACCACTTGTGCGCACAGGCGTCGCCTCATTTTACGGCGCCAAATTCGCGGGCAAGACCATGGCTAACGGCAATAAATTCGACCCCAACGCCATGACCGCCGCCAGCCTGCAGTTGCCGCTCGGATCACGCGTCCGGGTGACCAACCTCCGAAACCAGCGCCAGATCGTTGTCCGCATTACCGACCGTGGCCCGTTTGCGAAAAATCGCATTATCGACCTCTCACGGCACGCCGCTGAGAAACTGCGCATGATCGAGGCCGGTACTGCCAAGGTTCGAGTACGGCTACTGCCGCGTTGACAAACGCCGCCTCGTTACGACACAACTCGAAACCGAAGGGCAATCGTTCACCCATTCAATCGGCGTATCGACTATGGACTACCGCGTACTCGGCAACAGCGGCCTGAAGATTTCGGAACTCACCCTCGGCACCATGACTTTCGGCGGCCGTGGTGGCATGTCCAAGCTCGGCGACACCGACATTAAAGAGGCCCGCGAGCTGATCGACTTGGCGCTGGACAAGGGCATCAACATCTTCGACACCGCCAATATGTACTCGGGTGGCCTATCGGAAGAAATCCTCGGCCAGGCGCTCGGCGATAAACGCAAGGACGTATTGCTCGCCACCAAGGTCCGCTTCCCGATGGGCGATGGGCCGAACGAAGGCGGGCTATCGCGCTTGCACATCCATGAGCAGGTCGAAGCCAGCCTGAAACGACTCGACACCGAGCATATCGACCTCTATCAACTCCACATGTGGGACGGCACCACACCGCTAGAAGAAACCCTGCAAACCATCGACACCTTGATCGGCCACGGCAAGATCCGCTACTACGGCATCTCCAACTTCTCCGGCTGGCAGTTGATGAAAGTCATGCAGATCTGCGAGCGCGAGGGCTTCACCAAACCGATCAGTCAACAAATCCACTACACCGCCCAAGCCCGCGACGCCGAATACGAACTAATGCCCGCGGCCTGCGATCAAGGCCTTGGCACCATGATCTGGTCGCCACTGGCCGGCGGACTGCTGTCCGGCAAATATCGCCGCGACCAGAGCCAACCGGAGGGCACCCGTTTCGCCGAAGGCTGGGATGAGCCGCCCATCCGCGACGAAACAGCCCTGTTTGACCTCATCGAGGAACTAGCCGAAATCGGCGATGGCCACGGCGTATCCGCCGCCCAGGTCGCCATTGCTTGGATCAACAGCCGCCCCGGCGTAACCACGTCAGTCATCGGCGCCCGCAAAGCCCACCAGCTACAGGACAACCTCGACGCCGCCCATCTAAAACTTAGCGACGAAGAAATCGCAACTATCGAAAAAGTCAGCCGTCCACCGCTCATCTATCCGTACTGGCACCAGAAAAAAACTGCTTCGGAACGCTTCGGCCCAGCCGACCAGGTACTGCACGCCAACCACACCGACGACTGACGCAACTACTAGCAGCCAAACGCCAATGCACGCCTCGCGCCGAACGGTGCGAGGCGTGGCGATCTTTAGACTGGCGTGCTTGGGCTGCGACGACCGACGCACCGCAATCGTCGGCGTTGTCGCCGCTTATATTGCTCACCACCCTAAAATAATGGCGCCATGCAGGACTTACACAGTCATTCAAGCCGTTCCGACGGCCGCCTCTCGCCAACCGAACTAGTCGCACGTGCCGCCGAGCAGGGCGTTGACACACTGGCTTTAACCGACCATGACACCGTCGACGGCATCGCCGAGGCGGCCGCGGCTGCGTACAACCATGGCATTGCGCTGGTCGCCGGCGTGGAAATTTCAGTCACTTGGCAACGGCAGACACTGCACATAGCTGGCTTGGGCATTGATCCCGATGAACCAACCCTAAACGACGGACTGGCCGACCTGCAGCACACTCGCAAGCAACGCGCCGCGACGATCGGCAGCAAGCTAGAAAGTCTCGGCGTGGTCGGCGCGGCAGAGCGCGCGCGTGAACTCGCCGGCACCGGCCAGATCGGGCGTGCACATTTCGCGCGCGTGTTGGTTGAGGCCGGCTTCTGCAAAAATTTCCAACAGGCATTCAAACACTATTTGAAACCCGGTCGAAATGCCCACGTGCCGGTCGAATGGGCGGCGCTGCCGGCCGCTATCGAGTGGATCCATGCCGCGGGCGGGTTGGCGGTGCTGGCGCATCCGATGGCCTACGGATTCTCGAACAATGTCCGCCGCCGCGCGCTGGCTGCTTTGGCCGAGAACGGCGGCGACGGCGTGGAAGTTGCCACCGGTACGACGCCTCCAGACAGTGTCGCGCGGGTCGCATCCGAAGCGGGTGAGTATGGCCTCTACGCCTCCGCCGGCTCGGATTTTCACAGTCCCGAGCAATCCTGGCTGGAGCTCGGCCGGCTGCCGACGCTGCCCAACAACGTCACCCCAATCTGGCAGGCGCCAGCCTTTCGTTCTTTGACGTCGTGATTAAAGGCCAGCCTAGGCCATCGACTCAAAGATCATGCCTGGCAACCCACTTTTGGGCGACTTGGGCTGGGTCGCGTTTATCCACCGCGACCCGTTTGTTCATCGCACGCAGTTGCTTGGTCGTCAACGCGCTCGAGACCGCTTTCAACAGCTTGCGGATCTTGGGCGTGACCACTGACTTGCGGATTATCGGTATCAGGTTCTGAGCAGGCACCAAATGCTTGGTGTCTTTCAAAACCCGCCACCCTTTATCTTGAATCACACCTTGGGTCGTAAACATGCGCGCAACCTGGATCGCGCCCGAGGACAGCGCACTCTGGGTGAGCGGCCCGCCGGCGTCCAGCGAGCGGAAGTTCTTGAACTGGATGCCATAAACCGATTTCAAGCCGGGCATGCCATCGCGCCGGGTTTTAACCTCCGGTGGACCGCCGAATGTGAGTTGGCCGGCGACGGGTTTCAAATCAGCAATGGTGTTTAGCTGATACTGCTCGGCTGTCTTGGCCGTGACCACGAGGGCATCCTTGTTTTGCGCGCTGGCGGCTTTCAGCGCGACCAATTTTGCCGGCAATTGGGCGCGGAGTTGGTCGAGCACAGCCTGTTTACCGGTTTCTTTGACCTTATCGTCAGCCAGGTAAGCCAGCAACGCTCCCGAATATTCAGGCAGCACATCGACCTCGCCCGATTTCAGCGCCGGAAACACCACCTCCCGCGAACCGAGATGCAAGCGTTTTTTGACCTTAACGCCGTGCTTTTCGAGAACATTGGCGTAGATATTGGCCAGCACAAGTTGCTCGCTAAAGTTGGTCGAGGCCACGACCACGGGCTTGGCACCGGCCGCTTGACTGGCCAGCCCGGCCAGCATGCCGACGACCAGAAGCAGGCTGCCGGCTGGTTTGCGAACAATCGACATGGCTTGTAATTCCTTGGCGGCTGTCTCGGACTTTAGAAAAAGCCTACACGAATCACTCGCCTCAGGTCGCTAACCCTTTCGGCGTAATCAGCCGTTGCAAACCGGCCAACACGCATTCGACCAGAAGCGCCAGAAGCGCGACCACGATCGCGCCGCCGACGACCTGGGTGAGCTGGTGCTGAGCCAGGCCATCGATCAGATAGCGCCCGAGCCCGCCTAGACCGACGTAAGCCGCCAGCGTCGCCGTCGAAACAACCTGGATGGCCGAGGTGCGCACGCCCGCCATGACAAGCGGCAGTGCGATCGGCAACTCAACCTGCATAAGCCGCTGCCAACCGGTCATGCCGATGGCCTCGGCGGCCTGGCGCACGGCGGGATCCACTGCACGCATGCCGACGTAACTGTTGGTCACCATCGGCGGAACCGCAAGTGCGACTAGCGCGACCAGAACCGGCACAAAGCCGACACCAACCAACAAAAACATCAAGATAATGAGCCCAAACGATGGCACCGCCCGGCCAACGTTGGCGATATTGATCGCTAGCAACCCGCCACGGCCGAAATGTCCCAGTCCGATACCGACTGGCAATGCGATTGCCGCCGCTACGCCCATTGAAACGCTGAAATAGTAGACGTGCTGGAGCACCCGATATGGAATGCTATTCCCCCCGTACCACTGCCCCGATGCAGAAAACCAGCCGATAATCTGAGACAACAGACTCGGCACGGAACCCACATCGAGCGGCCCGGCCAATGCGGCAGGTATGCTGCCCACCAGCGCCAGCACCGCCAACAACACGATCCAATGCTCAGCGGCCGCGGCCAAAACGCGCCACCGAGTAACCACACGTATCACGCGCGCCTCCGTTGCCACGGCGTGAGCAGCCACAGCAGGCCAACCAGCAGCAGATCGACCGCAACCGCTAGGACGACCGACAGCACAAAGCCCACAACAAGCGGCGTAGTGAAATGCAGTGTGAAACCGGTGATGAACAACTGCCCCAGCCCGCCCTGGCCGATTAGCGCCGTAACCGTCACCAGACCGATGGTGGTCACAGCGGCAATCCGAATGCCGGCCACAATCACGGGAAGCGCGATCGGCAATTCCACGGTCAGTAACTGCCAGCGGCGGGAATAGCCGAGCGCACGTGCAGCCTCACTGACGTCGGGCGGCACACCGTTCAGGCCAGTCACGATGTTGCGGAACAAAATCAACAACGTGTAGATCGTCAGACCAATCAGCGAGGTCGCCAGCGACAAACCGGTCAGCGGGATCAGCAGGATGAACAGCGCTAGCGAAGGCACGGTGAACAACACACCGGTTGCGGCTAACGATACACCGTGGAGTCGCGGCCAACGGATCGCGGCAAGCGCCAGTGGGAACGCGATCGCGAACCCGATGACCAGCGCCAGCACGGTTAATTGGATGTGTTGTACCAGCGCGGCACTTATCGTATCGCTGTGCCGAGCGATCCACGACCAGCGCATCACGCGCCGCCTAGGCCAGCTTCTGGTTGAGACTGGCGTGGGTCACCAAGCCCGCGTAACCACGTGCGCCATCAACCCGCGGCACGACGCCAAGCGGCGAAGTCACAATAGCGCCGAGCGCGGTGCGCAGCGTATCGTCGGCTGACACAGCCTGGCCAAACGGCTGGATAACGGCCTCATCAATCCGGCTATCGCCACCAACCAGATCACCGCACGCCACCCAGCCGATCAGTTGGCCATCGTCGCCTACGATCACCACCCAGCTCCATCCATAGCGGTCAGCGGCTGCAAGCGCACTTGCCGAACTTGCATCCGAGGTGACCTCTGGGCCTGGCTCGGTTTCGACCGCTGCAACGCGCATCAACGCTAGGCGCCGCAACTCACGCTCGCCGCCCAGAAAATCGGCCACGAACCCATTAGCCGGAGCCGCCAGCACATCAGCCGGCGGCGCATACTGCGCAAGCCGGCCTCCTGTTTCGAAAAGCGCAATACGGTCACCAAGACTGATGGCTTCATCAATATCGTGGGTCACGAAGACAATGGTCTTTTCAACCTTTTCCTGCAGTTGAATGAATTCACGCTGCAGGCGCCCCCGTACGATCGGATCGACCGCCGCGAAAGGCTCGTCCATCAGCAGGATCGGCGGATCCGCGGCCAGTGCGCGCGCGACGCCGACACGTTGTGCCTGGCCGCCGGAAAGCTGGTGCGGGTAGCGGTCGATGATCTCCGTGCGCAGGCCGACGGTTTCAATCAGTTCGTCGACGCGTTGTGCGATCTGCGCTTTGCTCCACGACAATAGATGCGGCACCGTCGCGATGTTGTCGCGCACTGTCCGATGCGGGAACAGCCCCGAGTGCTGCATCACGTAACCAATGCTGCGGCGCAGCTCAGTTGGCTCACGCGCGCGCACGTCCATGCCGTCGATGGAAACGATGCCGCTGGTTGCTTCCTCAAGCCGGTTGATCAGCCGCAGCGTGGTGGTTTTGCCACAGCCGGACGGACCGGCGAGCACCGTAAGCTCACCGGTAGCGATGGTCATATCCAGCGACTCGATCGCCGCCATGCCATCGCCATATTGCTTACCGACGCCCGAGAACTCGATCACTTGCGTCGCATCCTGTCAGATCGGCCAACAATACTGTGAATGGTCGACGCCACAAGTTTCGCTTCTGATACGCCACGCTCGCCACCGGCGTGTATCGGCCAAACTCATCCCGGCTACGTCAACAGTGCGTTTTGTCGTGGCTGAAAGACACGCTGATCCAGCTAAATAAAGCGTTCCGCACGATACGGCACCGGATCGATAAACGGCTCTTCGCCATCAACCATTTCGCGGATCATCCGGCCAGTCACCGCCCCCAGCGTGAAGCCTTGATGGCCGTGACCGAAGGCGAACCAGAGCTTGCGGTGTGCCGGCGCGGGACCAATAATCGGTTTCATGTCCGGCAGGCACGGGCGCGCACCGAGCCACGGCTCAGGATCGCTGCGTGCACCGAGTGTTACAAGCGATTGGACCACAGACTCGGCAGCATTCAACTGGCCATAGTTCGGCGGCGCGCCCGGGCTGTTCAACTCAGCCCCAGTTGTCAGGCGCAGACCGGCGCGTTTGGGTGTCACCAGATAGCCCTTCTCGAAGTCCATGATGCCGTAGCTGAGTGTCTGGCCGCTCTCGGGATACGCATAATGCATGTGGTATCCACGCATGACGAACAACGGCAATGCGTAGCCCAGGCTTTCGAGCCACGGCTTCGACCACGGCCCCGTCGCCAGAACCAGACCATCGGCATCGATCGTCGCGCTGTCTGAGTGCAACCGCCAGCCATTAGCATTATGGCTGATATCCGTGATGTCCGCTGTCTCAATCGTGCCACCGGCGGCCACAAAATCATCAGCGTAGGCCTGCACCAACGCGCCCGGATCGACCACCGACCACGCATTGGTCCAGTGGATTGCGCCCGCGAGCTGCTCATTCAACGCGGGTTCGGCCTGCGCCAGCGCCGCACTATCTAGTGTCTTGAACTCGACACCGAAGCGCTTGCGAAAGTCTTCGGCCTTGGCCGCTTCTGCTTCAAGTGTTGCCGAATGCCGAAACAATTGCAGCCAGCCATCGCTGCGCACGAGCGACTCCGCAGCGGCCGCCTTGATCATGCCATCGTGCTCGGCCGTGCACTGCTCGATCAGCGACGCGTACTCGGGCACGATGCGCTCGAACTCACGCGTACTCGAATAGCGCCAATATTGCGCCAACGCGCCGGCATTGCCGACCATGGCCGAGGCGCGATAACGGATATCAATACTGCGATTTGGCAACACACGCCAGAGCGTGCCGATATCACGCGGGAACGGATGCGGCTCGACAGCCTCGCGCTGAATCAGGCCCGCATTGCCGTAGGAGGTCTCCTGCCCGGGGGCCTTGCGATCAACCAGCACGACGTTGTGGCCAGCCTTCTGCAGATGGACCGCGACACACACGCCGACCATCCCGGCGCCCAATACGGCTATCTCACGTTGTCCTGCCATAAATCGTTTCCGGTCGATTCCCAACTTGAAGCGCGTAGCGCACTAGCGCTCAGCATAATGCCACAAGGCAGGCATATATCCGACAGAGGATGGCGACCGAGGGCTACCCGACGTTTTGGGGAAGCACCATGGCTTGGCGACTGTTTTGTGGCTAAGCAAGTCTCAACGGCTGCGGCGCATAGATCAAACGGCCGACCGGCTTTGCCGTGGAAACGCCGGTAATGACCTGCTCGGGGCCGACTCGCCAAGCCTCGCAGCGGCTGCCAATAGCGTAATAAGATTTGTGCGACCGGCGTCACAATCCGGTTTCCGAGAAACGGCTACCCAGCCAATCACGCTCCGACTGGATGCATGCCACCCCAAGATCAACACCCAAGCTTGGCTGCGCGACCAACCCGGATAGCGTGGCCTTAAGCAATAAAAACCCGCCAGATGGCGGGTTTTTATTGGCTGGGGGAGAGGGATTCGAACCCCCACTAACGGAGTCAGAGTCCGTCGTCCTACCTTTAGACGATCCCCCAAATTGCCGGGACCGCAGCGCTCGTATCGCTTAGCGCTTGGAGTACTGCGGCGATTTGCGCGCTTTTCGCAGACCGATCTTCTTGCGCTCCGGGTGACGCGCGTCACGCGTGATGTAACCAGCCGCCCGCAAGGGAGGACGCATAGATTCGTCGTAACGCATCAACGCGCGGGACAGGCCATGCCGAATCGCGCCAGCCTGACCGTTCGGGCCACCGCCTTCGACCGTGATCTTGATATCGAAGCGGTCATGCGAATCGGTGGTATCGAGCGGCTGACGAACGATCATCCGCGATGTCGGGCGACCGAAATATTGATCCAGCGTCTTGCCGTTGACGCTGATGTCACCGCTGCCCGGTTTGATGAACACCCGTGCAGTGGCGGATTTGCGACGGCCGGTGCCGTAAAACTGTTCTGATGCCATAACTAGAATTCGAGTGCTTGCGGCTGCTGCGCCGTGTGCGGATGATCCTCGCTCGCATAGACGCGCAGCTTGCGCGCCATCTGTCGACCAAGCGGCCCGGTTGGCAACATACGGGTAACGGCGTCACGGATAACGCGTTCGGGATGCTGCTCGAGTCGATTGGCCAGGCTCATCGACTTCATATTACCCGGATAGCCGGTATGCCGATAATAAATCTTCTTAGCCGACTTGGCGCCCGTCGTGCGCACCTGCTGTGCGTTAATCACAACAATGTGGTCGCCAACATCCATATGCGGCGTGAATTCGGGCTTGTGCTTGCCACGTAGCCGGAACGCGATCTCGCTGGCCATGCGACCGAGCGTCTTGTCGGCGGCATCGACTACGTACCAGTCGGCCGGCACTTCGTTTTGCTTTGCAGAGTACGTCTTCATGACGGGTTCGATTCAGGTTGGGCGTAGACGCGCCGTGCTTTGTTAAACATGGAATGGTAACGATGATATCCATCCATTGCAATGCGGGCACGCGGAATCGCCATTGTAATTGGTTCGTGCGTCACGGGCAGCGTACGGGACGATGCCCGTCCTCGCTTCGCTGCGTGCGTGGTGCGCGTTTAGCCACACCATACCAGAAAAGCCCCACACTATAGTCGCTTGCCGGATCCGCCCCCAATAGCCGGAGATAGCGTGCGTCGTGTGTAACCGGGCCGCTGGTCCATTTGCAGGCCATCCCTGCGCTGTGCAGATAAAGCACGATATTGTGCGCCGCACAGGCGCAGGCGGCATAGTCCTCCGCCGCGGTATTTGCGTCGTCCGCGCGCCGACAAGTCACAGCGAACCAGCCAGGCACAGCATGCCAGCGCTGACGTTTTGCATCGGCCGCTTCCTCGCCTTTGGCCTCGGCGACGAGCTCGGCGTTCAATTCGACGATCGCTTTTTTGGTCTCGGGCCCGATCACATAAAACTGCCACGGCTCGGTCAGATGGTGATTGGGCGCCCAACGGGCCACCTCGAATGCCTCTTCTAACCGCTCCGTATCGACCGGTGTCGACTCGAATTGATCGACACTTCGCCGCCCACGCAGGAATTCGCCGGCCTCAGCCGGCCCCACTGGGCTGGACGTAAGCCGCTGTCGGTCAGTCATGATCGCTCCAGGATTGCTCGGTGTTCGAAGTCGACCCCGGTTTGTCGGTGGATTCCCGATTGTATGTTGCGATGCGCAGAAAGATTTCGTTAACCAATTGTTTCTGCATGCTATCGGCAAGCTGATGACGCTCGGTGTTCGCAGCGAGTCGCTGGGTCTCGTTGAGGGTATATTCGCGCGAAATCGAGAGTTTCTTGTTCGCGATCTGGGTCGCCCCATTCACGCTGTAAGAAAAGATAACCGATGTTTCGACCGCATAGGTCGCGACGTTGCCGCTCCCTGGTGTAACCGAGGTTACGTCGCGACTATCGCTGACGTTTTTGATAGCCAGCGTGGCGGGCGCCTCACTACCACCTAGCCGACCTTGTTCACGCAGCCGCTGGCGTGCCGTGCGAACCAACGCGGGGTCGCCCACCTTGTAGTTGTTGCCGTAGGTCACCTGCATGGCGTCGACACCTTTAGGCAACGGTGACCGCCCACGCAGATGGAAACCGCAACCGCTGAGTGCGACCAATAGCGCAACAAGCCCGATCGCCACTACGAGCCGTCCGAGCGACCGGCCGGATCTAAGCGTCATGCAGCGTGTCGCTGCCGGATTAGTTTGCGCCTGTCGATCACGCTGCATTGAGGGCTAAACCACCAGATTGACCAGTTTGCCGGGCACGACGATTGTCTTTTTGATCGTGCATCCGTCGATAAAGCGGGCGACGTTATCGGCTGTACGCGCCGCCTCGGCAACCGCATCGCGTTCGGCATCGGCCGGAATTTCAACCGAGCCACGCCGCTTGCCGTTGACCTGGACCACCATTTCAACTGTGTCCCGCACTAATGCCGCTTCATCCGCAACCGGCCAGGCTTCGTCCACCAGCAGCGTATTGTGACCCAGCTCTCGCCATAGGCGGTCACAAACATGCGGTGTGATCGGTGCCAATAACCGAATGATTGCCTCGAGTCCTTCTTGTCGGACGCTGTGCAGCAACCGGCCAGGCTCGGCAGCCAGTCGACCCAGTTCGTTGGTCAACTCCATGACCGCAGCAATAGCCGTGTTGAACGTATAACGACGGCCAATGTCATCGCCGACCTTGGCGATAGTTTCGTGTAAACGGCGCCGCAAGGCGACAGCTTCATCATCTTCAGCCACGGTCGTCTCGACAGCAACGTTGCCGACAGCAACATGGTCGGCTGCAAGGCGCCAAAGCCGCTTCAAGAAACGATGCGCGCCCTCGACACCGGCATCGGACCAATCGAGCGACTGCTCCGGCGGCGCGGCGAACATCATGAACAAGCGCACGGTATCCGCGCCATAGCGCTCAATCAGCGATTGCGGATCGATCGTGTTGCCCTTGGATTTCGACATTTTGGCGCCGTCAGACAGCACCATGCCCTGGGTCAGCAGCTGCGCGAATGGCTCGCCGACACTGGACAGCCCGGTATCGCGCAAAAGCTTCTGGAAAAACCGCGCGTAGAGCAGATGCAGGACTGCATGCTCGACGCCGCCAACATACTGATTAACCGGCAGCCAATGGTCGGCGCGCGCATCGACGATCGAATCGGCATCTGGGCAGGTGAAACGCGCGAAATACCACGACGACTCCATGAAGGTGTCGAACGTGTCGGTCTCGCGTCGAGCAGCAACGCCGCATTGCGGGCACACGCACTCGACGAATTCGGGCATGTCCGGCAGCGGCGACCCCTTGGCGTCCGGCGTGACATTTTCTGGCAATCGGACCGGCAGATCCGCATCCGGCACGGGCACAGCCCCACAATCCGGGCAATGGATGATCGGAATCGGCGCGCCCCAATAGCGCTGGCGCGACAGCCCCCAGTCGCGCAGGCGATACTGCGTCTCGCGCTCGCCTCGGCCATCAGCTTCTAGTCGCGACGCAACGGCCTCGAATGCCGCCTCGAACTCCAAGCCATCGAACGCATCCGAGTTGATCAGTGGGCCCGCCTCGACGTGCGCGGCCGCGCCCAGATCGGGCTCGGTGCCGTCGGCATTCGCCACCACAGCGCGTATCGGCAGTTCGTAAGTATGCGCAAACGCATAGTCGCGTTCATCGTGCGCGGGCACGCTCATGACGGCCCCCGTGCCATACCCCATCAGCACGAAGTTGGCCACGAAAATCGGCAGCCGCTCGCCAGTCAGCGGATGGACGGCTTCCAGCGGTAGGCGCCAGCCACGCTTGGTGTCGGTGGCGGCGCCGACTTCGTGTGCTTCGGCGGCCCGGCATTCGTCACAGAATGCTGCCAAGTCAGCGTCGCCCGTTGCCAATTCGACGACCAACGGATGGTCGGCTGCTAGCGCCATATAGGTGACGCCGAACAGCGTATCCGGACGCGTGGTAAACACTTCCAGCGGTGTCTCGCGACCGGCGACATCAAACCGGATCGTCAGCCCTGTTGACCGGCCGATCCAATTCGCCTGCATGGTACGCACAGCATCGGGCCAACCGGTCAGTTCATCGAGGTTGTCGAGTAACTCATCGGCATAATCGGTGATACGCGCGAACCACTGGTTGATGGCACGCTGCTCGACCACTGCGCCGGATCGCCAACCGCGGCCATCGACGACCTGTTCGTTGGCCAGCACGGTCTGATCAACCGGATCCCAGTTCACCGTCGCTTTGGCGCGGTAAACCAGGCCGCGCTCGTAGAGCCGCGTAAAAAACCACTGCTCCCAACGGTAGTACTCGGGATCACAGGTCGCGAACTCGCGGCACCAATCGTAAGCAAAACCGAGCCGTTGCAATTGGCCGCGCATGAAGTCGATATTGTCGCGCGTCCATTGCGCGGGCGGCACACCGTTGTCGATGGCGGCATTTTCTGCCGGCAATCCAAACGCGTCCCAGCCCATCGGCTGAAGCACTTTCTTGCCGCACATGCGCTGATAACGGGCGATGACATCGCCGATGGTGTAGTTGCGGACATGCCCCATATGGAGCTTGCCACTGGGGTAAGGAAACATCGACAGACAGTAGAAACTTTCACCAGGCGCGTCGTCGGCCACGGTAAAGGCTTCGGCGGCGTCCCAGCGCGCTTGTACGTCGACTTCGATGTCTTGAAAACGGGGTTCGCGCTCCATCAGCGGCGTCGTCAGCTTATGTGGTTGAATGATTACCGGCGGATTGTAGCGCAGGCCGCGATCACAGGCGCCGGCGCCGCGCGAGCGCAGCGCCAATCAGGCCGATCAAAACGACCGTGCCGCCCGTCCACCAGGCCGGCTCGTTGCCGAGCGCAACGTACGGTGTAGCGCCCTTGCGCGGTTGAACGTTGGGGCTATCCAGCGTGGCGACCTGGAACTGCGGCGTGGTCTGGCGAGCGCGGCCGGCGTAGCCGATGATCGCGCTGATGCCTGTATTCGCGGCACGCAGCATGGGGCGGCCGGATTCCAGCGCCCGCACTCGAGCGATCTGAAGATGTT
Organism: Salifodinibacter halophilus; assembly: GCA_012999515.1. Classification (NCBI taxonomy): domain Bacteria; kingdom Pseudomonadati; phylum Pseudomonadota; class Gammaproteobacteria; order Salinisphaerales; family Salinisphaeraceae; genus Salifodinibacter; species Salifodinibacter halophilus. Next base: position 1,782,618 of record JABEEB010000001.1, on the reverse strand, counting down.
GCGCCGGCCCGATGGTGCCGGCGAACCAAGCATCATTGGTAACGTTGACCAGCACCCCGGCTTGCGGGAGCGAGCGCGCGATCTCACGCGGGAAAACATCCTCAAAACAGATCGACAGCCCAATGTCGACGCCGTGCGCTTCGATGGGCGCCTGTTGCGCCGGCCCGAATGCCAGACCGCCAAAACGCATCGGGACAATCTCGCCGATCCAGCGTTTGACGAAACTCGGCACGGGGAAATACTCGCCGAACGGCACGAGATGGCGTTTGTAATAACGACCGCTAGCCGCTCCCAAGCCGAGGAGCGCGTTGTAGTAGCGCGACTCACGGGCGACGAGCGTACCGGCGAGCAAAGCCTGATCCTTACGCTTTGCCATGGCGTCGATGTCGCTTAAATAAGACTGCACCCGGTTGGCGGGTACCGGCACAGCCGTTTCCGGCCATACCACCAAATCGGCGTCCGAGGCTTTAGTCAGTTGTTTGTAGCGCTCAAGCGTCGGGCCCAGCGTGGAGGATTTCGATTTGATCTTCTCCCCGAAGCTGCCCTGGACGACGCTGGCCGAAAGGGCCTCCCCAGCCGGCTCGGTCCAATGGCTCGGCACCGGCACGAGCCAGATAAGGATAGGCGTTATCGCGATCACCGCGACCGCGATAACCCGACCAACGAGAGACCCGGCCACAAGCAGGCACAACACACCGGCGGCCACGACCAGCGCTAAGCTCATGCCGTAAACGCCAACGATTGGCGCTAGCGCTGAAACCGGCGAGTCGACCAGCGAATAGCCAAGCGACAGCCAGGGAAAACCAGTGCCAATCCGGCCGCGGGCCAATTCACTCAAAAGCCAGGCACCAGGCACCAAAACGAGCGCCCAGAGGAGCCGCGGCCAGCGCCGCGTCGCGCCAGCAAAGGCGCCGACCAACGCCGGATAGAGCGCAAGATAGACGACGAGCAAAGCCGTCACTGCGACGGCCACCGGTGCCGAGGCGTGGCCGAACTCGTGGACCGAGACATACGGCCAATATAGGCCCGTGCCGAAAGAGGCCAGGCCGAAGACGAAACCGCGTACAGCCGCAGGGCGCACCGGCGCATCCCACCAGAGCGCGATCAACCCGACCACGCCAAGCAAAGTCAGTGGCCACCAGCCAAACGGCGCGAAGCCGAGTGTGATCAGCCCGCCACAGATGGCGGGCACAACGATATTGGCTGCCAAGCCTTTAGTCATGGGCATTTATTCATAGACGCATTGATGGGACCGCGCTGATTACTCGGCATCGCCCGGCAGGATAGTCATTTCCAATAGATGCATACGGCGCGAATCGGCGCGCACCACGGTAAACGAAAAGCGGCCGATGGATGTCGTCTCACCCCGACCCGGCACATGGCCAAATTCATGCACGACCAAGCCACCGATAGTGTCGAACTCGTCATCGGCGAACTCGGTTTCGAAGTAGCGATTGAAGGCTTCGACCGGCGTCAGGCTACGGATCTGGAAGCGGTTGTCGTCGAGCTTGAGGATCTGGGCACCCTCGCTACGATCAAATTCGTCGTCGATCTCGCCGACGATCTCTTCGAGCGCATCCTCGATTGTGATCAGCCCCGCGACGCCACCGTATTCGTCGACCACAACAGCCATGTGATTGCGCGATGCTCTCAGCTCTTTCAACAACACATCGACGCGCTTGGCTTCCGGTACGTAGACCGCTGACCGCAGCACGCGGTCGATATCGAATCCGCCGCGCTCGGCGCCACTGACCGCCAGGGTCAATAGATCCTTGGCCAGCAGAACACCGACGACTTCATCACGCGAATCGCCGACCACTGGGAAGCGCGAGTGCCCGGATTCGAGCGCGGTGGACAAGATGTCATCGACATTGTCGTCGACACCGATGACGGTCATCTGCGAGCGCGCCACCATGATGTCGCGCACCCGCAGCTCGCTGACATTCAACACACCGCGCATCATCCACAGCGCGTCGGCGTCGAACAGCTCGTTTTCGCGCGCCTCGGTCAGAACGTCTAGAAATTCCTCGCGGTCGCGCGGCGGCCCCACCAAGCTGTGGCCGATCTGTCGCAGCCAACTATTGCTGCGTGACTGCTCAGTTTCATCGTCGTTCATGGGCGCGTTTGTCGAAACAGACCGTGATGGCGGGATACATTTTAGTCCGTGCGATCGGCATCGGACGTCGGCGCATACGGATCGCCAATGCCGAAACCAGCTAGCACGCGACGTTCCATGGCTTCCATGGAATCAGCCTCTGCATCGCCGACATGGTCAAAGCCAAGCAGATGCAACGTGCCGTGGACGACCAGATGCAGCAGATGATCGCCGACGGACTTATGTTGCGCGGCAGCTTCTTCCTCCACCACCGGTAGACAGATCACCAGATCGCCCAAAGCCACGAGCCCCGGCACCTGCGCATCGGCTGGAAATGACAGGACGTTGGTCGCGTAATTTTTGCCGCGATAGGCGTTGTTCAACTGCGCCGACGCCGTACGATCCACGAGGCAGAGACTCACCTCGATCTCGTCGCCATCGTCCGCCGATTCCGGCGGATAATCGGCTGCCTCGAGCGCGCAGGCGGCGGCCAACTCCAACCGCGCATGCTCGACCGGCGCCTCAAAATCGAGTTCACTGGTGACAGTTAACGACAGTGTCATGAGCCATTACCACCCGGCGTTGAGGCCTTATCGCCCTCATAAGCCTGCACGATCTTTTGCACCAACGGATGGCGGACGACGTCGCGGGCGGCAAACTCAGTCACACTGATGCCGTCGATATCCCGCAACAAACCCACCGCGTGCGACAAACCCGAGCGCTGGTTGGCCGGTAAATCGACCTGCGTCGTATCACCGGTAACCACGGCCGTCGAGCCTACGCCGATGCGGGTCAAAAACATCTTCATCTGTTCGACGGTCGTGTTCTGGGCTTCGTCGAGGATGATATACGCCTCGTTGAGCGTGCGGCCACGCATATAGGCCAGTGGTGCGATCTCGATGACGTTTTGTTCGATCAAACGCCCCACACGCTCGACGCCGAGCATTTCGTAGAGAGCATCGTAGAGTGGCCGCAGGTAAGGGTCGACCTTCTGGGACAGATCGCCAGGCAAAAACCCCAGCCGCTCACCCGCTTCCACTGCCGGCCGGGCCAACAGCAGACGCTGTACACGGTGCGACTCCAACGCATCGACGGCTGCGGCCACGGCCAGAAAGGTCTTACCGGTGCCGGCCGGGCCGATACCAAAAGCCAGGTCGTTGTTGACCAGTCGCTGCAGATAGGCGCGCTGATTCGGGCCTCGGCCGCGCACCAACCCCTGACGTGTCTTGATGACTACATCCGACGACGCGTCATCGGGACGATCAGAAGCCGCGTCCGGGGCGCTCGATTCTTCGCTGCCGTTACTATTTGTGACCATTTCGATATCACGCTCATTGCCTGCACTGCGCGCGACGACGTGGGCTTTCTCGGGCGAGATTTCGCCATTCGCCGACTGCGCGTAGAGCTCGCTTACACTCGCCACGGCGGCTTCGGCCTCGTCCGGCTGGCCGTCGAACTCAAAGTGGTGGCCGCGATTGTGAATACGCACCTCAAGCGCATGCTCGATTACCCGCAAGTTCTCATCTTGCGGGCCGCACAGGCGCGCCAAGCGGGTGCTATCCGCGGGCTCCAGATCCAGAGTCGGTCGAGTCGTTGATTGCAACTAGCCGCCAACGGCCTCCGCTTCGGTCGACGGCCCAACCTCGGCCGGCTCATGGATTACCAGTCGTCCGCGGAGCGAATTATCCAATGCTTCGGTAACGTCCACGTCGACAAACTGACCAATCAAGCGCGGGTGGGCGTCGAAGTTGACCCATCGGTTGCAATCGGCCCGACCAGCCAACTGGCCATCGCCGCGCTTCGATTCGCGCTCGACCAACACCCGCTGACGCGTACCGACCACTGATCGCATATAGGCCTGATTGAACTCGGCGATACGCGCCTGCAGACGACTCAAACGCTGTCGTTTCACCTCGCGCGATTCGTTGTCAGCCATGTCGGCGGCCGGCGTCCCGGGGCGCGAGCTGTAGACAAACGAAAACGCACTATCGAAGCCAACAGCCTCAACCAAATCCATGGTGGCCTCGAATTCTTCTTCGCCCTCGCCTGGATGGCCCACGATCAGATCGGTCGACAGACTGATATCCGGGCGCACCTCGCGCAGACGCGCAATGCGCTCGCGGAAATGTGCCGCCGTGTAACCACGATTCATCGCCGCCAGCACATCGTCGGACCCAGACTGCACGGGCAAGTGCAGATCATTCGCGAGTTCGGGCACGCGCGCATAAGCGTCGATTAGCGCATCGGAGAACTCCAGCGGGTGGCTGGTGGTGAATCGGATACGCTCAATGCCTTCGATCTCGGCGACATGCTCAACGAGCATGGCCAGATCACACACGCTGCCATCGTGCATCGGGCCGCGATAGCCATTGACGTTCTGACCAAGCAACGTGACCTCTTTGACACCTTGGTCGGCGAGCTCGACGACCTCGAGTATCACATCATCGAACGGGCGCGAGATTTCCTCACCGCGGGTGTAGGGCACCACGCAGAAACTACAGTATTTGGAGCACCCTTCCATGATCGACACGAACGCCGTGGCGCCCTCGGCCGAAGCCGGCGGCACATGGTCGAATTTATCGATCTCGGGGAAGGCCACATCGACTGTACCGGCACCGTTGTCGGCGACGTTATCCAGCATCTGCGGCAAGCGATGCAGAGTTTGCGGGCCAAAGACCATGTCCACCAGCGGCTCGCGCTCGCGGATCGCATGACCTTCCTGGGATGCCACGCAGCCGCCCACGCCGATGACGAGCGCGGGATTTTCTTCCTTCAGGTCCCGCCAGCGCCCGAGTTGCGAAAACACTTTTTCGGCGGCTTTTTCGCGTACTGAACAGGTGTTGAGCAGAATGATGTCCGCGTCTTCAGGGCGCGTCACGCGCGTGGCGCCACGGTCTTTAGCGAGCACGTCGACCATCCGGGCCGAGTCGTACTCGTTCATCTGACAACCCCAGGTCTGCACGAAGACGGACGGGCCGGTCACAGACTCAGGCATGGATGCGGTTGAACTGTGCGTTGATCATGATTTAGCGCTAGTGTAAATGATTACGCCGCCATACTCACGGGCTGGCCAGCCAGCACTTGAATACGGCGCCGCTGCACGCCATTTCCACTATACAGCCGCAGTCGCGGCCAGCGCGCATTTTCAGGTCACGCCACCAAAGAAAACCAGCATGCACTATCGCAACCTCGGCCAAACTGGCCTCAAGGTCTCCGAGCTCTGTCTTGGCACCATGACCTTCGGTACCAGCTTCAAAAACATCGCCGAAGTCGAACAACGCGACGCCGATGAACTGGTCGAGCGCGCGTTGGATGCCGGCGTAAACTTCTTCGACACCGCCGATATGTACTCGCGCGGCGAATCCGAGGTCATTCTCGGCCAGGCGTTCAAGAACCTCGGCGTCGACCGCGACAAAGTCGTTATCGCCACCAAGCTCCGCGCGCCCATGAGCGAGGACGCGGCCTACGGCACCGGTGATGTCAATAACGTCGGACTATCGCGCAAGCACATCATGGCCTCGATCGATGCCAGTCTGAAACGCTTGGATACGGGGTACATCGATCTGTATCAGGCCCACGGCTGGGACCAATCGACGCCGCTGGAAGAAACGCTGAAGGCCTTCGACGACTTGGTGCGTATGGGCAAGGTGCTCTACCCCGGCTGCTCCAACTGGCCGGCGCGCCACATCGCCCGCGCGCTTGCTATCTGCGAGCACCGAGGCTGGGCGTCATTCATCTCGCTGCAAGCCTACTATGCACTGGCCGGTCGCGACCTGGAACATGAGTTGTTGCCGCTGGCGCGCGAGCAGGGCCTCGGTGTGATGCCATGGTCGCCGCTGGCCGGTGGCATGCTGTCGGGGAAATTCCGCCGTGATCAGGCCGGACCGGAAGGCGCGCGACGCACGGATTTCAACTTTCCGCCCGTTGATGAGCGCGTGTTCGATGCTGTCGATGTGCTCGAGGCCGTAGCGAACGAAACTGGCGCCAGCACTCCGCAGATCGCCCTGGCGTGGACACTCGCTCAGCCGGGCGTAACCTCGACCATCATCGGCGCCAACAAACGCACACAGCTGGATGACAATCTCGACGCGGTTAACGTGACGCTGTCCGACGAACAGCTAGCGCGTCTAAACGACGTGACCGCACCGACGCCCCTGTATCCAGCATGGATGGTCGAACGTCAAAACAGCGCTCACTAGATCCAGCCCCAACGAAGGAGCTCCCATGAAAATTCTGATGGTTCTGACATCGCACGCGGACCTAGGCGACACCGGCCACAAAACCGGTTTCTGGCTAGAAGAGTTCGCGGCGCCCTACTATGTCTTCCGCGATGCCGGCGCCGAGGTCACGCTAGCCTCCCCGGCCGGCGGCCAGCCACCGATAGACCCGAACAGTGACACGGACGAGGCTGCCACCGACGATACGCGGCGCTTCAAAGCCGATACCCAGGGCCAACACGCGCTGGCCAACACGACGCCGCTGGCCGAAATTGATCCAGATTCATTCGACGCGGTGTTTTATCCCGGCGGCCACGGCCCACTCTACGATTTGGTCGATGACCGCCACTCGATCGCCCTTATCGAGACCATGTTCAATGCCGGCAAGCCGACTGCGCTCGTCTGCCATGCCCCCGGGGCACTTAAGAATGTCCAAGGTACAGACGGTCAACCGCTGGTCGCTGGCAAGCGCGTTGCCGGCTTTACTGACACCGAGGAGTCGGCCGTCGGATTGGCTGATGTGGTGCCATTTTTGGTGGCGCAGATGCTCATCGAACAGGGCGCTGATTACAGCCAGGGCGCGGACTGGCAGGCCCACGTCGTCGAATCCGGTGCCCTGATTACGGGGCAAAACCCGGCTTCATCGACCCGGACGGCGCTGGTATTGCTGCGACAACTAGACGTTTAACACAGCACGGCCGAGTAACCGGATTCTGGCGCGCTGCCTCAACACGGCTGCCGCCGTTTCCGGCTGACTCGAACACCGGCATCGCCGGCTACTCGGCCGTACTCGCTTTCCTGACGCGGGCCATCTCCCGCAACACCGCCAGGTGACCGCTTAAACACCGTTTTGAACGCCCGCTCGCATGAGCCATCCCCGAGGCGTAAACGGCTTGACAGCGCAAACGGCCGGCTGCGCTAGACTAACGGCATAACTGACGCGCATCGGATTCCCGGTCATGGCGATTGCCTGCGCAGACTGCGGCACCGAACAAAACATTCCAGAAATCCGGGCGCGGACCGTGGCCGAATGCATTCGCTGTGGGCGCGTGCTCGACCGCGCCGATTCGGGGGTCCGGACCGCACTGGCCTGGGTCCTCGCTTTATTCTTCCTGCTGCTTGCGGCCAATGCCGTTCCGATCGGGCAAGTCATGCTCGGCGGCGAAATACGGGTCGGCTACATAAGCTCGGGGGTGGTGGCACTCGGCGACGAAAACTGGCCGATCCTCGCGCTCATGTATGCGCTCTTCGTGATCGTCTTCCCCATCGTTCGCACTGGCAGTCTCGCCCTCGTGCTAACGATGCTGCTCACCCGGCGGCGACCACGCTGGCTTGGTCGCATGTATCGCTACAGTCAAAATCTCCGACTCTGGGCCATGCCTGACGTGCTGGTTCTAGCCGGGCTGGTCATTTTCATGCGAACGCAGGTCCAACTCGGCTCACAAGTACTGGCCGGCGGCTGGTGTCTGGTCGCGGCCGCTTGTCTGAACATGCTTCTGCCGTGGTTGCTCTCCCCTCACCACGTATGGCGCAAAATCATGCCTAACCGCGAGCCACCCACCGATGAAGCCGCGATTAGTTGTGACAGCTGCGATCTTGTCTTGCCGCTTTCCACCGAAGACACGCGCTGTCCGCGCTGCCGACACCGCCTGCATCTGCGCAAACCGGACGCCCTCAGCCGCACCACCGCGCTCGTTTTGGCCGGATACATTTTGTATTTCCCGGCCTACTACTACCCAATGAGCTACTCGATCCAACCCAGTGGCCTACAAGCGCACACCATCATCAGTAGTGTCGAACGGCTTTTTTCGGCGAATTTCTATATTGTCGGGGTCATTATTTTCGTGGCCAGCATCATGATCCCCCTCGTGAAGCTAATCGGTCTCAGTTGGCTGCTGATCAGCGTCAAGTTTCCGAGTACACGCGCGCTGGCGCTGCGTACCCGTTTGCATCGCTACATCCACTATATCGGTCGCTGGTCGAACACCGATCCATTCATCGTGGCACTCATGGCACCCATGATATCGTTCAGTGGCTTAGCCGACGTCCACGTGGGGCGCGCCGCACTGCCGTTCGCGCTCGTCGTGATTATTACCATGCTGGCGTCGCGATGTTTTGACGCGCGTCTAATGTGGGACGCTGCCTACGCGCATCTTTGATTGTTTAGTGGAACAAACAAACAACAACAGCCGCCTCGAGGGCGCCGAAACCGGACCGGCGACGGCACGCATCCGTCGCACGCCCTGGCGTGGCTGGCTGATGGCTGTGCCACTCGCAGCGATGATCCTGGTCGCCTATCTGGTCGTGCGCACCTGGGTGTTCGCTGGCCCGACCGTAACCGTCACCTTTCCACACAGCGCCGGCATTAGCGCGCCCGGGACAGTTGTTAAATACAAAGGCATGCGAGTAGGCCATGTCACCAGCGTCGATCTGGTCGACGACTTGCGCAAAGTGCAGGCAACGCTTCAGCTACGGGGCTCGGTAGCCGATGCCGTCAACGATGGGACCAAATTCTGGATTGTGTCGCCCAGTCTTTTGAACGGCGACATACAGTCGCTCGTCAGCGGTCCTTATATCGCGATGCGCCCCGGCAAAGGCGCGGACCGGGAGCATTTCAAGGGTCGCCTGCACCCGCCCCGTCGTCCCGACCAAGTCTCGGGGCGAATCGTGACGCTGACCACAGCGGATAAAGGGCTACTGGGGCGCGGTTCGCTGGTCCTTTATCACGGCATCCAGGCCGGGCGCATTCTGACTACGGATTATGACGCCAATAAAGACCGCGTCGAAATCCGTGCGCTAATCAAACAACCGTTTGCCAAAAAACTCACCGACAGCTCCCGTTTCTGGCGCGCCGGCGGATTCAATATCGGAACCGGCTCGGATGCTGTCAACATCAAGACACCACGCCCCCAAGCCTTGGTTTCCGGCGCGATCGCGTTCGGCAACGTCGCACAATCACAGCCGCAAAACGGCCATACGGGCGGCGACAAGAAAACCGCTGATCGGTACCCGCTCTACGATGGACAAACGGCGGCACGGTCGGCGCTCGCGGGCCCGAATCGGCGCTTCTCACTGACACCAACCAACGGCCTAGACGGTATTTCGACGGGTGCACCGGTGACACTCGAAGGTCAGAAGATAGGCCGTGTTAGCGCTGTCCGAATGCGCTACGACCCTTCATCGAAACGTATTCAGACCGGACTGGATGTAACGATCTACGCACGTGCGCTCGGCATCGGTGGCCAGACCAGCAATAACGAACAGGCAACAGCGAAAAACAACGCCACCGCCCGGCTCGTTAATGCGTTGAGCCAGCTGGTCTCCAACGGACTGCGTGCCAAAATCTCAGCCAATATTCCAGTGGTCGGTGGCAAGCACATCGAGTTGGCAATGGTCGGGCAGAAAGACGCCCAGGGTCTCGACCATACGCAGGATCCGCCTGCCATACCGATGGTCGCCGGTGGCGGCATCGGCGACATAATGGACAAGATCGGCGATATCGCCAGCAAGCTCGACGCCGTGCCTATCGCCCGCATCGGTCAAAACGTGGCCAAAACGACCGAAAACGCGCAACAGATCGCAAGTTCTCCCCAAATCCGCCAGGCACTGTCGAACTTGAACCATAGCCTGGCCAACGTTGAAGACGTTACGGCGAACGCCAACGGACAGATCAAACCGACGCTGGAAAGTTTACGTGAAGCGGCGGCGGAGGCCGACAATACACTGCGACAGATCAAGCAGGTGACAGGCGGCCCCGCGAGCAATCAGGCCAACGTGCAGCAACTGGTCGGCGAAGTGACACGTACTTCGCGCTCGATTCGAGCACTCACGAGTTACCTCCAACAACATCCGGACGCGCTGCTCCGTGGACGGGGGCAATAAATGCACTTGTATCGCCAGCTCATACGCCCGGCGCTAATCGTCTCGGGCACATTGCTGCTCGCCGGCTGTGCCGGCAGCCCGCCCACGCAGTTCATCGCACTCAACGTTACGTCGTCGTCCGGCCCGACCACCGACATCGGCCAACCAGCGCTGGCGCTCGGGCATGTCGAGCTTGCTAGTGCACTGGATCGACCGTATCTGGTCCGCGAGACCGGCGCCAATACGCGCAAGGTAAGCACGACCGCACGCTGGATCGCCCCGCTCGACCAGCAAGTTCACCAAACCCTGGGCCGCGATCTGGCCAATCGGCTCGGTTCGAAACAATACGCGGGCACCGTCTCGAGCTCGGATACCGAGCGCATTTTGAGCGTGTCGATCGATCGCTTTATAGCGGACGCAAATAACGTCGTCCACCTGACGGCCGATTGGCATGTGGGCGCTGCCGATGCAGAACGCCGACGTTCAGGGCATGCGCAACTAACGATCAAGGCCGAGTCCCACACGCCCGGCAACATCGCCGCCGCCATGAGTCACGCACTCGGGCAACTGAGCACGCGCATCGTCGCCATGCTCCAACGTAAGCCGGCAAACGGCTAGGCGCGAACTGAGCCAGAGCCAGTCGCCGGCGGTTTCCATGACCTTGACGGCCCGCTGCGCCACGGGTGCAGGCTGTCTAGGCCATGGTGGCACGCGGCGACACCAGGCCACAGTTATGTTCATGACGCGCTTGGCCGTAAGACTTCGGTTGAGCGCGTTAAAACCGGCTCATCCGGATGTGATCAATGGCAGCCAAAGTGCTAGCGCGATCAGGCTTGCCAGCAGCACCGGTGGCGTCAGGATAAGACCGATTTTCATGTACTGCCCCCAGCCAATGCGATATCCCTTGCCGGCCAGTACATGCAGCCACATCAGTGTCGCCAGGCTGCCGATCGGCGTGAATTTCGGGCCGAGATCGTTGCCGATGACGTTGGCATAAATCATCAGCTCGTGGATTAATTCGGGCCCTTGCGTCTGCTTGATCGCCAGTGCGCCAACAAGCGTGGACGGCATGTTGTTCATAATCGAAGCAACAAATGCCGACAAGAAACCAGTGCCAAGCGTGGCCACAATCACACCCTGTTGACCGAGCCAATCAAGCACCACGGCACCATAGTGCGTCAGTCCGGCTTGGCCCAAGCCGTAGACCACCAGATACATGCCGAGCGAGAAAAGCACGATCTGCCAGGGCGCACCGCGAATCACTGGGCCGAGCGATATGGTCGTACCGCGACCGCCACGCCACCAGCGACCAGCAATGCCTGTCAGAACGAAGGCGCCGGCACCAGTGACAACGCAAAACGGCACGTGCCATCGCGCCAGCACAAAATAGGCAACCAGCAGAACAACCAGCACGGGCAGCGCCGCCCGAAACACGTACGGATCCACGATTGCGGTGGTCGGCTGATCGAGTGCGTCCACCGCATAACGCCGCGGTATCTTACGGCCGAAAGCCAGCCAGACGACTGTCAGCGTGGCGATAATTGAGACTAGGTCGACCGGCACCATAACCGTGGCGTAACGGTCGAACGACACCTCGAAGAAGTTAGCACTGACGATGTTGACCAAGTTCGAGATCACCAACGGCAGGCTTGCTGTATCGGCGATAAAGCCAGTGGCGATGATAAAGGCCAATGACGCCGCAGCGGAAAACTCCAGCCGCACCAGGATCGCGATGACAATCGGCGTGAGCAGCAAGGCTGCGCCGTCGTTGGCGAAAAAAGCGGCGATCACCGCACCCAGCAAAACGATCAGTGGAAATAGGACATGCCCACGTCCGTTGCCCCAACGCGCGATATGCAGCGCAGCCCACGCAAAAAACCCCGCCTCGTCGAGAATCAGCGAGATGATGATCAGTGCGACGAAAGTAAACGTGGCATCCCAGACGATGTGCCAGACCACGACAACATCGGCCGGCTGCACGACACCGGTAGCCAACGCGACAGCCGCGCCGCCCAATGCGCTCCATCCGATACCCACACGCTTCGGCTGCCAGATAACGAGCACGAGCGTGACGATGAAAATGACCAGCGCTAGCATGTCCGTCGTTCAGGCTTCTGGTGGTGGGACGCTTTTAGTGCGCGGCCTGATTAACACGCCGCGAGGTTTGTTCAGCGCTTTCGACGCGCTCGGAGTAACGGCTGGTCAGATAATCGCCCCGCTCACGTATCAGCCAGGTGAATTTCACGAGCTCCTCGCAGACGTCGACCACGCGCCGATACAGCGCTGAGTCTTTCATGCGGCCATTATCGTCGAATTCACCAAATGCCTTGGGAACCGACGACTGATTCGGAATCGTGACCATGCGCATCCAGCGGCCCAACACACGCAACTGATTGACTGCATTGAAACTCTGACTACCGCCGGAGACCTCCATCACTGCCAGCGTTTTGCCCTGGGTTGGCCGCACGCCACCCAGCGATAACGGAATCCAGTCGATTTGCGACTTCATGACGCCAGTCATCGCACCGTGGCGTTCCGGACTAATCCACACCATGCCCTCCGACCAGGTCGCCAGATCGCGCAGTGCCTGCACACGTGGATGATCGGCCTCGGCATTGTCGGGTAGCGGCAAACCGGCCGGATCGAAGAATCGCACCTCGCAGCCGAACCAGCGCAGCAATCGGCCAACTTCCTGCGAGAGAAAGCGCGAATAGGAGTGCGACCGCAACGAACCATAGAGGATAAGAATGCGAGGCGCATGCCGTGGACTGTCCGCACCAGCCAGTGCGTCAACATCGACGGGATCGAGCGCATCCGGGTCGATATTCGGCAGATCGTGCCGAACTAAGTCATCGTTCATGTCGCGTCCTGTGCGTACGTGATGACTTCACCGTCTTCCTTGATAAAACGATCGCCGGGATTATCCAGTAGCGCTAGCACCCGTTCGGACGGTCGGCAAAGCCGCACGCCCCGGTCAGTTACCACGATCGGCCGATTAATCAGGATCGGATGTGCCAGCATGGCATCGATCAGTTGCGCGTCGCTTAACCCCGGTTCGTCCAAACCCAATTCATCATAGGGCGCGCCCTTGCGGCGCAACAGTTCACGCGGCGACATGCCCATTTGCTCGAGTAACCAGCACAGCTGATCCCGCGATGGTGGATCCTCGACATAGTCAACGACCGCGGGCGTTTCACCGGCTGCTTCGATCATGGCCAGCGTATTACGCGACGTGCTGCAGTTCAGGTTGTGATAAATCAGCGGGTGCATGCATCAGCCCTCATTGATCAGGCGGCGGTGTGCAATCAGCCAACGAATCCAGCAACGGCTGGCAAACTTCTGGTCGCCCGCCGCAACAATCGCGCACGAGAAACTGCACGGTTTCCTGTACGTGCGCGAGGTTGGCGCGATAAATAATCGAGCGGCTATGACGCTGGGATAAAGTCAGACCGGCCCGCGTCAATGCCGCCAAGTGCACGGACATGGTGTTGTGCGGCACTTCCAGTAAACGCGCGACTTCACCCGCCGGCAAGCCATCCGGCTCGTAGCGTACGAGCAGGCGGAAAGCCGCGAACCGCGTGTCCTGTGCGAGTGCTGAAAAGCACTCGATTGCCTGCTTCGAGTCCATATGTCTAATAATACTGACATATTAAACCAACCACAAACCGACGCGCCAGCGTTCTTGTCATGTCACATATCAGGGTTTCTCAACCCGCGCACACCGGGAACTGACACAGCTCGCAACACAACGATAATCGGCCGCAATATCAGTGCCGCCGTCAGCTCATCGGCGCTGACTCAACCACCTGCGCCCGCAACGAATGGGCAGCTCGCCCATCGTGATCGACCGTTAAAACGGAATATCGTCGTCCAGATCGTCATCAAAGCCAGTATCGACCGGCTGTTGCCCCGATTGCTGTTGCTGCTGCGGCTGCGGCTGCGGCTGCGGCTGATTACCAGCTGGCTGGCGGTTTTGTTGCTGCTGGCCGCCACCCTGGCCGCCACCCATGGGCGCGCTGCCGCCGCCACCACCGCGCGAATCGAGCATTTGCATGTCATTGCCCACGATTTCGGTGGTATAGCGGTCCTGGCCATCCTGGCCCTGCCACTTGCGGGTCTGAAGCCGGCCCTCGATATAGACCTTGCTGCCCTTTCGTAGGTATTCGCCGGCGATCTCACCCAGCCGACCGAAAAACACAATCCGGTGCCACTCGGTGCGCTCTTGCGTCTCGCCCGAGTTTCGGTCGCGCCAGCTATCCGTGGTCGCGACACTGGCGTTGGTTACCGCACTACCACTGGCGGTATAACGCGTTTCCGGATCGGCGCCAAGATTGCCGATGATGATTGCCTTGTTGACACCTCGAGTGGCCATGATCAGGACTCCCCTGCGTGGGCTTGCGCGGCTGCGAACTGATCCAAATGATCAGCGCTGGTCAGCTTACCGTCAAATTTAATATATGCCACGCGGTCGGCCGACACCACGCTGGCTTCGAAAACGCCCGCTTCGGCCTCGATACGCCGGGCGAGCGCGTTGGCTTCGTCGTCATCCAAAGCACCCACCGCCAGCAGATGCGTGCGCGCGAACCGCGGCTGCGGCATGGTTGCCGCGACCCCGAGCCAGACCACAGCAATGGCACTGCCTACCCAGAACACGCCGGAGACACCATCGGCACCATATGCCCAGCCACCCAGCATACCGCCAGCGAATATGCCGAAAAACTGCGCGCTGGAATAAACGCCCATCGCCGTGCCCTTGCCATCGGCCGGTGCGGCCTTGGAAATAAGCGACGGCAAACTCGCTTCCATGACATTGAAAGCAGCGAAGAACAGCGTCAGCAATACCACTAATTCAAGCCAGCTATTGTGATACGCGGCCAACACCACCTGGGTGACCAACAAAAGCGCGACCGAACCAATGAATACTGGCTTCATCAGCCGTTTGGCCTCAGCCAGAATGACCGCCGGGATCATGACGACGAATGAGACCGCGAGCACTGGCAGATAGACCATCCACTCCTGGCGCTCGCCAATATCGAGCGTCCCGCGCAACAACTCGGGCAGCGCGATGAAGCTGGCCGCCAGCATGGCGTGTAAGGCGAAGATGCCGAAATCGAAGCGCCGCAGTTCAGGATCGCCAAGCACGGTCCAAAACATGGCCGGCACGGCTTGTGTGTCGCGGTGGGAATACGCGGCGGCCGGCTCGGGCGTCACCTTATACAACACCGGCACACCGGCCAGGGCCAGAACCGCGGTGAAGCCGAAAATGCCGGGCACACCGATCCAGCCGTTCAATAGCGGCCCCAACACCAGCGCGATCGCGAACGCGAGCCCGATCGTCATGCCGATAATCGCCATCGACTTGTTGCGATTTTCCTCCAGTGTCAGGTCCGCATTGAGCGCCAGAATGACAGAACTGACCGCGCCCCCGCCCTGGAGCAGACGTCCCGCGATCACGCCCCAAATCGAGTCTGATAGCGCGGCAACGACGCTGCCAACGGCAAAAATCAACAAGCCGATCGCAATCATCTTTTTGCGGCCAACACGATCCGACGCCAAACCGAACGGGATTTGGAACACGGCCTGCGCCAGGCCATAGGCGCCCAATGCGAGCCCGATGGTGATTGGCGTTGCCCCGACGAGATGTTGCTGCGCAAAGATCGTGAACACCGGGTAGATCATGAACAGACCTAGCATGCGCAGCGAAAAAATGCCGGCCAGCGAATAGGCCGCGCGGAACTCGGTCGAATTCATGGGGTTGCCGCTCGCATTTGCGGTATTGTCTGGACGCTGACAGCAACGCGATAGCTTAGCATGCGGGGCCACTCATCCAGTACGCGACGCAACACGTATACTGGACAACTTATCGTTGCGAGACCGACTCCGCTATGGACAGCATCCGCATCCGCGGCGCACGCACCCACAATCTAGCCAACGTCGACGTCGACCTGCCGCGTGACCGGCTGATCGTAATGACGGGCTTATCCGGCTCCGGCAAATCAAGCCTTGCTTTCGACACGATCTACGCCGAAGGTCAGCGGCGTTACGTCGAATCCCTATCGGCGTACGCGCGCCAGTTTCTGTCGATGATGGAAAAGCCAGATCTAGACTCGATCGAGGGTCTATCACCGGCGATCTCCATCGAACAAAAATCGACCTCGCATAATCCGCGTTCAACGGTAGGCACCGTCACCGAGATCCACGACTACCTCCGGCTACTGTTTGCCCGGGTTGGCACGCCGCACTGCCCGACACACGGCGAACCATTAACCGCCCAAAGCGTATCGGAAATGGTCGACCAAACCCTGGCCGGCGACTCCGAAACCGCGGTCATGCTGCTGGCGCCCGTCATTCGAGGCCGTAAAGGCGAGCACCGCGAAATCTTCCAGCAGATGCGCAGCCAAGGCTTTATCCGCATGCGCATCGACGGCGAAGTGGTCGAGCTCGACGAGGGCGTGCCCGAGCTCGATCCCAAAAAGACCCACAACCTCGAAGTCGTCGTCGATCGTTTCAAAATCCGCGAGGGACTCGAACAACGGCTAGCCGAGAGTTTCGAAACCGCTTTGCGCCTCTCGGAGGGCACCGCCTGGACGATGTCGTGGCGTGGCGACGGGCCGACACAGGTTTTTTCCTCGCAGTTTGCCTGCCCACGATGCGGCTTCTCGATCGAGGAAATGGAACCGCGATTTTTCTCCTTCAACTCGCCACACGGCGCCTGCCCGGACTGCGACGGTCTGGGCTCTCAGTCGGTGTTCGATGAAGATCGCGTGGTCATCGATGCGAACCTCTCGCTAGCTGGCGGCGCGGTGCGTGGCTGGGACCGGCGCAACCCCTATTTCTTCGGCCTGATCGAATCGCTGGCCGATGCGTACGATTTCGACGTCGACCAGCCGTGGCGCGAATTGCCACAACAAGCCCGAGACATCATCCTGCACGGCTCGGGCGGCAACAAAATCGAGTTCCGTTACATCAACGCTCGCGGCCGGACGCGCGTTCGCAAGCACGCGTTCGAAGGCGTGCTGAACAACATGCAGCGGCGCTACGCCGAAACCGAGTCGTTCGCGGTGCGTGAAGAACTGGCGAAATATCTGTCGTCGAAACCCTGCCCCACCTGCGGTGGTGCCCGCCTGAACGAAGCGGCCCGCCACGTTCGCGTGGCCGGCACTACCATCGGCCAGGTCAATGCCGAGAGTATCGCTGGCGCCCAAACGCTGATCGAATCACTGGCCATTCCAGGCCACCGCGCCGAAATCGCGGCACCCATCATCCGCGAAATCGACCAGCGCTTACGATTTCTGCTCGACGTCGGCCTGAACTATCTGACCCTGTCACGCGCCGCCGAAACCTTGTCCGGCGGCGAGGCTCAACGCATCCGGCTGGCCAGCCAGATTGGCGCCGGCCTGGTGGGCGTGATGTACGTTCTCGACGAACCATCGATCGGCCTCCACCAGCGCGATAATCGGCGCCTGCTGAACACCCTTGAGCACCTGCGCAATCTCGGCAATACAGTGATCGTGGTCGAACACGACGAGGATGCCATTCGCGAAGCCGACCACGTACTGGATCTCGGCCCCGGCGCCGGCGACCACGGCGGCCACGTCATCGCTGAAGGCACCGCCGAGCAGGTCGCCGCCAACCAGGATTCACTAACCGGTGCCTATTTATCCGCGCGCGAGGTTATCGCCATACCCCAGGCACGCCAGCCTTTCGATGCCGAGCGTCCCATCACCATCCGCGGCGCGCGCGGCAACAACTTAAAGAATGCCAACGCGAGCCTCTCGATGGGGCAGCTGACCTGCGTGACCGGCGTTTCCGGCTCGGGTAAGTCCACCCTGATCAACGAAACGCTTTTTCCAGCCGCCGCACGCCAGGTCAACCGAACCGTCGCGCGCAGCGCCCCCGTCACCGCGATCGACGGCCTCGAGCACCTGGACAAAGTCATCGACATCAACCAAGCGCCGATCGGCCGCACACCACGCTCCAACCCGGCAACCTACACCGGGCTGTTCGACACCATTCGCGACCTTTTCGCCAACACGCCGGAAGCCCGGGCTCGGGGCTACAAACCCGGACGGTTTTCCTTCAACGTCAAAGGCGGGCGCTGCGAAACCTGCCAAGGCGACGGCGTGATCAAGGTCGAGATGCACTTCCTGCCTGATGTTTATGTCACCTGCGACACTTGCCGCGGGGCGCGTTACAACCGTGAAACGCTGGAAGTCCACTACAAAGGCAAGACCATCGCCGATGTGCTGGATATGCGCGTGGAAGCCGCGCTGGATTTCTTTTCGCCCGTGCCGAGCTTAAAACGCAAGCTGGAAACGTTGATGGATGTCGGCCTGTCCTACGTCAAACTCGGCCAGAACGCGACCACGCTGTCCGGTGGCGAGGCCCAGCGCATCAAACTCGCGCGTGAATTATCCAAGCGCAACACCGGTAACACCTTATACTTATTGGACGAGCCAACCACCGGCCTACACTTCCACGACATCAAGCAACTGCTCGGCGTGCTACTACGCCTCCGGGAAGCGGGCAACGCAGTGGTCGTCATCGAACACAACATTGATGTCATCAAAACGGCCGACTGGGTTATCGATCTCGGTCCGGAAGGCGGTGATGGGGGCGGTGAGGTCATCGCCACCGGCACCCCCGAAGACGTCGCCGACATCGAGGCGTCACACACCGGGCGTTTTCTGAAACCGCTTTTGGGTGCCGCCGAACCGGCACGCGAGACGGGAACTTAGCGCGGGCTCACATACAAAACCCGGTTCGTCGCGCTGACGGTTTAACGCACAAGTCGATCGGTGAATGTATCGACGGCGGCTGTCTCGACGCTTGTCGCGTCGGCCAGCACCGCATGCACCGATGCGGCCGCCTGCGGCGAAAGCGCACCGGCGACATGGCGCGCAAACTTCTTTTCGAGCACCGGCATGCCCTCATGGCGGCGGCGGCGATGGCCAATCGGGTAATCGATACAGATCCGGTCACTGGCGGTTCCATCACCAAACCACACTTGCACCGCGTTGCCGATGGCGCGCTTGTCTTCTTCTAAATACTCGCGGGTCAAACGCTCGTTTTCGACCACTTTCATCCGATCGCGCAACGCGTCAATGCGCGGGTCGGCGGCAACGTCGGCTTCATAGTCGTCCGCCGTCAGTCGCCCGAAAATCAGCGCCACGGCCACCATATACTGGATACAGTGGTCGCGGTCGGCGGGATTGGTCAGCGCGCCGGTCTTATTGATGATGCGCTTGCCCGATGCCTGGGTTTCGATAACCACACGGTCGATATCGGCCAGATGGCCATGCACAGCCGGATGCAACTCGAGCGCGGCTTCGACAGCGGTTTGGCCGTGGAATTCGGCGGGAAAATTGAGCTTAAAGAGCACGTTTTCCATCACGTAACTCCCAAGCTCGCGTGTCAGCGTGATCTCGCGGCCACCAAACAGCACATCCTGGAACCCCCACTCCGGCGCCGTCAGTGCTGACGCAATGCCGAGTTCGCCGCGCGTCGCCATGAGCGCGAGCCAAACACCGCGCGCCGTTGCATCCCCGGCCGCCCACGATTTGCGAGGACCCGCATTCGGCGCGTGGCGATAGGTCCGCAGGCAGCCGCCGTCGGCAAACGCATGGCTAAGCGCACGACAAACAGCGTCGCGATCGCCCCCTAACATCGGCGTAACAACCGCAGCCGTGGCGACTCGCACCAGTAGCACATGATCGAGCCCGGCGCGGTTGAAGCTGTTGCCAAGCGCGAGCACGCCCTGGATCTCGTGGGCCTTGATCATGGCCGTGAGAACATCGCCCAGCATCAACGGAGCCTCGCCGCGGTCGGCGTTACGGCGTGACATGTAATCGGCCACAGCCAGGATGCCGCCGACATTATCCGACGGATGCCCCCACTCGGCCGCCAGCCATGTGTCGTTATAATCCAGCCAGCGGATCATCGCTCCGATATTGAAGGCGGCCGTGACCGGATCGAGTTGATAAGCCGTGCCGGGTACGCGGGCACCGCCGTCCATGCCGGCACCGTCGACCACCGGGCCGAGCACTCGCCGACAAGCCGGATAATCCAGCGCGAGCAGCCCGCAGCCGAGCGTGTCCATCAGACAATGACGCGCGGTTTCACGGGCCACGGATGAGTCGACCACGCCGTTACAGACGTAGTCGGCAATGTTTTCAATGACGGCGTCGAAACCAGCCTGAGCCATGGCAGAACCTAGCGACGATTAAGGCATGGCCGAGCCAAACAGTGGCAAGAAAAACAGCACCACGGTGCAAAGCGTCGCCGCGAACCAAACCGTGCTGCGAAGCGATGCGCGATCGGATATATAGCACCATCCATAGAGCAGGCGCAGCAGCACAAACAATACGGCCAGGACATTCATCGCGACCGCCGGCGCCCCGGCGATCGCCGCGATGATCACCCCAGCAGCAAACGGCGGGAACGCCTCGAAACCGTTCTGCTGGGCGCACCAGGCGCGACGCTGAGCACCTTCGGTGCGCTCCAACCAGGCGCGCGGGTCGTGGTTGGCCTGCGGGCCGAGCTTACGCTGGCCGGCAAACTTGGCGTAGCCAACAAAACCGATCGGCATGACGGCTGCAATCAGCACGCACCAGTAGGCAATCAACATCGGCAATCCTCGTGTGTCACATTCCCCGACGTTCGGATGATACGCCGGAACAGCTTGGTCTACGAGCGCTCGTCGAGCGCGACGAATGTCTGCAGCGGCGGGCCGACATAGTCGGCGCTCGGCCGTATCAGGCGGTTATCGGCACGCTGCTCGACGATGTGGGCGATCCAACCGGTCAGCCGCGACATCACGAAGATCGGCGTGAACAGATCGGTCGGGATGCCGAGAAAGCGATAAGCGCTCGCGTGGAAGAAATCGGCGTTGGGAAACAGCGCTTTGTCGCGCCACATGACCTCGGCGATACGCTTGGAAATGTCATAAACATTGGCACGGCCCGGATCGTCGCCGGCCAGCCGCTGCGCCCAAGCCTCGATGATCGCACTACGCGGATCCGACTCACGATAGACCCGGTGCCCAAAGCCCATGATTCGCTGTTTTGCAGCCAACCTCTCACGCACGCCACGTTCGGCGTCATCCGCGTCGGCGAAGCGGTCGATCAAAGCCATCGCTTGTTCATTGGCACCGCCGTGAAGCGGGCCACTCAAGGCACCAATTGCACCGGTGATTGCCGCAAAACAATCAGCCTGCGTCGCGGTGATGACGCGCGCAGTGAATGTGGAGGCATTGAACTCGTGCTCGGCATAGAGGATCAACGACGCGGCCAACGCGCCTTCGGCATCGGCCTCGGGGGCAGCGCCATGCAGCAAGTGAAGGAACTGGCCGGCGATGGTGTCATCGTCGGTTTCGACTTCGATCCGCTGTCCGCCACGCGCGTAGTGGTGCCAGTACATCAGCATCGACGGCATCATCGCCAATAGCCGCTCGCCGACTGTGGCCGCCTCCAACGCTTCGTCCTGCTCGCTCATCAGCGTTCCGAGCATGGACACACCGGTACGTAGCACGTCCATCGGCGCCGCATCGGCCGGGATCGCTTCCAGCACACGCACCAGTTGCGGCGGCAGAGATCGGTATTCAGCGAGCCGCGCATGAAACGCGGTCAATTCGCCAGCGCCAGGCAGTTGACCATGGATCAACAGATGCGCGACTTCCTCGAACGATGCCCCAGCGGACAAGTCCGCGATCGCGTAGCCACGATACGTCAGCCCCGCACTCTCGCCACCCACTGTCGATATAGCTGTTTGGCCGGCAGTGACGCCGGCGAGGCCGGCTGTATTATCAGACATGACTCACCTCCTCGAAAATCAAGTCTCGGCGCCGATCGCAACCGCCGTGCGACCGACGTGTTCACCCGCGATCAGGGCGTCATCCCGCGCATTCTCACCAACAACTCGGCGTGCCTTCATCGCTCGCGCCTTCAGTCTGCTTGGCGTCCAGACCAAGCAGCATACCGTGCCAACGCTTTCCGATTCACACCCGATATTTGAGGCCATCCCGCGAGCCGTATAGGCTTGACCACTAACCAACGCCAATCCAGATGGCCGACACCATGAGCGACAACGTCTATAAAACTGTGGAATTGACTGGTTCGTCGGAAACCAGTCAAGAAGATGCGGTGCGTAAGGCGATCCACGAGGCGAGCCGATCCATCGCGAATCTGCGGTGGTTCGAAGTCACCGACGTGCGCGGGCATATCGTCGACAACGAAATCGGCCATTGGCAGGTTAGCGTCAAAGTCGGCTTCACTATCGATAACCAGTGAACGATCAACCTAGCGCTTGGCGCGGCGACTTTGACCGCAGCGATCTGAGCGAGGCCAACGCGCCGGCTAATCCGCTGGCGCTGTTTAGCGACTGGTTCGAGGCCGCGCAAGAGTCTGCCATGAAGGAGCCAAGCGCGATGACGCTTGCTACTGTCGACCCGGATGGCGCGCCCAGCGCACGGATCGTCCTGCTCAGAGGCTACGACGACAAAGGATTTCGCTTCTACACCAACTATTCAAGCGCCAAGGGCGTGGCACTCGACAGTGACCCCCGGGCCGCACTCGTATTCTGGTGGGAAGCTTGTGAGCGCCAAGTGCGGGTCGCCGGATCGGTCGAAAAACTGCCCACGAAAGATTCCAACGCCTACTTCGATCGGCGTCCGCGCGGCAGCCAGATCAGTGCTTTGGCTTCGCCCCAAAGCCAAGTCGTAACCGACCGCGGAGCGCTCGAATCCCACGCGGAGGCATTGGCAACCGAGCTCGGTGAACAAGCACCCGAGCGACCGGATCACTGGGGCGGCTATAATCTTGCGCCAGCTTCCATCGAGTTCTGGCAAGCCCGCAAGAACCGGCTGCACGACCGTCTCCGTTATCGACGCGAATCGCACGGGTGGCGGCTGGAACGACTGGCACCTTGACAACGCACATCGAACGTTTCAACGAGATCAAAAAATATGGCACGCCTCATCGCTATCACGTTCATGATCAGCATTCCGGCTCTCTGGTTGAGTGCCGCTCAGGCGGCGATTTATGAGCTACCGGGTGACGGCGTCACCGTGGTCGGCAAAATCCAACACACCAAAACCGGGGACTCGGATACATTCGTGGCCCTGTCGCGAAAATACGACCTCGGCTACCGGGAATTAGAGCACGCCAACCCGGATGTCGACCCTTGGCTGCCCGGCGACGGCACCCCCATCACGCTACCGACCCGCTATGTGCTGCCGAACGCCCCCCACAAGGGCATTGTCATCAATCTGTCCGAAATGCGGCTCTACTACTATCCGCCTAAAGGCAGCAAAAATGCTGGCAAGGTCGTGACGATGCCGCTCGGCATCGGCCGCAAGGGCTGGCAGACGCCGCTGGGCAAAACCCACGTCTCCAACAAGATTCGCAAACCATCCTGGACGGTGCCCGAATCCATTCGCAAAGAACATAAAGAAGACGGTGACCCACTGCCGAAAGTGGTACCCGCGGGACCGGACAACCCACTGGGCCAGTACGCATTACAACTCGCCTTACCAGGCTATCTGATACACGGCACCAACAAGCCACGTGGCATCGGTATGCAAGTCTCCCACGGCTGTATCCGGCTATACCCGGAAGACATCGAAAATCTGTTCGCGATGCTCGGTTCCAGAACGCCAGTACATATCGTTGACCAGCCCTACAAAGTAGGCTGGAACGGCCAGCAACTCGTGATGTCAGCCCATCCGCCGGCTCAAGAAAAAAAATCAGGCAAACAAAACTACGCCTCCTGGACCAAGACCATCGTTACCGCCTCAAACGAGCATGAGCACACCAACATCAACTGGGAGCGTGCGCAGTCGGTCGCCAGTAAGGCAAACGGCATACCCCAACCAATTACGGACCTTGGCAACGACGCCTCATCCGAGGCCAGCCATAATTCAAATGCCGACGAACAAAAAACAGAATCTGCTTCGGAGGCTAAAAACCACTCCTGACGCCAAAGCAGATATGCATGCCTCTCAGCTAGATTTGCGCCGCTGATCCACTAAGCCCGCGCGGCGCGTGGACTACGCTATAAGCTAAGCCGTCTCACGACAGATAAGGGCACCGCGTCGCGTCAATGGGGCGTTGCAAACAATATCGGCCCCACCATTTGCGCATAAAAAAACCCCGCCGCAGCGGGGTTTTAAAAGGCCGCTAACGGTTACCCCGGTAGCGGCCGGCCGTTTCAGAAGATATTACTTCTGCTGCGACTGCTTGAACATACGCTGCATACGGCGCGAGTTCGCCTGAGCCGTCTTACCGGCTTTGTTCGCCGTCTGCTGCGCTTTGTTGGCACGTTGCAGTGCACTCTGCGCCGTCTGCTTGGCAGAGTTTGCGGTCTGTTGTGCGGACTCAGCCTTGTTCAAGGCTTGGTCAGCAGTCGACGGCTGGCTGCCAGCCGCACAGCCCGAAATGACGACAGCTGCGCCGACCGCGAAACCAGACTTGAGCATCGTTTTAGTCATAGAAGACTCCTTTCTTGCATGGCGGTCGACCTTCGTGCCGACCTAAACCGAGGTTGAATGATAGACACAATATGATTGTAGAGACAACCAATACGCTTCATTCAGGCAATTTTTGTCCGCTTATCTACCTTTTGTAACCGCTCAACGGCCCATGACTACGCCACCAGTCGCCCCATATCGCGCTACTCCGAAGCGCCTATAGCGGGCGTCTTCCGGGCATATGCTCTATATTCAGTCTGTTTGCTGGCAAAAACGGGCACCGCTTTGACCGCCTTCGTTAATCGGCACTTCTTTTTTATTCTCAGCCTTGTGGCAGCGCGCCTGCTTGCGCTTGACGCGCGCTCGCCGGCGCTCCTGCGCCCGCTTATAAGTACTGCGCGCATCTTTCAACTGCTCGACGTCACTGGTCAGCCCCGTATTGCCCCGGGCATGGCCCATCTGACGCGGAGCCGGCGTCGATTGAACGGCATCAGCAGGCGTATTGATCTGCTTTGGGCCCTGGTGATGTGGCGGTGGCGTACAGCCCGCCAAAAGCACGGCAGCGGCTAAACTGATAAGCGTGGGCATTGATTGTCGGTTTGAACATCGCATGGCGAACATCGAAAAACGGCTGCACGTATCAAGTCTAGCGCACAGACGCGCTGCGCGGTCCGGCCACATTCATCGCCAACCTAGTGGCTTGTAGCCCTTATCCCGGAGGCATCGATTGACGTAGCGCCGATAAATTGGCGCCGGTTTATGGCTGGAGAAAAGCGCTTGCGTCAGCCCGGTCACGACACCGCCGGCAGCGCCGGCGGCCGCGCCTCGGCCCGCATTGCCATAAATGGCACCGGCTGCAGCGCCACCGGCCGCACCTACCGCTCCCCGTTCGGCCGAGCGGCGCGCCATATGACCCCCCTTGCGATAGCTCAGGCCATGCGCGTGGGCACGCTGCTCACAAACCTTGATTGCCTGCGATACCCCATTGCCGTGATCGCCGTACATAACGGGCTTTTGATTAGCGCAGCCCGCGAGAACCGTCAGTGACGCCGCGCCAACAACCACAACGCGAATAAACATGCGGTAACCGATGCGCGCTTCGCTGTCACTCATTGGCCAACTCCGCTAGGCTGTTCGACGATCAAACCAGACCCGCAGTATCGTGGATAAACGCGATTTTGACTACAACCTGCCGTCACAGCAGATCGCGACGCATCCCCCAACGCAACGACGCGATGCGCGACTGCTATGTCTCGACCGAGACACCGGCGCACTGTCCGACCAAACGTTTGCCGAGCTGCCAGATCAGCTTACCGCCGGTGACGTGCTGGTTTTCAACGACACGCGGGTAATCCCGGCACGCTTATTCGGTCACAAACAAAGCGGCGGCCGGGTCGAGATACTCATCGAGCAGATTCTGGGCCAGCACCAAGCAAGCGCTAAAATCCGTGCCAACCGAGCCCCCACGATCGGCTCCCGTATCCAGGTCGGCGCAGCCGAATTGATGGTGGCAGCCCGCGACGGCGAATTATTCACGCTGGAAACCGAATCCTCGCAGCCAATCGCCGAATTGGTCGAACACGCCGGTCACACCCCATTGCCGCCCTATATACAGCGGCCGGACACTGCAGATGACCGCGTTCGCTATCAAAGCGTCTGGGCACGCCATGATGGCGCTGTGGCAGCGCCGACAGCCAGCCTGCATTTTGACCACGCGCTTCTTACCGAGCTCGCGGCTCGGGGCATCGAGACCGCCACCGTCACGCTCCATGTCGGTGCCGGCACCTATCAAGCGCTACGCGATGGCGACATCCACACACAACGCCTGCACAGCGAACGACTCAGCGTCGATGCGCACACCTGCCAGACAATCGACGCGGCCCGGGCACGATCGAACCGCGTGGTGGCGATCGGCACAACCGTGGTGCGCGCGCTCGAGACCGCCGCGCACGCCGCGCCCACCGATGCCACGATTGCGCCTTATAACGGCGAAACCGAGTTGTTCGTCAAACCCGGAGACACGTTCCACGTCACCGACGCGATGCTGACCAATTTCCACGAACCACAATCCAGCCTGTTGATGCTGGTTGCTGCATTCGCCGGACACGAAACGGTGCTAAACGCCTACCACCACGCTCTCGCCCACGATTATCGATTTCTGAGCTACGGCGATGCGATGTGGATCGCCTGATAACCGTGAACGAATCTATGGTGCCGGCCAACTAAGCTTGGTAGCTCAGCGCATGCGCCTCGGATGACCTCGTTCGATCTCCTGCCCTGGCTATTGGGACTGGCCGTCGGTTTACTCGTGTGGTGGCACACGCTTGGCGCGCGTAATGTCGCGCGACGCGCTGCCAAACGTCATTGCCGTGAACACGGCCTCTATTTCATCGACGAGCTGGCATTTAAGGGATGGCGGCTAGACCGTGGCCGCCCCAATGGCTGGCGCATCCGCAGAAGTTACTGCTTCGAGTTCTACCAGCGCGGCGACCAACGCTACACTGGCCATGTTGACGTTGTCGGCCACCGTGCCGCCCGGGTCCATCTCGAACCACACCCCACGCCCGACGAGGCACGGTAACCGCTGGCCAAGTGCGTATGTGCCGACGGGCGTTGACGCCATGGCCGCCACGCCACATGGCATCGGTATAAGGCATCATGGTTATTCAACTCCACTGCCTGAGTGTGCTTCATGGCCGAACACGACATTACCCTGCGTTTTCTGACCGAGCCATCGGATGTCAACTTCGGCGGCAAGGTCCATGGCGGCCAGGTCATGAAATGGATCGACCACGCCGGCTATAGCTGTGCCGCCAACTGGAGCGGCTGCTATTGCGTGACGGCGTACGTCGGCGGCATTCAGTTCGTGGCACCGATAAACGTCGGCGACCTGGTCACCCTGCACGCTGAATTAATGTATACAGGCCGCTCGAGCATGCATATCTCGGTCAGTGTTCACGCACGTAACCCACGCTATGTCGACAATCAGCTGACCACGCACTGCATCCTCGTCTTCGTCGCACTCGATGACGACGGCGCCAAGGCTCCGGTGCCCACCTTCCAACCAAGTTCGGTACACGAACAGCGACTCAATACCTATGCACGCCGCATGATTGAGTTGCGCGAAGCAGGCCAGACAGAGGCTCAGGCGTTCGAAAACGAACTCCGAAACGGCGGTGCGGATAACGATCCAGCTGCCGAGTAAATGGCCAATCAAGCGCGCGATATGCGCTTCGCGAGGCTATTTGACACGTGATCTGTTGGCCTACGGCCCGCGCGGTTAGGCCTCCCGTTCGGCATCGGACGAGATACCACCGGCCTGGATAAGAGCAGTCGCCAAGCTGCTTGGCCTCAGACTTCGACGTTCGAACCTGGGGCGCTGGCCGGTGGTGCCCCGGATCGTCTCCAACGCCCGTCGCACGCCGGTTTCGGCGCCTAATTGCTCGAAACCCGTCTCGAGCTGGCCGCCAGCCGGCACTTCGTCGACCAGCGCCAACGATTTCAATTGCCGGATGTAGACATCCACTCGGTCTGGCAGTGCAACACCCGCATCGCGCCCCAGGGGCGTCGCATTTTCCAGCACCCACCAGCGGGCTCGGCCGAACGGCCAACGAGCGACGCCGATATGGGCCAACGGCGCCTCACCGACTGTCACCAAGCGCCGCACCATCAGAAGCTCATCGGGCACGAGTGCAGCCAGCGTTCGCCGATAGAGGGCGTCTATCGCCGACGCCACATCAACCTGTTCGGCGAGCGCCAGACGTTCGCTCATCAGCTCAGCAATCGTAGGCTGGCTGGCACGCGCGGCTTCTTGTTCAACGGCATCGAGCTGTTGTTTCAGCTCGATCAAGGCACGGTGCCGACTATCGGCCATGCCGCGGAACACACGATTGGCCACTGGCCAATCGTCGGTCAAGCGGTGGAGCTCACGTTTCCAGGAGAAATCGCCGGCACGCGGCGATTGCTTGGTCTCGGGCATGTCGTTTCCTCTTTGCGGCCTCTAGTGCGCTGCTCAGTCGGCTGGCAACGACGCCTCAAGTTTAGCCGGTCACACGTTCGCGTAACGACGCGTGCTTAAAGTGCATGAACGATCACGCTGGTAAAAAGCGTGATTAGTTGAAACACGCCGGCCGCGGTGCCGAGCGCTGCGCCGGCCAATATCAACAACCATTCGTCCTGCTCGAATGCCGGCCGCAGCATGCGCTCGAAGTCGACCGGCGCAAGCGAACGCAATCGATCGGCCAATAAATCAGCCAAACCGATACGCCGCGTCAAATCATCGCGATTCGCCTCAATCATCTGCTGCCCCCGGGCCAAGCTGTTGGCGGCCGCGCCGCGTATCAATGCCCGCCGCATTCGGCCGACTGCCAGCCACCCCAGCGGCTGCAACGGCCCCAACGCGTCATCGAAACCACGTTCGATGCGTGCGGCCACGCGCGCTCGGAAGCGATACGCCCTGGGCCCGGTGAATATCGCCGACGCCAGATTATCGGGCGTCAGTAAGCGTTCGGCGACTAGTCGACCATACTGACCGGCAACCGCTGCCTGACGACGGAAAAAAACACCCTGCACCCGAAACGGTCCGATCCGGCGTGGCTGGCGCGGATTAAAAATCATCTTGAGCGCGACCCAGTTGGTGGCACCACCAACAAGTGCGCCAAAAACCGGCAACAACCACCACGGCTGCCAGGCCGCCCAGACCGACATCTGAATCAGGCCGAACAAAAACCCGAAAATGCCGCCGGCGCGCGCTATGAAAACAAATTCGCGATGTCCGATTTGTTTGAAGATATGGTTCAGCAGACGCTTATCAGCAATGAGCGCATGCGTGACCAGATGTTTTAAATCCAGCAGTGAGTCGATTTCGCCTTGCAGATCGGCGATCAGATCGCGCACCACCCACGGCGCCTGCTGGCGTACACGGCGCCGCGCTTGTGCCTTAAGCGATGCCGGCATGCTTTCCCACGTCGTGGGGAAGTACTGGCTCGCAATCTCGTCCACGATGGCGTCGGCCAGTTCTTCGCTCGAGTGTCGCAAGCGTTCGGCCAGCGCGTCCGCGTCGAGCCGGCCTACAATATCCTCGCGCGTGATCAGCGGTCCCACGATAGTGTCGACGGCGATGCCCGACATGGTCGACGCACGCCGCGGCACCACGCCTTGCCAGCCAAGCCGCAGCCGTTTAATGCCGACAAAACGAACCGGATGAAACATCATCCAGATCGCAGCCACGTTGGTGATATAGCCAACAATGGCCGTTATCACCGGCATCGACAGATAATTCCAGATCGTCGGATCGGGCAGTGAGGGAATCACGCCTTGATTAGCCGCGTCGTGACATTGCGCTGTCGTATCATCAGCAACCGTGGTTGTCCGGGCCGGATTTCGGAGGCCACCACCACAATTATCGCGGATTCACCATGATCTGTGGGACATCTAAGCGCTGTAATCAAGGCCCGGCGTATCGTCCGTTACGACGACAGGCCGTAGCGGGCCAGACCGACCAACCCCACACCAAGGGCTACAGCGGCCAATGACATCAGGACATGTGCACCGATGCCAGCAATGGCCCACAGCGGCCGCCCCTCGGCCAACTGGTTGAAAATCTCCGCCGAGAATGTCGAAAACGTGGTTAGAGCGCCCAGAAACCCGGTAATGACAAGCGGTCGAAATACGGCCGGCATGGTAACGGGGGCCGCAGCTAACAGCGCGATCGCGAGCCCGATCAGGAAGGCACCGAGCACATTGGCCGCCAGCGTCCCCAAAGGCAGTTGCGGCAATAAATAATTCAGCGTCAAACCCAGCGCCCAGCGTAGGTTGGCGCCGAGTGCAGCGCCCACGCCGATTGCAGCCATGGTCGTGAATACGTTCATGGGGCCATTATCGGAACAAAGCCAGTCGCATCGGGAGCAAAAACTATCACACACCTAACACCTACCCACCCGCCGGGCTGACCCGGCGGGCGCCCGTGCGTATACTGCCGGCCGTGCCAGCAATGGAGTTGATAAGCCCATGAGCGACGATAACCCCGATCGCCGGCGCCTGATCGGCGCCTTTGCCATCCCGGTGTTCCTTGTCGGAATTCTCATCATCGTCGCACTCCTGATCCTTAGCGCTGTCGGCAATGGCTCGCGCCAGTCCGATGCGGACAACTCCAAGCGCCTCAGCGCGGCCACGATGAAAAAATTCCGCCAGAACTACGATCAGCGCGGCGTGGCGATCGGTTCTAAGAGCGCACCGGTGACAATCCGCGAGTTCGGCGACTATCAATGCCCAGCCTGCGGCGCCTTTGCCCCGGTCGCGAAAAAAATCCGCAAACAACTGGTGGCCAGCGGCAAGGTCCGGTATCTATTTTTCGACTTCCCGTTATCGATGCACCAGAACGCGCCCAAGGCGGCCGTCGCCGCGCGCTGCGCAGCGCGTCAAGGCGATTTCTGGGCCTACCACGACCGCTTATATGCCACTCAAGCTGAGTGGAGTGAAAGCGATAAGCCGATGGGCCATTTCCTCGACCTGGCCGTCGAAGCTGGCGTGAACACCAAAACGCTCAAACAATGCGTTGCCAATGATGCAACCCAGGATACGGTCAACGCCGAGAAAAAGGTCGGCCAGGAGATCGGCGTCCGCGCAACACCCACGCTGCTCATCGGCAATCGCGTCATAACCGGCGGCAAGCCGTATGAAAAGATCAAGGAACTGGTGTCGCGTCAGGCGAACAAGGGCTAGCGACTGCACAACCGGATTCGTGTACTCGCCGGACCTTGCCGAAACGTAGCATCGGGCCCAGACTCGGTGTATGGAGCGGCGCTCGAGCAACCCCGTGCAACCGACCGATCAATACAATCGCGGCCTCAGCGATCTGCGGATCTCGCTGACTGATCGTTGCAACTTTCGCTGCACGTACTGCATGCCGCGTGAGCTTTTCGGCGCCGAGCATTTGTTCCTGCCGAAAAGCGAACTGCTCGACTTCGACGAGATCGAACGACTCACCCGGCTATTTGCCGGCTTGGGTGTCCATAAGCTCCGCCTGACAGGCGGCGAACCCCTGCTCCGACGCGGATTGCCAGAACTGGTCGACCGACTGGCGCGCATCGACGGCATTGACGACCTCTGTCTGACGACCAACGGGTCACTACTGACCCACGAACGCGCCGAGGCACTGGCCGCGAGCGGCCTGAGCCGGGTCACGCTCAGTCTCGATGCGATCGACGACGCGGTTTTCAGATCGATCAATGACGTCGATTACCCCGTTGCTGACGTGCTGGGCGCGATCGACAACGCGCAGAGTGCCGGACTGGGGCCGATCAAGGTGAACTGCGTACTACAACGCGGGGTCAATGAAAACCAGATCCTGCCCATGATCGAACAGTTTCGCGGCACGGGCGTGGTACCACGCTTCATCGAGTATATGGATGTCGGCGCGAGTAACGGCTGGCGGCTGGATGACGTGGTCCCGGCGCGCGAGATCGTCGACACCGTACGCACGGAACACGACATCACGGCATTAGCGCCGGCCGCGCCGGGTGCGACCGCCAACCGCTGGCGCTTAACCGACGACAGCCTGCAATTCGGCGTGATCGCGTCGATTACCCAGCCGTTCTGCGGCGGCTGTTCACGGGCACGGTTATCGGCAATCGGTGAGTTGTACACCTGCCTATTCGGCGTTCACGGTCGTGATCTGCGTGCATTGCTTCGTGATGGCGCCGACGACGCGACGATCGAGTCCACACTGGCTTCGATCTGGCGCACCCGCACCGACCGCTTCTCGGAGCGCCGGACCGCGGCGACGCAACATGAAACCGCCGGCCGGCGCGTCGAAATGTCTTATATCGGCGGCTGATCAGCTGCGCCGAGCACCACTAGCGCACGGCAGCCGACAGCGGGTAGCATAAGCTACGCAACCTTTTACCAACGTCGCGCATCGCCGTCGCCGCGACGCGCCAAGCGCACAAGGTACGAATCGATGTTTGAGAACGTGGACCGCGTCCCGGGTGACGCCATACTCGGCCTGATCCAAGAATTCCAGGCCGACAACAACCCCAATAAGGTGGACCTCGGTGTCGGCGTGTATCGCGACGAATACGGCCGCACACCGATTTTGGAAACCGTCCACGAAGCCGAAAAAACGCGCCTGACCGAGGAAGCAACCAAGACCTATATCGGCTCACACGGCGACCCCGAATTCGGTGACAGCATACAACGGCTGGTGTTCGGTGCAGCGTCGCCCGTGCTGGCTGCCAACCGGGCCACCGCCACCCAGGCGCCGG
Organism: Salifodinibacter halophilus; assembly: GCA_012999515.1. Classification (NCBI taxonomy): domain Bacteria; kingdom Pseudomonadati; phylum Pseudomonadota; class Gammaproteobacteria; order Salinisphaerales; family Salinisphaeraceae; genus Salifodinibacter; species Salifodinibacter halophilus. The sequence goes on along the minus strand of JABEEB010000001.1, from coordinate 1,749,717 downwards.
GCGGCACCGGCGCGCTACGGCTGGCCGGCGATTTCTGTCGCACCCAGTTCCCAACGGCCTCGATTTGGCTGCCCACACCGACCTGGCCGAACCACATCGGGCTGTTTGAGGCGGCCGGCCTGCCGATCAAGCGCTACACCTACGTCGACGATAATAATCAGCTCGACTTCGCCGGCATGCTGGCCGATTTGAAGTCGATCCCGGCCGGTGACATCGTTTTGTTGCATGCCTGCTGCCATAATCCATCCGGGTTTGATCTGAATCGCGAGCAATGGCAACAAGTAGTCGACGTGGTACGCGATCGCGGTGTGCTGCCACTGGTCGATTTCGCCTACCAAGGCTTCGGTAACGGGCTGGAAGACGACGCCTTCGGTCCGCGGCTGGTCGCCGAGTCCTGTGACGAAGCGCTGATCACCCAGTCCTGTTCCAAGAATTTCGGGCTTTATCGTGAACGCATCGGTTGCCTGATCGCGGTCGCTCACGACGAATCAGCCATGACCGATGTGCGCTCGCAGCTCGCCACGACGGCGCGCGGTAACTATTCCAACCCGCCCGCGCATGGCGGCGCAATCGTGTCGACCATCCTGAACTCCGAAGAGTTATCCGCACGCTGGCGCGACGAAGTTTCAGCGATGCGTAGCCGCATCAATGCCCTGCGCAGCGACCTGGTGGACGCACTCGCGCCCTATGGGCTCGAGCAGCAGTTCGGCCACATCGCCAACCAGCGCGGGATGTTCTCGTATACCGGCTTGAACAGCGACCAGGTCGAGCGGCTGAAAAACGAGTACAGCATCTACATGGTTGCATCCGGCCGGGCCAACGTCGCCGGTTTACGGCAGGACAACCTGGATTATGTGGCCGGCGCCATAAGCGACGTCGTCAACGGATAGGGCAACGCGCGGCGTTTGCCGAACCAGCGGCCGGTTCGGCCACTGGCCTGGCGTTCGAGTTAAAACTCGTCGGTGTGTCGGTGGCTAACCGGTTTGTTCCGCCAGGCAGGCCTGTAACCGCGCCAATCCACGGCGTACCCAACTCTTGACGGTACCCAGCGGCGCATTCATGCGCTCAGCTAATTCCTGGTGCGTTAGGCCCTGGTAGTACGCCAATACAACACTCTCGCGCTGCTTCGCCTGCAATGTCTGCAGGCATTTATTGACTACGTCCAACGACTGCTGGTTTTCGTTTTTCTCGTCCGGCGACAGACTCTGGTCGTCTTCCAACAGACGCGCCACCATGTCCGGCTCTTCCGGCATCGGTACTTCCGGGCGCTTGCGCCTGAGTGCGTCCAAACCCCGATAGCGCGCGACGGCCTTCAGCCAGGCCAGCGGTGCGCCACGTTCCGGTGCATACGTGCCCGCCTTCTGCCAGATGCGCACATACGCATCTTGAAGCACATCCTGCGCGCGTTCCGGACTGCGCAGGATACGCAGCACCGAAGCATAGAGTTGCGACGACGTCGCGGCGTAGAGCTTTTCAAACGCGATGCGGTCGCCATCGGCGCTCGCCACGAGCCATTCGGCTAATTGTTCACGGTCAACCACGGTATTGGGCCTCGACGTACGGCAGGCGGGCGGCATTTCCACCTGCGGCCGGGGCCACAGGGCGGTGACAGCGTCAATCGGCTTTCGATGCGCTTCCAGCCCGCGAGATCTTTAGTGTTGCGTTTACCAACGACTCCCGTCGTTCAGCGGACCGGCGTTCAAGGGTCAACGGCCGACGCAACTGACGTCGGTCAGACACCATCGCGCGGTTATGCGGCGTCGAACCATACGATCTCGCCGGTGCCGCGGGCACTCCTTCCAAAGACAGTATATCAGGCGTTGACTGGTGGCAAGCCACGCTTAAGATACATGACAAACCCGCGAAGAACCGCAACAATGCAGCATCCGTTTACCGGCCGGTTCCCGGCCACGCGCCTGCGCCGGAGTCGCGCCCACGCTTTTTCCCGACGCCTATGCCGGGAATCAAATCTAAGTGCGGACGACCTGATTGAACCCTTGTTCGTCAGCGACTATGCGCCCGGGCCCGTACCCTCCATGCCCGGTGTCGAACGGCGCAGTATCGACGCCCTGGTCGACCACGCAGAAACCAGCGCCCAGCTCGGCATTCCGGCAGTCGTGTTGTTCCCAGTCATCGACCCGAACGCTAAAACGGCCGATGGCACCGAGGCCGAAAATCCCGATGGACTCATTCCACGCACGATTCGCGCTTTAAAGGCGCGCGTGCCAGACCTCGGTGTTATTACCGACGTCGCACTCGACCCTTATACCAGCCACGGCCAGGACGGCGTACTGGATGACAGCGGCCGAATCATTAACGACGAAACGGTCGAGCGACTCGTCGCCCAGTCGCTTGCGCACGCCGAAGCCGGCGCCGACATCATCGCACCATCCGACATGATGGACGGCCGTGTCGGCACAATCCGCGACGCATTCGAAGCCAATGGCTACAGTGAGACCATGATCATGGCCTATGCTGCGAAGTTCGCGTCGAGCTTCTACGGTCCATTTCGCGACGCGCTCGGCTCGGCCGCCAACCTCGGCATGGCAGACAAAAAGACATACCAACTCGACCCCGGCAATGGCGACGAAGCCCTTCGGGAGGTCGCCCTCGATCTGGCCGAAGGCGCAGACTCGGTCATGGTCAAACCCGGCATGCCCTATCTCGACGTGGTCTCACGCGTCCGCGAGCACTTTGGTGTGCCCACGTTTGCCTATCAGGTCTCCGGCGAATACGCCATGCTCAAGGCAGCGGCGGCACAAGGTTGGCTCGACGAAGCCAGCGTGGTCGCGGAATCGCTCACAGCGTTCAAACGGGCCGGCTGCGACGGCATCCTCACCTACTTCGCGCACGATGTCGCCAAACAGATGGCCGAGGCCTACAACTAAAACGTACCGAGCACGGGTACGCGTCGTCCATGCAGCGGATGTTCAGGCGCCGTACTCGGCTCGGTAGGCTTCGATGGCAGCTTCGGTCCCGGGACCTATATTTTCGCGCCGGGCATAAGCCAACACGTCGGCTAGACCCGCGACCGCGATCGTCGGGATACCTTCGTCGGCTTCGAGCGCGGCGGTCGGTGAGCGTGCATCGGCGCCACACTCGTCGCGATCGAGTGCGATTAGAACCGCCGCCACTTCGCCACCGGCGCCACGTATGGTTTCAATCGCTTCGCGCACTGCAGTGCCGGCCGTCATAACATCGTCGATGATCACCACACGGCCCGTCACGGGCGCGCCGACCAGGCTGCCGCCTTCACCGTGATCCTTGGCCTCTTTTCGATTGTAGGCAAAGCCGGCATCGATGCCGCGCCCGGCTAATTCCGTGGCAAGCGCCGCGGCCAACGGGATCCCCTTGTAGGCAGGGCCGAAGACTGTGTCGAACGCAATACCGGCGCTAGCTAGCGCATGGGCGTAAAACTCAGCTAGACGGCGCAACCCATCGCCCGACGCAATCGCGCCCAGGTTGAAAAAATACGGGCTCACTCGGCCGGATTTAAGCGTGAATTCACCAAACTTAAGTGCGTCATGCTCGGCCGCCAGTCGTAGAAACGCTTGGCTAGCGTCGGCGTCGGGTGCGGTCATGGTTATCGTGATTTTCGTGTCGTGATGGGTATCATGCGTGCCAATTATTCCACGCTGAACGTTGTATGCGCGTAATCACCTTCAATGCCAACGGCATCCGCGCTGCTGAACGCAAGGGTTTTTTCGACTGGCTGACCACGCAGGACGCCGACGTGGTCTGCATCCAGGAACTAAAAGCCCAGCCACACCAGCTTCAAGGCATGGATGCCTTCTGGCCGGCCGGTTTCCATTGCTTCTACGAAGGCGCGACGAACCGCAAGGGCTATTCCGGCGTTGCGATCTACACCCGGCGCGAACCGGATGAAGTCATTCGGGGTATGGGCGATGCCGAATTCGACGCCGAAGGACGCTACATCGAAGCGCGCTTCGGCTCATTATCCATCGCCAGCCTGTATGCGCCGAGCGGTTCGTCAGGCGATCACCGGCAGGACTCAAAAGAGCGCTACCTAGCCTATTTTCCCAAACTGCTGGCCGAGCGTGAAGCCGCGCCCGGTGATTATCTGGTTTGTGGCGACTGGAACATCGCCCACAACGAAATCGACCTCAAGAACTGGAAAAACAATAAGAAAAATTCGGGCTTTTTACCGCACGAACGCGCATGGATGGACAAACTGTTTGGCGAATGGGGGTTTGCCGACGTCTTTCGCGAACTGAATCCAAACGAGGACGAATTCACCTGGTGGTCGCAGCGCGGCCGAGCATGGGACAACAACGTCGGCTGGCGGATTGACTACCAGGTCGCCACGCCAGCGCTGGCTGCCAAAGCCACGGCCGAGTCAGTCTACCGCGAGCAACGCTTGTCCGACCATGCGCCGCTGACCATCGACTATGACGTCGCATTCTAGCGAAACACCCGACGACAATACGACGCATATGCGTCGACACGGCGGTTGGTGGCAGGCACTCGCGGTCTATGCCCGGCCGCGCGTCGCCAGCATGGCGTTTCTGGGCTTTGCGTCCGGCCTGCCATTTCTGCTGGTGTTCTCGACACTGTCGGCATGGCTCACCCAGGCCGGCGTATCGCGCACTGCGATCGGTTTTTTTTCCTGGCTCGGGATTACCTACTCGATCAAGGTGGTCTGGGCGCCAGTCATCGACCGGGTGCCATTGCCGGTGCTGACCCGTACGCTCGGCCGACGCCGGGCGTGGATGCTGGTCGCCCAACTTGGATTGATGACAGGCTTGGCGGCGATGGCAGCCACGGACCCAGCGATGGACCTCACGTGGCTGGCGTGGTTCGGGCTGTTGGTTGCGTTCTCGTCGGCGACCCAGGATGTAGCAATTGATGCGTGGCGCATCGAAGCGATCGAACCAAGTATCCAGGGCGCGATGGCCGCGGCTTATCAAGCCGGCTACCGAATCGCGCTTCTAACCGCCGGTGCCGGCGCGCTTTTCATCGCCTCCGGCACTTCGTGGCCCATCGCTTATGCGGTCATGGCCATGCTGGTCGGTGTAGGCATGGTTACGGTGCTTATCGTCGCCGAGCCGGAGGCCTCCAATCGGCCCAGCGCTCGTGCACACGAGCCATGGGTCGATACGCATCTGGACCAGATCGGCCTTTCACACGGCGTGGCGCGTACTGCTTACGGTTGGGTGTTAACCGCGTTAATCGCCCCACTTTCGGATTTCTTCAAACGCTACGGACGAAGCGCGCTCGTGATTCTGGCTTTCATCGCGGTGTTTCGTATCTGCGATATCACGCTCGGTGTCATGGCTAATCCGTTCTATCTGGACATGCACTACTCGCTCGACCAGATCGCCAGCGTTTCCAAGATCTTCGGCATGCTGATGACGCTGGGCGGTGCCGCCGTCGGCGGCATGCTGGTGGTGCGTTACGGCATCATGCGGCCATTGTGGGCCGCTGCGCTACTGACCACCGGCGCCAACCTCGTATTCGCCTGGCTGGCGACACAAGGCCAGACCAGCGTGCCGCCGGATTTCGTGGCCGCTAACGCACAGACGCTGACGGATCAGGCACCGTTGACGCGCCTGCTTGCCAGCGCACCAGCACCGCTGCTGATACCGGACGATCCCGGCATGATACTGCTCGCACTCACCATCTCGGCCGAGAATCTGGCCGGCGGCCTGGCAGGCACGGTCTTCATCGCCTATCTCTCAAGCCTGACCAACACAGCCTACACCGCGACTCAATACGCATTGTTCTCGTCGCTGATGACACTGCCGGGCAAGCTCCTCGGTGGATTTTCCGGCTGGATGGTCGATCACTACGGCTACGGCTGGTTTTTCCTCGCCACCGCGGCCGCCGGCTTGCCGGCTATAATACTGGTCACAGCACTATTGCAGATCCATCGCGACACTTCGCCCGCCGCGACAGTGCCCAAGGAGTAAGACGATGCCTGGTTTTTCCTTTAGCCGCCTAGCCCCCATTTTCGTGGCGCTCGCACCGATGGCTACCGTGGCGGCGACACCGTCTGTCGATCATCTCGCGATCTATCCGAGTGGCGCAGCCATAGTCGCGGATTCACAGTCGCTCGACCTTGAAGAAGGTGCCAACCAAAGTCGCTGGTCAGTGATCGGCGATCTACAACCCGCCACGTTCTGGCTGGCTGATAAAAACGTGTCGCTAACCCAGGTCAAACCTGGTGCATCAGCACCGACGCCGAACGATCCGCTGCATCGCCGGATCGACAAACAAGTCACGCTGACACGTGCCAAGGCATCCAAAGATACCGACCCGGCAAGCAACGAAAAACACGGCACCTTGACCGCCGTGACTGACGACACCGCCTACGTCGACGTCAACGGACAGACCCTGCGGATCACACCGAATTCACGCTGGGATATAAGCTGGTCCGCGCCGGATCAGGCCGCACAACACAACAGTGAGCGAACGCTTGAGCTGCGTTTGCAAAGCGACCAAGCAGGCCAAACGAAGCCCATGGCGACCTACCAGATCGGTGGCCTGAACTGGCAAGCAAGCACAACCGGTGAATACGATGCGGCCAATCAGACGCTTACCTTCCACAGCCTCGCGGTGGTCCACAACAAGTCGAAATCCGACATTCATGCCAGCCAAGCCGACCTTGTCGCGGGCGACATAAACCGCGTCGGTAACCATCAGCCACGCCCAACCACGATGGCTGCAGCAAAACGCTCACGTACTGCAGCATCGAAGCCAAAAAAACTTGGACAAGGCTACCGTTACACGCTCGACGACGGGCTCAATCTACCGGCCGGCCAGACGCGGGCCTACACGATTATTCATCGCAACCAAATCAAAGCCACGCGCACGTTCAAGTTCAACAACGGCTTCAACGACCAATACAAAACCCCACATCGACGCCATGCTGAGGTGCGCTTGCGCTTCAAAAACCCGGACCAAGCGCCATTGCCCGCGGGCGCCTTTCGCATCTACGCGGCCAAGCGCCCGGCTGCACTACTGGGCGCCGATCAGATTGCAAATACACCGGCCGGCGGCCAGGTCGATTTGAACCTGGGCCGAGCCTTCGACGTCACCAGCACACGACAGATCATCGCCGACGAAACCCAGAACGACACACAGCGGCGCACGATAGCGATCAAACTCCGCAATGCTGGGGCAAACGCGGCGACCGTTAAATTGGATGAGCATCTGCCGAAGCAAGCGAAAGTCACCTCGGCTACGCAACCATCCGACAACACGTCGCCCGGGAACGCACGCTGGCAATTCGAGATCGAAGCGCATTCAAACGCCTCGCTTCGCTATACGGTGCGCTGGCCGAAACGTTCCTAACGGCTAACTCTCGCGCTCGACGATCGCCCGCGCGATCGCTTCGAGTGCGTCGGTGTCGCCATCGATTCGACCCTCGATCTCGGCGAGGGCGGCACAGGCGTCTTCGACCAATCGCTCGGCATAGGCCTTGGCAGCATCCAACCCCATCAGCGCGGGGTATGTCGCCTTATGGTGCGCTGCATCAGCCCCCTGGGTCTTGCCCAGCGTTTCGGTCGAGGATTCCACGTCGATGACATCGTCACGGACCTGGAAGGCCAGACCAATGTGCGTCGCGAAACGATCCAGGGCAGCATGGCTATCACGCGACAATGTCGGACACAGCGCGGCCGGCATCAAGACGCAAGCACGGAGTAACGCGCCGGTCTTGCGGGCATGGACGTGTTCCAGTTGCTCCTGCGTTAAGGCCTGACCTTCGGCAGCCATATCGCTAATCTGGCCGCTAACCATGCCGCGCCAACCCGCAGCTTCGGCCAACAACCGGATGAGCTCACTGCGCTCACCCGCCGAGCAATCGAGCGCTTCGTTACCAGCCAGCATCTCAAATGCGCGCGCCTGAAGCGCGTCGCCCGCAAGAATCGCAGTGGCCGGATCGAAGGCGATATGTGTGGTCGCCTGCCCACGGCGGAGATCGTCGTCATCCATGGCCGGCAAGTCGTCGTGCACCAGCGAATAAGCATGAATGCATTCAACTGCCGCAGCGGGCGCATCAAGCCGTGAATCGGCCACGTCTAGGGCTTGCCCGGTGGCATAAACAAGCTTCGGACGCAGTCGCTTACCGCCGCCTAAAACGCTGTAGCGCATGGCCTCGACGAGCCGCTGATTCTGCCCTGGCTGACCCGGCTGAAGGCTCAGCTCAAGCATGTCGTTGATACGTTTAGTATAATCAGTCAATTAAATGTTCGCTCCCGCGAATGGATTGGCAACACAATCTGCCTCAACTTTTGAGGCGCTGATACGAGCTAGCGTTGATAACGCCTCGCGGCCGCGTAATGATCGCATAGTCATGCGTCGGGACGAATCGGCGTATCGCCCCGATGCCCGAACGAAGGAAGAGCCGAGACATGTCGGAAATCGTGGCAGAAACTGAACAAGGTACCGACGCCTTCGCTTTTCAGGATGAAATCCTGCCTTTGGTCTCGCGAACTTTCGCGCTGACCATCCCCGAGCTCCCGAAGCCACTAGATACGGCGGTAGCCAACGCCTATCTATTGTGTCGGATTGCCGACACCATCGAGGACGACGCCGAGCTGCCGACCGCCGATAAGGCTTACTGGCACGACGAATTTACCGCCGTGGTCGAGAACCTGACCGGCGGGCATGCACTGGGCGAAATGCTGGCCCCCAAACTCGCGGCCCAGACGCCGGATGCCGAGCTTCGCCTGGTCAGCAACACCGCCACAGTACTGGCCGTAACGGCCGAGCTCGACGCACGCCAACAGCGGGCTATCGCACGCTGCGTGCGCATCATGTGCCACGGCATGCCCGACTTTGAGCGCGCAGCCAGCATCGATGGCTTACCAACACAACGCCACCTGGATCGCTACTGCTATTTCGTGGCAGGCGTAGTTGGCGAGATGTTGACCGAGTTATTTGCCGGCCATGTGCCGGCCTTGGACGAAACCGACCGACCGCTGGCGCAGTGGGCGGTATCTTTCGGCCAAGGCTTGCAGATGACCAACATCCTCAAGGATATCTGGACCGACCACGCCCGCGGCGTATGCTGGCTCCCGCAGGATGTCTTCGCCCGCCACGGATTCGACCTGGAACGGCTCGGCTCCGCCCGCTCACGGGCCGATAACGAAGCCTTTGCTGCCGGTATGCGCGAGCTGATCTCCGTCGCACACGGCCACTTGAGAAACGCGCTGGAATACACCCTGAGCATGCCCTCGGATCAGACCGGCATCCGACGCTTTTGCCTCTGGTCAATCGGCCTCGCGGTGCTCACGCTCCGGAAATTGCACGCCAACCCACTGTATACCGACGGTGAAGAAGTCAAAGTCTCGCGCCGGACGGTCAAAGCGACGATTTTCACCACTAACCTCGCGGTCGGCGACAACGAGCGTCTGCGACATCTGTTCCACCTGATCGCCAAGCCATTGCCCGCACTGACACCGGAGCTGACCGACGAGCCGGGCGCACCGGTCACCGAGAGCGAACCGGCGGCCCAGAGCAAGGCCGCATCGCACACCGCCTCGACGAGGCCGGACGGGGTTACTGCCGCGATCAAACGCGCCCGCGACCGGCTCGTGGCCGACCAGGCCGACGATGGCCACTGGTGCTATGAGTGCGAAGCGGATTGCACGATACCGGCCGAATACATCTTGATGATGCATTTCACCGGCGAAATCGACCGCACCAGGGAAGCACGCATCGCGTCGTTCCTACGGCAAAAACAAGGTGTCGACGGCGGCTGGCCCCTTTACTACGGCGGCGAACTGGAGCTTTCCTGCTCGGTCAAGTGTTATTACGCGCTCAAAATCGCGGGTGACGACCCGGATGCCCCTCACATGCGACATGCCCGCGAAGCGATCCTGGCACGCGGCGGCGCAGGTGGCGTCAACGTCTTTACGCTGATCGCGCTGGCCCAGTTCGGGCAGGTGCCGTGGCGGGCAGTGCCGTTCATTCCGGTCGAGGTGATGCTGCTGCCACGCGTTTCGCCGTTCCACATCAGCAAGGTCTCGTACTGGTCGCGGGCCGTGATGGTACCGCTGTTTATCCTGACCAGCCTGCGTGCCATGGCCCGCAACCCGCGCGGCGTGAACGTGCGCGAGTTGTTTACCACCCCTCCGGAAGAGCAACGCGAATTTACGGCTGTCAGCGGCCCCATTTCCCGCTTATTCAAGCGCATGGATAAACTTGGGCGCGGCTTCGAGCCATTCATCCCCGGTATGGTTCGAAAGCGCGCGATGAAACGCGCCGAAGCCTGGATACGCGAGCGGATCAACTCGGAGCACGGCATCGGTGCCATCTTCCCGGCCATGGTCAATGCCTACGAAGCGCTCGGCGAACTCGGCTACAGCGCTGACCATCCGGACCGCGCATCTACCAAACGTGCGATCGACAACCTGGTCGTCGACCGGGGCGACACCGACACAGTCCAACCGTGCGCCTCGCCGGTTTGGGATACCGGTATCGCCGCGCTCGCGCTCCAGGCCGCCGACGACGATACGAACAGCGAGCCGGCCTGCGCCGGGCTTGACTGGCTGTGCGATCGTCAAGTGCTCGACGCTCCGGGCGACTGGCGCGACGAACACCCAGATCTGCCCGGCGGTGGCTGGCCATTCCAGTACCAGAACGCCCACTACCCCGACCTCGACGACACCGCCATGATCGGCTGGGCCTTGCAAGTCACGGGCGATTCCGAACGCTACGGCTTTGCGCTGACCCGCGCGGCCAACTGGCTGCGCGGCATGCAGTCGTCCAACGGCGGCGTCGCCGCTTTCGATTCGGATAACAACCACACCTACTTGAACGCCATTCCGTTCGCCGACCACGGCGCACTACTCGATCCACCGTCAGTCGACGTCACCGCGCGTGCGCTGACCGTATTCGGGCTGATGCAGCGTCCGGAGGCGGAGGATCAGGCGTTCATCGAACGTGGGCTGAACTACATCAAGCGCGAACAGGAAGCTGATGGCTCCTGGTTCGGACGCTGGGGCACCAACTACATCTACGGCACATGGTCAGTACTCGAGGCCGTGAACGCACTGGGTGAGGACCTAAGCCAGCCCTGGATCCAGTCGGCCATAACCTGGCTCAAAGGGATGCAGCGTGCCGATGGCAGCTGGGGCGAGGACCAAGGCAGCTATTGGCAGCCGCCACGTGGCCGCGCCGACATCGCAACCAGTTTCCAAACCGCATGGGCAATGCTCGGCTTGATGGCCGTTGGCGAGCACCCCAGCCCTGCGCTCGATCGCGGCGCCGAGTGGCTGATCGCCCGACAAGGCGCCGACGGTGCCTGGCACGACCCCGAGCACACCGCCCCCGGTTTCCCACGCGTGTTCTATCTCAAATATCACGGTTACACGCGCTACTTCCCGCTCTGGGCGCTGGCTCGATATCGACGCGTTACGGCCACGGACACCTGATACGTGCCCGTCGGCATCGTCGCGGCATTGCCCTCCGAGACGGCGATGTTCGCGCGTCTGCGCGCCGGTAGCCACACGACGCTATCCGGCGGGCACCAACTGGCGCTCTCCGGCATCGGCGCGACACGGGCAAAAGCCACCGCACGCAAACTGGTGGCCGACGGCGCAGAAACCCTGATTAGCTGGGGTAGCGCGGCCGGCCTCGAGCCGTCACTGCCGGCCGGCACCTTAGTGCTGCCAAGCACATTGGTTGCCGCCGACGGTGAGCGGCTCCAAACCGATGCCGATTGGCGTCACCATCTTGCCTCGGCTATGAGCACCGATTGTCAGGTGGCGCGAGACACGCTAATGGCTGAAGCGCCCAGCATACTGGCCACCACCGACGATAAAGCCGCATTGGCACGCAATACCGCAGCCTCAGCGGCCGACATGGAAAGCGCGGCCATCGCTCGCGTCGCCGCCGAGCACGGTCTAGCAATGCTGACCATACGCGCCATCGCTGACGATGCCTGCACTACACTACCGGCCAGCGCACGCGCCTCAGTCGCTGCGGACGGCCATTTGGCACTGCGTCAATTACTCCGCTGCTTGCTCGCGGCACGGCGCGAATTGCACACCGAACTGCGCGGCCTGAAGCAGGCTGCCACAGGCTTTCGTAGTGCCCAACGCGCGCTCGGCCACGCCCGGCCGGCGCTGCTCGCAGCCGCCGACGCAGCCGATCAGGCCTCGTGAGGCGCACACAACGCTGTAGTGCATCGCATCAGGGCGATATAATGCGGACACAAAATAAGCGGCGCCGACCGGCGCAAGCCGCAGGTGGGGACCAAGCGACGTGGCAGCAACAAACGCCAGAACAGCAGCGACGCCAGCGATCAACGAGCCGAGACCACTTGATGCTCGACTAGCGCGCACGCTCATCGAGTCATTTCGTCCAACACGGCTGCGCCCGCCGCACATCAAAGCAGCACGTGCGGTGCTAGGGCTTGTCGCGTGCTTTTTGCTCGCGCTTGGGGGCTACATCGCCGCCAACATAGGCGCGTTCTTATTCATCATTTCGAACTTTATCGATCACGCCGACGATGAGCTGGCGCACGCGACCAACGACGCCACGAGATTCGGCCACGCTTTTAAGCTGGCTGCCGACTGGCTGATTCACGCCTTGCTTTTCGTCGGCCTCGGGCTGGGACTGGCTAGCTACGACGACAGCACATGGCCGCTCTGGCTGGGCATTTTCTGCGGCGCACTCGTTGCGTTTACCGCCGTCATACACGAAGTCATGCGCGTGCATTTCAGAAAAAGCAGGGCTCGCCTGCCTACACTTACCTGGTTCGAGATCGACGACATTTTATACCTGCTCCCGCTGATCACCTTGTTCGGGGTGCAGGCTCCATTTCTTCTATTAGCCGCGGTTGGTCTGCCATTGTTCAGTGCCTGGATTGTGGGCACTTTTGCGCAGTGCTGGCTGGCCCGGAACGACGAGGCATAACGCACATGCGAGCACTGGTCACAGGCGCCACGGGGTTTGTCGGCAGCGCGGTAGTCCGCGCCGCCCAGCGAGACGGGTTCGAGGTGCGCGCCCTGCGGCGCGAGACCAGCGATATGCGCGCGCTAGCCGAACTCGACATCGAAACCACGATCGCCAGTCTGCACGACCGCGAGGCGCTAACACACGCCATGTCGGACTGCGACGCGGTTTTCCACGTCGCTGCGGATTATCGACTATGGGCGAAAGACCCGGCTGAGCTCTACGCCAATAACGTCGACGGCACGCGCAACGTCTTCGAGGCCGCACGCGCAGCCGGGGTCGCGCGGGTTGTCTACACCAGTAGCGTCGCCACACTCGGCCTACCCAGCACGGGGGGTGTCGGCGACGAGACCACACCGGTCGAACTCGCCGACATGATCGGCCATTACAAACGGTCGAAGTTCATAGCCGAAGACCTCGCCCGCACGTTTGCTGCCGACGATATGGATATCGTCATCGTCAACCCATCCGCCCCCGTCGGCCCGCGCGACCACAAGCCCACACCGACCGGGCAGATGATCCGCGACGCCGCTGCCGGCCGCATGCCAGCCTACGTGGACACCGGCTTAAATATCGTCCATGTCGACGACATAGCACGCGGTCACATACTCGCCCACGCCCATGGCGTAAGCGGCCGACATTATGTGCTTGGCGGCGAGGACATGACGCTGGCCAGCATCCTGAAACTGATCGCCAATCTAACGGGCCGACCGCCACCGCGTATTGGCATCCCACACGGCGTGGTCATGCCGATCGCCTATGCCGCGGAAGCGGCGGCACGTCTGACCGGCAAGCCACCGTTCGTAACGGTCGACGGTGTCAAACTCGCGCGCAAACACATGTTCTTTTCGTATCAACGTGCGGCCAAGGAGCTCGGTTACGCAGCACGGCCGGCGCGTGACGCCATTGCTGATGCGATCGCCTGGTACGACGCCCACCGCTATCTGAACAAATCGACCCAATAACACGAACGTTGGCGCACCGCCCGGCATACCGCTGGGATGGACTAAACCGCCAATGGCAACGGTAACCACCTGCCGATATGCGCGGCCGCTTACATCGTTCGGGCCACGCTGCTCGGCCCGCTGTCGATGCGACTCCGGACGCCGCTTATGAGCCGTGGATCGGAAATCGATTACCCAAGCGGCCTTTCGGGCCGAAACGCCACAGAGACCGGCTGTCCTGGGTTCAGGACGCAGACGGGTTGAAACCATCGGCCATGCTCAACGGCACTGCACCCAGTTGCACCAACCCCGCATTCACCGCCGCAACCACGCCAAACGTTCGCAATCAGCGCTAAGTGCTTGTATGATGAAGCATTGACAGCTTTCTGGTGCGTGTATGACGTTGCTCCACGCGCCCGCAAAACGATGAGGTTCGCATGGCCGTACCGATGATTCAGCAATACAAAGTTGCAAGCTACATCATCAAGCAAAAACTCAAAGCCAATAAAAAATACCCACTGGTATTAATGCTGGAACCACTTTTCCAGTGCAACCTTGCCTGCGCGGGTTGCGGCAAAATCGACCATCCGAAAGAGATCCTCAAACAGCGCATGAGCGTCGAGGACGCGCTGGGCGCGGTCGATGAATGCGACGCACCGATGGTTTCCATCCCCGGCGGCGAACCGCTATTGCATAAGCAGATGCCGGAAATCGTACAAGGCATCGTGGATCGCAAGAAGTTTGTGTACCTGTGTACAAACGCGATCCAGATGAAGAAGAAGATGGACGATTACCCGGTCTCGCCCTACTTTACCTGGTCGGTCCATCTGGACGGCCTGCGTGAACGCCACGACGAATCAGTCTGCCGCGAGGGCGTATTCGACAAGGTGATCGACGCGATCCAAACCGCACGCGACAAAGGCTTTCGCGTAACTGTGAACTGCACGCTGTTCGACGGCGAAGTTCCCAAGGAAGTCGCGGACTTTTTCGACTACGCGACCGAACTCGGCATCGAAGGCATCATGACCTCGCCAGGCTTTTCCTACGACCACGCCCCGAGCCAGGACGTGTTCATGGGTCGCGACAAATCCAAGCAATTGTTCCGCGACATCTTCTCGCATGGTCGCGAGCGCGGCAGCAAGTGGCCACTCAACCACTCACCGCTTTATCTCGACTTTCTGGCAGGCAACCAGTCGTACCAGTGCACCCCCTGGTCGAACCCGACCTACAATATCTTCGGTTGGCAAAAACCGTGTTACCTGTTGGTCGACGAAGGTTACGAGCCAACCTTCAAGGACCTGATGGCAAACACCGACTGGGATTCCTACGGCGTCGGCCGCAACCCGAAGTGCGATAACTGCATGGCACATTGCGGCTACGAGGGAACGGCCATCGAGGATACCTTCAGCCATCCCCTGAAATCGCTCAAGGTCAAGTTGCGCGGCTCCAAGCTGAGCGGTGCATTCGCTGGCGATCCGCCGGTCGTCTACGACGAGCAGGCCCGCGCCGACGCGACGGCGACCAAGGTACCGATCTCGTCGATCGGCAAGCGTGAGAGCACCAGCACACAGGTCGAAACCGAAGAACGCGAACACGAAGACGCGTAAGGCCTGTTCCCAAACGTTGCTCATTAGGCCCGAACCGACTGTCGTCGGTTCGGGCCATTTTCATGATCGCCGATGACCGCCTGGCTGACCGGAGTTGCCACTGCCGCCGCGCTTGCATGGCTGATCATGCTCGCCCTGCCGTGGCAGCCGTGGCGCATGCGCGAGACCTTCGAGGCTGACGCCGCCGACACCCACCATAATCTGGATGACGTCACAGTCCTGATCCCGGCCCGTGACGAAAGCCAGACACTGGGCGCGGTACTCGATGGCCTAACCTCACAAGGCCACAACCTGTCGGTGATTGTCGCCGACGACCAGTCGAGCGACGACACCGCACGGATCGCACACGAACATCCCGCTGCTCCTACCGTTGTCGAGGTACCCCCTCTACCCGATGGCTGGACAGGCAAACTCTGGGCACTGGAACATGCCTGGCAGCAAACAGCCTCCCCGTGGCTGGTGCTGCTCGATGCCGACATCCAGCTCGCACCCGGCACACTAGCCGGCCTACGAGACAAAGCCAGACGCGACAACCGCACCTTGGTATCGCTGATGGCCCATCTTCGGATGCAGGCACCCGTCGAGAAGCTGCTGATTCCGGCGTTTATCTATTTCTTCAAGCTGTTATATCCGTTCGCGTTATCGAACGCCGGGTCGCGGTATGTCACAGCCTCCGCCGGCGGCTGCGTGTTGATCAACGCGGCGGCCGTTGAACGTATCGGCGGCTTCGGCGCGCTGGCCGGCGCAATCATTGACGATTGCACACTCGCGGCGAAAGTCCGCGCCGCAGGCGGCCGAACCTGGCTGGGCGTCACCCGGGCGGCGGTCAGTCTGCGCGGTTACGACGATTTCGCTGGCATACGCGATATGGTCGCGCGCTCGGCATTCAGCCAGCTCGGCTACTCGACACTGCTCCTGTTAGCTGCGACAGCCGCTATGTTGGTGTTGTTCATCGCTCCCATCGCGGGTGTATTAACGCCGGATCCGGCCGCGCGCGCAGCCGGTGTCATTGGCTATATGGCGATGGTGGCCAGCTTTTTGCCGACCCTGGCTTACTACCGTCAGTCGCTGGCGCGGGCACTCCAGTTGCCGGCTGTCGGATGCATGTATTTAGCCATGACCTGGGTTTCGGCCATCCGCTACTGGCGCGGCCGACGCAGCGCTTGGCGCGGACGCATCTACAAACGCTGACAGCGACGCCACCAGTCCAGCAGCCTACCGGCACGCTCTGACCCGGTACACGTCGCCATACCACCCCGACTGGTTTCAACGTCGCGATGTCCGCGCCCACGTCACGGACAGAAAGTCGCTAGCCGGCGGCGGTAATCAATGCTTCGACTGTCGACCAGTGATCGCGCCGAATCCGCGGCCACTCGAGTTTCAGCCACGGACTGTAACGCTCCGGCTCGGAGGCCAATGCTTCGTCGAGCGCCGCAGGCGATAGCCAGGCTGTAGCTTCGATTTCGTTCGCGTTGACGGCGGGCGTCCGGTTGCTGCAACCAACGAAAACCGAACACAGTTCGTGTTCCGCACCGGCTTCGCCGAATTGCGCGTGATACTCGAAGCGATACAGATAGGTTGGCTCCGGATCCAGACCCAGTTCTTCGTGTTGTCGGCGACACACGGCCGCATCCATCGCTTCACCGCGGCGCGGATGACTACAACAACTGTTCGCCCAGTAGCCACCCCACAGCGCCTTATCGGCGCTCCGTTGTTGCAACAGAACTTCACCAGCCGGATTGAATATAAAAATGGAAAACGCCCGGTGCAGCACACCTTCGCCGCGGTGGGCCTCTTCCTTGGCCATGGTGCCGACCGGTTGGTCGTTGGAATCGACCAGGATCAGCGGCTCATCGGTAAACGATATCTGGGGCGCTGATTCCGTCATCTCGTCGTCGTGCATGGATTTGCTCCTACGCAATTCACATTCAGTCAGTTAACGCAGCCACGTCTCGACCGCGTCGAATCCCGCGTCACGAATAGCGTGCGCGATATGATCACGGCCCGTGGTATCGGCTGCGAGTGCAATCACCGCGCCACCACCGCCGCCACCGGTTAGTTTCGCACCCAGCGCACCGGCTTCGCGGCTAATAGCCACAATCTGCTCAATCGGTCCGGACGACACGCCAAGCGCGTTCAGCAAACCGTGGTCGATATTCATCAACCCACCGAGCTCGGCCGCATCACCAGTCGCGAGCGCGTCAATGCCGGCGCCGGCCAGCTCGTCGATCTGGTCAAAAATCGTGTCAAAGCGCGCGGGGTGTTGCTGCCACGCGGAACGTACCGCGCCCACGGTCTCGGCCGTCGAGGTGGCGACACCGGTGAAACCGATGACCAACGGTAAGGACTCGGCGACATGTAACGCCTGTATAGACGGTTCGCCGCCGGCAGCGTCACGCTGATAGACAATCGACTCACCAAAGGCGGCAAGTGCATTGTCGATACCCGACGGTGTACCGTGGGCGATGCGCTCACACTCGAAAGCCAGTTCGGAGACTGCATGGTCAGTCATATCGACATCCGCACAATGCGCCGCGGCACGAATTACCGCCACAGCGAGCGCGGCCGATGCGCCGAGGCCATTGGCACGCGGGAATTCAGGCGTAACGTTAATGTGCATGCCGTAGCCAGCAACACCCAAACGCTCGGCGATCAGCGCCAGCGAGTCATGAAGCGAGCGTATGGCGGGCGCCGGATCACCGAGGCGAGCATAGGCGTCCCACGCCGGAATCGACAACTCGAAATCACCGGTTTGCAGCGTTGCCGTGGCGCGCATTTTCAATGGGCACGGGACCGCAAGCGCGCGCCGACCGTAAACCACTGAATGTTCACCCAGCAGGATAATCTTGCCAAAGCCCTTGGCTTCAGCCGTTTCGATTCTGTGCGGGGCGATGTCGTGCGTACCAGACGTCGGCGTTTGGCTCGCGACTTGACCTTGGTTGTGTCCCTGGCCGGCGGTTAATTCATCGACGATCTCACGGGCTTTCCAAGTCTTGATCTCGCCGCCTTCGATCAGCCGGGCGACCACTTCCTCAAAGATCGAGTCGTCGGCATTGGCGGCCGCCGCCACGCTACGCGCGTGCAGACTCATATGGCCAGACTGGATGCCTTCGGTCGCGAGCGCGCGCAGGGCAGCGAAATTCTGCGCCAAGCCGACCGCACCCATGACTCCGGCCAGATCGGCAGCGCTTTCGACACCCAGAATGCGGTGGGCAATTCCAACCGCGGGATTGGACTCGATCTGCCCACCGACAGTACCCACTTTCATCGGCATCACCAGCTCACCAACAAGCGCGCCATCGTCAGGCGTCCAGCGCGTCAAGGCACGGTAGCGGCCGTCGCGCGCTGCATATGCGTGGGCCGCAGCCTCAACGGCACGCCAGTCATTGCCGGTCGCAATCGCCACCGCATCGACGCCGTTCATGATGCCCTTGTTATGGGTCGCCGCGCGGTGCGGGTCAACCTCGGCGAACTCACCGGCGCGCACCACGCCATCACGGACCGCTTCGCCCGTGTGGTTGCTACTCGCGAGTTGTGCCGGTTCCAGCCGCACCCGGGCTCGGACCAACGCTTCATCGCTTAGGTTCGACAAGATGCGCAGGCCGATCGCACCACCGGTCAATTCGGCGATCGACGGCGCGATGGCTTCGCACATGGTGTTGACCAAATTAGCTCCCATGGCGTCACGCGTATCCACAGCCAGATGCGCAACCAACATCGAGCCACAATAGTGCGTGTGACGATGTTCAACCACGGTCAGGTGCCGCGCGCCGCCGCCGCGCGCGGCCATCTTAGGGTGCACGGCATTAGCTTCACGGACCAACGCTTCGACGTTTTGTTCGAGTGCAGTGCGCGCGGCGTCGGGATCGGGCACGTCGTTGACCTGGATCTGTCCAGTCAGAAGCCGCGGACCAACTTCGACGGTAAAACCGCCGCTGGATCGAGCAACGCGTGCCGCCGAGCTGACCGCGGCCATGATCGATGGCTCCTCGGCGACCATGGGAACCACGCGCTCGCGCCCGTTAACGATGAAATTCAGACCAAGCCCCAACGGCAGGCCGAAAACGCCAATCACGTTTTCTACCAGTCGATCGGCCGCTGCGACGTCAATAACCTGCTGCCCCGCGCGCAACGACTGATAGTCAGCGTCGACGGCCACGCCGCTGGCTTGCAGCGCAGCTAGTCGGTCCGAAATCGACTGTTTATAAAATCCAGGGAAACGCGAACAAACCAAAACAACGCTCCGAAACGACCCGGCCCGTATGCCGGGGGTCGTGCGGTATTTTAGCGTACGCACGCCGGGCCGCCGTTATGTACGAGACCTCGGCACACCGCTCGCGGTAAAATATGGACAAGCCCGAGCACGCCGAAAGTATGAACACTTCCGACCACTCACAACGTTCTTCTGCGAGCGAGTTAGTGGATGCTGCCACTCACGCGCGGCAGCACCGTTACGTGCGTGAAGCCCACGAAACCGAGCTGATCGAAGACTATGTCGAGATGATCGGCGACCTGATCGCAGCCAACGGTGAAGCCCGGGCCGTCGACCTCGCGCAGCGGATGGACGTCGCGCACGCCACGGTCGCCAAGATGGTACGCCGACTCTCGGATGCCGGCCTGGTTACGAGTCAACCATATCGGTCGATTTTTCTGACCGACGCAGGCGCACGCATGGCCGCGCGTGCGCGCGAGCGCCACGCGGTCGTGCTGCGCTTTCTCCATGCGCTCGGCGTGGACGATATCAACGCGCGGCAGGACGCCGAAGGGATCGAGCACCACGTCTGTGACCAAACGCTAGCGTTGATGCAGCAATTCACCAGCGAACGCGAGCGCTGACACGCGCTTAGCGGCCGAGCACTTATACGTCGCTAGCTGGCCGGCCTCATCTGGCTTTGAGTCGACGTCTCCTCGTGATAATCACGAACTGTGCTCAACCCGGACACCGGGCGCATTCATCGCCAAGTCGACGACCTGGCCAAAGCTATCGTCGAATAATTGCGACAACGGCGTCGCCAACTGATCGGACCGGGCGAAAACGAGCCCCACGTCGCCGCCGCCGGCGCCACACGACTTGAATACCGCACCGTTGTCGTCCGCCCGTGCCGCAAAACGGTGGTGCAAATCCGTCACGATGCCCGCCTGCGCGTGATAATCCAGTTCGATCAGCGCCTCGAAATAATCCCGGCAGAGCTGGACGAAATCATCGACATCGGCCGTGGCGTCACGTGCCGATTCGGCACGCTCGAACAGCTGGCCCATGACACGCGCATAGGTTGCCGGTTCGGCCTCGGCCAAAGCCTTGACCTGGCCAACCAACTCGGTGGTATCCGCGCCTGTACCGGTCGCAACTACGGCGGCATCCAGACCAGTCGGCCAGGTCAGCGGCTCAACAGTAACGCCGGCTTGATAACGGATCAGCCCACCATAAACCGAGACGGCAACGTCGCCTCCGCTGCCATGCCCACCCTGGGCACGTCGATGACTCCGGATCGCCAAATCCATAAGCTCGGCGCATGTCGGCGCAGCACCCGAGGCCACCGCTAAAGCCTGACACAAAGCGACCGAAACGGCCGCACTTGAGCCCAGCCCCAGCTTATGGCCATCAGCCGAAAAAGAGCGTGAGTCGATGGTTATGGCACACGGCCACGACGGCTGCCCGAACATCGCCACTGATTCATGACGACAGGCATCGAATACACGCAGGTCGTGCCGCGTCTGCGGGGTAGCGTCGGCCGGCGGCGAGCCGTCTGCGTTCAATTCGAAAAAACCATCGCCGATGCCCGGCGCGCTCAGCGTCCAAGCACCAGACGTGCTCGGGACTAATCGAACTGTTGCACGCCGATCGACGGCGGTCAGTAGCGCAGGTGCACCGTCGAGTACCGCATATTCGCCAACAAGAAATAACTTGCCCGGCGCGCTGACTTCAATTACCGCGTTACACACTGATTCAGCCGGACCTGGATTTTACGAGGCAAGCGGACATCGAGCGGAAAACCCCATCCATGCTCACGCGATCACATGTGCGGCCGGGCCGAGTCCCATCAACTGTGCCGCTTCAACACCGACAACTGCGCCCAGGCGTTCGGCAACCATGGCGCCGTAACCGGGAGCACAAAGCGCTTTAACCTGCGGCCCGGCGTCGATCGTGAAATAAACCGGCACCCCCTCGGCGCGCAGTTTGCGCACTTCGTGGATCGCCGCGACCGTAGCCGATGACCAATAGATCAGCCCGTCGCCAGTCGACAACATCAAGCCGTGCATTTTCAGACAGCTTCGTTCGGACAGCGCACCCAACGCATCGAAGTCGCGGTTCGCGATGGCCTCGCGCGCCGCGTCGAGATCGCCGTCGGCGCCGGCCACCCAAGCGTCGAAAAAATCCGATCGCGTGGCCGTATCGGTCATCCCCGTGGTCGAGTCGACGGCTTTTTGCGCGCGCGTGGTGATCGCCACCACAACTTCCAGCGGCCAACTATCCTTGTCTGCCAACGGTGCGGCATAAGCATCGGTGCCGTCGGCGCGATGACCTCGGTGCATTTCGACAAAGCCACCCTCGATCGAGCGCGCAGCCGAGCCCGAGCCCTGGCGTGCCAGTATTGAAAGCTCTCGCGTCGATAGCTCGAGCCCGGCAGCGGCACACGCGGATACCACAAGTGCGGCAAAACCGGACGCCGACGACGCCAACCCAGCGCCAGTGGGGAAGTTATTCGTCGAGGTGACCGCAGCACGCTGGTCCGTGTCTGCCAGCGCGCGTATAAGATCCATGACGTGGCTGATGCGTTTGCTTTCGACCGGCTGACCATCGAGTGTCGCCGTATCGGTCGCCGCGTTATGCCAGGTCAACGCCGTCTCGGTGTATAAATCAGCGAGCGTGATCGAGATTGACCCCACAGCCGGCAAATTGAGTGCGGCATCACGCTTCCCCCAGTACTTAATCAGGGCGATGTTGGCGTGTGCACGGGCACATATCGGTGTCGAGTCAGCAATCATCAAAAAGCGTCGTCAAAAACGGGAGTATCAACTACACGGCTACGCAGCCGCGTGCATTGTGCCTTTTCCTTACGCATTTGACACCTCCTGACGTTTGATGGAAATACCGCCATCACAAGCCAACAAAAACACCTTAAAAGCGCCTTGCTGCGCTGCAACAAAAGGTTGCATAACGCAGCATTTGATAAACTAGCGGGTATAAAATTCTTGTGCGTTTTGTGCCGAACGCCACTGTGGAGATCGTTATGCCCGGGATCAGTGGACTGGCTGTTTACACCCCGCCTTACCGCGTCAACCTCGCCGACTGGTGTGAATGGAACGACCAACCTTGGACCAAAATTGAAAAGGTCATTGGCCGCAGTTTTCGTATGCGCGGGCCACAACAAAGCGTCTACACGCTGGCCGCCAACGCCGTCTGGCGTTTGATCGAGGCGTACGATATCAACCCGGCAACAGTCGGTTATCTCGCGCTCGGCACGGAATCATCGAGCGACAACGCAGCAGGCGCCGTCATCGTTAAGGGCATGCTGGACGATGCTCTGGCCAATCACGCGCATTCGCCGCTGGCCCGCGCCTGCGAAGTACCAGAGTACAAACACGCCTGCCTGGGCGGCGTGTATGCCATGAAGGGTGCGCTGCGCTATCTGGCAGCGGACGGCGCTGGGCAAAAGGCAATCGTAGTCTGCGCCGATGTCGCCGAATATGAACGCGGCAGCAGTGGTGAACCGACCCAAGGCGCCGGGGCCGTGGCAATGCTGCTGGAAAGCGAACCAGCCATGCTGGAAGTCGACCTGGCGCGCGCCGGCAGCGACTCCGACTACCGGATCGCCGACTTTCGCAAGCCGTTCGCGCGTTTCCGCGGTCAAACAGCACGCGCCGATGGCCAGATGCAGGACCTACCCGTGTTCAATGGGCGTTACTCAACAAGCTGCTACGTCGACGCCACGCGACACGCGATCAACGACATGCTTGTGAAATACGGCGGCCGAGGCGCCGACTATTTCCACACCGTCGATCAAGTATTCATGCACCGGCCTTATCACCGCATGCCGTCCGCTGGCTGGGCCATGGCCTATCTGTTCGCGCTCGCCGACGGGGATGCCGATTGCCGAGCCGAACTAAACGACTATTGCGCGCGCGCCGGCGTCGACGCCGACGCCGCATTCAATGAATTAGCCAGCACCGCGCCGGACATGCGCCAGCGTGTGGCCAACGGCGCATGCAGCGAAGACGCGTTCCCGCAGGCCGCCGAGCTTCTACGTTTTCTACGCAAAACCGATCTCTGGAGCGATCTCGTAGACGATAAGCTCACGCTCGGCAGTGAACGCATGCGCGACCTTGGCAATCTCTACACGGCAGCACTACCCGCATGGCTGGCCGCCGGCCTCGCCGAGGCACTGACTAACAATATCCAAATCGCCGGCCAGCAATGGCTGACACTTGGCTACGGGAGCGGCGATGCCGCCGAAGCACTGCCCATGCGGGTCGTCGACGGCTGGCAACGTGCCGCCGCACAAATCAACTTCGATAGTGCGCTCACCGAGCCGAGAGATCTCAGTGAAAAGCAGTACATCGCCTTGCACGACGGCCAGCCGGTGGATTTCGCGTCAACACCAGCTTTCGACGAGTTCGTTGTCGACCGCATCGGTAACACGCATACCACTGACTTCTGCGATAAAGGCATCGAGTATTACCGCTTTATCCCCACCGAACCAGCTGAAGAGCTGACAACGGCGGCTGGCTAGCACCGACTCAGCCGTTGGCGCGACGCCCAGGCGTCGGTGCCGGCGCGGTCGGTTCCTGCCAAACGTTGCGGATCGCCTGACGGCCACGGTCCGGAAAATCGCGCGAAAAACGAAGTCGCGCGTTGGCACCGGTACCGCGGCAATCGATCTCGCCGCGCTCAATCTTATGGAGCTGCGCGATCTCGCGAACCGCGCGCACAAACGCCGGCGTCGGCCGCCCAACAATAACGCGAGCGCCCGTAGCCTCGATCCGCAGTCTGTAATTCAGTTTGAAGCGGCCGAACACGGTTGGCGATTGTTAGACGACACAGGCACAGTCTGGCTATGGCGAAAGCAAAGCGCAACGAGCAGTCACCCTCGTCCCCAAAAGCCCGCATTGATCGTTGGCTCTGGGCCGCACGCTTTTTCAAGACGCGCGGTCTGGCGCATAGCGCGATTAAGGGCGGCAAGGTCGAGCTGAATGGCACAAAAGCCAAGCCCGCCAGCGGCGTTGGCCCGGGTGACCGGCTTCATATCACCAAAGACCAACAGATGTTCGAGGTCGATGTGCAGGCGATCAGCGAACAGCGCGGCCCGGCGACTGAGGCCGAAAAGCTATACACCGAAACCCAGGCCAGCCACGACCGTCGCGAACGCGAAGCTGCTGCGCGGCGGGCGACACGGCATACCACGCCAACACCACAGGGCCGCCCCGATCGGAAACAGCGCCGGGCGCTGCGACAATTCAAGCAAAATCATTAGCCGCCTAGCCGGTATCACCGAGAGTCGATGGGCGCTGGGCGGCTGATCCGTCAGTGCGATTTGTCCTCCACAGGACCAACCTCTGGCGGCGGGCCACCCGGCCGACGATGCAAAAATCGCGCAAACCGTGGCAGACCGGTGCTCGTGCGCCCATTGAAGCGATACGTGACCCAACTGCCAATTGGCGGCGGATCAGCGCGTTCATCGTCGCTAAATCCCGTGCCAATGGCAAAGCGCCGGCCGTCGGGCGTTTCGACTTCCAGCGACCCCATCATGCCGTCGAGCCGACCTTCGCCAGGGTTATAGCCAACGACGCGCGCTTCGGCGTCGCGGTAGGGTTTGAGCTTATAAAGGCCTACATGGCGCCCGGCTCGATACGGCGCATCACCGCGATGCAGCACCAATCCTTCGCCGCCGCGTGCGTGGATACGTTCGAGCGCGGCCTCTAACGCAGCTTGGGTCGGCACATGAAACTGGCGTATGGCAACAACCCACGGCTGATCGATTGTCGCGACGACGCGGCGGATGGCTGGCACACGCGCATTGAAATCGCCGCTGTGCGCGGGTAAGTCGAACACGCGGTAACTAACCTTATGCCACGCCTTATCGCTGGACTGCTCGCTGCGAGCGATACCCGAGGCCGCCGCAAAGCGCCCGTAACCAACCCAGAGCTCGCCATCCATCGGCTGATCCGGCCAACCCTGGGTAAACCATGCCGGCGCATGAATGACCTGGCCACCGCGGGTTAACAAACGCTCGCCATCCCAGTAGCCCCGGACGCCGTCGTATTTTTCGCTAACCCAGAATTTCGATAGATCGAGACCATCCGTATAGTCGTCGACCAATTCCACGGGCGGTGGCGAAGCGGCAGCCGCGGTGTGCGCCAGCATCACCAACAAAACACACACCGCAAGTCGCCGGCCGGCGCCGATCATCGTATGCATGGCTTATTCGTTTTTATTTTGGGCCAAGCCTAGCGGATTGCGCGCTAAAAAACGATACTATCGCTACACCAAAGGTAAGCGCCCTTATCTCAAGCGATTGTTTCGTCGAGCAACGTAAACAGACGTTTGTAGTGGCGCGCGTCGCCCCCCCTGTTGTAAACCGGCGCATCGTTCGCCGTATACCCATGCCCGGCGCCCTTGAACAACTCGGTAGTGAAATCGACCGCCGACGCAGCCAATGCTTCGTCCAGGCGCGCGATCTGCTCGGGCGGCATCAACGCATCGCCGTCGGCATGGCCCAGAAATACACGCGCGCCGATACGATCCACGATATGGACCGGGCTGGCGTCGTCGTCAGCAACTGCCAGATTGGCCGCATGAAAACCGGCTGCTGCGGCCACATCCGCCGGATGATCCGCCGCCATGCGAAGCGCAAAACCACCGGTCAAACAATAGCCAACCACGCCGATCGGCGTGCCCTGGAATTCCGGCTCACGCTCGATCGCCGCCAACAGCGCGGTGGTATCACGCTTTTGTGCCTCGGGCGTCAACCGCCCGGCATACTCGAAAAGCGTCGGCCGCACATCGTCGTCGCGAAATGACTTGCCTGCGGGCACGGCCGGCCCGGTAACGTCGCGGTAATAAATGTTGGGCATTAGCACCGCGTAGCCGCCGTCGGCGATGATCTGAGCCTTGTCGTAATACGACGACCGCACCCCGCCAATATCGGGAAACAGCACGATACCGGGATAGGCGCCGCTGGCGCTACCCGGCGTAAAGACGTGGGCATCGATCATGCCGTCGTCGCTGGAGATTTCGATTGCGCGCGCCATTGCTTGCTCGCCTTTGGTCAATCCAATACGGGGTTGTAACGCCGATGGCTCGATCTGGCAACGTTGGCGAAATCAGTCGCAAGCGACTTCGATAACACCGCGCACGCACAACGACACGGCCTCAACCGGTGCCTCTGATTCATCCACCTGGGGTCGGTGCCTGATCAACTGCCGGAACAACTGTCAGTGAGCGCACGCCTTGAGCACCGCGCACCAGCACGCCTTCGATATCCGCAGTCGCCGATGGGCCGGTATGGAAGACAGTGTAGCGGGCGGTTTTGTAGTCGTCGCGCTGATAGGCGCGATGTAGATTGGTGACGATCTCGCTCGGATCGAGCAGAACAACCAAATGCTGGGCTAGATACGCGACCGCGTTGACGACCAACTCGTGTTCGGTAAAGCAAACACTGCCAGTCTCGGCGACGCCGAAGCGGGCCCGTAGCAGAGCGACGTCCACATCGTTCAGGCTGGCCGAGGTATCGGCTTCGCACACACGTCGATCGCCGGGTATTTCAGCAATATTCGACGCGATGCAGCTACCGGCATCGAGCCTATCGCCCAACGCGCGGTGCACGGTTGCGGTCAACGTTTCGTCACTTGCTGGCTCAACCCAGGCACCACCCATTTGTTCCATCGCGCCGACAAAGAGCGCCCGCAGATCGGCCGCGTCACATGGGTAGCCGTCATCGTGGTTCGGGATGTCCGGTGCCGGGCCTGAAAATCCGGGCTTGTTGGCACGAATGGCAGCCAAGATATCGGCGCGAGCACTCATTCGTTATCACCGGCTTCGGCTGTATTAAGACGATGCTTGCGGTACCAGTCGTGAAACGTGCCTTCGGCGGGCACATCAGGCAGATCGCGAACCTGACCCCAGGCATTCAATCGATTGTAGATCGCCCAATCGGGCAGATAGTGCAGCGCGGAATGGGCCGTTTTGAGTGCGGCACGGTAGCTTTTCGGTGAAGCTAGCACACGCCCCGCAGCAGCCAGCGAGGACCGCTTCGTCCAGGGAACCTGTTTGTCCTCGGCCAACACTTTACGCCACTCGAAGATCTGTTCGTGGATGTTGATCTTGACCGGGCAGACGTTGGTGCAACTGCCGTTTAGCGTGCTCGCAAACGGCAGGTTGGAATAGCGACGGGCATCGATGCTCGGGTCCAGGATCAATCCGAGCGGCCCCGTATAAGTCGCACCGTATGACAACCCGCCGGAGCGCCGGAACACGGGGCAGGTGTTCATGCAGGCGCCGCAACGAATGCACTTGAGCGCGCTCCAGAACTTCTCGCTTCCGAGCCGTTCGGAGCGACCATTGTCGACCAGCACGATATGTGTCTCACCGCCCGGCTTCGGCCCGCGGAAATGCGACGTGTACTGCGTGATTGGGCTGCCGAGCGCGGAACGCGAAAGCATGCGGATGAACACACCCATGTCCTCGACGCGGGGCACGACCTTTTCAATGCCAATACTGGCCACGTGCAGATTGGGCACATTAGCCGATAGGTCGGCGTTGCCTTCGTTGGTGCAGACGACAAAACCACCGGTTTCGGCGATTGCGAAGTTGGCGCCAGTCATGCCGGCGTCGGCATCCAAAATCAACGGCCGCGTGGCCTGACGCTGGTGTTCGGTCAGATAGTGGGCGTCGTCGTTGCCCGGATCCGAGTCCAGTGTTTTTGAAAACACCTGCGAGACGTCCGAGCGCATCTTGTGCACAGCGGGCACCACGACATGGCTGGGGTCTTCGTCATCCAATTGTTGGATGCGCTCGCCGAGATCGGTCTCGATCATATCGAAGCCCGCGGCGTCCATGTACTGGCGAAAACCGCACTCCTCCATCAGCATCGACTTGGACTTGATGACCCGCTGCACACCGTTTTCTTGAAAAATCTCGTGGACGATACGGTTATGGTCAGCGGCGTCGGCGGCCCAATGCACGTGGATGCCGTTGGCTTTCGCGTTGGCCTCGAACTGTTCCAGATATTCGTCGAGGTGGGTTAACGCGTGAGTTTTGATCTGGCTGGCCAGATCGCGCAATTCCTCCCATTCCGGAATGGTCTCAACCGCGGCGTCGCGGCGCTGGCGCATCGCCCAAACGCGTTCGTCGTGCGATTCCGCATGCTCGGTGGCCGCGAGAAACTGCCGTGCACCCGCTGCATGATCGACACGCTTGCCAGCGCCCGGCTTGGCCGGCCGCGGCTGGGCCTCACTCGTCGCATTCGCACCGTTATCACTCGCCATATGATCGACGTTGCTCAAGCATTGGCTCCGTTCAAGATTTCCGCGATATGGCGGAATTGGATACCGGCCCCGATACGTTTGGCGCAGCCGGCTTGGTGCATCAGGCAGGAGGTATCGGCCGACACAATGTAATCGGCGCCGGCGCGGCCGTGATCGGCGATCTTGTCGCGTCCCATTTGACCGGAGACCTCCGGCTCGGTCGCCGAAAAGGTGCCACCGAAGCCGCAGCATTCATCAGGCCGATCCGGGGTGACGAGCTCAACACCTTCGACTTTGCTCAACATCGTGCGCGGTTTCGAGAACGATGGCCCATACAGCTCGCTGGGCTTGCCATGGCCCAGATGGCGCAGCGTATTGCAGGAATCGTGATACCCCACCCGATGCGGAAAGCACGCCCAGGGGAAAGCCTCAACTTCCAGCACGTCGTGCAAATATTCGACCAACTCGAACGTGTTCTCGCGCACATGCTTGACCGCTGGCGTCTGCTCGATCGCGGTCAAGTTATCGCGCACCTGATGCACGCAAGAACCACTAGGCGCGACAATCGCGTCATACGCGGCGAAATTATCCACAAACAGTTGTTCCGTGGCCGCAGCTTCCGCGTGGCAGCCGGCATTGACCATCGGCTGGCCACAGCAGGTTTGATCGAACGGGTAGTCGACACGACAACCGAGGCGCTCGAGAAGCTCCAACGTGGCGATGCCGACTTTCGGATAGAACGCGTCGATAAAACAGGGAACGAACAGACCGATGTGCACGGCGCCCATCGCTCAGCTCGGGCCGGCGGCGGCCCGTCGCCCGAGCCGCCGAGCATGCAACGCCAGCTCGGCGTAGCTACTAGGCAAGCGCCAACCTCTGACGGTCACACCATTCGCAATGACTTTGGCCATGCGCTCAAGCATCGACTACAACCTAGATAGGGTCTGTCGTGGCGTAGTGTAACCAGTTTGTCGCCGAGAATGTCGTTACCCCATATGTACACAGTTGGCGACCGTGGCCAGGGGGGCGCCAGCCGGCGGACAACCGATTGCTGAGTCCAGCATCTTGGTCAGGTTACCCAATCCCGGCCAACCTCGCGGAGCCAATATGCCGTGTCGGCTTGTGCAGCATCGATACTGCCACTTTGCTCGGCCAAGCTGTAACAGGCGCTAAACTCGGCTGCTAGCCGCGGACGTACTGCCTCGTCGATAGCACCCGACACGAGCACGGTCGGTGCCGGATCAGCGGCACGGGCAATCGCCAGGGCGGTCTTGCCGGCCAGGGTCTGGGCGTCGGTGCGACCCTCACCAGTAATCACATAATCCGCTTCGGGAAGTGCGTCCCGTAGCCCGGTCAGCTCCAGCAAACCGTCTCCACCTGGCTCGAGTGTCGCCCCGAGCGTGGCCAGCGCGAACCCCAGGCCACCAGCTGCTCCCGCACCGGGCCGGCGACTCGATTCATCGGCGCCCAGTTGGTCCACAAAACGCGCGAAGGCCGTGTCGACGCTGGCGAGATCGGTATCGTCGAGACCTTTCTGCGGCCCGAAGACATACGTCGCACCGCGTTCGCCCAGCAGCGGATTGTCGACATCGCAAAGCACCCGCACGTCGATGTCCTGTCGCCAATCCGCCAAGGCGCAGTGCTCGATTCGAGCCAACCGCAACAGATCGGCCGGGCCGTCGGCGACCGCTTTGTCATTCGTATCGAAAGCACACAGGCCAAGCTCGGTCAGCAGCCCGAGACCCGCATCGTTGCAGGCGCTACCGCCCAACGCCACGACGAGCGATATACAGCCGGCATCCAGCACATGGCGTATGAGTGCGCCGAGTGGCGCGCTGCTGCGATGCCATATCGATGGTGCATCCGAGGTGTGCGTGATCAATGGCAGGCCTAGGACCGCAGCGGACTCGATGTAGGCCGTGCCATCGACACCTTGGTACCAATCGGCGGTAACGGGCCGGCCGTGAATGCCGGTCATGGTGACCGATCGCCACCGGCCATCGCATGCTGCCGCGACACAAGCCAGCGTGCCTTCGCCGCCATCAGCCATCGGTGCTCGCACGATATCCGACTGAGGCGCGACAGACCGGATGCCGTCGGCCAGTGCGTTGGCAACTGCCGGTGCATCCAGACTCCCCTTGAAACTATCCGGCGCGAGGACAACGCGTGGCGAACTCACACCGACAGACCTTCGGCCGAGCGCCATGGATAGCGACAGCGTCCGGGGCGCGTTGGATCAGGTTGGCCGGCGTCGGCCATATCGTTGCAGCACATTCTGAACAATCACGGTGCCAATCAAGATAACGCCGACCATGCCTGACTGATAGATCGTATTCACATTGTTGAAACTCAGACCGTACTCGACCAACGCTATGACAAGCGTGGCAGCCGCGGTTCCGAGCACACTGCCGGTGCCGCCGAAGATACTCGACCCGCCCAGCACCACAATCGTGATGCTGACTAGATTGGCCGACATGCCGGCGTCCGGCCGTGCATTATGAGCCGTGCCGCATCGATGACACCAGCCACGGCGGACAAACCGCCCGCAATCATGAAGACACGTAGATAGACACGATCCACGCGAATGCCCGACAACCGCGCAGCGAGACTGTTCGTGCCGGCCAAATAGAGTTCGCGGCCGAAACGGCTACGGTGTTGTATCCAACCGAACACGATCAAAAGCGGCAAGTAAATAAGCAGCAGTTGAACCGGGATGTCGAATAGCGTGCCTTGACCGAACCACAAAAACGACTCGGGTAGATTGGATACGTTGACGCCGCCGGTCACGACCAACGCTAGGCCTTGATAGGCAAACATGGTCGCCAGCGTGACGATGATCGCCGGTACAGCGAACACGACCACGGCCAAGCCGTTAATCGCGCCGAGTAACGTGCCAACCAGAATGCCGGCGGCAACGGCGAGCGGCCACGGCAGATCAGTGTGTATCAGCAGCGCCATCGCAACCTGCGACAGGGCATACATGCCGCCGACCGAAAGATCGATCGCACCGGTATTAATCACGAATGTCTGGCCCAGCGCAATGATTCCGATCTCCACACCCAAAAGCGCCATGCTGAAGATGCCGTTCAGCGTCCATATACCGGGGCTCGTTATGGAGAACACCGCCACCGTAGCCGCCGCGTGGTTGGCCATGAGCGCATCATTGGTCGATTGATAATCGGCCAGCGCTGATCGGAGACCACTGATCCTGGAAGGCCGGTTCACCGAGAACCCATTGTTTGCGCCGATCGTTGCCCAACTTCGCGGCCAGCCGGTCGAACTCGCGGCTGACGCGGCCGGCGCAGCACGCCTCGCCAATGAGACCGACCCGCGCCGACAAGCCACGACTACGTGCCGTGCCACGCCCGCCGGGATGGACCATCTGACCGACTACCGGGCCAACTGGCGACGTCACGTCATGTGCGCCTCGACTTAAACCCTGACGCGCTCTTTTATGGGGTGCCCATGTGCGTTGCCAAAACGCGGCCTCTTGTCAGCGCGCAGCAAGCGGCGGCACGGTACGGGTTACCGTGTAAGAATAGCGAGCCTATCCTCGGCCGATCGCGCGGGCACCGCGCTCCGGTGTTCTATGAGTTCAGCGACCCACCGTCTCGCCGTCGTTACCAACGACATACACGCACGACGTGCCTTCTACATATTGATCGTGGGCGCAGTATTCATCTCGTTCGCGCCGATATTCGTGCGACTTTCCACCATCGGTATGCTGCCAACGGCGTTCTGGCGCGCGGTGCTGGCCGTCCCCGGCCTCGTGATCGCGGCCGCCATGACGCCGAACAAACGCAACCTGAGACGCACGCCGGCACGGGCTTCGGATGTTGGTTGGTTTGCGGTGGCTGGCTTCATGTTCGCCGGCGATCTCGGCACCTGGCACTTCGCCATCCAATATACGTCAGTAGCCGATGCCACACTCTTTCCAAATACCGCGCCCATCTTCGTCGCGATTTTTTCCTTCGCACTGTTCGGGACACGCTTTGCGCCCAAGTTTTTATTCGGCATGGCCATCGCTCTGATCGGGGTTACCCTGCTGCTTGGGCTTAGCATCAACGTCGACCACGAGCACCTGGTCGGCGACGCTCTCGGCCTATCCACGGCCATGTTCTACGCCGGCTATTTCCTGGCCGTGGCACGGCTGCGCGGTGAGTACACGACGCCGTGTGTGATGGCCGGGACCATGATCTTCACCGCACTTTTCCTAGCGCCAGCAGCATGGCTAGCGGGCACGCCCGCACTGCCGGCCAGTGCCGCGGCCTGGCTACCGTTGATCGGTTTGGCACTATTATCGCAGACGCTCGGGCAAGGACTTATTGCCTACGCGTTCGCGTTTCTGCCACCGGCGTTTGGCGCTATCACGCTGCTGATCCAGCCTGTGTTAGCCACGGCAATCGCATGGCTGGCCTTCAACGAAGCCGTCGGCGGCACACAGGCCGCAGGCATTGCCATTGTGCTTACCGGCGTACTGCTGGCGCGCCGCGGGGCGCTGCGCTCGTAATCAGGTCGCCAGCCCCAGCCACAGACCGGCATCCATCGGCGACGCTCAGCCGACTCAGTGGTGCAGCACGCGTGACAGGAATTCGGCTGTCCGGGGCTCCGTCGGATTATCGAACACCTGCTGGGGGCGGCCCTGTTCCATGATCCGACCGTCGTGTACAAACACCGCACGATCGGCGACTTCGCGCGCAAACCCCATTTCGTGCGTGACAATCATCATGGTCATGCCCTCGGCGGCCAATTCGCGTACGACATCGAGCACTTCGCCGATCATTTCCGGATCCAGTGCCGAGGTCGGCTCGTCAAAAAGCATCAGGCGCGGATTCATGGCCAGGGCACGCGCGATCGCCACGCGCTGTTGCTGCCCGCCGGACAGTTGTGCCGGATATTTGTCGCGTTGATCGGCGATGCCGACACGACGCAGCAGCCGATCCGCGGTTTCGGTCGCCTGCGCGGCGGATTGGCCTTGGACCTTTTGTGGTGCCAGCGTGACATTGGCCAACACGGATCGGTGCGGGAACAGATTGAACTGCTGAAACACCATGCCCACCGAGCGCCGCACCGCGGGCAGCACCGATTGTGCGCCACTGTCCGGCGTTAACGTGTACCCGGCAACATCGAGGCGCCCCTTCTGGAAGCTCTCCAGGCCATTGACGCACCGGATCAACGTCGATTTACCGGAACCGCTGGCCCCGATCACCACGACGACTTCACCGGCGGCCACGCTCAGGTCGATTTCGGCTAGCGCACGGGCATCGCCGAAATATTTATCGACGCCGCTTAAAGAAACGATCGGGCCCTGCGTGTCGTCGCTTTGCGCCATGATTCACGCACCAACCACGCCACGCCGCTCAAGCAAACGCAGCGCGGCCGACAAGCTGAGTGTGATTACCAGATACAGCACCGCCACCATAAAATAGACCTCCATGGCATCGAACGTGGTCGCGATATAGATCTGACCCTGGCGTACCAATTCGCCGACGCCAATAACCGAAAAAAGCGACGTGTCCTTGATACTGATGATGGCCTGATTGCCAAGCGCCGGGATCATGCGTCGCAACGCCTGCGGCCAGATGATCGTCCAGAAGGTCTGCGCACGGCCGAGTCCCAACGACAGGCCGGCTTCGTTCTGACCCGCGTCGACCGACACCACGCCGCCGCGCACGATTTCGGCGATATAGGCTCCGGCGTTGACCGCGATAGCGGCCACGCCCGCCACGACGGCGTTGATCGGTCCGCCGATGACTTGCGGCAGCCCATAGAAGATGAACAGCACCTGTACGAGCACTGGTGTGCCACGAAAGATCTCGATATAAGTCGTGGCCAACCAACGCAGCGGCGCTGCCGGACTGATCCGCGACAGGCCGAAAACGATGCCGATCACGAATCCGATCGCCAGCCCCGAAAACGAGATCAGCAATGTCCACGGCACACCGGTCAGCAGCGCCGGGATGCTCGCGATTGCGGCGTGCCAGTCAAATTGCATGACAGTGTGATCTCGAGGCGCGCTTGTCTGTCAGACAGTTACTCCGAGGCCGTCTGTTGTTTGGGCGGTTCCTTGTCGAACCATTTTTTATAGATGCGAGCGTAGGTGCCATCCTGATGCATCGCGGCCAATGCCTTGTTCACCGGCTCGACCCACTTGCTGCCCTGCGGAAACGCAATGCCGTAGGGCTGGCCAGCGCGTAGCTTACCCACCATATGTACCTTGCCCTTACCTTTGGTACGTGCAAAGTAGGCAACATTGGGCGCGTCGTAGAACACAGCATCCACGCTGCCCGACATCAACGCCAGATACATACTGGAACTATTAGGATAAGGCTTAATTTTGGCCCTGTCGTCGAGGTGCGACTGCAGGTATTCATAGCTCGTCGAACCGATTTTGGTTGCTACCGTGTGACCCGCCAGATCGGCGAGTTTCTGGATGCTTGAGTCGCCATCACGGACCAAGAGTTTAAGGCCAGACAGGTAGTATGAATCGGAGAAATCGATCACTTTCTCGCGTTCTTGCGTAATGCTGATGCCGGCCAGCGCGATATCGGCACTGCCGGTCTGCAGCGCCGGGATGATGCCTTTAAAGTCCAGTGAACGGACTCGATAATCGAACCCGGCCCGTTTGGCGACGTTTTTCAGGATATCGACATCAAATCCAGTGATGCGGTCATCGCCTTTTTTCTTCATTTCAAAAGGCACAAAACTGGCGACCAAGGCGGCAGTTAGCGTCGGCTTGGATTGGCTGGACTGATCGGCGGCCGCGGCCGCGTTCCACACCAGTGTCGCCATGACCGCAGCGACTGCTACAGCCTGTCGTCCATAACGCATGTGTTGCTTCGATTTATTAAGCATCTGTTTGCCCCCGTAGCGAAAAACTTGGCAGTCGACTTTTTAGAGTACTAAAAACTCAGTACGCCCGTGGCGGTGGCGGCCCGCGCGTTGCTCCAAAATTACAGCCCGCATTCGCCGGCTCAGTCATTCCATTGATCATCGTCCCAGTCGCGGAGTTTGCTGTAGTCGATATACTTATGTATCTGCCGCGCGCGCCAGAACTGATACCCCAAAAATGCGACGGCAACGACGACTACGGCCGTCAGTCCGGCGATGACACCAATCAAACTAGCTGACATGCGCTTTCCTCCATGCCCGGATGACGCCGCCGATTCATTAACGGCGAGCGATACACGTACTATCGTACCCCCCGACGCACTCGCCCCGGTCGCCGGCACGGAATCTTTAGCGCCATTTCGTGTCTAGATCACCAAGTTCATTCAAACGCTATAACTTCCACGATGCAGCGACGTGATTTTCTCAAGGCCATCCTAGCTTCGGGGGCAGCAGCAACACCGACCGTTCGAGCATTGGCCGACAGCGCCGAGCACCACGACGGCCAAGCGTTTTCGGTCGACGCACTACACAAACGTGCACAACGGATGGCCCAGCGTGCGTACAAACCACATAGCGAGGAGCTGCCGTCGGTTTTACAGGATCTGAGCCCGAAACAGTTTCACCAGATCGCTTCGAAAAAGGCGGGGAATCTATGGTCCGACCAAGATTCGACCAATGTCGTCGTTAGTTTTTCGCACGTCGGCATGGCCTTTGACACGCCGGTGCGCATGAATGTCGTAAACCCGAAAACCGAACGCGCCCATCGGGTCGACTTTCAACCCGGCATGTTCGATTATCAAGACGCGGGTATCGACCCCGCGCAGCTGAAGGGCAAAAAACTGGGCTTTGCGGGCTTTGATTATGCGATCAAAAAAAGCCAGAGCGACCAGCCCCAACTGGCCTCTTTTCTAGGCAAGACCTATTTCCGGGCTGTCGACAAAACCCACCAGTACGGCCTTTCAGCGCGCGGTCTGGCGATTGATGTGAACGCATCCGAAGACGAGGAATTCCCCGAGTTCATCGAGCACTGGTTCGTGCGTCCAGCGGATGGCTCGGCACAACTGACCGTTTACTCGCTGATGGATTCGCCCAGCGCAACCGGCATCTACCGATTCGACATCGATACGGCTGAACCGGGCGTGACCATGAAAGTCCAGTCCGATATCTATACCCGTAAGGCGGTCAACCGCCTCGGCATCGCCCCCATGTCGAGCATGTATCTCAAAGGCAGCGCACAACCGCAGGCTCGCGACACGATCTATCCGCGCATGCACGATTCCGACCGGCTATCGATGTGGCGCGGCAATGGGGAATGGGTTTGCCGCCCACTCTATAACCCCCCAACGATTCAGGACAACGCTTTTCAGGACGACTCGCCGAAAGGCTTCGGGTTGGTCCAACACGACCACGACTTCGACAGCTACCGAAACACCGTCGCTTGGTATAACCGTCGACCGAGCCTCTGGATCGAACCGCAAAACGACTGGGGCAAGGGCGCCGTCACACTGATCGAAATCCCCACCGTGGGCGAGACCGTCGACAACATCACAGTGTTTTGGCAACCGCATCAAACCGTGAGTGCCGGCGAACACCTGAGCTACGATTACAAACTCTATTGGTACCCCCTGCCACCCGTCTCACCGAGCCTCGCCGAAGTGGACCAGACGCGCACAGGCATGGGTAACGTGCCAGCGGGCGTAATACCGGGCAAAAATCCGCCCCAAGACTACGCACGGCGCTTTGCGATCGATTTCAAAGGCAAGCCGCTGGACCAACTGGGTGACGATGCCGAAGTCGAAGCCAATATATCAATCTCACGCGGCAAGCTCGGCAAGGTGACAACGCGCCAACTCGGTCCGATCGGCGAATACCGTGCCGAATTCGATTGGCAACCGGAAAGCGCTTCCACCGAGCCGGTGACCATGCGCTGCTATCTACACAGCGGCGGCCAGACATTGACCGAGACCTGGCTGTATCAGTGGGTGCCACCCCAGCCCGGGGACCGACACTACTAAGCAGCCACGCGACAGCTATTGGGCCAACTGATAAGGCCCAATCAGCGCGTATCTGCCAACGGTTTTAATCAGGTGCCATTCGAGCCGGCTCGGTCGTCGGCCGAATGGAGCACCGGTGTGATCCGTGACACGATCGCTTGGCCGACTTGTTGCCATCCGCGTGACAGACTCTCGACCAACGCCCGATAACCATCGCTGGCCAATGGCGTATCGCGTGCAAATGTCTGGGTTTTGAGAACCTGCCCGGCCGGCCCCACCAGTCGCCAACGCCCGGCGATGTGGGCATTGCCATTATGGTTGCCGACAAAACTGTCGACTTTGACACGCAATGTGGCGGCAGATGCCGTACCGGAGCCGGCTTGTGCCACACGCGTATTCGGCATGGCCGCCTCGAGATTCCGCTTGAGCGTTGTGGTCAATTGACCCGGCAGTGGTGACGCCCAGCGGTTGTCGTTGGCGATAACGACTCGATACGCATCCGGCTGATACACGAGACCGTCATGGTCGAGATAGTCGGCGACCGCAACCGGCGCGATCACAAGCGTTGGCGCACTCGTATCCAGCGCCGTCGAGCTGATCCCAGACGGGGCATGCAACCGAAAATAAGATACCGATGACGGCTTGCTGGCACAGCCAGCCAGCACCAGTACACAAGCAAGCAGTGCCGTCGCCACTCGCGTTCGCCACATGATCAGTGACTCGCTCGCGGTATCGGATCCTCACCCTCGGGGCGACCGAAAATCAATGCATTCGGCTGGTCACGCAAGGTGCGCGACAACGGCGCCACATTACCCAGCACTTGATCGAGACGATTCAGTGTGTCGTTCAATTGCTTGTAGGCCGGCGAGTCATGCTGGAAGCCCTCCAGCGTCGTACGCAGTTGTTTGAGCGTTTGATTGAGCTTCGCGGGCAATTGTTTTGTATCGCGCTGCGCTAGCAAACGATTGATTCGGCGACTCATCTGGTGCACTTGTTTGAGTGTCTTGTTGGCTTCGCCGACGGTGCCTTTGACCTGATTGGCCAACGCTTTGGCGTCGAGATCGTTTAGTTGATACATCAGATCCGACAACTGTTTTTGAATACTGGCGATCTGACTCGGCTCGCTGGGAAAGACCGGGTATTTGCCGATCTTTTTCGTCTCGTAGGGCGGCGCATTTTGATCGAAATTTAAAGACACGAGTTTACTGCCCGTCAGTAGATTTGACGATTTAACAGTGGCACGCAGCCCATGTTTGAAAAAGCGCCGGTTCTTTTGTCGCCACTCGGCGTCCGACCAGTCCGTCCAACCCAGACTCGGGCGTTGCGGTTCGATCGCGATCAGAATTGGTATTTTTAACTCCGAGAACCGCTCTAGGTGAAAGTTGCGGTAAAACGGCACTTTTTCGACAGTTCCGACCCGCAAGCCACGATAGTTGACCGGAGCGCCATCAGACAGGCCGCGCACCGACTGGTCGACAAGCATCACGTATTTAATGCGGCGATCGTAGCGATCCTGCTTCGCGGCGTTGTGTGTGGCGTAGAGCTTGAAACGGTCGCCATTTTCGGCCGGCTTGCCAGCTTTAACACCCTTGGCCACCCCGAAAGTCACACCGCCGACGAGCATACTTTCCAGCGAACCAACCTGAACATCGGCGCCCTGTGAACCGAGGTGGAACTGTATGCCCGAACGCATCCAGAACTGGGTCCGATCGGTGATTAATTTGGAATAAGGCTTGCGAATGAACAGCTTGTAAACAGTCTGGCGTTTACCCACCGAAAAACGGCTGTCGACGAGCCGCCCCACGTTGCGCCCCTGGTAGACGATGGGATCGCCCACCGACAGCCTGTTGTTGCCGGAAGTCACGAGTTGCAACGACTTACCCGGCTGATTGGCGGGCACGGCTG
The DNA here is from genome assembly GCA_012999515.1 of Salifodinibacter halophilus. Taxonomy (NCBI): domain Bacteria; kingdom Pseudomonadati; phylum Pseudomonadota; class Gammaproteobacteria; order Salinisphaerales; family Salinisphaeraceae; genus Salifodinibacter; species Salifodinibacter halophilus. The sequence goes on along the minus strand of JABEEB010000001.1, from coordinate 1,709,985 downwards.
GCGGCGTATCCTGCACTTTGAAGCGACGCTTGCCGCTTGGCTCGCCCGCCGGGCGCAACTGCAAATAAGCCCCCGACAGGATCGTATTGAGACCGCTGATGCCCTGCGGACCAACCCGGGGTTTGACGACCCAGAAACGGCTATCATCGCCAATCAGTTTCGCGGTGTCGCTATCCATCTGGACAGTTATAACCGCATCCTGATAATCGCTAGCAAGCGATACATCAGTGACATGCCCGACCGAAACGCTGCGCACCTTGAGCTGCGTCTTGCCAGCCTGGATCGACTGCGCCGCATCCATATGCAGTTTGATAACCGGCCCGCGATTCGCGAACGTGTCGTAGAGCAGCCACACGCCGATTAATGCCGCGATCAGCGGGATCAACCAGACCGGCGAAACGCGCAGCCAGCCCGCGCGTGACAATTGGGCGGTTTGTCCGTTGTCATCGGTCACGCAGCGATTACCCCTTCAACATTCAAACTACCCAAAGCACGCCTCCCCGATCTCCCGATGCATTCGGACGCCACGCGGCGGCCAACGTTATATGTTACCGGCGGCAGTCTACCGGTCGCAGCGCCTGTCGTTGATCGTTTGCGATCACGACAAAGCATGGCGACGCGGCAGCCGACACTTGTGGCCACAGCGTGCGGCTATCAAACGTCAGGGCAGCGACCATGGTCAGGATAACCACACTCGCAAATGCTGCGATGCCCGGGCCCGGTGTAACCGACATCAAGCCGTCGGTCTGCACCAACGTCGCCAGCATGGCGACCACGAACACATCGATCATCGACCAGCGCCCGATTTTTTCAGTCACGCGGTACAGCTGTGTGTACATCAGCGGCGCCCGCGGCTTGTAGCAAGACACCAAACAAAGCCAAGCCAGGGCTACGATCTTGGCGATTGGCACGATGATACTGGCCACGAAAATCACCGTGGCGATGGGCCAGTCACCCGCATGGACCAGATGCAGAATACCGGCAGCGATCGTTTGTGGTTGTTGATTGCCCAGCTGTTCAATAACCATCACGGGATAGATATTGGCCGGGATATAGAGCAGGGCCGACGTCACCAGCAACGCACCGGTTAGCTGACGCCGGTCCACAACCGCCGCGCGCTGGCGTTTACCACAGCGTGGACAGCGACCACGGAAACCGTCGTCTATGGGCAGACCACATCCGGCGCAGGCAGTGGCCGCCTGTGCCGCACCGGTCGCCCCGGGCGTGGCCGCAGCAGCTGACACACGCGGCGCGATGGCGGCCCAAACCGCTGGCCAATCGACCAGCATGGTGCTACGCAAGAGCGCCAACGCATAACCACAGTAGAGGACAAACGCCGCATCGAGATGCACATCGGCCATGCCCACGATTTTGATGAGGCTGACCAATACACCGACGATCAACACGTCCGGCATCATCCATGGTTCGAGACGCCGAAGCAGGCGCGCAGTGACGCCCATCCCGGGCAGTCGCAGGCCAACGTGAACACCGGCGACAACATAGCCAAGGCCAAGCGCGTACAGCCCTGGCACCACGACGGTGGTGACGATCAACACAAATGCGATCAGTGCATAGCCGTGAGCAGTCAGCGCGCCCACGGTGTCGCCGAAGCGCATGACGTGACCGATGCCATGGCTGGAAAAGCCGATAAACGGAAACGCGAACGCGAGTCCGAGAAGAACCAGCGCAGCGACCGCCCAGGCAGCAGGCGCTTGCAACGTTGGCTGCGCCGGGCCGGTTAAATGATGGCCACAACGCGGGCAGTGTGCGCGCTGCCCCGAATACCGCACGGGGACGCGCGACATCCAGTCGCATTCATCGCAGAGGAGCGTAGCGGTGTCGGTTACGGCCTCGGCGTGCTGTGGCTTGCTATTCAATAGTTGAGACGCTTCATATTGAATGCGGTCGCGTCCGAGCTGTTACTCAGGGCGTGTCCGGCGCGCGTGGCAGATCACGCATGTTGGGCGCGATCAGCGAGTCGTCAGGGTCGAACACGAGCTGCGAGCGTGCCGTGACGTAACCACGGCCGCTAATCGTATTGGCCACAAGCGCTCGCTCCGCTTCGTATGTCACACCGGTTAAACAGCCGGAAAACACCGAACCACCAATCGACACCGTTTCCAAGACATCGCCGGGCGTCAGGCGGCCGTCGCGGTGCATGAGCGCCAGCCGTGCGGATGTCCCCGTACCGGTCGTACTGCGACAGATCACACCCGGATGAACATAAGTCGCCGAGCGCGCGCGATAGCGACCACCTCCGATTTGCGAGACCGGCCCCGCAAAATGCACGAATGGTAACGGTCCGACGTCACCGAGGCGATAATGCCGCGGTGCTGAATCGGCGCGGATCGCCGTCACGATGGCGTGCGCGGTCTCAGCCAACGGGTCGCGCTCGGCCGGCACCAAATCAAAACCGAGCGCCTCAGCATCGACCACGGCGTAGAAACCGCCGCTGTAAACCACACTGTAATGGACCGTGCCGACGCCTGGCACCGTAACTCGGGCGTCGGGCGTCTCAACGTAGCTCGGCAAGCCTTCGCAAGTAATCGACTCAACCACGTCGTTCCGGATTTCGGCCGCGATATCAACTGCGCCCGCAGGCGATTCAAGCACGAACTGCTGACGCCCTTCACGTTTGGCAACACGGCCGGTTTCAAGCAGCGCTGTGGCCGTGCAGATCGTATTCGAGCCGGAATAGATGGGATAACCCATTACCTCCATGATGACGTAGCCGGCCTGGGCAGCCGGATCAGCGGCCGGCACGATCAAATCAACCGACATATCCGGGCGACCGTGCGGCTCTTCGAGCAACAACCGACGCAGACCATCGGCTCGATCGCGTAGATACTCCATCTGCGCGCGGACGTTTGTACCGGGAATCGTGCCTACGCCGCCGGTGACGATCCGACTGATGTCCCCCCCGGCGTGGACGTCGGTAAGCTCGATGACGTGGCGATGACTCATGGCGTATCGGCGAGCGCGTATGGCGCGCCATGCGTCGCCCAGTGGCGGTCGGGCACAATCACAATCTTGCCGACCGTCTGTCGGCTCTGATCGGCAAAATACTGCTCGGCCTCGCGTAGCGCGGACAGCCGGAATGTGCCGTGCAGGATCGGCGCGAGCCGGCGCATACGGATCCATTCGATGAGCTGCTCGGCCTCGGCGCGGGTGCCGTGCGACACGCCCACGATGCGTACCTGATAGAGATAGACCAGCGCCCACGGCAATTCCGTCGCGCGGCCAGCAGAGGCGCCGGCGATCGACAAGCGCGGGTAGGTCGCCCGAGCCCGCATATCGAACGTCATGGTCGCGATAAGGCTTTCGGTGACGGTTCCTCCCAGCAGATCCATCACGGCATCGATCGGCGCGCCGCCGGTGGCCTCACGTACCTGGTCCAGCAACGACTCAGGCTGGCTACGGTCGAGCACGACTTCGGCGCCGACCTGGTGAACGCGCGCGGCTTTCTCGGGCATCGACAGCGCGATGGGCACTGCGCCCAACACCCGGCACAACTGGATCAGCGCCGTGCCGACGCCACCGCTGGCGCCAGTCACCAGCACGTATTCGCCGGCCGCCACATCGGCAGCCGTGAGCATGTGATACGCCGTCTGATAAGAACACATCCCGAGGCTAGCGAGCTCGGCATCGGTGAGCTGGGCATCGTCGATGCCGTGAAACTGATCGGCCGGCACGGCCACATACTCGGCAAAACCACCATCGGCGCCATGGCCGTAATAGTCTGGCATGAGATTGATATCCCGCCGGTCATCGGCGTAGATATTGAAATCCAGCAAGCCACGTTCGCCGATGCGCGCCGGATCAACGCCAGAACCGACCGCCGCGATCCGGCCGACAATATCGGCGCCCTGAATGCGCGGAAAAACGAGCGTGGGATCACCGGCAACCGCGAACGAGGTCGTGGTCGCACGGCGACCGGTCGCATACAGGCCTTCGCGCGCCTTGCGGTCGGTATTGTTCTTGGCTGTAGCGGTTACCTCGACCACCACTTCGCCCGCGCTCGCAACCGGCACCGGCACGTCGTCGCGGTAGACCAGCTGTTCCAGGCCGCCATGGCCGGTAAGCTGCATCGCAGCCATCGTGGCCGGCACTCTCGCGCCCGTATCGACAGCCTCGGTCACCATGACAATGTGCGCCCCGCCGGCCGGCCAACAGCGACTGCCAGCGCGGGGGCCAGCGGTAGCTGCGGTAAAAGCGTGGCCTGATAGGCGTGATATAAATCGGATTTAGCGTCGCCACACGCCGGATCGAGCGCCAAATGGCGATCCAGTTCGTGACGCCAACTGCCGCGCTCGCGGTCAATGAAAGTCGTCTCGGCGAAGTCCCAGAGATCGCGATACCACTGCTCGTAGGCAGGCTCGCCGGTCCGTTTGGCCAGCGCATCAGCCGCCGCGATCGCCTCGGCGTGTACCCAGTGGCGCCGGCGCGACGACGAGGCGCATCGTTGCCAATCCAACGTATAGACCAGCCCCGGATAACCATCGGCCGCCCACGCGTCTTGCATCGCGGCATCAAACAAGCCACGGGCGTCGTCGACCAACCAATCGGGCACCGCCTCGCCGGCAGCAGACAGTCCAGCTTCGAGATGCAACAACAGGCGCGCCCACTCACAGCCGTGGCCGGGCGTAACGCCGAATGGACGGAAACCATCGTTCGGCGCCTCCCGGTTGAAGTCGCGCAGTTCATGCCAACCCGCATCAAAATGTTCGACAACGTGGTAGCCGCACGCCCGTGCGTGCCCATGGATGAGTCGCTCGCAGACCGCGAGCGCGCGCTGTCGCCAACTTGGCTCGCCCAGCACATCAGCCAGCGCCAGACACATCTCGACGCCGTGCATGTTGGCGTTGCCACCTCGGTAGTCCGCACACGTACCCCATGCGCAGTCATAGGACTCGACAAACGCCTGCTCATCGGCGGACCAGAAATAACGCTGAATGATGGCCAGCACATCCGTCAGCAGTGCGTGGGCGCCATCAATACCGGCGTGCCGGGCCGTGGCCGCACCGAGGGCGACAAAAAGATGGAGGTAGCACTGCTTGTCCGCGTTTTGTGCCGCCACGGTTTCGTCGGCCAGCCAGCCACCATGCACATCGTCGTGCAACACGCCGCGAAGCGCGTCCACGCCGTGGCGTGCCAGCGACGCAGCGCCCGGGTGACCAGCCAGTGTGGCCAGCGCGAACGCATGCGTCATGCGCGCCGTAACCAAGGTTTCGGCGGTGGCATCGGGGGGCGCGCGGCCATCGCCGTCCAGGCGGACAAAACCGCCGCTGGACTTTACAGCCGCGCGGTGGAAATCCAGCAGTCGTCGACCTTCAGCGCGCAGCCAGTCGCGATGCGTCGCCAGTTCGGGCCAACGATAGGCAGTGCCGATACTCATTCGCGACCCCGCACGCGCGGTTCCGCGTTCGGCTCGCACTCGACCTCGTAATCACCCCCCACGATCAACGGCAAATTCGCCTCGTTCGCTTCAGACACAGTCACCGTTAAACACTGTTTCTGGTCGGTGCGTGCTTCGCGCGCCGCGGCTATCTGCGCCGCCTCCTCGGGGGTATCGGCTTCGATAACATGCTCGCTATCGGCGAGCTCACAAACAAATCGCATCATGGGGCAAATGATTCCACTGCAACACTGATTAGCCTGCAGTCTAACCCGGCGCACGCCTCGTCCACACAAAACACCACCCATCGGTACCGCTGACGTTTGCGGGCCAGAGCATCGCACGGCAGGTACGCCGGCATCTGGCTCAACACATGCGCTGTTATCTAGCCCGGGCCCTCATTTCGTTTTTGAGACGGTTTTGCTAGTTTCAGAATCAGGCAATGATTTGATTGTCAAGCAGCTGGCCCAGACTGTGCTGTATGCGCTCTGAGGCCTGCTGGCGCCAACGGGAGGCGACAACAATGTCCGATAACGGTGATGACGATACAACAGCCCGGTCCATAAGCCGACGCCGATTTCTGCAATCGACGGCTGTGACCAGCGGTGCCCTCGCCCTCGGCAGCAAGCCGCTGTCGCTTATGGCCAACGAAGCGCCACCGGCTTTCCCCCTCGGCCAACTCGTACCGATGACCGGATCGGGATCCGAATACGGCCCATTCTGGCGGGACGCAGGCCACCTGGCGGCTGAACAGCTCAACGAAGCGGCGAAGGCGGTCTTAGGCGGCCCGCTGATTTCGGAACTCGCAACCGAAGATACGAATACGCTACCGACAGCAGCCACCGAAGCGGCGCGTAAATTGATCCAATCGGCCGGCGTCCCGGCCATCACCGGATCCTGGTCGAGTGGTGTAACAACCGCAGTAGCAACCTCGGCCACGATCCCCAATCAAGTGCTGCACGTCGCCTATGGCTCGACCTCACCGCTGATCACGATGCTGCCCGAAGATAAACAGGCCGATCTGCTGTTTCGGACCACGGCATCGGATGCGTTGCAAGGCCGCGTCGATGCCCAACTGGTCAACGGTGAAATCCTCGACGACTATAAGCACAAGACCGCCGCCACGTTGTATGTCAATAACCCTTACGGGCAAGGGCTATCGGACGCGTTCGCGCGCTCGTTTGAAGCTCGGGGCGGCACCATTCAGGCGCAAGTGCCACATCCCGAGGAACTGCAATCAACCTACAAATCGCAGTTATCGGCCGCTCTGCGCGACAATCCAGACGTTCTGTTCCTGCCAAGCTATCCCGGCCATACGTCGACCTTCCTCAAGGAATCACGGGATATCTTTGATTACACCAGTTGGCTATTCACCGACGGCAACAAATCCACGGATGTGATCGACGCCGTCGGCGGTAAAGCGCTGGCCGGCAGTTACGGAACCGCACCGTCCGCCGATACATCGTTCGGACCGTATAAGGATTTTGCCAAGGCATACGCCGAACAAAAGGGCAATGAGCGGGTGCCGCCATTTACTAGTTCGGCCTACGACGCGGTCGTAACCATCGGCTTGGCAGCCGCCCGCGTTATAGCTCAGGGCGACAAAGTTACCGGCCAATCACTACACGACAGTCTCCGCCCCGTGACCAATGCGCCCGGGACCCAGGTCTCCGGCGGCACAGTGGATGGTTTGAAAAAGGCGCTAACGCTCATCAAAAAAGGCGAGGATGTCGACTACCGGGGCGCAGCCGGCGATATAGAGTTCGATAAAAACGGCGATGTCAAAGTTCCGGTCAGCATCTGGCGATACACCGCCGACGGCAAGATCGAAACCATCGATCTGCGTGACCCCGATCAGATTCCCGATAAATAAGCGAGTAGAAGGGGCGGGCCGCTGACCCGTCCCTTTGCCTCTCTCACCGTGGCACAGCTAGGTCGCGCGCTCGTGTACGCGATGCTGGCCTTGCTTGCGACGACGCCGGTCCAGCAAATGCCGTGACACGATCGTCTCCTCGGCCAGGATGCCCTGTGGCCGGAACAGCACGATGCCGGTCAGCACCAATGCGACCAACAACCAACGCAGATACGCAGCGCGTGACGCCAAATCCGAACTGATTACATTCAACGCCGGCTCTATCGCATCGGTTAGAAAGGCCGTACCGCTCCATACACCCCAGATAATGAACGCGCCGAGGATTGCGCCGCGATTGTTGCCACTACCGCCGAGCATGAGCATCACCCAAACCAGAAACGTCGCGAATAGGGGGCGAAAGTGGCTGTAATCGATGGTCACCAAAAAATGGGCGTAGAGCGAACCCGCGACCCCCATGATCACGCCGCCAACGACAAACGACTGGATGCGCACGGCCGTCACGTTCTTGCCGCTCATGGTGGCGGCGTCTTCTTCGTCCCGCGTGCCACGCAGGACCCGGCCCCAAGGAGAGCGAACCGCATGCTCGAGTAACAGGTAGGTGACCATCAACACGAGCGTGATGATGATGACGTACAGATAGTTGTAATCGCCGGGCGTCAGCGGCTTCAGCGCATCGCCGGCCCAGTCCGGCAACCAACCACAAGCCGGGTTTTCGGTGACGCAATGCAGTGGCTGCGGAATACCGCGCAGTGGCTGTGGGCCGTTGGCGAGCCAACGCTCATTTTGAAAGATACGTCGGATGATTTCGGCAACGCCCAGTGTCGCGATGGCTAGAAAATCCATGCGCAACCGCAACACCGGCACTGCGATCACAAAAGCCACAATGCCGCCGACGAGGCCAGCGGCTGCCATCCCAACCAGAAACGGCGCTTCGAGACCGAAGACCTGTTGGGTGTAATTGGCCATCAGGCCGGTCGGGGCGGCCGTTGTAAAAAGCGCCGTCGTAAATGCGCCGACCGCAAAGAGCCCGGCAATGCCAAAGTTCAGATGGGCCGCATAGCCCCACTGTACGTTCAATCCGAGCGCGAGCAACGCATAGATGCCCCCCATACAGGCGAACGACACCAGATAGCTGAGCGTGCCGCGGTCAAGCACCGTCACCGCCAGCAAGGCGATAACGATCGCGGCGATCAACCCCGCAGGCAAACGAATCGTCCAGCGTGTGCGGATCACGGCGCTGGCGCCGATCCACAGTGGTATGGCCAGCAGCGCAGCCTTGATCACAGCGTCGTCGGTCATGGCCGCTCTCCTTCGCTAATGCCCGAAAAGTCCCTGCGGACGCAGCAGGAGCACGATAATCATCAATAAAAAAGCAATCGCTGGACCGTAAGCCGGGCTGATGAACGCGCTCGACACCTGCTGGGTGACACCGACAATCAGGGCACCAGCCAAAGCCCCGCGCGGATTGCCGATCCCACCCATGATCACGGCCGCGAATATCGGGATGAGGAGATAAAAACCCATTTCCGGCCGCACCTGGGAGGCCAGACCATAGATCACGCCGCCTGCGGCTGCCAAGGCACCGCTTAGCAGCCACGTCCAGCCGATGATTTTTTCGGTATTGATCCCGCGAATCTGGGCGAGTTCAGGGTTGTTGGCGGTGGCCCGCATCGCCTTGCCAAGGCGCGTGCGCTCAAGCATCAGATAAAGGGCCACGACCAGCGTGATCGCGAGGCCCAGCGTGAATAGTTGATCGGCCTGAATACGGATGTTGAAGGGCAGCGCCATGGCCGGGTTAGCACGGCCTGAGTAGTAAAAATGGAAATCTGAACCCCAGGTGATATAAAGCACGCTGCGCAGCAGGAAGGCCATCGCTAGCGACGCCATGGCAAAAAGCACCAACGAGGCTTGCTGCCGCCGCAAGCGGCGGTAGACCAGCCGATCCAGCACAAGCGCTACAAGCCCCACCACCGGCATGGCCACGAACAAGCCGACGACCAGGTCCCAACCAAACGACAGGGGCCGCAAAGCCGCCGACTGGCCCGGCCATACGGTCACCACCGTATAGGCGACATAAGCGCCGAGTGTAACCAGGCCCCCGTGCGAGAAATTGGGGAATTTGACCACCCCATAAATCAGCGTCAGCCCGATCGCACCGAGCGCGATGATACTGCCAAAGGTAATGCCCCAGATGGTCAGCGACAGCAATCGTTGCCACCCCGTGCCCTGAATCTGCGCCAGAGTCACCAGCGCAATCACGACCACCGCGATAGCGATGGCGATCGCGGTGCGGCTTGCAAGCGCCGCGCGGATACGCTCACCGATACGCTGTTCGCCGGCGGCGTGCTCGGCATACGGGCCGTCTGCCGCATCATCGCTGCTCGTATACGACGGATCCTCGGCCATTGATCAGCCTCCTAGATACAGCCGCGCGACTTCGGTGTCGTTGAGAAGCGCGTCGCCGGTGCCCTCGGCCCGGTTCTCACCCGCAGCCATCACATAGCCTCGGTGCGCCATCCGCAACGACTCCTTGGCGTTTTGCTCGACCATCATGACTGCGATGCCGTCCTCGTTAATCCGCACGATCCGCTCGAAAATGGTCTCGACCATCTTGGGCGACAGGCCGGCCGAGGGCTCGTCGAGCAACAGCAGACTCGGATTCAACATCAGCGCGCTGCCTATGGCCACCATCTGACGCTCGCCGCCCGACATCTTGCCGGCCGGCTGGCGCCGACGTTCAGCCAGGCGCGGAAACAGTTCAAACACCCGCTGCTTGCGGACGTCCAGATCGCTGCCGGAAGCCACATACGCACCCAACTCGAGATTTTCCTCGGCGCTTAAGTCGGTAAACACATTGGAGACCTGGGGCACGTAGCACATGCCGCGAGTGACGATATCGTACGGCTTGCAGCCAATCAGCTCGGCGCCATCCAGATCAATCGAGCCCTGCCAGGGTTCGATCAGGCCGAAAACCGCTTTCATAAGCGTCGACTTGCCGGCGCCGTTCGGCCCGATGATCGACACGATTTCGCCCGCTTCCACCACAGCAGAAACGTCGCTTAAAACTTCCATGTCGCCGTAGCCACAGGTGATCGAATCAACCGCCAGCAGCGCCATACTGGCCTCCCAGATAAGCTTCGAGAACACGTGGGTCGTTGCGCACCGTCGTCGGCTCGCCTTCCATCAGATGGTGGCCTTCGCTCATCACGATGACTGGATTACACAGTCGCATGACCAAATCAATATCGTGCTCGATGAGCAAAAACGTGATCCCGCGATCGCGCGCGAGTGTTTCGATCGTTTCGGCGAGCCGCTGCATCAGGCTTCGATTGACCCCGGCCGCGGGCTCGTCGAGTAATACCAGTTTTGGATCGGCCATCAACGTGCGCGCGAGCTCTAGTAGTTTTTTCTGCCCACCGGATAACTGCCCGGCCGGTTGGTCGGCCATGTGCACAAGATCCATGAACTCGAGCACCTCGAGTGCCTGGTCGCGATGGCGCACTTCGTCGCGCGCGACACGCCCCGGTGTCAGCCAGTTATTCCAGATACGTTCGCCGCACTGTTCGGCCGGCACCAGCATGAGATTTTCCAGCGCGGTCATGCTCGCCTGCTCGCGTGGCGTCTGGAAGGTGCGCGCAAGTCCGTGCCGGAACATGCGGTAGGGCGGGAAGTTGGTAATGTCTTCGCCACGAAAATGGACACGCCCCGTATCCGGGGCGATGAAACCGGTTATCAGGTCGAAAAGCGTGCTTTTGCCCGCGCCGTTGGGGCCGATGAGGCCGGTGATCGTACCGTCGGCGACCGACAGATCGCAGTGGTCGATCGCGCGTAGTCCGCCGAAGTCCTTGACCAACCCATTGACCGACAGCAAGGCCCGGTCCTGTTGCGCCGCGGAATCGCTCATAACCGGCTCATTTGTCTCGTTGCAAGGCCGCTAGGTCAGGCACATTGGCCAGGATAATCCTGCCGCTAGCGACCATACGCTGATTCGAATCGAGCGCGCAATCCGATTAACGTAAGCTAGCGCGGCCGATCCAACCCTTGCCGGCAAGCCACGAGCACGCCCCAACGGGGTATCCGGTTATGATCCGATAGATCAGTCGATCAGACGACGGTGGGCGTCCCCCCAGGCTTTCAAATCGAGTAGGCGCTGGAGCTGCTTCGGTTGCCCTTGGACACTTTCCATCAACGCCGCGACTGTTTCTTCGTACTGATCCATGGTCAGGCCGCCGGCCGGTGCATACTGCAACTGGTTGGCACACCAAGTGCGCCAGGTATGCGCTTCTTCCGACGTCAGCGTTTGCGGGTAGTTTCGAGCACGGTAGCGAAACAGCAACGCGTTGAGTCGCCAGTCGTCGAAGGCCAGCGCGTCGTCGGCCAGTTGCTCGACCGGCGTTTGTCGCACCTGTGTGGCCCGTTCACGATCGGGATTCGTGACAAAGCCATCGTAAAGCGCTAGTTCGGCGTCTTCTGCAGCGCCGAACCCGGCGCCGCGATCGAAAACGGACGCAGCCTTGGCCTGGATGTCCGCCAACCGGTCGTGGATCATCTTCCAGCGACGTCGACACAATGACACGTCGATATTCAGCCGTTCGGCTTCGGTGTCCCGCAACATCTCGAACGGCGCCAACACCGGACATTTATTCAAATGCACCCCTTTCAGGGCCACTCTGGGCGCGTCCTCGGGCAGGTCTTCGCTTGGCGTGAATATCCTGTCGCGAATCGTCTCGACATCCAGCGATAACAATGGCTCAGGATCGGTGCGCAGGTCGAACACGATGACGCAATTGCGGTTACTCGGATGTTGAGCGATCGGCATCACGGGCGACAGGCACCCGTTGATCGCACCGAACTTGGCCGAGACATGCAGCGCCGGTTTGTACGTGTCCATATCCAGCAGCTTGCGCGCGCTCTGCTTGTCGCGGTGGCTGCTCACGAACTCGAACAGCTTTGATTGCTTGTCGCGGATTAACTGCGCCAGTGCGATAGTGGCATGGACATCGGACAACGCATCGTGGGCGTTGTCCTGAGCCAGGCCGTTGGCGGCCGCCAGGTCTTCAAGCTTGAAACTGGGGGCACCGTCGTCGCGCGTCGGCCACTCGATGCCGTCAGGACGCAGTGCGTAGGCAAGCCGCACCATGTCGATGATGTCCCACCGCGAGCACCCCTGCTGCCACTCGCGGGCGTACGGATCGAAAAAGTTACGCCAGAGTGTGTGCCGGGTGACTTCATCGTCGAACGCGATGCTGTTATAGCCCACGCTACAGGTGCCCGGCACGCTCATTTCGGCCACGATTTCGGCGATGAATTCGGGCTCGGCTACGCCGTGGCGTTCGGCATACTGCGGCGTGATGCCCGTAACCAGTGTCGCATTGGGGTCGCCCAACATATCCGACGGTGGTTGGCAGTAGCGCACCAGCGGTTCGCCGATGACGTTGAAATCGGCGTCGGTGCGCACACCGGCAAACTGCGCGGGTTTGTCGCGCTTCGGGTTCGCGCCGAAAGTCTCGTAGTCGTGCCAGAAATAGGTCAGGGCCGCGCCATTGCCACCCATTAGGCGGTACTCGTGTCGGCTTGCAGCGCTTCCAGGGCTTCAGCGTTTTCCATCCAGTGCGATTCGGCGGCTTCAAGCTGTTTACGCAGCTGCTTTTGTTGTTGGCCAAGCCGAGCCGATTCGGTCGCGCTTTCGTACACGCTGGGCTTGGCCAGCTCCGCGTCGACCGCTTCGATCTCGCCGCTGATCCGGTTTATCTCGGTTTCGGCCTGACGCACTTCTTTTTGCAGCGACTTCACACGCTGGCGGCGCTGACCGCCGCTGACCGCCGCTGACTGGTTTTTGGTTGCAGGCTGGTCGCCTGGGTCGGCGCTTTGCTCTGTCGCCGATCGCTGGCGTGTTAACCAGCGGTGGTAATCATCCAGGTCGCCCTCAAACGGCTCGAGCCGACCGTCGTCAACGCGCCAAAGTTGATCGCAAGTGGCATCAATCAAGTGTCGATCGTGCGCGATCATGACCACTGCGCCCGTAAAACCGGCGAGTGCGGTTTCAAGCGCGTGGCGCATATCCAAATCGAGGTGATTGGTCGGCTCGTCCAAGAGCAATAGATTGGGCCGGGCATGGACGACCAATGCCAGTGCCAAGCGCGCTTTCTCACCGCCGGAAAATGGCGCAATCGGCTCCAGTGCCTTGTCGCCGCGAAAGTCGAAGCCGCCGAGAAAATCGCGCAGATCTTGTGCGCGCGCTTCGGGGGCCGCACGCCGCAAGTGCTCGAGCGCGCTGGCGTTCATATCGAGGCGCTCCAATTGATGTTGGGCGAAATAGCCGACGTTTAGATAACGGTTTGGCTGGATTTCGCCACTCATCCCCGTCAGCTCTCCGGCCAGTAGTTTCATCACCGTGGATTTGCCAGCGCCGTTACGACCGAGAATCGCCAGCCGATCACCGGGCACCAACCGCAGTTTGATGCCGCTGACCAGCGGTTGAGCATCGTAGCCAACAGCCGCATGGTCGAGGTTGACCAGCGTTTCGGGCAGCCGGCTCGGTTCGCGGAAGGCGAACTGAAACGGCGAGTCGACATGTGCGGCCTCGACCTTTTCCATCCGCTCCATCTGTTTGAGCTTGCTCTGCGCTTGGCTGGCCTTGGTCGCCTTGGCGCGGAAGCGATCGACGAAATGCTGGAGCTGGGCTAGTTTTTTCTGCTGGTTCTCGAATGCCGCCTGCTGCTGCGCCTTGGCTTCGGCGCGCATGTGTTCGAACGTCGTGTAATTACCGCTGTAACACGTGACGCGGCCATGCTCGATATGCAGCGTGGTGTCGATCACATGGTCCAAAAAATCGCGATCGTGGGAAATAATCAACAGCGCGGCGGGGTGCGTAGCCAGATAATCCTGCAACCAGAACACAGCGTCCATGTCGAGATGGTTGGTCGGCTCATCGAGCAGGAGAACGTCACAGCGCCGCATCAATGCGGCCGCCAAGTTCAAACGCATGCGCCAACCACCGGAGAACTCGTCCAGCGCTCGGTCATGCACGGACGGAGCAAACCCCAGCCCGTGCAGCAGGCGAGCCGCGCGGGCGCGGGCGGTATAGCCGTCGATCTCGGCGAGTCGGCCATGGAGTTCCGCCATACGGCTACCTGCGCCTTCGGCTTCGGCGGCCGCCAGTCGCGCTTCGACATCTCTAAGTTCGGTGTCGCCGTCGATGACATAATCGATCGCGGCGCGCGTACCGGCCGGCTCATGCTGGCGCACCGTCGCGATCTCCAGCCCCGGCGAGAGGTCGATATCGCCGGCATCAGGCTGGATCTCACCGAGCAGCAGCTGGAACAGGCTAGTTTTGCCAGTGCCGTTGGCGCCAACAATGCCGATGCGTTCGCCCGGCTGCACACGCCAATCCAATCCTGAGATCAGTTGGCGTGGGCCACGGCGTAGAACAACGTTTCGAAATCCGATCATGTGCTTATTCTATCCGACCGGGTTAAATCGGCCGCCATCGCGCATCGACCTCGCAAGCTGTAGCATCTGGCATGGTTATTCAGCCGCCAGTCCGCCAACGCTATGCCCGAGTCGTTTGTTGCCCTGAATATCGCGGTTCTAACTGTTTCGAACACCCGCAGCGAGGCCGACGACAAGTCAGGCGCGCTGCTGACGACACGGCTGAAAGATGCCGGCCACCTGCTACACGAAAAAGCCATCTGCGCCGACGATCTCTACGAAATCCGCGCGCGGGTGGCGCGCTGGATCGCCAACGAGCGCCCGGATGTCGTTATCACCACCGGCGGCACCGGCCTGACAGGCGACGATGTCACGCCGGAAGCCATTACACCATTGCTCGACCGGACCATTGACGGTTTCGGCGAAATGTTCCGGGTGTTGTCGCACGCCGATATTGGCTCGTCGACGCTACAATCGCGATCGCTCGCCGGCGTAGCCAAAGCCACTTTCGTCTTCTGCCTGCCCGGTTCCTCGGGCGCCTGCGCCGACGGCTGGGATAAATTGATCGCCGAGCAGATCGACGCCCGCACCGCCCCTTGCAACCTGCACGAGCTGCTGCCGCGACTGCCAGGGTCGCGGTTTGCTCAGTAGCGTGTCGCGCTTAGCCGACTGACGACGCGGCCGGCGCTTGCGAATCGGTGAGAACGGGTATATGGCCAAGCGCGATCACGTCGCCTGCATCGGCTTCGCCTTCGGTCAAGATCGCCGCCTGCGTCACGATGTCGGCGTCGACTTTGGCCAGTATCTCGGTCATGCCCGCACAAGTCGAACCAGAGCTGATGACGTCATCGACCAAGACCACACGTGCGTTCTCGACGAGCGCGCGGTCCTTGGCATCCAGAAACAATGTCTGCGTTGAGCCTGACGTAATCGACTCCGTCTCGGCGCTCACTGCATCGCCCATATAGGTTTTGTAGTTCTTGCGAAGTACGACGTAAGGCTTGCCCGTCGCGATCGACAGCGCGTGCACCAACGGAATGGATTTGGCTTCAGCGGTAACCAGCACATCGTAGGTGAGGGCGGCCAACCGCACCGCGAGTCCGCCAGCCGCGGCCTCGGTCAGCTCGGTGTCGCCTAGTATGTTCAACACGGCGATTCGGACACCGGGCGCCACCTCGAATAAAGGCAACGAGCGCTGTAACCCGGCGATCTCGATTTCGTGCGTTGCGCTGTCGGTCATGTCAGAGACTCCGCGTCGAGCTCCCCATGGTGCCCGATTAAGATGCGCCTTTTCTAGAACATCGGCGAACGAATCGGCGCGACGGGGTCGGTTGCGCCCGACGCGCTATTGTCTTGCGCGGACGCGATTGCCATTTCGCCCCATGGCTGCGACGAAGAACCCCCTGAATGGCGGGTTTCCCAGCGCAGCATGTCGTAATACGCGCGCACATGCGCCACGTAGGCAACCGCTTGTTTGCCTTTTGCCTGTCCGTTGCGGGCGTGGCGCGCGTAACGCTCCTTGGTCAGCATCAACAACGCCTGCTTCAGATTCACCCATAAATCGGGGTCCTGCCCGCGGCGTTTCAATAAACGTCGCGCGTCCATGACATGCCCGAACCCGACATTGTAGGCCGCGAGCGCGAACCATTTGCGATCCGGTGGTGCGATCGAGACCGGCAACCGGTGTGCCATTTTTTTATAGTAGATGGCGCCCCCATCGATACTCTGCTGGGGATCGCGCCGATCTTTGACCCCCACTGCTTTTGCCGTGGAGCTGGTTAGCATCATGAGTCCGCGAACACCCGTTGAGCTGACGGCGTGCTGACGCCAACGCGACTCTTGATAACTGATCGCCGCCAGTAGCCGCCAGTCGATGCCGTAATGTCTTGCGGCTTTCTCGAAATCCGACTGCCACTCCGGCAATCGGCTCCCGAAATATTCGGCAAACGCGCGGATGCCCACATAATCCAGATCGGCACCACGCGCCTCGTACCGTGCCTTAAGTCGCTTGTATTGGCCCGATTTTTCATGGCGCGCAATAAACGCCACCGCCTTGTGATACAGGGCTGCGCTATCGCCTCCCATATGTCCGTTGAATAACCAGTAATTTTTGTATCGCGCGCCCGAAAACCGAAACGCCTGATGCAACTGCGGGAAATAGCGTCGGTAGCGCCGAAATCGAGTGCGCGTTATCAAAGTCGCCTCATCCGTGCCATGGGCCACAGCCGTGACGATCTGGCTGGTCGTTTTGTCCGGCTCAACGCGAAATTCGAGTCTCGGATGGCGCTTCCTGAGCCAATCACCGAGCCCGGACTCACCGGACAACACCAGTCGACCGGATAGATCGGACAATTCGTCCGGATGGTCATCGCCCCGCCCGACGACCGCTACGAGACGACTGGCGCCTACTGCCTGGGTCCGGTGCATACCGGCTATGGATGCACCTGGCCGCTGGCGTACCAACCCGAGATCAGCGGTGCCGGCTTCCACCGACGCGCGCACCGCGCGCTGACTCGGCTCGATCTGGACGCGTACACGCGCGTCAAGATCGTTAGCAAAACGGCTGATGAGCACGCGCGCCACCGGCGTTATACCTTCGGCTGCCGCATCCGGCGGTAGACTGCTGCGGACGGCAGCCACGCGCAGAACATGATTGGCATCGACGCGCCCGAGCGCGTCCGGCGGACGACGACACGTCGTCGTCACCAAGCACATACCGACGACGATCGCCAGCATGCCAAGGCGTAAGGCACCAAATGTCACAGCGACCGCGCCACGATGGCCGGCCCGAGTTTGGGACGTGTTCTCATGATCGTTTATTATAGCGGCGTACAAGCGGTCGAGAGACCGCGGTCCCGTTGTTCCGGAGAGGTACCGAAGCGGTCATAACGGCACCGACTCGAAATCGGTTGGGGGCTTGCGTCCCACGTGGGTTCGAATCCCACCCTCTCCGCCATTCCGGGCATGCGATAACGACCTTACAGCCGGTCGCTGGCGCAGTGTCAGCCCCGCGCGAGTTCGAACAGGCGCTCTGAGTATTCATCGATAATGGTTGCGAATTCGACCGCCCAACAAACGCTGTACCACGTTGCCTTTGTTAACAATAACCAAGTCTACGAGGTCTACGCGCGGTCGGTCGTCCAGAGCAATCTCATGGGGTTTATCGAAATCGAGGACCTGGTCTTCGGCGAGCGAAGCGCGGTTGTCGTGGATCCGAGTGAGGAAAAACTCGCCAGCGAATTCGCCGATGTCGAGCGCTGTCACGTGCCAATGCATTCGATCATTCGCATCGATGAAGTAACAAAGCGCGGCAACGCTCGCATTACACCGGCCGACGGTAATAGCAAGATCACCGATTTCCCATCGCCGTACAGGGGCTCGGGCCCACCGGGCAACGGCCGTGACAAGTGACTGACGATCTGCGTTTTGCCGTTCTGGGGAGCGGCAGCTCCGGTAACGCGCTGGTCGTGGAAAACGCAAACACACGGGTGCTCATCGACGCTGGTTTCAGCGCGCGCACACTGGAACGACGGCTCGCTGAGCTGGAACGCGATTTCAACGCTTTCGACGCAATCGTCATCACGCACGAACACAGCGATCACTGGCAGGGCGTATCGCGTTTGTCGCACCGCTACCAACTCCCGGTCTGGCTGACGCCCGGCACCCACTTCGCCACGCACGATGACCCAGTTTTTGCACGCGAGCTGTATTCGCCGCATGAGCCATTTTCGATCGGTGATTTGGCCTTCAACCCGTATCCAATCCCCCACGACGCGCGTGAGCCGGCCCAGTTGATAATCAGCAACGGCGACAGCCGACTCGGCATATTAACCGACGCTGGCCACGCCACCCCGCATATTCGCAGCATGATCGACGGCTGCCACGGCCTGATCGTAGAGGCCAATCACGACGCCGATCTGCTCGCCAGTGGCCCTTATCCAGCCACGCTCAAAAAACGTGTTGCCAGCGGCCATGGCCACCTCGGCAATCATCAGGCGCGCGAGCTTGTTGCGGCATTGAACACGGATGCGCTGCAACACGTTGTCGCCGCGCATATCAGCCAATCTAACAACCACACCAATCTAGCCCGCGAGGCACTGGCCGACGCGCTGAATTGCACACCGGACTGGGTCCAGGTTGCTGATCAGCGGGCCGGGCTTGGCTGGCGGAGTCTTGGCCAATGATCGCGCATACCCAAATACTGTCCGGCAGTTCGATCAACGTAAACGCGGATGTTCAACGCCGGCTCGAGGCCGTCGGCCTTGATGCCCGTTTAACGGCGGCCCACGAGTTATTCGTCGTTGGTTTGCAGTATGAGCCGACTCTGGACCAATGGGCGCACTTGCGCACGCTTCTCGACGCTGCGCCGTTGACCGGACAAACGCCACAGGCGATCGCGATACCGCGTTTCGGCACCGTATCGCCATGGTCCAGCAAAGCCCAGGATATCGTGGCGCGCTGTGGCATCGACGCCGTCGAGCGCGTCGAGCGAGCCACCGCGTATACATTCGATAGCGCACCACCGCTCGAGGCGCTGACAGCAACCGGTTTGCTGCACGATCCGATGACCGAGACGCTGGTTGCCGATTTGGCCCAGCTGCCGGCACTATTCGCCGAGTACGCCGCGGGCGCGCTCCGGCGCGTCGCATTAGCTGCCAACGGCATCGACGCGCTCGCCGCGGCCAATCGCGACTGGGGGCTGGCGCTGTCCGACGATGAAGTCGCATTTCTGGCCGAACGCTACCAGACGTTGGGTCGCGACCCGACCGACGTCGAACTGATGATGTTCGGCCAGATTAACTCTGAACACTGTCGCCACAAGATATTCAACGCCGCATTCGACGTCGACGGTGAGCGCGCGCCGGATTCGCTGTTCGAGATGATTCGAACAAGCCATCGCGCGGCGCCCAACGGCGTACTCTCGGCCTACAGCGATAATTCGGCCGTGCTCGCGGGCCCTGAAGCGACGCGCCTGCTGGTCGACGATCACCAGCGTTACCGCCCGGTCAACGAGCCGGTTCATCTAGCGATCAAGGTCGAGACCCATAACCACCCGACCGCGATCGC
The DNA here is from genome assembly GCA_012999515.1 of Salifodinibacter halophilus. NCBI lineage: Bacteria > Pseudomonadati > Pseudomonadota > Gammaproteobacteria > Salinisphaerales > Salinisphaeraceae > Salifodinibacter > Salifodinibacter halophilus. Next base: position 1,690,219 of record JABEEB010000001.1, on the reverse strand, counting down.
CCCTGGGCCCGGCGCCGCGACCGGAGCCGGCGGCGAAATCCGCGACGAAGCCGCAACCGGGCGCGGTGGATTTTCCAAGGCCGGCGTCACCGGTTTCGCGGTAGCCGATCTGCGACTGCCCGGCGATGTTCAACCCTGGGAAGCCGATGCCCGGCGCCCGAGTCATCTCCAGAGCGCACTTGCCATCATGCGCGATGGGCCCATCGGTGCCGCGCGCTACAACAACGAGTTCGGCCGTCCCAATCTCGCCGGCTTTTTCCGCACGCTGAACCACGACGAGCCGGCCACCGGCCTGCGCGCCTATCACAAACCGATCATGATCGCCGGCGGCATGGGGAACATGCGTCCAGCCCACGTCGCTAAACAGCCGGTCGAGGTCGACGCGCGGCTGGTTGTGCTCGGTGGCCCGGCAATGCGGATTGGTCTCGGCGGCGGGGCGACGTCCTCGCTGGGTAGCGCCGCCGACCGCGCAGAACTGGACTTTGCCTCGGTGCAACGCGCCAATCCCGAGATCCAGCGCCGTACTCAGCAGGTGATCGACGCCTGCGTCGCTTGCGCCGACAACGGCCGGCATAATCCGATCGTATCGATACACGACGTCGGCGCCGGCGGCCTATCCAACGCGTTGCCGGAGCTGGTCCACGCCGATGACCGTGGCGGTCATTTTCAGTTACGCGACGTGCAAGCGGCGGACACCAGCCTGTCGCCAGCCGAAATCTGGTGCAATGAAGCCCAGGAGCGCTTTGTTCTCGCCATCACGGCCGACGATCTCGACCGGTTCCGCAACATCGCCGAGCGCGAACGCTGCCCGTTCAGTGTGGTTGGCCAGGCGATTGCCGAACCACAGCTGCGTCTTGTCGACACCGATACACAGGCAGCCGACGACCAGCATCCGGTTGACCTGCCCATGGACGCGCTGTTCGACCACACGCCCCGCCTGACGCGCGAGGCCATACATAACGAACAGCGCCCGGCGGCATTCGCGGTCAACCATATCGCGCTCGACGAAGCGGCCAACCGCGTGCTGCGGATACCGAGCGTTGCCAGCAAGGCATTTCTGATTACGATTGGCGATCGCAGCATCGGTGGACGTACCGCGCGTGACCAGATGGTCGGGCCGTGGCAAGTACCGGTCGCCGACGTCGCTGTCACGACCACCACACACGACGCCGACACGGGCGAGGCCATGGCGATAGGCGAACGCCCGGGTGTTGCGCTGGTCAACTCGGCCGCCGCCGCCCGGCTGGCAGTCGGCGAAGCCATTACCAATATCGCCGCGGCGTCGATCGATACGCTCTCCGATGTGCGGCTGTCCGCGAACTGGATGGCCGCGGCCGGCGACCCCGCCGAGGATGCTGCGCTCTACGATGCTGTACGCGCCGTCGGTCAGGAACTAGCCCCAGCACTCGGCATCTCCATTCCGGTCGGCAAGGATTCGCTGTCGATGCAGGCGGCATGGCGCGATGAAGGCACGACGGTTAGCGCCCGTGCCCCGGTCTCGCTCGTGATAACGGGCTTCGCACCCGTACGCGATGCGGCCGCGACACACACGCCACAGTTGGCACCGCCGTCGCAAGCCGACACCGAATTGCTTTTATTCGACCTCGGTGCTGGCGCCGATCGCCTGGGCGGCTCGGCACTGGCGCAGGCGTTTGATTCAATCGGTGAGACCGCGCCTGATCTCGATGATCCGGCGCGTCTGATCGGTTTTGTCGACCTGGTTCGACGGCTGACCCACGAGGGGTATCTGCTGGCCTACCATGATCGGAGCGACGGCGGATTGTTTGCTTGCGTTGCCGAGATGCTATTCGCAGGCCGGGTTGGCGTCGATCTGGCGCTGAGCGAGCACGGCAACCATGCCGATAACCTTGCCGAGTTGTTCAGCGAAGAACTCGGCGCCGTGGTTCAAGTTGAACGCGGCGTGATAGATACCGTGCAACGTGAGGCCGATGCCCTCGGCGTGCCCACCAAGCGACTCGGCGCTGTCACCGACACGGGTGAACTGCGCATCCAGCGCGACGGCAAGCCAGTTTATGCCGCGCGTCGCGCCGATCTGCAGCAAACCTGGGCGGCGACAAGCTACGCCATGCAGCATCTGCGCGACGATGCGGGTTCGGCCGATGCCGAATTCGATGCCATCCGCGACGAGCGTGATCCAGGCCTACCTTATGAGCTGTCGTTTCAACCGGATGCGGCTATCGATTGGCCGCGGCCAGCGACGACGCGTCCGTCGGTCGCGATCCTGCGTGAACAAGGCGTCAATGGCCATGCCGAAATGGCCGCGGCGTTTACGCGCGCCGGTTTCGATGCCTACGACCTCCATATGTCGGACCTTAAAGCCGGCAGCTCGCTCGCCGCCTATCAGGGGCTGGCTGCTTGCGGTGGTTTTTCCTATGGTGACGTGCTGGGCGCCGGTCGCGGCTGGGCGTATTCCATTTTGTTCGACGAACGCTTGCGGCGCGTGTTTGCCGATTTTTTCGCGCGGCCGGAAACGTTCACGCTCGGTGTGTGCAACGGCTGCCAGATGCTCGCCGAACTGGCCGACATCATCCCCGGCGCCGGCGGCTGGCCGCGCTTTACGCATAACGCCTCGCGCCAGTTTGAAGGCCGCACCAGCGCGGTCGAGATCGCGGAATCAAACTCGGTGCTACTGGCGGGTATGGCGGGCACACGCGTGCCCATCGCAGTCGCCCACGGCGAGGGCCGAGTCGAATTTCCTGACGGCACATCGCCGGCGACATTGGCCGCCGATTACCGTGTCGGGCTCCGGTTTGTCGATCATTACGGCAGTCCGACCACGACTTACCCAGCCAACCCCAACGGTTCGCCCGACGGCATCACCGGTGTGACCAGCCGCGACGGCCGAGTGTTGTTGACCATGCCGCACCCTGAGCGCGTCACCCGTATGACGAATTTGTCCTGGGCACCGCGCAGCAGCGACGATGTCAGTCCATGGGCGCGACTTTTCACTAATGCGCGGCGGTTCGTCGACTAACGTTTGACCACGAACGTCGTGATCGATCGCGGACACGAGGTGCGCTACGATTGCAGCAAGCGTTTCTCGACGAGAGGGTTGTATGGCTCACGCCGAAACAATCGACCTGGCGGGCTCTTGTGCGTGTGGTGGCGTCACATTTCAGATTGAAGCGAGTGAAATTCGGCCCGTGCTCGAGTGCCACTGTCACACGTGTCGCAAGACTTCCGGACACGTCTGGGCCGCATTCGCGGTGCATCGCCACGATTTAACCTTCACCTGCGACAATACGCTGCGCTGGTTCGACTCATCAACAATCGCCCGGCGCGGGTTCTGCAGCAACTGCGGCAGTAGCTTGTTCTATGAGAAATTCGACCACAATCAGATCTCGGTCGCGGCCGGCGTACTCAATGCACCAACCGGACTGATTTGCGCCGGCGCGATCTGCGCCGACGAAGCAGGCGATTACTACGCGCCCGACCCGAGATTAACCACGGTCGCTGATGCCACCCTGCGTGCCGAATGGGCGCTCGCATGAGATGCGAGCGACACAGCGAACACTTGGGTTAGCGCTGTATTTGGCGGCATGTTGTATCGGGACGGCGCGGGTCACTCGCGTTGGCGATTATCGATCCGGGCACACCGAACGGGCACTGCGTACATTGGATCGTCTATAACCTGAAGCCTCGCGTCACCAGCTGTCAGCAGATATGGCTCGCTCACAACTGGCCGACCCAACACGCTTTTAGTCAAAATGGCCGGCAATACCGGTTATACCGGCGTCTACCCGCCCGGCGTGCACCAGTATCATTTCACGCTTTACGCACTCGATACCAAGTTGCAGCGCGAATACGTTTCTCGCTGACAACGAATACGCGCAATCCGCGGGTATGCGCCGGCCGAAGCAGGGTTTACAGCAACCTTACAAGGCTCGTTGAACGAGCGCGGCGATCACACCGCGCGCACGGAGACTTCCGCTTAACGCCCAAACCTATCGAACCCGGGCGGCGTAAAGCCGTGGCACTTTCTATCCGGCTACGCCCCGGGTTTCTGGCTACGTTCGATTGTTACGCCAACATCAGGCGCCATGACGTCCGGCTTGGTCAACGTTAAAGTCAATGCTTCGATCGAGTGATCGCGCAATAGCTTCTCGGCTATACGATTGGCCAGCGTTTCAACTAACTGGTATCGAGTCGACTCGACAAACGCCTGAAGGTCGCTACTGATCTGTTGGTAATCGAGCGTATCGGCCACAACGTCGCTCGCAGCCGCCGCTCGAGTGTCGTAGTTAAGCGCCAAGTCGATTCGCAGACGCTGCGGCATGTGGCGCTCAGCGTCATGGATGCCAATGATGGCCGCCACTTCCAGACCACGGATAAAGACGGTATCCATCAATGCCTGCCTGTCACCTGCGCAAGCGGGGCAGCGACGGCTCAGCCGCCGCCCATCATCGTACGGTAATTCAGACTATAGAATAACCAGATCGTGCCACCGACCAATACCGCCATGATCAGCGCGGTGAAAACGCCCGTCATCGTGTTCGCCAGGTGTTCTCGCGACACATCCAGATGCAGGAAGAAATACAGGTGCACCAGAATCTGGATGACGGCGGTGACGCCAACTGTGATAAGGGCTTCGGGGCGCGGGAGCAAGCCGAAACCGACAACGGCGAACGGGATGGCCGTCAAAATAATGGCGAGTATAAAGCCAACGCTATAGCTGCCCAGTGTCGCTTCGCTACCGCCCTGGGCGTCTGTGTCCGGTGAATGACTCATCGGTACATGCCTCCGAGATAGACCGTGGAGAATACCGCAATCCACACGATATCCAAGAAATGCCAGAACAGACTCAGTCGCGTCAGGCGTGACGCAACTGCCGGTGTCAGCCCCTTATAGGCCACCTGGCCGACCATCACCAGGATCCAGATCAGCCCGAACGTAACGTGTGTGCCGTGGGTGCCAACCAGCGTGAAGAACGACGACAGGAAAGCGCTCCGCTGTGGCCCGTATCCCTCGAACGCCAGATGCAAAAATTCATACAGCTCCAAGCCGACGAAGCCCACCCCCAGCAAGAAGGTGATCAACAGCCAACCTTGGACCCATTTTGTATTGCCCTGACGCAGACAGATCATGACCAGACCATAGGTCAGACTGCTAATCAGCAACGCCATGGTCTCAATAAAGACCAGCGGCAGCTCGAACAGCTCCTGGCCAGTAGGCCCTTGTGCATAGTTCGTCGACAGATTTACGAAAGCGACGAAAAGCATCGAAAAGATGATTACGTCACTCATCAGGTAGAGCCAAAACCCGAAGTTCACGACCGTTCCCTGGCTGGCTTCGGCCCGAATGCCGTCATGCGCTGCCGCGTCAGTAGTTGCCATCATCGATCCAGTTTAAATATAAGACAGTCCTGATATACCGTTTGATATCAGCGCATTAACCAGGAGACAGGGGCTCACCGTCAATATTCACGCGGCCACGCGACTCCGAGTCGATAACGTCGGTTTGTTGGCTGGCCAACGCAATCTTGCGGAAGCGCTCATCCTCAATATGCTTGACCTCATCCGCCGGAATCGTGAATTCCACGTCGTCCGTGCAGGATCGCCAGATGACCGCGCCCATCATGACCAAGCCAGCCAGAATCGCCAGCCACCATATATACCAGATCAAACCAAAGCCGAATACGAAAGCTGCAATACCGAGAATCAAGCCGGCAGCCGTATTCTGCGGCATATGGATATCGCCGTACTCGGCCGGACGCTGATAGGCCGTGCCATTTTCCTTCATGTCCATGAAGGCATCGATACCGTGAACCCTGGGGATAACAGGGAAATTGTATTCAGCTGGCGGCGACGACATCGCCCATTCAAGCGTACGACCGCCCCATGGATCGCCGGTCAAGTCGGCTAGCCGGTGACGATTTCTGATGCTCGAGATCAACTGGATGATCTGGCAGACGATGCCGTACATGACGATCACCGCACCCAGGGCCGCCACCCATAACAAGGGGGTCCACTCTGGATTGGAATAAGACGCCATGCGCCTCGGCATGCCCATCGCACCCAGCACATATAGCGGCATGAACGCGACCGTAAAGCCGATCGACCAGCCCCAGAATGCGTGCCGACCCCATTTTTCGTCGAGACGGAAACCGAATGCTTTCGGGAACCAGTAGGTATAGCCGGCGAACATGCCGAAGATAGTGCCGGGAATCAAAACGTTGTGGAAGTGAGCGACCAGGAATTCACTATTGTGCGCTTTGTAGTCGATCCCCGGGATAGCAAGCATGACGCCAGTCATGCCGCCGATCGTAAACAGCAGGATGAAGCCCAGGGTCCACAGCATCGGTTGTTTGAACTCAATGCGCGCCCGGAACATGGTCGCCATCCAATTGTAGATCTTCACCCCGGTGGGGATGCCGATGATCATGGTGGCGATCGCAAATATGCTGTTGCGTAGCGCATCCTGCCCCATGGTGAAGAAGTGGTGCACCCATACACCGAAGGACATGAACGCGATCACGGCAAGCGCATACACCATGGTTTTGTAACCGAACAAGCGCTTGTTACAGAAGGTCGCCGTCACCTCGGAGAACACCCCAAAGGCAGGCAGAATCACGATATAGACTTCCGGGTGGCCCCAGATCCAGAACATGTTGATGTACATCATCTGGTTGCCGCCCATATCTCCCGTGAAGAAATGGAAATCGAAAAAGCGATCGAGCGACAGCATGCCGAGCGCGACCGTCAGGGCCGGGAAGGCCAACACAACCAAGACCATCGTGATCAACGCCGACCACGTGAATATGGGCATGCGCATCAGCGTCATCCCCGGCGCACGCTCACGCAGTATGGTTACCAGAAAGTTGACACCGGTCAGCGTGGTGCCGATACCCGATATCTGTATCGCCCAGATCCAATAATCCACACCAGTGGACGGCGTGAAAGCTTGCTCCGAAAACGGCGTATAACCAGTCCAGCCGGCGGTACCAAATTGCCCGAGGGCCATCGATACCATGATCAACATGCCGCCGGCATAAGTCAGCCACAAGCTGACCGAATTCAGAAACGGAAACGCCACATCACGGGCACCGATCTGAGGCGGTACCGCCAAGTTGATCATGCCAATGATCAATGGCATCGCCACGAAAAGAATCATCATCGTGCCGTGCCCAGTGAACAATTCGGCGAAATGCTCAGAGGACAAATAGCCGCTTTGACCCGGGCCCGCTGTGGCTTGTTGAGCCCGCATCATGGCGGCATCGACAAAACCACGCAGGAGAAAGACAAAGGCAAGGATGATGTACATGATGCCGATCTTCGTGTGATCGACACTGGTTAACCACTCCCGATAGAGATACCCCCACTGACCGTAATAAGTCGTCGCACCAACCACGACTGCGCCCGTGATCGCCATCAGGGCGACAGCGGACATAATAATTACGTTGTCGTAGGGGATAGCTTGTAACGAGAGTCTTCCAAGCATTTTTAACTCCGATTAGCCGGCGATCGCGTCAGGGCTTAAGGCGTCGAAACGCACTAGCGTTCGGCGGTCTTGGTCAGCCGATTACGCGGCGTGCCGTTATTATACTGCTGCACGACGTGATCCAATAATTGCGATTTAACTGGCGCAAAATAAATCACGTCTTCAATATGGCTCGGTTTTGTCAGGCTGGCGAAGCGAGCCTTGTCGAGATTCTGACCCGATGCTTTCGCGTTTTGGATCCACTCTTTGAAGCGCTGCTGGCCCATAGCGACAGCTTGGAATTTCTCGGCCGCAAAATGCTCGCCAGTGTACTGGTAGTTCTTACCGAAAAACCGCCCCTTCTGGTTCGCCACGAGATTCAACTTGGTGCGCATGCCAGACATCGCGAAGATCTGACTCCCCAGACGCGGGATCATGATCGCATTCATGGCCGTATCCGACGTGATGCGCATGCTGATTGGGGTATCCACCGGCATGGCCATCTCATTAACTGCGGCCACGTTGTACTCGGGATAAATAAACAACCACTTCCAGGACAGGGCGATCGCATCAACTCGAACCGGATCCTTATCCCCCTCGGTAACCAGTCCCTTGTATGGATCCAAGGCATGCGTGGAATTCCAGGTCAGCACGCCCAAAATCGCGATGATCACGATTGGACCGCCCCAGAGAAACACTTCCAACAGCCTTGAATGCGACCAGTTCGGTGAGTACTTCGCTTTCTCATTTGACGCCCGATAACGCCAAGCAAAAAACAGCGTAAAAAACACCACCGGGATGAACACGAACAGCATCAACACGGCGGTTATGATGATTAAGTCACGCTGTTGCGCGCTAACCGAACCCGCCGTATAAAGCGCATTCAAGCTTTTCAGGTTGCAACCGGCCAGCGGTAGAACAAACAGGCCAACTAAGGGTCGAACAGGACGGAATTTATCTAATCGCATCACTTCAGAAGCTTGAAGCACTCCGAGACATATGCAATCTGCATAGCAGGAGGCTAGTTAACCAACAGGGCGGTATGTAACGAGCATCGCTTGCGCTTACCACGCGCGATCCCCATCTGTGCCCGCCTAGACGACCATACATCACCCCGAATGCCCAATTCACCCGTGTCATTCGGGGTCGGCTATAACAACCGCAGCAAAACAATCGTTTTAGTGTACAGCGTATGATCATCGCACGGCAATATCAGACCCGTAATGCGGGGCCAGACTGATGGCTATTTTTGCATCACCACATGGCCATTGGCCGCCGGCTCATGTCAGCCTCATTTGCCGATGCAAAAAGTCGCAAAGATCTCACCCAGCAGATCATCGCGCGACACGGCCCCCGTGATTTCGCCGATACTCGCCTGGGCATCTGCCAATTCCTGGGCTACGAGTTCTGGTGCGCCGTCTTCAACCAGCCTTGTCGTCGCACTTTGCAGCGACTGTTCAGCGCGCGCCAGAGCATCGAGATGCCGACGCCGAGCTGAAAATGTAGCGCCCCGGACCGCGCCGCGGGCAACATCCGCACCCAGATGATCGATCAATGTTTCGAGACCAACACCAGTCACAGCGGACAATGCGATAACCGGCTCGGATTGTTCGGTCATCGCCGTGCGCCGACCACCCTCGGTTTCAGTGGTTAAATCGGTCTTGTTGGCGATAAGCGTAACGCCGACCCCGGCCGGTAACGCGTCTATATGGGTGCGATCGGTTGCACACAGACCCTCGTGTGCATCAAAGACGTACAAAACATGGTTGGCGTGCTCTGCGGCATTACGAGCACGCCGCATGCCCTCGAGTTCAATGGGGTTATCGCTGTCCCGAAGCCCCGCCGTATCGACCAAGGTTGCCGGCAACCCGTTCAACTCAACTTGTTCCGTGACAACATCGCGTGTTGTCCCCGGAATGGTGGTAACGATGGCGGTCTCGCGCCGCGCAAGCGTATTGACCAAACTCGACTTGCCCGCGTTCGGGCGTCCCAGAATCGCGATTCGAAGCCCATCGCGCAGCCGTGCTCCCTGACCAGCTTCGCGCGATAAACTGGATAGATCTATCTGCAATTGGTTGAGGCGCTCTCCGATCTGGCCATCCGCAAGCCAGTCCACATCTTCCTCATCGGGGAAATCCAGCGCCCCTTCGATCCAAGCGCGCAACTCGGTCAATGAGCGCGTTAACGTGTTGGCGCGGGTCGCGAATTCACCCTCGAGCGAGCGCACCGCCGCCGTGGCAGCCGCGGCACTCTCAGCGGCGATTACATCGGCTGTGGCCTCAGCTTGGTCCAGGCTGAGCCGGTTGTTTTCGAACGCCCGGCGGGAAAACTCGCCGGCTTCAGCCGGTCGAGCACCGAGTTCGAACAATCGCGCCAGAATCGCGTCGGCCACAACCGGGCTGCCATGGCCCTGTAATTCGAGCACATCCTCACCGGTAAAAGATGCCGGCGCGGCAAAAAACAGCGCCAAACCATAATCAATTACCGACCCCTGGGCCGAACATATCGATCGATGCACCGCATGTCTGGGGGCGGGCAGGTCGCCGATTATCGCGGGCGTGATCTGACGTACGCCGGGTCCCGATACACGAATGACCGCTATGCCAGCGCGGTCGCGGCCACTAGCCAGTGCAGCAATCGTGTCGGGTCGGGCCGAGGCCCCGGACATACAGGCTAATTATTGCTGGCCTTGTGGCCCAGCCCCTCGTTATCCAATTTTTTATAGATATACCACTGCTGAGCGATCGACAGCGTGTTGTTGGTACACCAGTAGAGCACCAGGCCAGCCGGAAAGAATGTGAAAAACACAGCCAAACCAAGCGGCATGATCTGCATCATGCGCTGCTGGAGCGGATCCATCGCCGTGCTGGTTGTCAGCCGTTGCTGGATGAACATCGTTACGCCGAAGATAATCGGCAGGATGAAGAACGGGTCGGCCGAAGATAGGTCATTGATCCAGAGAAATGGCGCCGCGCGCATTTCGGCCGATTCCAACAACACCCAATACAAAACAATGAACACCGGCGCCTGCACGAGCATCGGCCAACACCCAGCCAACGGGTTGAAGCCTTCCTTTTTGTACAGCTCCATCATTTTGGCTTGCATTTGCTGGCGATCGTCGCCGTACTGCTCTTTGATTTGCTGCATGCGTGGCTGGAACTTGCGCATGCGTGCCATCGAGCGGAACTGCTTTTCCGACAGCTTATAAAACAGCAGCTTGATGATCAGCGTCAGCAAAATGATAGCCACACCCCAATTGCCAACAACGGAGTGCAGAAAACTCAACAGTTTGAAGATCGGTCGGGCAAGCACTGTCATGAAACCGTAATCCACGGTCAGATCCAGCCCAGGCGCGACACTGGCTAGATCATTCTGCAGCTTCGGCCCAACGAACAAGCGTGAGTTGAATTGGGTTGAATCGCCCGGCGCGACATTGACCTGCGCTGTTCTGAAGCCAGTCGTAAAGGCATCAGGCGCGCTGTCGGTTGCTTTCTGACTAGCGAAAAAACGAGCCCGGGTTTTCTGGTCCGGGATCGCAGCGGCGAGAAAATAACGCTCCATGACCGCGGCCCAGCCGCCGGTCTGGGTGATGTTGACGGGCTTTTGACCGAGCTTGGCGGTCTCCCGCTTATGATAGCTAAAGTCGTCGCCATTCGATCCGGCGGCATACCAACCGACACCGGAAAACGTCGATGGAATAAACCATGGGTGCGTCTTGGTTACACCGCCGTGTCGCCAAAACCGAACCAGATTCGATACCTCCCAGGGGGCGCCATCACCGTTTTGCACCTTGGTATCGAGGTCAATGCGATACGTATCGCGTTTGAAAACGAATGTCTTTTTGATGGTCCGGCCGTTCGGCCCATGCCAGGCCAACGGCACCTTGAGCGTATCCTGGTTGTCACCAAGCCGGTACGTTGATTTCGCGGCTTTGAAAGTACGCACATTGGATTGTGCCGTGTCACCACCAATGACCCGGCTACTCTGGCGAAAGAAATCACTGTCGCCGGGCTGAAGCAGAGTCAGCGGCGTATCGGGTTGATCCGAAGACAACGGCACATTTCGAAGTGTCGTCCGGTACAGATTGCCCCCGTGCGGGTTGATCGCAATCCTGTAATTGTTGGTAACAACGTGGATAAGCTTATCGGCCGCCACGGACTTAGTGGCTGTTTTTGCCTTCTGCCCCAGATCGGATTTGGAACCAGATTCCGCTTTTTGGCCTGGCGCAACCTGCGACTGATTCTTGGCTTGGCGGTTCTGCGTTTGTTGCTGGTTCGCTTGCTTGGTCTTATCCGCGTTACCCGGATAATCCGTTTGCCAGGCTTGGTAGAGAAGCACACCGAACAACGCGGCGATCGCCAGAAGAATGAAGCGCAGATTTTCCATCGCGTACAGCGTTAGGTTGGTGGGCGGCTTTAAGCGTCCTGGCGAGCGGCCGAGCCAGCCCCGGCGCGCTGTACTGCCCGCCGACCCAGCCGCTCAAGGTCAGCGTAAAGCGCATCATTACTGGCAGTCGTCACGCCTCGGCGTACACTACAAACTATTTCAAGGCCATCCAAATACACGAGCCGCCGGCGGAACCACTCCCGCGCCACGCGTTTGACCCTGTTGCGATCGACGGCTCGGCGACAATAACGCTTGCCGACGGCGAGCCCAAGGCGCGCATCTGTACCTGGTGCGAGCGCCAGAACGAAAAATCGCCCCGGTATTCGATCGCGCTCGGCAAAGACACGGCGATAGTCTCGCCCGGTCGTCAAACGCCGGCGTCTAGGAAACGCCGCGGCTTTCACGGACGGCGTCGCTACGGTGTTAGTTGGTGACGGCCCTTGGCACGTCGTGCAGCAAGCACTCGACGGCCACCGCGGCTTGACATCCGCGCTCGGAAGCCATGCTTACGCTTACGCCGAACGTTACTGGGCTGATATGTCCGCTTCATAGAAACGAGCTATTGTTGTGGAAATCATTTAGCCGCCAAAGTAAAACACTTCAGGGCATGCGCACGCAAGTGGTCAGTTCTGCTGTCCGGATACGTTATGATCCGGCCTATACCTTATGGCCCACATAAACAGCGGAACGTCTAAGCTTGGCCAACAGTACCTGGCAGCGCTGTCTGGCGCAGCTTGAATCCCACCTCCCGGCACGCGATATCAACCTGTGGCTCAGGCCACTCGATGTCCATATCGATGCTGACGGTGTCGACCTGATCGCCCCGAACGATGTCGTTTGTGAACAGGTGGATCGAGAATATCGACAGGCGATCGGGCGATCGCTGCAAAACATCGGCATTACACCGGAGCGTATCCGTGTATATGTGGCCGATGGCCGCGCGGACACATCAGAAAACGAGGCAGCGCCTGCTGCCCAAGAGATCTCGCACAACCTCGACCATCGTTATACGTTCGAATCGTTCGTACAAGGCAAATCGAACCAGATTGCACGGGCGGCCGCAGAGCAAGCCGCCACCCCCGATAACCTGGCCTATAACCCACTGCTGATCTACGGCGGCGTCGGACTCGGCAAGACACACCTGATGCAGGGCGTCGGGCACCGGCTGGTGCAGGCCGATGCGAGCACTCGTTTGGAATACGTGCGCTCCGAGCATTTCGTCAACGAAATGATCACTGCGATCCGGCATAACCGGATGGACCAGTTCAAGAACTACTATCGTTCACTCGACGCTCTGCTCATCGACGATATTCAATTCTTTGCCCATAAGGATCGCTCACAGGAAGAGTTTTTTCATACATTCAACTCGCTCCTGGAATCGAACCAGCGCATTATCTTGACCTGCGATCGCTTCCCCAAGGACGTTGAAGGTCTCGAGCATCGCCTGAAGTCACGATTCTCTTGGGGGCTCTCGGTGGCGATCGAGCCCCCCGAGCTCGAAACCCGGGTCGCGATACTGTTATCCAAGGCCGCGCTGCATGAAATCCAGCTACCGCAAGAGGTCGCTTTTTTCGTGGCTAAGCGCGTCCGCTCCAACGTACGTGACCTCGAAGGTGCGCTCCATCGCCTGAAAGCATCTGCTCAAATTACCGGCGAACCAATCAATCTGGAATTCGCCAAACGCGCACTCAACGATATGCTCGCGGTTTATGACCGGCTTGTAACTATCGACAACATCCAGAAGACGGTCGCCGAATATTACAAGATCCGCCTCGCCGATCTGGTTGGCAAGAAACGCAGCCGCTCTATCGCACGACCGCGCCAACTCGCCATGACGCTGGCCAAGGAACTCACCAACTACAGCCTGCCCGAAATCGGCCGTGGTTTCGGTGGCCGCGATCACACCACAGTTCTCCATGCGCAACGCAAAGTGACCGAGCTTTGCGAAGCCGATCATCGACTGCGGGAAGATTACGACAACCTCGTACGTACGCTGACCAGCTAAACCAACATTGTCTTATGTACAGTCCCCGGATAACCTGTGGATAAATAACTGTATAAACGGAACGTTGCGCCACACGGGTTTGGGTCCACACAAGTAATCCACAGGCCGCACCCAGGCAAACAACGTTGTTATACGAGCTGATGTGAACTATAAGTATTTGATTTATTTTTAATTTAACGAAACGGTCCACCGTTAAACTCACATCTATTACTACTACTACTTTACAAATACAAACGCACTAGATGGATGGTCCAAATTGCAAGTAACTATTCAACGCAGCGATCTGTTACCTGTTCTGCAGTCGGTTATAGGCGTGGTCGAAAAACGCCAGACCATGCCCATCCTGTCGAATATCCTGCTCGAGGCAGAGAATGACTCCGTCATCATTACAGCGACTGACCTCGAGCTTGAGTTAATCGCTCGTTGTCCAGCGTCGATTGGCCAATCGGGGAGTGTGACCGTGCCCGCCCGAAAGCTTTTGGATATCTGCCGGGGGCTGGATCGAAATAGCACACTGTCGTTGACCGAGAACCAAAATGTCGTGCGTGTGGAATCAGGCAAGTCACGCTTTTCACTGGCGACGATTACGGCTGCTGACTGGCCTCGATTGGATGATGTGAAAACCGAGCAGGAGATACAGGTCGACCAAGGGTCGTTGCGAGGCCTTTTAGAGCGCACTTATTTCGCTATGGCCAATCAGGATGTCCGCTATTACTTGAATGGCTTATTATTTGTTGTAAATGGGCAAGGCATTCGGTGTGTGGCAACCGACGGTCATCGCTTGGCGCTCTCAGAAATTGAGTCGACAACCGGCGTTGAACAGCCACTGCAAGCGATTGCACCACGTAAAGCTGTCAATGAAATGGTGCGTCTTCTTGGCACCGAAGATGAAACACTGTCGATACGGATATCTGATCGACACCTACGTATCGAGTTGCCGGAAATCACATTAACGACCAAGCTTATCGATGGTCGGTTTCCGGATTATGAGCGTGTCATTCCGGATTCGGCCCCGAATCAGCTACGCGCTGATCGGCAGTCGCTCCGACAAGCGTTATCGCGTACAGCGATTCTATCGAATGAGAACTATCGGGGCGTTCGCCTGATCCTCTCGGCCAATAATCTGCAATTCCAAGCGCAAAACGTTGATCGTGAGGAAGCTCAGGACGAAATCGCAGTCGAATACAGCGGCGAATCGTTTGAAATCGGTTTCAATATCACGTATCTACTGGATGCCCTCGGGGCGATGTCAGCCGATGAAGTCACGGTTGATTTGGCTGGATCGGATAGTTCAGCCCTTATTCAAGCCCAAGGGGACACATCTACGCGCTATGTGGTTATGCCGATGCGGTTGTAGCGTCTCGGCTTAGCGCTGGGCGGAACGACGTCAGGACCAGCTTTGTATTTCGAAACCCTGGCTCTGCGTGCATTCCGCTGTTTCGAAAGCCTGAATGTGGAGGCCACCCCCGGAGTCAATGTCCTGCTCGGCGACAATGCGGTTGGCAAGAGCAGTGTGCTCGAAGCACTATTTCTTTTAGCGCGTGGCGAGTCATTTCGACAGACTGGATTTTCGGATCGCATACGGGATGGTCAATCGCGCTTTCGAGTTCAGGCAGGCATACGCGATGAACGTAATCTAGGTCGTAGCGTGAGCGTCGAGGGTGCTGGTAACCGGACGCAGTTACACCTCGATGCAGAATCTAATACAACGCGACTCGATCTAGTTCAAGCGATACCGTTACAACTTATTGACCCCAACGTTCATCGGTTGATGACCGAGGGCCCTCGTTTTCGCCGGCGTTTTCTCGATTGGGGGGTGTTTCACGTGGAACATTCTTTTTTCGGGTCTTGGCAGCGGTTTCGGCGTGCGCTCAAACAGCGAAATCGGGCGTTGCGTCATGCCTGGCCCAAGAAAGATGTTGTCGCCTGGGATGCGATATTAATCCGTGAGGCTGAACATCTCGATGCGTGCCGTCGCGCTCATGTCGACGCCATCGCAGATGCTTTACCGCAGTCGATTCGCGACCAATTCGGCCATGCCAGGATTCGTTTTCATTATCGTCCCGGTTGGCCGGTTGATGAAAACTTCGATCGGGCACTCGCACGCACCCTGGATCGCGATCAGAAAGCAGGGTTCACCCAGGTTGGGCCGCACCGGGCGGATTTGCGCATTAAGCTTGATCAAGTGCAAGCGCGAAACCAGGTCTCGCGCGGGCAGCAAAAGCTTCTGACTACGGCGTTACTTCTGGCCCAAGCCCGTGTCATGTATGGGCGCCGTGGATTATCACCGGTCTTGTTGGTAGACGATATTGCAGCGGAGCTGGGCCAAGAATACCGCGACCTCCTCGGCAAGGAGCTTGCAGCTCTGGGAAGTCAGGTTTTTATCACGTTCCTCGATGCAGCTTCGGTTCCCGAACCATTAGCTAGTGGCAGGCGCATTACTTTGGCGACTTCGGATAATGGAGCAACCGTTATTTAGCAAAAGGTGCTAAAATCAAACATTTATAACGTTATAAGACTGCTATGGCGGAACCCGCACCGGCCTACGACTCCAGCGATATTAAAGTGCTTAAAGGGCTGGAAGCTGTCCGTAAGCGGCCTGGTATGTACATCGGTGATACCGATGATGGGACTGGGCTTCACCATATGGTCTTCGAGGTCGTCGATAATGCGATCGACGAAGCACTCGCTGGTTATTGTCACGAAATTGCGGTGACGATCCATCCAGATCAAAGCATAACTGTCGCCGACGATGGGCGGGGAATTCCCGTCGACTGGCATACCGACGAAGAGCGTCCTGCGGCCGAGGTGGTCATGACGATGCTTCATGCCGGCGGTAAGTTTGACGATAATTCGTACAAGGTTTCAGGCGGGCTTCACGGTGTCGGTGTGTCGGTGGTCAATGCGTTATCGGATGCGCTGACCTTAAGTATTTATCGTGATGGCCAGTATTATCGTCAGTGCTACGCCATGGGCGAGCCAAGCGAGGAGCTGCACTCACTTGGCCCAACGACGGAAACCGGAACGGTGATGCATTTCCATCCGTCGCCGGAAGTCTTTACCAATATCACGTTTAGCTACGAAATTTTAGCGCGGCGTCTTCGCGAGTTGTCTTTTCTGAATTCGGGGGTCCGGATTCGGCTAAACGATGAATCAACCGATCGTTCGGAATGTTTCGAATACGCAGGTGGGATCCGGGCTTTTGTGGCGTCGCTTAATGAGAACAAGACGAAGCTGCACGATTCGGTTATTTATCTGTCGAGCGTCAACGAAGGCATCACGGTTGAAACGGCGATGCAATGGAACGACTCCTACCAAGATCAGGTGCTGTGTTATACCAACAATATTCCACAGCGTGACGGCGGCACGCATATGGCGGGCTTCCGTAGCGCCCTGACCCGCTCCATTAATGGCTATATAGAGCGTAATGGCGTCGCGAAAAAAGAAAAGGTTACGCCGAGTGGTGAGGATGCGCGCGAAGGATTGACCGCTGTCCTATCGGTTAAGCTGCCTGATCCGAAATTTTCCTCGCAGACCAAGGATAAGTTGGTCTCGTCCGAGGCTCGGTCGGCGGTCGAATCAGCGGTTAGCGAGTATCTGTCCAGTTTTCTGTTGGAAAATCCTGCTGAGGCGAAGCAGATTGCGGCTAAGGTGGTGCAGTCGGCGCGAGCACGCGACGCCGCACGCAAGGCACGCGACATTACGCGCCGCAAAGGCGCATTGGACGTTGCCGGCCTTCCGGGTAAATTGGCTGACTGCCAGGAAAAGGAAGCGTCGAAATCGGAACTGTTTCTGGTTGAGGGGGATTCGGCTGGCGGGTCCGCCAAGCAGGGCCGAGACCGGCATTATCAAGCGATTCTGCCGTTGAAGGGCAAGATCTTGAATGTCGAGAAATCCCGTTTCGACAAAATGTTGTCATCGGTGGAAGTGGGCGCATTGATCACAGCGCTTGGCTGCGGGATCGGCCGTGACGAGTTCGATCCAGATAAGACGCGTTATCACCGCATCATCATCATGACCGATGCGGACGTCGATGGCTCGCATATCCGAACTCTGTTACTCACGTTCTTCTATCGGCAAATGGCGGCACTGGTTGAGGCTGGCTACGTGTATATCGCACAGCCGCCGCTCTACAAGGTCCGCTCCGGAAAACGAGAGTATTACGTCAAAGACGATCCGGAGCTGGCCTCTCATTTACTCGATTTGGCAAGTAAGAATGCCACGATCGTGGGCCAAAGCAATCGGTATGACAGCGACGCGTTGCACGATTTGCTGGGTCGCTATAACCGGGTTCAAAACGATATAGCGCGGTTAGCGCGCCGTTACGATCCGACAGTGGTCACTGAGATGCTTGGTTTACCTGCGCTTTCGGCTGATTATTTCTACGATCAATCGTTTGTAGCGGACTGGGGAGCGCAGCTGCAACAGCGACTCGACGCGGTATCCGACTCTAACCATCGCTACAGTGTGACCATTTCTGCGGCAGAAACCGGTCAAGAATTGGGTTTGCGGGTAACGCGGACCAGCCACGGTGTCCCCCATACGTCGACATTCGGACAAGGATTTTTCAATAGTCCGGAATACGGCGCCCTTGTTGATGTGAGCCGCATGATCGCCGTGTTGGGCAGTGCGCCATTCGATGTCATGCGGGGGCAGAGCGAGACCCGTGTGGAAACTGTTGAAGCCGCGTATCGTTGGCTCATGGCTGAGGCGAAACGGGGGCTGAGTATCCAGCGCTACAAAGGGCTTGGTGAAATGAATCCGGAGCAGCTATGGGAAACCACGATGGATCCCGTCAATCGGCGCTTGGTCCAAGTTAGGATCGACGACGTTATCGGCGCCGACCAAATGTTTTCCACATTAATGGGGGATCAGGTCGAGCCGCGTCGCGAATTCATTGAGGATAATGCCCTACAAGTCGCCAACCTCGACGTTTAAGGTTGATACTCGCTGCTGAGCCGGCATCGCCGGCTCAGCAGTTTCTGCGCACTTGGATTAGACTCGGGTAAAGGGTGCCCGACGCGACGGTTCGCTTTTTGTACTAGCCCAAGGGCGAACATAAAAACACGATATGGCTGCATTGACGTCGCGCGAAATAATGCAGCCCACCCGCTAACAGCCGAGGTTGCTACAACGGCGGGTGTGTTAACTAGCCAGCCGCGAAATATCGGCAACTCGACAGAATTCACGGTCAAGTGCGCCGAGCAGGGCAAGACGATTGTTGCGCAGGTTCGCATCGTCGACTATGACGCGAACCTCGTCGAAAAAGGCAGCCAAAGGCGCGGCGAAATGCGTCAAGCTCTGGAGGGAGTCGCTGTAATCAATGAGCGCATCCTTATTGAGAGCACGATGATCAAGCATTTCACCGAGCTGTTTTTCGGCCGCTTGCTGATAATGGCTCCTCGTCGGCGCATTGTCGGTATCCCCCTGTTTCTTGAGGATGTTGCGAATACGCTTGTGGGCCTCATAGACTCTAGCTGCGTCCGGTAACGTTCGAAAATGCGAAACGGCTTGCAGACGATTCGAGATGTCCATGGGGTCATGCGAGCTGACGGCTAATATAGCGTCGATGTCCTGGGGCGCTGTGCCTTGTTCAAGGAAATAAGAGCGCAGACGTTCCACGTGGAACATTCGTAGTGCATCGACCGTGCCCGAGGGTGCCTCCACGGGTTGAATCGACACTGCATAGTCGAGAGCCGCATTTAAATCAAGCTGGCTACCCGACTCGATCAGAATACGAACAACGCTGAGTGCGGCGCGACGAAGCGCATATGGGTCCTTGTCACCGCTCGGTCGTTTATCGACCGCGAATATACCCGCCAGTGTGTCGAGGCGGTCGGCCAACGCCAAATTGCGCCCGAGCGCGGTGTCAGGAATGGCTCCAGTGCCACCAACTGGCGCATACTGGGTTCGAATCGCGCGGGCGATGTCCGCCGTTTCACCGTCATTGAGCGCGTAATACTCGCCCATGACGCCTTGAAGGTCGGGAAATTCGTCGACCATCTCGGTGAGCAGATCTGCTTTGGCGAGTTCTGCGGCGCGTTCAGTGTCGCCGGTCGAGAGCTCGAAAAGCGGTGCTAGATAAGCCGCGATGCGGGCAACACGTTGTTGTTTATCCGCGAGATTGCCGAGTTTGGTCTCGAATTGCACACCAGCAAGCTTGGGTACAAGCGACGCCAATCCACGCGTGCGATCCTGGTTCCAGAAGAACAAAGCGTCGTCCAGCCGCGGGCGTATAACCCGCTCATTACCGGAGGCCACCAGCTCAGGCTGAGCGCTATCGACATTGGCGATGGTGATAAAAGAATTGGTTAACGAGCCAGCACTATCTTCGAGGGGGAGATAGCGTTGGTGATGTTCCATTGTGGCGATCAATACTTCACGCGGCAGCTCGAGGAACTGCGTATCGAAGCGCCCTGTAAGCGCGGTGGGATACTCAACAAGCGCGTTGATCTCGGCCAGCAGCGTATCGTCAGAGATGCTGCGGGCATCGCATTCGGCTGCTGTGTGCGCAACTTGTTCGTTGATAATCGCAGCGCGCTTTTCAGGATCGGCTAATACGTACCCGGTGTGTCGAAGTGATGATTCATAGTGGGTTGCATCATCCAAGGGAATCGGGCCGGGGTGATGAAAACGATGCCCCCGGGTCTGGTGATCGCTGGCGATACCGAACAACGAGGCCGGCATGCATGTGCTGCCGTGGATGACTGTCAACCAATGGACGGGTCGCACGAATGAATCGGTGTTCATGCCCCAGCGCATGCGCTTGGGAATGTTGAGTGCCGTGATGGTTTGAGTGAGCACTTCGCCGATGTGTTCGTTAAGCGAACGGCCAGGTATTTCGCGTTGACCTGTCAGACGTCTCCCCCGGCTGGTCTCCTCGATCACCAGTTTGTCGAGTGTCACGCCAAGCGACCGTGCGAACCCATTGGCCGCCCCCGTCGGTTGATCATTGGCGTCGAACGCGACGTCAACGCCGGGTCCTTGCACCGTCTCCGTGTAGCCCGGCGCCGCATCGGCAACATCGTCAATGAGGACCGCCAAGCGACGCGGTGTGGCAAAACGCTGGTAATTAGCCTGTTGGAACCCGTTTTTTTCGAGCTCGGCGACAATACCGCTCGCGAATTGATCTGCGAGGTCGAGCATGGCCGTGGGGGGCAATTCCTCGACGCCGATTTCGATAAGAAGTGGTGCTGTCATGCAGTTTCACCTTCGACTGCGTTGCCGAGCGGAAAACCGCGCGCTTCGCGTGACTGATAATAAGCTTGCGCCGTCTGCCGCGACAGCGCACGGATACGCAGGATGTACTGCTGACGCTCGGTGACTGAAATAGCGCGGCGCGCGTCGAGTAGATTGAACAGGTGGGAACATTCCAGCAGGCGCTCGTAAGCGGGCCCGGGGAGTTCGGCCTGGTTCAATTCGCGACTTTCGGCTTCGATCGTGTCGAATCGCGCGAACAAGTCATCAACGTTGGCGTGCTCGAAATTATAGTGCGACTGTTCGACTTCGTTTTGGTGGAAAATGTCGCCGTAGCGCACCGTGCCTTGCGGTCCGCTCGCCCAGACCAGGTCGTAGACGCTATCTACGCCTTGTAGATACATGGCGATGCGCTCAAGGCCGTAGGTAATCTCCCCGGATACGGGGCGGCAATCGAGACCGCCAACCTGTTGAAAATAGGTGAACTGGGTTATTTCCATGCCGTTGAGCCAAACTTCCCAGCCTAGCCCCCAGGCACCGAGTGTGGGCGATTCCCAGTTATCCTCGACAAAACGGGTGTCGTGGATCGATAGATCCAGCCCCAGCGCTCGGAGTGAATCCAGATACATGTCCTGGATCTCCAGCGGTGACGGCTTCAACAGCACCTGGAACTGATAATAATGCTGCAAACGGTTCGGGTTGTGCCCATAGCGTCCGTCGGTTGGCCGCCGGGATGGTTGTACGTAAGCCGCTCGCCACGGCTCAGGGCCGATAGATCGCAAAAATGTCGCCGGATGAAATGTCCCGGCGCCGACCGGCATATCCAATGGTTGTACAACGACACAACCATGTTTGGACCAATAGGCTTGTAGTTCAGCAATAAGCTGTTGAAAATCCATGAACCCGTTCTCGCGCTTTGAGGCACGATTGTATCGAATCAGCCGCGTCGACGGGTCGGCGTTGGGTTGCACTACAGCAGTGCGTTGCCACAATTGAACAATGTTAGTGCAAACAAGTGCACCCTTTCAGGGCGTCATGACCGTTAGCGTGCTTTAACACGCGATCGAGAATTGGCACGAAACATGCTTAATAAATAGAGCTGTCGTTAATAACTTATCAGTCACTAGACAACAACCTCCCAGGAGCGGCCATGTCGAACAGCCAAGCCCTTAACCTCATCGAGGAAACGAAAGCCCGGTTTGTGGATTTCCGGTTCTGCGACACGCGCGGCAAAGAGCAAAACATCACCATGCCGGCGCATGCTGTCGATGAAGAATTCATCGAGGAAGGCAAGATGTTCGACGGCTCGTCGATCGACGGCTGGAAAGGCATCAATGAGTCGGATATGGTCATGATGCCGCAGGATGAGTCGGCCGTTCTCGATCCGTTTTTCGAGGAACCCACCGTCGTTATCCGCTGCAATGTGCTTGAGCCGAACACCATGATGGGCTACGAGCGCGACCCGCGGACCATCGCCGAACGCGCCGAATCCTATTTACAATCCACTGGCGTTGCGGATACCGCGCTGTTCGGGCCGGAGCCGGAGTTCTTCGTCTTCGACTCTGTCACCTGGCAAAACGAAATGGGGCGTGTCGGGTATCAGATTGACTCGCAAGAAGCGTGGTGGAATTCGAACCGCAACTATCCCGAAGGCAACCATGGCCACCGGCCGGGGATTAAGGGAGGCTATTTTCCGGTCCCGCCGGTTGATTCTCTCCAGGACGTCCGTTCGGCCATGTGTATCGCCATGGAAGAAATGGGGTTGACCACCGAGGTCCATCACCATGAAGTCGGCACGGCCGGTCAGGGGGAGATTGGCGTCAAGTTTAATACGCTTGTTAGCAAGTCAGACGAAACGCTGGTCTACAAGTACTGTGTCGCCCAAGTCGCCGAGAGCTTCGGCAAGACCGCGACCTTTATGCCCAAGCCGTTGGTGGGTGACAACGGTACGGGCATGCATGTGCACCAGTCATTGGTGAAAGACGGCAAAAACATCTTTTCCGGAGAGGAATACGGTGGTTTGTCGCAAGAGGCGCTGTACTATATTGGCGGTATCATCAAGCACGCTAAGGCCATCAACGCCTTCGCCAACGCCTCGACCAACAGCTACAAGCGGCTGGTCAAGCACTTCGAAGCACCCGTGCTATTGGCCTACTCGGCCCGTAATCGCTCGGCATCAGTTCGCATTCCGTGGGTGGCGAGTCCCAAGGCACGACGTATCGAGATACGCTTCCCCGACCCGACAGCCAATCCGTATCTCGCCTTTTCGGCGATGTTAATGGCTGGCCTCGACGGGATCGAGAATAAAATCCATCCAGGCGAGGCCATGGACAAGGATCTCTACGATCTGCCGCCCGAGGAAGAACAAGCGATCCCGATGGTGGCGCAGTCGCTCGAAGAAGCACTCGACGCACTCAATAACGACCGCGAGTTTTTGAAAAAAGGAGACGTCTTTACCGACGATGTCATCGACGGTTATATCGAACTGAAATCGGAAGAGGTGCTCACCCTTAAGATGAGTACACACCCGGCCGAATTCGATCTGTACTACTCCTGTTAAAACACGCAGTCGCATCGCTTGAAAAGGGCGCCTTCGGGCGCTCTTTTTAGCTTGCAGCTGTTCGCGAGCTGGGCCATGAATACGCGCACAATCATGGTATTGAGCGGCTTGTTGGTGTGTGGCGCGGCCAATGCCACGATTTATACTTGGGTGGACAGTAGTGGTGTGCGCCACTACAGTGACATCGCGCAGAATAAAAAAGCGGAAAAAGTCGATCTGTCCAGATTGCAGGCCGTTCAAAGCAACGGTAACGCGCTCGAATTTGTGCGCAGCCACGCCGCTACGCCGCAAAAAAGTACAATAAAATCCCCAGGCCATGAGAATAAAAAAGGCCGAGAAAACGCGGAGCCTTCGACGCCCTAACGGACACATCTCGGCCACCATGTCATGGTGCCTGGGCGATCACCTGGGCGTTAAAATGGACTCGTCCTGGGCTGGATCGCTGGCGTGACTGGGCCGAGCAACGACTCGCCGTTAGCTACGCACCGTTGATAGTCGATGCGCTGGCCCGGGGCAAGTGCGGACGCATCACGCGACGCTGGTTCGTGCCGGCGGTTACTGCCTCAAAACCGCACAATTTATCGGCTGCGGCCGCATACGCTAGACTGGCTGTCACCATCGCTGACGGCTACGACGCGATACCGCGGCGCTACGCCACGGTAACCTCAGTTTGGGCGCAGGTCGGCCAGTGCATGGCCTTGTCAATGCCATTCGTTTATATCGACTCGGTGTAGAAAACTGCTTGATGAAACACTTGCGCCCACGACGTCGGGCCGGACGCCCGGTACTATCCGCTCGCGTGCTTCGGCTTGCATGTCTGCTGGCGCTTCTAGCGGTCGCAGTCTCGGCGTCGTCGGATACAGTGGCGGTCAAGGTCAAAGGCATAAATGACACGTTGACGGCCAATGCCCGCAAAGTCATGTCACTGACGGCCGATCACGACAAGGGTTGGCCAGCAGCAAAGATACGCCGGTTGTATCGGTTGGCCCCCGAAGAAATCCGCAAGGCATTACAGCCATACGGTTATTTCAATCCGTCGATTGATGGGAATCTGAAACAGCCGGCCGAAGACGATGATCAGTGGCAGGCCACGTTTCGCGTCAAGCATGGCCCGGCAACCAAGATCAGCAAACTCAATCTAGCCGTCGAAGGCCCGGGGAAGGAGCAGTCAGCAATCGTCCACGCATTGCACGACACCGATCTGGAAGCGGGGGATCGACTGATCCAGTCACGATATAAAAACACCAAAAATTCGCTGGCCTCAGCCGCGCGCCAATCGGGCTATCTGAATGCCCAGTTTAGTCAATCGGCGATCCGGGTTGATCCGAAACAAAACACGGCGGCGATCGACCTGGTTCTCAATACGGGGACGCGTTATTACTTTGGTGACGTCGCATTTCACCAGTCGGTATTGGCCGACCAATTCGCCCAGCGCTTCGTGCCGTTTGCCGCCGGCGAGCCGTTTTCCGACGATAAGCTCTTGCAGCTGCAGTTAAAACTGGCAAAAACCGACTATTACAAGGCGATAGACGTAAGTGCTAAGCGAGACCAACCGACGTTGAGGCATGTCGGCTCGCCGTGGTTGGAAAATATGATTTTCGGCGACGATCCGATCTGGTCCGCCACTAATCAGCTGCGGGTGCCGGTGAACGTGCGGGCTAAAGCGAGCCCACCGATCCATTACCGGATGTCGGGCGGCTATGGCACCAATACTGGCCCACGCGTGGGTTTGGGGTTGGATTTGCGGCATATCAACAGATATGGCCACCAGTTCCACGCTGATCTTCAGGTGTCGCAGGTCAAACAACGACTGCACGCGAGCTACGATATCCCGATCCGTAACGTCAATAGCGACAAGCTCAGTTTCACCGGCGATATCGCCAACGAGGATTTTGGTGATATCACTTCGTTTCGGTATGGCGTTGGCGCTGTCCGCGATATAGGTTGGCGCTTCGGCCGACGCCGTGTGTCGCTGCATTTTTTGCGCTCGACCTACGATCTCCACGATGGCGCTGGCGACCGCACCGAGAATCTGCTCTACCCGGAATACAACATCAGCTTTAAACGCGCCAATAAATCGCTCAACCCGACGCGCGGCGTGAGTGCGTCGGTGGATGTACGCGGCGGCTCGTCCGCCGTGTTGTCTGCCACCAATTTTATGCGCGGCGATGTCGAGGCCAAGGCTATTTATCCACTGGCTTCCAAGCTCGATGGCCTGGTGCGCGGTCATTTCGGGGCGCTTGGTGCGAGCGATTTCGCTGCGCTTCCGCCATCACAGCGGTTTTTTGCTGGTGGACAGCACAGCGTGCGCGGCTATGGTTATCAGTCGATCAGCCCGACCAACGGCGACCGTGTCGACGTCGGTGGCAAGTTTGTGGCGACGGCATCAGTCGAGGCTGACTACTGGGTCTATGGCAATTTTGGTGCTGCAGCCTTCTTCGACATGGGGGATGCTGCCAATAATTTGAATTTCGATTTCAAGCGCGGCGTGGGTATTGGCTTTCGCTGGGCATCGCCCGTCGGCATGGTGGCTATCGACGTCACCCATCCACTGGATGACCAGGGGTCGCCGGTCAGCCTCGGGATCAGCATCGGGCCTCGGCTTTGAGTCGCGATCAAGACAACCAGTCGGCGCAGCCACGCCGAAAGCGCTGGCCCGGACGCGTATGGCGTATCTTGAAATGGACCGGCGGTACGCTAGCTGTGTTGTTGGTCGTGGTGATCGGATTGCTGGCATGGGTGCTAGCCACGCCCAGCGGCACCGCGTTTGCCTGGCATCGGATACAAGGCTATATGCCGGCGTCGATTCAGGTGGCGAATGTCGAAGGCCGACTGTTTGGACCGTTGACGCTGACCGGCGTGCGTGTGAATAACCAATCGACCGATTTGAGCGTCAAAAAGCTTGAGCTGCGTTGGGATCCGAAAGCCCTGCTACACGCCAGGTTACATATTCGGCGTCTGGGGATAGCCGGCGTCGATTATGCTGCCAAGTCGGCCAAATCTACCAAGCCACAGAAAAAGAGCGGCTCATTTGAAGTGCCGCAGTCGGTCAAGTTACCGCTTAGTGTCCAGATCGATACCATCGCTGTCGACCATGTCACTCTGAACAGCCAGTCCAGCGACAAACCTTTCCGAGTCGCCAAGGCACGGGTCAAGGACATAGCGCTGCGCAGCGATCAATGGCAAATCGGCCAGATCACGGGCCATGGGCCGCGCTTTGATCTCAAGGCCAGTGCCGGCGTGACGCCGAAAAACGGCTATCCGACAAAGCTGAGCGCCCAGGCCAGTCTGGATACCGGCACGTTGGCGCCTATAAAAGCCAATGCCAGCGTGCAGGGTAAGCTCGACGACCTGGCAATCGACGCCGGCGTTACCGAGCCTTACAACATCCAACTCAGTGGCCGGGTGCAAAACGCGCTGAACAAGCCCGAACTGACGTTGGACGTCGCGCTGAACGAACTCAAAGCGCACGCGATAAAGCCGAGCCTGCCTAAGCTAAGCGCGACAGCCGATGTCGGCTTGCGGGGAAGCATCGATGATCTGACCATTGATGTTGACGCCAGCGCCGACAGTCCGGTCTATGGCAAGGCGAAGGTACAAGGGGGGATCCACTACGCGCCGAGCGCGGTCACGATCGACAATCTGCGCGTTACCAGTCCGCAAACCGATGGCCAATTAAAAGCGAACGGCCAATTAGCGCTAGGCAAAACACGCACGATGGACCTCAAGTTGGCTTGGTCGGACCTGCAGTGGCCGCTTAAAGACAAGCCGGCCTATCGTACGCCGAAAGGTCAGGTTCAGTTGACTGGCACGATGGATGATTATGAGCTCACTGGCGATTTGAATTGGCAGGTCGTCGGCCGTACTCAAGGCCAGTTACAACTGGCTGGTAGTGGTAGCACGTCCAAATTCAAGCTCTCGAAGCTGCGCGTTACCGGCGGGGCTGGGCGCATCGAGGGTCACGCCAAGGCGCGCTGGGCGCCGTCGCTGCAGGCTAGCGCCGAGCTTACAGGCCACGCCATCAAGCCGGATGCCGTGGTCGCTGGTGTATCCGGTAACCTCGATTTTAATCTCGATGCCACCGCTCATCAGGATAAAACGGGACTGACCGCCACGGTTAAGCGCTTGACCGCCGACGGCACGTTGCATGGTCGCCCGATTCAGCTGGGTACCCGTGTCCAATACGTCGGTCAAACCCAAACCATCGATGTGGACCATTTCCGGCTGGACTCGGGGTCGGCCCAGGCGCGGCTGAGCGGACACCTCGGTTGGGCGCCCGACACGCCACTGGATGCCCGATTCAACATCCAAGCGCCCCAAATGGCCGAGCTGTGGCCGACTCTGGCCGGTGCACTGAGCGCCAAAGGCCAGCTAGGCGGCACGGTCGCCAAGCCCATGGCCGATGCCAAGTTGCAAGCGAATGATTTGGCATACGGTGATTACACAGTTGGCAGTGCCAAGTTAGATGCAGACGTTGACTGGTCGGGCCAGAAGGCGTCTTCTATCGCGGCTGATATCCGGAATGTCGACGCGGCCGGCCAGCATGTCGATAAATTAACGCTCGACGCCGACGGCAGGCCCGCCAAACATCAAGTCGAGATAGCGTTCGACGGCGCTGGCGCCAAGCTTAAGAGCACGTTGACCGGCCGTTACCAGCGTGCAGATAAGACATGGCAATTCCGTTTGTCTAAACTTGATGCCGGCTACGGGCAGTTCGAGCCTTGGCATCTGGCCGGATCGGCCGAGGGGCATGTGGCTGCCGATGGACAAGGCCTGGAAAACGCCTGTCTTGAATCGGGTGAGGCCAGGGTTTGTTTACAGGGAAGCCATACGGCGAGTAGTGGTAGCAAGGCGCATATCAAGATTAACGACTTGGCATTTGCCTACCTAAAGCCTGTTTTACCGAAAAACATTTCGGTTAGCGGCACCCTGTCGGGCGAGGTTTCGGCGAAGCAGCCCGCGCGTGGATCGCCCGATTTGGTCACCCGGCTGACGACGACCGAGGGGCAAGTGCAGGTCGACAACGCCGATGGCAAGACCGTCAATGTGCTATCCCTTCAGCCCGGCCAGATCGATGCACGTTTGCGCGATCGGAAGTTGTCGGCGGCTATCGATTTGCCGTTTGATCAAGGCGGTGTGCAGGCCAACGTCGATGTCGCCGCTGGTAAGGCTGGCTTGAGCCAGCGTCCGCTGAGTGGCCGCCTGCAAGTCAATATCGCCGACTTCGGTTTCATCAATCAATTCTCACCACAGATCGGCCAGACACAAGGCCATATGCAGGGGGATTTGAAGCTGGACGGCAAGCTCGCCGAGCCGTCAATACAGGGCCAGCTAAAACTGGATGCGCCTAAATTAACGCTGATCCAACCAGGGTTAACGCTGAAAGACCTGCAGTTGACCGCCGTTGGTCAAGGCGATCGCATCAACCTCGATGGTCAGGTCGACTCGGGGGGTGGCACCTTGAAACTGAACGGACAGGTCGGGCTTGGCGATGCCGGTCAGTCGGTCCAATTAAATATCCAAGGGCAAGATTTCGAAGCCGTCAACATACCGATGGTGCAGGCGTTTATAAGTCCTGATCTGCAGTTAGCAATCACCCCCAAGCGTATCGAGGCTAACGGCACGGTCAAAGTGCCGAAAGCCAGTATCACGCCCCGGGATCTGCCCGCTGCGGGTGCGACGACCGTGTCTGGCGATCAGGTCATCGTGGGCAAGAAAGAATCGGCGGCCAAGCGCGTCGCACGCAAGGTGCACGCGAACATCGATTTAATTCTGGGCAAGGACATCCATATCGAAGGCTTTGGCCTCAAGACCGATGTCAACGGAAAATTATCCATCGTGCAGCAACCCGGTCAGCCCGCGACTGGGTCCGGCCAGATTAATCTGGTCGATGGGTCTTATCGTGCGTATGGCCAGAATCTGGATATCACCAACGGGCAGATCTTGTTCGGTGGCGGCCCGCTAAGCGCGCCGGCGATGGATGTTAAAGCGGCGCGCTATCCGACCGAGGATGTCACCGTCGGGGTGCACGTGCGTGGCCCATTGGCGGAGCCGAACGTCAATCTTTTCTCGGAGCCGTCGATGACCCAGTCGGAACAACTGTCTTGGTTGATGCTGGGTCGGGCGCCGGAAGACAACAGTGCCGGGCAATCCAATCTGATCGCCAAGGCGGCGCTGGCACTTGGTTCGGGACGTGCCAACAGCGTGTTGAATAAACTGGGCGATAAACTTGGCGTCGATCAAATCGGCGTCGGCAGCTCGCCCGGTAAATCCCGCGATAACGCGGCGTTCACCGTGGGCAAGTATTTAACACCCAAGCTGTATCTCAGCTACGGTCTGGGCTTGTTCGACCAGGTTTCAACGGTTTCTCTAAGATACACATTGTCGTCGCACTGGAAGTTGAAAACCTCGTCCAGCTCCGAGTCGACTGGCGGTGATGTGATCTTTTCGATCGACCACTAGCGCCGGCGTCGACGCCGAATTAGCCAGACGGCAATCGCAGCGATCAGCACGCCGGCAGCGAGCGTGGCCAATAATCCGATTTCGGCGTGTTGTATCCAGCCCAGCGCTTGTTCGGCTGCGCCCGCCAGATAATAGGCCGCTACGCTGATCACAGCCGTCCAGAGCAGCACACCGGCGGCATCGTAGAGCGCGAAGCGCCAGGTCGGAATACCGAGCGAGGCCAGAACGAACGGCGTAACGTAGCGCAGGCCATAGAAAAATCGAAAACCGATAATCACCGGCGCCCCATAGCGGTCGACCAGATACTCGACGCGCGCGATCTTGCGCCGATAGCGTGGCCGCCGTACCAGTGCGGGGCGCCCGAAAACCCGCCCGACCTGGAACCAGACGTTGTCGCCGATGAATGTGGCCACCAGCGCGGCCCAAAATACGCCCTGCACCATCAGTGCCCCTTCGCGGGCAGCGATCATGCCTGCAAAAACCGCGATCTCGCCTTCGAAGAAACAGCCGATGCCGACCGCGATATAGCCGTACTGGATAACGAATTGCGCGATGGTAGATAACACGACGTGCGACCGCCCCGATTAAACGATGCCGGTCGCGATGAGCCAGTCGCGCAGTGCCACCAGCTCGTTTGCCGAAACCTCGTGGCCCATTGGATAGCTATGCCATGCCACATCATAGCCACCTGCAAGCAGCAAATCGCGGCTTTGTGCGCCGAGCTCTGGAGCCAGCACAGGATCGGCGTCGCCGTGCGCCATGAACACCGGCGGTTTGTTGTTATTCGTCGTGGTTCGTGCGGCGTCTAGTAGCCACTCGTGTCGCGGCAGATACGCTGATAGTGCGACCACGCCGCACAGTTGCTCGGGATAGCAAAGCCCGGCATATAGCGCCAGCGCGCCGCCTTGGGAAAAGCCGCCGAGCACAATGTGGTCGGCGGCAATGCCGCGCTCCCGCTCGGCGGCTATCAGTGCGTCGATGCGCTCACAGCTGGCGCTCAGCCCGTCGGTGTCCTCGGGCGCGTCTATATCGAGGCCGCGGATGTCGTACCACGCTGGCATGGGGGTGCCGCTGTTGATTGTCACCGGCATGGTCGGCGCATTCGGTAGCACGAAGCGGACGCCGTGCCCGGATCCGAGCGCGAGCTCATCGGCTAGGCCGACGAAGTCGTCAGCGCTGGCGCCCAATCCATGCAGCCAGATAACGCTAGCGTTGGCGGCTGCGGGCGGTTGAATAACGATTGGGTCCGACATACCTGTGTTTATGCGACTTTCGACGTATAGTCTGGACAGCGGTGGCGTAGCATGCAAGGCGCGTGTGGCGCGCGGCGGTGTTATATTCGCGTCCGGTTTTTTGACGCCCCATCAAGGCATGTGTCGACGCTGGCGACAAAGCGCCCTCCTCATGATTGCTGCACTACTGGCCGGATCGGTGCTAGCCGGCTGCGGCCAGAAAGGTCCGTTGTATCAACCGCGCAGCTCTAGTGGTCAACAAGATCAGCAGAGCCAAACCAGCGGTAACAAACAATCGGTTCCGGAGTCGTCCGATTCATCCGAGTCCGGGGCGACAAGCGATACGGCCGGCGGTTCCGGCGGTTGATGGCTGTGGGCGCATTTCCCGAGCACTGCGCGGACGGTGTGGCCCTGGCGGCGGTCGCCGACGCGTTCGATACACCGTGCTACGTCTATAGCCAAACGGCCTTGCGGGCGCGATACCAAGCCTTCGAGCGTGCGCTCGAAGGTGTCGACGCGCGCGTGTGTTTTGCAGTCAAAGCCAATCCGAACATCGGCGTGTTGGGCGTACTGGCTGATCTCGGCAGTGGCTTCGACATCGTCTCGGTCGGTGAGCTGGAACGCGTTATCACGGCGGGTGGCGCGCCGGAAGACATCGTTTTCTCCGGTGTCGGCAAACGACGCGACGAACTCGAGCGCGCGCTGGACGTGGGTGTGGGCTGTTTCAACATCGAATCCGAATCGGAGTTGGAGCGCCTGAATACGCTGGCGACCCGGCGCAGCCAAAGCGCTCCGATCTCGATACGCGTTAACCCGGATGTCGACGCCCGCACTCACCCGTTTATTGCGACGGGACTGAGCGAGAACAAATTCGGTGTCGATGTCGAGTCCGCCGCCACGCTCTACCAGCGCGCTGCGGGCATGGACGGTATCGAAATCGTCGGCGTTGATTGCCACATCGGCTCTCAACTGACCGATCTGGCGCCGTTTAGCGATGCTGCAGAACGTGTGGTCGCATTGATCGACCGCTTGGCGGCTGAGGGTATCGACATCGACCATCTGGATATTGGCGGCGGGCTTGGTGTTGACTATCAGGCCGACAACCCACCGTCGATCGCCGACTATGTGGCGGCGGTATGCAAGGCCGTGGGGGATCGCGATCTGCGGCTGATATTCGAGCCGGGACGCGTAATCGCGGCCGATGCGGGTGTGCTTCTGACCCGTGTCGACACACTCAAACCGGCGGTGGCTACCGACGCGCGCTCGTTTGCAGTGGTCGATGCAGCCATCAACGACCTGATTCGCCCGGCACTCTACGATGCCGCGCATGCCGTCGAGCGTGTCGGCGCGGCTGGCGATGGCGCCGTAACGCGCATTTGGGACGTGGTCGGCCCCATCTGCGAGACCGGCGACTGTCTGGCCAACGAGCGCGAACTCACGCTGGCAGAGGGTGATTTGCTGGTCGTGTATTCGGCCGGCGCTTACGGTTCGGCCATGGCCTCGAACTACAACACACGGCCGCGGGCACCGGAAGTCATGCTGGCTGATGGAGATATGATCGAAGTCCGCGCGCGCGAGTCGGTTGCCGACCTAATGCGCGGTGAAAAACGACTTCTACCCGAGCGTTGAGCATGGCCGATACGAATTCGAAACAGCCGCTTATCCTGATTGATGGCTCGTCGTGGCTATTCCGTGCTTACCACGTGCTGCCGCCGCTCACCAATAGTCAGGGTGAGCCCACGGGCGCGATCTACGGCATGACCAACATGCTGAACAAGTTCATGCGCGACTACCCCGACGAGTCGATCGTCGTGGTCTTCGACCCGCCGGGGCCGACGTTTCGCAGCGACATGTTCGCGGATTACAAGGCCCACCGGCCGCCGGTGCCCGAGGAACTCATCGCCCAGTTCGATGGCTTGTGGGCCGTGATCCAATCGCTTGGCCTGCCGTTGGTTCAGGTCGGTGGTGTCGAAGCCGATGATGTGATCGGCACACTCGCCAAACAGGCCGAGTCCGAAGTGCTGATCGTGACCGGCGACAAGGATATGGCCCAGTTGGTCGACGATCGCGTCAAACTGCTGGACACCATGCAAGATCGCACCACCGACGTTGCCGAGGTGCACAACAAATTCGGTGTCGGCCCCGAGCGTATTGCCGATTATCTCGCCCTTGTGGGCGACACGTCGGACAATATCCCGGGCGTGGCCAAGGTCGGGCCCAAAACCGCGACCAAGTGGTTGGCCCACTACGACTCGCTGGACGGGGTAATAGCCGCCGCGGACGACATCAAAGGAAAAGTCGCCGATAACCTGCGCGCAGCTGTCGACGACCTGCCACTGTATAAGGATCTGGCCACGATTCGCTGCGAACTGGATTTATCTGAGGAGAATCTGGATCTGACACGACGCGAAATCGACAGTGAGCGCTTTGAAGCGCTGTGCCAGACCTACGATATGCGCCGGTTCCTGCGCACCGAGTCGAACAGCGCCGCCCGCGACGATGCGAGCCCAGACAACGCCGAGCCCGAAACATCCAGTAACGCGATTTATCATACGGTGCTTGACGCCGCCGCGCTTGGCCGGCTGCGCGATGCGTTGGCCACGGCCAAACTAATCTGCGTCGATACCGAAACCGACGCCCTATCGGCGATGACGAGCAACCTGGTCGGCCTGTCGTTCGCCGTTACGGTCGACGAGGCCTGGTATTTACCGCTTGCCCACGATTATCCAGGCGCGCCGGATCAGCTCGCCCTCGAGCGTGTGCAGGCCGAGCTGGGTCCGATTCTGGCCGACGCCACCATCGCCAAGCTCGGTCAGCACATCAAATACGACGTCAATGTCTTGCGTCGTCACGGCCTGCCGCTGGCCGGCGTCGCCCACGACACCATGCTGGCGTCTTATGTGCTGAATAGCACGGCCACGCGCCACGATATGGATTCACTGGCTCGGACCTATCTAAACCGGGCAACGACGAAATTCGAGACGGTCGCCGGCAAAGGGGTTAAGCAGCTAACCTTCAATCAGATTGATCTGGAAACCGCCGCCCCTTACGCCGCCGAGGACGCCGAGATCACACTTCGGCTCCACGCCGAATTGCAGCGCCGGCTCGCCGAACTGCCGACCCAGAAACAACTCTACGATCAGACCGAGATTCCGCTATTGTCGGCGTTGGCCGACGTCGAAGCCACCGGCGTCTGCGTCGACGAAGAACTGCTGGTGCGAATCAGTCGGGAACTGGCCGAGCGCATGCAAACGTTGGCCGACACGGCTTATGCGGCCGCGGGCGAGGCGTTCAATCTCGGCTCGCCGAATCAGATCAAGACCATCCTGTTCGATCGGTTGGGCTTGCCTGTCATCCGCAAGACGCCGAAAGGCGCGCCGTCGACCGCTGAGGATGTGCTGGAGGAGCTGGCCGACCAGCATGAGTTGCCGCGACTAATCGTCGATTGGCGAGAGTTGTCGAAATTGCGCTCGACTTATGCCGACAAGCTACCGGGCCAGATCAATCCGGCGACCGGTCGGATTCACACCTCCTATCACCAGGCGGTTACGGCGACTGGCCGATTGTCGTCGTCCGATCCCAATCTACAAAACATCCCGATCCGAACCGAGTCCGGTCGGCGTATCCGCGAGGCGTTCGTGGCGCCGCCCGGCTGGCAGATCTTGGCGGCTGATTATTCGCAGATTGAACTGCGGATCATGGCGCATTTATCCGGCGACCCGGGGTTGCTGGCGGCGTTCAATGACGAGCGCGATATCCACGCCGCGACCGCATCGGAAGTCTTCGGCGTTGAGCTGGTCGCGGTGTCCGCCGACCAACGGCGCGCGGCCAAGGCCATCAACTTCGGTCTAATGTACGGCATGTCCGCGCACGGTCTGTCGCGCCAGCTCGACGTGAGCCGCGCAGAGGCCAGCGCCTATATCGAACGCTTCTTCGAGCGTTTCGCCGGTGTTTCTCGTTACATGGAAAACACGCGCACCCAGGCCAAAGCCCAGGGTTATGTCGAGACCTTGTTCGGCCGCCGGCTGTATCTACCCGAGATCAGCGCGCGCCAGGCCACGCGTCGGCAGGCTGCTGAACGCGCCGCGATCAACGCGCCCCTTCAGGGCACCGCGGCTGACCTCATCAAGAAGGCTATGCTCGCGGTCCACGCCGATACCGAACTAGCTGCGCGTATGGTCATGCAAGTCCATGACGAGCTGGTCTTCGAAGTGCCTGCCGACGAGGCCGATGATTGTGCGCGGCGGATCACCAGTCTGATGGCAAATATCGCCCAACTGGATGTTGCCCTGATCGCCGAGACGGGCATTGCCGCCAACTGGCAGCAGGCGCACTGACGCCGGCGGTCACGCGCCTTTAGCGCGCGCCGGCAACGGCTTCGAAGACGAGCGCGACGGCAATGGCGCCGGGGTCGGGATGACCGGCCAGCGACTCGGTGCGTAGATAGGCGGAACGGCCAACGCCGGCCGCCATGTGTTGTGTTTGCGCTGCACCGTCACGGGCTGCCTGGGCCGCCGCCGCGAGATCGTTCGAGTGTGCAAGCGTCTCCAGGCCCGGTACTAGCGCGTCGATAAGCGTGCGGTCGCCGGGCTTGGCGCCGCTACAGGATTGCATGAATTCGACGCCGCACTGGAGTGCACCCACCACGCTTTTTCCCTTGCCCACCTCGTTGCCGGCGGTGGTCAGCAACATCGCCAGCAGCACGCCGCTGGATCCTCCCATGTGCTGCTCGGCCAGACGCCCAAGCATGGCGAGCAATGGGCCGGGGCTGGCCAGCGGTAGGCCGGTCTCGTTGAGTGTTTGTGCCACAGCGCGGGCGCCGGTCGCGAACGTAGTTCCAGCGTCGCCATCGCCGACGTGTGCGTCCAGTGCATCGAGTTCGGCGCGGTTGGCGGTCAGTGTCTCGATTACAGCCTGCAGTCGTTGCTCGGTGGCCGGTTCCGATTCTGCCGCGGGCGTGTGCCCCTTGCCGAGGTCCGGCATCGGCTTGGGCTTGGTTGTGCCTGCTCGTTTGGCGGGTGACCAGGCCGTCGGGCTGACCTCAGCGGTCAGCGCCTGTTCCAATTCGTCGGTTAATGCGAGTACCGAGAGGGAGAATCCCGGCATGTTCAGGGAACTCATCAAAACCGCTGGCCCGACCAGCCAGCGTGCGCGCTGGCCCAATTCGGTTGCGAGCAGATCGCGCTCCAGGATGTCCATCTCGATGGGCGATACGCCGCCGAGATTATTCAACAGCAGCGCGAGCGGCGCGTCCGTGTCGACGTAGGGCGTCAGACGCTCAACCACGGCGTCGATCGCGCCCTGGGCGCCGTCTAGATCGAGGCGCTCGGCGCCGGGTTCGCCATGGATGCCCAAGCCGATTTCGGGTTGGGCCGGTTGTCCCGAAAGCGGTTGGGTCAGTGGGTCACAGCTCGATAAGGCCACGCCGATTGAGGCGGTCCGTGCCAGGGCTGTTTGAACGTGGTGCTTGACGGTGGCAAGGGGCGCATCCCGATCGGCGTGGTAACCGGCGACCTTGTGGGCAAACAGCGTGCCGGCGAGCCCGCGTGGGTCGATGTCTTGGCCAAGCGCAATGTCGTCGGCAACGACGACGATCTCCACGTCCAAGCCGCGGTGTTTGGCGCGTTCGGCCGCCAGCCCGAAGTTCAATCGGTCGCCCGTGTAGTTCTTGATGATCAGCAGACACCCGCCCTCGCCGGTTACGGCGAGAATCGCGGCGAGCACGGCGTCGACCGTGGGTGACGCGAATACGTCGCCCGCCGCGG
Organism: Salifodinibacter halophilus; assembly: GCA_012999515.1. NCBI lineage: Bacteria > Pseudomonadati > Pseudomonadota > Gammaproteobacteria > Salinisphaerales > Salinisphaeraceae > Salifodinibacter > Salifodinibacter halophilus. The sequence continues at coordinate 1,653,175 of JABEEB010000001.1, read as the reverse complement.
CGGCGGTTAACATCCCGGCGCCGACAAACCCGGCATGGGCGGGTTCGTGACCGGAGCCGCCGCCTGAGATGACGGCAACGCGCGATGGGTCCGGCGATTGGCGCGTGACGACACGGATGTCATTGAAGCCATCGATGCGGGTGACGTGATCGGCCTCGCCCGTGCCCAGTCGGCCAGTGACAGCATCTGGAACGATGGTGTCACTGGCGTTGATAAACCGTGTCATGCCAATGTTCGGAGTTTGTGCCTACCCGATCCAGCGTACGCCGATCACCGCATCGAGGCCATGTGCCTTGGCGTATGGCGAATTAAAAAAAATTTGCCTGACCCGGGGAACACGTTCCGGGCACGGGTGTCAGACGAAGTGTAAGCAATGCGCTTACCCGCTTTTCTCCCTGAGCGGTAACGTCCGGCTTCCCCAAGGCCGGATTTGGTCTCGGTGGTACTCCCCCTATCACCGAGACCTCTTCTTACTCTTAGTAAGTGGTTCGATTAACGTTACGCCGGCCGGCTACAATGCGGCCGGCATTTTATGTGCCGTTTAGTGCACTGCGACAATCGCAGATTGTCTTATCCGTTGTCTATAGGGCCATCGTCATCGGTTGCGGTGTATCCAGAAGCCGCGCCGAACGCGGCCAGCGTATCGCGCGCTACGTCGACGCCCCGGCGGTTCGTGGCCGAGAAAAGCTGTACGGCATCGGCACCCACGATGTCAGCAACATGGCGCCGGGTTTCGATTTGCGCTTGGTTGCCGAGCTTGTCGGCTTTAGTTAGCAGGCCGTAGAACGTGAGCCCGTATTGTTGGCCCCACGCGAGCAGTGTGCGATCGAATTCGGTCAGCGGTCGTCGCGCGTCCATGATCAGCACCACGGCAGCTAGTGTTTCGCGCTGTGCCAGATAAGCCTCGATTAGCGCCCGCCAAGCGTCTTTCTTGTTGGCCGGAACCTTGGCATAACCGTATCCCGGCAGGTCGGCGAGGCGTAGCGTCGGCTCGGCGAAGAAATTTATCATCTGGGTCCGACCCGGCGTCTTGCTTGTGCGCGCTAGATTGCGCCGCCCGCATAGCGCGTTCAGGGCGCTCGATTTACCACTGTTTGAGCGCCCGGCGAAGGCGATCTCGGGTCGGTCGGCCGCCGGGAAAACCGGCGGCTCGGGCGCCGAGCACTCGAAGGCCATCCGCTGAAATGAGGCGGATTCGGGGATGTTGTCGGGCATGTTGAACGTTTGGGGCGGATGCCGTGTCGAAAATCGTATCGCACGCTGGGGGGATTGCGGCGTACCATAGCGTATCGCTTATGTTTTGTTGTCTGGAAACGATATGCGTCGATTCACATTTATAGGTGTTGCCCTGGCGGGCATGATGGCTGCTGCTACCGCGATGGCTGGCAACGAGGTGGCGCGCTATCAACCAGGACAGGACTACAAGGTCATCGATAAACCTGTAAAGCGGTCTGCGTCGGCACCCATTCGGGTTCGAGAATTCTTTTTATATAGCTGCCCGCACTGTTTCAAGTTCGAGCCGACGCTCGAAAAATGGATCCAAACGCTTGGCGATGACGTCGTCTTCGACCGCTCGCCCGTTTTATTCGGTAGCGGTGCGAAAACCTATGCACGCATCTATTACACCGAGCGACAACTCGGCGTGCTCGATCAACTGCATCGCAAGATTTTTGATGCCATTCACAAGCAACATCGGAGTCTGCAGTCGCGCGGCACGATCCGTGCTTTTTTCAAGCAGCACGGTGTCTCCGGCAAACGCTTCAAGAAGGCGTATGACAGTCAATCCGTTAAGCAGAATGTCACCCAGGCTGAGAAACGGATGCGCCGGTTCGGGGTGCGCGCGGTCCCGAGCCTGGAAGTCGCCGGACGCTATTGGGTTAGCGGCCGCGCCGCCGGCAGCAACGAGCGCATGCTCAAAGTGGCGAAATATCTAATCGCCAAGACACGACGCGCACGGCAGTCCAGCGAGTCGGAGTGATAAACGCTACCGAAAGCGTTGTCGTCCCCGTTCTGCTGGCCGGCGGTGTTGGCTCGCGACTCTGGCCCTTATCGCGCGCCGCGCGGCCCAAGCAATTTCTAGCGCCAACCGGTGACGAGACGCTGCTCGGTCAAACATTGACGCGGGTGGCCGGACTCGAGAGTGCAGCGCCGCCTCTTCTCGTGGGCCTGGACGAGCACCGCTTTGTACTGGCCGAGCAGCTACGCTGGGCGGGCTTCGAAGGCTGCATTCTGCTGGAGCCCGCAGCCCGCGGTACCGCTCCGGCTGTGGCCGCCGCTGCGCATGAAGCCCGTGCCCGGCACGGTGACAACGTCCGCCTGTTGGTTCTGCCCACCGACCATGCCATCGAAGATGATCGCGCGTTTGTCAGCGCTGTTGAAAGCGCGCTGGCCCAGTTAACTGAACCACAGCTCGCGTTGTTCGGCGTGCCGCCACAGCGACCGGAGACTGGTTACGGCTATATCCACGCCGGCGAAGCGGCCGCGGGGGAATTCAGACCGGTCAGGCGCTTCGTGGAAAAACCTGATACGGCCGATGCAAAGGTTTACCTTGAACACGGCGACTACTACTGGAACAGCGGCATATTCGCCTTTGTCGCCGCCGACTATCTAGCAGCGCTGTCGACATTCGAACCGGCGATCGCGGAGGCGGTGGCCACGGCTCATACGAATGCCACGGCGGATTTTGACTTTTTGCGCCTCGATGCCGCCGCATTCGCGGCCAGCCCGGTGGCGTCGGTCGACCACGGGGTCATGGAGCGCACGCGCAACGCCGTGATGGTCGAACTGGACACGAGTTGGAACGATCTTGGCAGTTGGCAGTCCGTCGCCCGCGTCATGGATACCGACCAGCGTGGCAACAGCGTGCGCGGCGACGCCTGGCTGGAAGATGCCGACGACTGTTTGGTCTACAGCAATAATCGATTGATTGCTGCACTTGGTACCCATAACCAAATCATCGTCGAGACAGCCGATGCCGTATTGGTCGCCGATCGCGATCAGGAGCAACGTGTTGGCGAGTTGGTTGATGGCCTAAAAGACCACGCACGCACGGAAGCCAGCAGCTACCCGCGGGTCTATCGGCCCTGGGGTAGCTACGAGCAGATCGCAGCCGGGCCACGGTTTCAGGTTAAGCATATTCGAGTCAGCCCCGGCGCCCAGTTGTCGCTGCAAAAACACCACTATCGTGCTGAGCATTGGGTCGTGGTGGCCGGTATGGCGCGCGTGACTTGTGACGACTGGACCGGCGACTTAGTCGCCAACCAGTCGACATTCATCCCATTGGGTGCGATACACCGTTTGGAAAACCCCGGCGCTGAAGAACTGGATGTGATTGAAGTCCAGTCCGGCAGCTATCTGGGCGAGGATGACATTGTGCGTTTCGACGATCGCTACGGCCGGCGGCACGCTGGCGATGCCGAGTAAGCAACCGAGCAGCCGCGTTTGAGCATCAATAGCCGCCGTGCAGCGTGGCTGCTTACAGAGCAAAGGCCACGCGGGCGGCAGCCAGAGCACAGAGTGAGCAACCCACGCTTTCGAAGACGACGCGGCCTGGCCGGCATGTCCTGGCTTAAAAAGACGCGAGTTTTTGTGTGTGAAGGGCTATACCAGTTCGATAGCTGCAAACGAATCAACGACCGCGTGCTGCCCGTTTTCGTGCGCGTGATCGGCCGTATCGTCGTCCCGAACAAGGAAACAGGTTTGCCAGCCGGCAGACTTCGCGGCGTCCAATCGCTCGCCATCGGCGGAAACGAACAATAGACTGGCGGGAATCTCGCCGAGCGCTGCGGCGATGGTGTTATAGGTCGCTGGATCAGTTGACGGGCCCATGCGCGTATCGAAAAAACCGGCGAAAAGTGGTGCCAAATCGCCGTGATCGGTGTGCGCGATCAGCGCCTGTTGGGCCACACGTGGTCGTTCGGCATAGATGAAAAGAGCGCGTCGATCCTCGGCCCAGAACTCAAGCTGGGCAACGGCATCGGTGGATAGCGTATTATCCAGCGCCTCGACAGCATAAGCGTCGCGCCAGAATGCGCCGAGTACAGCCTCGAGCGCGGGTGACTGTCGTTGGTCGCGAATCCAGGCGTAAGCCGTGTCGACCAGCGATTCCATATCGGTTGGTATGGACTCGGCGGCTAGTGCCTCGCGCAGGGTTTCGATCGTGCCGTGGTTGTCGCGCGTACGCAGCCAATCGGCCAACGCACGTTGGGTGTAGGCCGATAGTGTCTCGGTTTCATCGGTCGCCACGCCGAGCGTGTTGTCGATGTCGGTGACTACGGCGATGACTTCGGGCGTGCCGCCCTCGAGGATGGATTCGGTATTCATCGGTTGCGCTTAACGTTATCAGGCTTTTGCCGCGGGCCGCGCCGAGACCGTGTCGTACCAGCGATGCAAATGCGGCTGTGCGTCGCCGATCGACAAGTCGACGGCTCTGGCAGCGAAGTCGACTGCGCAGACAGCGGTGATATCGGCGATGGAAAACACCTCACCGGCGACGTATTGGTTATCGGCCAGATGCTCGTTCAAAAAGCCGAACATCGCTTTCGCCTTGTCGAAGCTGATGCGGCCGTATTCGGGGCAGAGTTCTTCGCGATCGGCGAACCGCCCCGTAGTGTGGCGAAAGGCCATGACGGTCGGTAGCAGCAGGCCGAGTTCGATGCGGCGCTGCCACATCGTGACGTGTGCTTGATCGCGCGCATCGCCGCCCATCAATGCCGGTTCGGGGTGCAGGGTTTCGAAATAGCGACTGATCGCGACCGACTCGCTGATGCAGGTGCCATCAGCAAACTCGAGGACCGGCACGCCGAGCATTGGGTTCTTGCGCGCGAAGTCTTCGGTCAGGTTGTCACCGGCCGCGAGATCGAGTTCCACGAACTCGACGGCGTCCAAGTCCACCCCTTTTTCGGCCATGAAAAACCGGGCTCGGCGTGGATTGGGCGCGGCGTGTTTTTCGTAGAAACGCATATGATTCAGCTTGGCCTCGCCCGGCCGGCGCCGGGTGTTGGTGGTCTACCACTGCATGATAACGGCCGTCGCAATCAACAGGGCCATCGTCTGATGAAAGGCCACCATCGTGCCCGGTGCTTTGGGTTTGAAGTTGACCGCGTGGAATACACCAAAGCCGACCGCTGTCTGTATGACAGCCAGCAAGAAAGCGACCGGATAGGCCGGCATGGTCCAGCCGAGGATGCCGATGACCAGCAGCGCCGATAAGCCATGGACGACAAACACCCACTGGGCTGGGCGTTGCGGCGTTACGAACGAGCCAATCGGCTGACCGAAGCCGCGATGGCCGGTCACCATGCCGCCCATGAAAACCGCGAAAAGGATGGAACGGATCGGGTCGACGTCACCGAGATAACCCAGGATCGAGGTTGATGGATGGGCAAGTTCGACCAGGTAAACAATGAACACGGCGTAGGCCAACAACCCGTGCGTGCCGTGGACGAACGCCGGTGCGCGCCCGGCCAGAACGTACAGCGTGCCCATTCCGAACAGTGCTGTGGCCACAATGAGCCCGAGCCCCACGAAGTTCTGGGAGATTGGGTCGACCACACAGAGTGCGACGGCCACCAGCCCCACGAGCGTGGCCACCAGCCGGTGCGCGGCTTCGGGGTCACCGGCCAGTGTGAGCAGCAGAATGTTTTTCGTGTACGGCCAGTGCGTGCCGAGCGCCAGGCCGAAACCGTAGCTTTCCACCATACTGCCGAGCATGATGAGAATGGCGGCGAACACGATCTCTGCGACCAGCAGGCCGTCGGCCACGGCAGCGAATGGACCGGCGGAGCTGGTCAGTGCCGTGACCACACCGAGCACGATCGCGAGCGCCAATAGCACTCCGATGCCCGCGCCCACCACGCGGACGAGCCAGGTAATCTCGCCTTCGACGACGTGTTTGTTGTCGGTGTCGTGTTCGGGCGCGACGCCCGGGCGTGGTGTGGAAGCCATTATGTATTACTCGTTGGCGACGCCATGCGGTACATGGCCGGCCGCCACGGTTTCGGCGGCGGTGTCGACGTGCGTGGTTTGATCGTCGAAGAATATATCGGCGCCGAACGACAACAGGAATTCGGCCTTGGCCATGCCGCCGAGGAACAATGCCTCGTCGATACGGATGCCCCAGGCGCGGAGTGTGCGAATGACGCGTTCGTGGGTGGGCGCCCCGCGCGAGGTCACCAGTGCAGTGCGGATCGGGCAGTTGGCCGGGTCATAATCCTGCTGGATGCGATTCAACGCCTCCAGAAACGATTTGAAGGGCCCGCCGGGCAGCGGCTCGGTGGCTGCTTCCGATTCGCTGGCGGCAAAAGCGTCCAGCCCGTGCTGTTTGAAGATGCGCTCGGCGTCGTCGGAAAAAAGCACCGCGTCGCCGTCGAACGCGATTTTGAGCGGGCCGCCATCATCGCTGACCGACTGGCCGGGTACGATGCGTGCCGCGGCGCAGTCGGCGTCGAGCGCCGCATGGACATCGGCCGGCTCGGCTGAGACAAACAGATCGGCGTCGAATGCGCCGACATAGCGATACGGCGAGTCGCCACTGGTAAATGCCGCGCGCGTTATCGGCAGATCGTGGTGGGCGATGGAGTTGAAGATTCTAAGGCCGGTGTCGGCGCTATTGCGCGACAGCAGAATGACTTCCACGCGGCGCTCATCCTCGGCCGTGTTCAGCGCGAGCAGTTTCTTGACTAGCCCGAATGCGCGGCCGGGAGCCAGCACATCATTCTCGTGCGCGATCTGATAATCGCAATACGCGTCGCGGCCCTCGCGCTCGAAGACGTCGTGGCTGGCCTCGAGGTCGAACAGCGCGCGTGAGGAAATCCCCACAACCAGTTTGTCGGTTTTGGCAGCGCTCATGCGCGCTATTGTAGCGCCCATAAAAAAGGCGGCGATCCCGAAGGACCGCCGCCCGAACATTGCTAGCGTCTGTCGCCGCTACAGATCAGGGCCTTGCCCCGAGTCAACGACTGTGCCGTTGAAGTAGAAGCCGAACGCCAGGTTAAAGCGATGGTGCCAGTTATCGTCGTTACCGTTTGGCCCGGTGTTATACGTCGTGGCACTGTTCTTGCCGGTCATGTAATCGAGCCAGGCGTAGACAGGGCCCGCGACGACTTTCAAGCCGAGTTGGTTCGACTGGATGTCGCCCATCCGGGTGCCCGTGCTGTCGTGTTCGCCGTAGCTCGAGTGCAGGTATTGATAGTTGTCGTAAATCGCGACTTCATCAATCGGCCCCAGATTCAGCGGGATATCTTCGGCCGGAAGCGTGTACATCGCGTTGACAGCGTAGAGCTGGCCTTTCGCCGGAATCGGTTCGCCGTAGCCATAACCATAGTCGGAGAAATACATCGACTGGCTGCTACCGGTGGCGCCGCCGTTGGCTTCCTCGGGGATATCGTAGGAGTATTGTACGAACTGCCCCTGCAGCGTCCAGTTGCCGAGCTCGGCGTCGGCCGCAACGGTGCCCGCATAACGCGAGCCGGTATCGTGGCCGCCGTTGGCTTTTTCCACACGCAACTGGCCACCGCGGAAGGCGCCGGATACGTTCAGGCTGTTGCCGCCGGCGTAGTCGAAGGTGTAACCCAGTCGAATGTTACCGCCGTTGATCTGGTCATAGCCATTGTCTGGACGACCGTTATAGGTCGCGTTCTGTTCCAGATCGTCGTTTTTGAACGCGTCGATATCAAAACGCCAGCCGTTATCTTCGTAGGTATAGCCAAGGCCTGCGGCTTGTGTGTCGGTAAAGCCGAGGTAATAAGCCGTGCTACCCCAGAACGATTGGTAGCCGAGTGGCAGGTTGCCAAACGGTACTTGGAAGTAACCGCCCGTAACCTTCTGATTGTTGCCGGGGCCGAAGTGGTAAGCCGCCTGGGCGAAATGCAGAAAACGGTTGTTATCGGAGACTGTATTTTCGGTGCCGAAACGCTCTTCGGCCTTGAATGTCCAGTTGCCGAGCTGGCCGTCGATACCGACTTGGACATAGTCGAGCACGAGATCGCCACCGGGTTTGTTGTCACCGCTGCCATTACCGTGCATCCACTGGTGCTCGCCGATCACGCCGCCGTTAATCGAAAGCTTTTTCTTCGGGCCTGTGGATTCCTGTTGCTCAGTTGTCGCCGCTTGCGTTTGCTGTTGTTGCGTCTGCTGCGTTTGGCGAACTTGCTGCAATTGGTTTTGCAACTGGTTGATCTGTTGCTGCAGTTTTTGGACTTGTGTCGAGCTCGCCTGGCTGTTCACGTTATTGGCCGCGCTAGCCTGAGCGGTCCATAGACCGAGGCAGCCAACACCTATTGCCGCCAGAAGCGGCCGGCTGGATCGAAACATCATTTAGTACTCCCTTAAAGCGGTTGGTCGAGTCGATACGAACATCGCGCCGAGGCCAAATCATTCGACCGAATCTGAACGAAAACCTCTTATCGCCATCTTATAACTGTCGAGCGCGTATGCGCAAGACGATAAAATGGTCGCTCATGAGTGATTATCGTGACTCGGCAGCCTACCTGTCTGATTATGGATGCGTTGTCGACGAAGTTACGTAATCAAGCTATTACGGTGGCGGTGCGTCGTTGTAACCAATTGGCAACAAGTAACTTGGCACCGGCCTTTGTGGCGCGGTGCAAATGTTGTTTTTGATGGACGGTTGATCGCAGCGAATTGATGATGAGTTTGCTCATGGCGCAAACCATGTCGAGTCGATATGGTGGCCCATGCTGGGCAAACGATTATTTGTGCAGCCCTGAAGTCGTGGGTGCGACTGTTTTTGGGAAAAGCGCACGCAGGCGGGCAACTTATGCGTTGCCGTGCGGGCAATATGGCCCTATTCTGGTACGTATTTGGCACAGCTGCTTTTCATCGGATTATTACAAACGTGAGGCCGCCTGAAAGACAGCATTTGCGCGCCCTGCGATGTACTTCGGGACTATGGAGTTTGGAAATTGAGTGACACGACCCCCCAAAAGCAACAAGAACTATGGATCAACGGCCGCGCTGTAGCGCCCAAAGATGGCCGATACTTCGAAACATACAACCCGGGGACCGGGCAATCGATTTGCGAGGTCGCTGAAGCGACAACTTCGGATGTGGATGCAGCCGTTCACGCGGCGCGCGAAGCGTTTGTCGACTGGAAAGCGCAAAGTGGAGTTGCGCGTGGCCGTGTGCTTGCGGCATTGGCGGCGAAAGTACGCGAACACAGAGACGAGCTTGCCTGGCTGGAAACGCTGGATGGTGGCAAGCCGATCGCGGAAACGCCGGAAGCCGATGTGGATTCGGGCGCTGATTGTCTCGAATATTTCGCTGGCCAGGCGGCTTCGCTGCAGGGGGAATACCAGGAAGTCGACGGTGGGTTTTTCTATACGCGGCCAGAACCGCTTGGTGTTTGTGGCGGTATCGGTGCCTGGAATTACCCGCTCCAGATCATATGCTGGAAATGTGCCCCGGCACTGGCTGCTGGCAATACGATGGTGTTTAAACCATCGGAGTTGACGCCGCTATCTGCGATCCGCTTCGCTGAGCTGGCCAAGGAAGCCGGACTGCCGGACGGTGTGCTCAATATCGTGCCGGGGGCTGAAGAAGCCGGCCGAGGTCTTACGCAACATTCCAGCATCGATAAGATCTCGCTTACCGGCGGCGTCGATACCGGCAAGAATGTGATGCGTGACGCAGCCGGCACACTCAAGGAAGTGTCGTTGGAGCTGGGTGGCAAGTCACCGATTCTGGTATTTGATGATGCCGATGTGGATGACGCTGTATCCGGCGCGATCCTCGGCAATTTCTATACCCAGGGTGAGATTTGTACTAACGGCACCCGGGTTTTCGTGCACGAATCCGTGCGCGAGGCGTTTCTGACTAAACTGATTGAGCGTACGCGCGCACTCAAAATCGGTGATCCCAAGGCGGCAGATACTGATGTGGGCGCGATGATCAGCCAGGCACATATGGAGCACGTGCTTGAGTATATGCGTATTGGCCGTGAAGAAGGCGCGAAACCGCTGATCGGCGGGGAGCGTGTTTCGGTATCAGGCTGTGAATCTGGTTGGTATGTGGCGCCGACTGTATTCGATGGCTGCACCGATGATATGCGGATTGTGTGCGAAGAAATCTTCGGCCCTGTCATGTCGGTGTTGACCTTTTCCGATGAGGAGGAAGCCATCGCGCGTGCGAACCAGACGCCGTTCGGGCTAGCGGCTGGTGTATTCACTACCGATCTCGGGCGTGCACATCGTGTCGCCGGCGAACTTGAGGCCGGCATTTGTTGGGTGAATGATTACAACGTCACGCCGATCGAGATGCCGTTCGGCGGTATCAAAGAGTCCGGAATCGGCAAGGAGAATAGCCGCCGCGCGCTCGAGAGCTACACGCGACTTAAAAGTGTTTTCGTCGCTAAGGGTGCAGTCGACGCGCCCTATTAACTAAAACGATCGGAGAATCGGTATGAGTCTCGATAAAAACTACGACTACGTCATCATCGGTGCTGGATCTGCCGGCGCGACCTTAGCTGCTCGCCTTAGCGAAGATGGGCGCAATTCGGTGCTACTGGTCGAGGCTGGCCCGATGGACTACAGCTTGTTCATCCACATGCCCTCGGCGTTTGCGCACCCGCTGGCTAACGACAAGTACAACTGGTATTACCACAGTGAGCCCGATCCTTATATGGATAAGCGGAGCATGTACTGTCCGCGTGGCCGGGTATTGGGTGGCTCGTCATCGATCAACGGCATGGCCTACCTGCGTGGTCACGCGCTTGATTATGAGCAGTGGGCCGAAGATTTCGATCTGCCGGACTGGCGGTATCGCAATGTGCTTGGCTATTTCCGCAAAGCCGAGGATTTCGATCAAGGTGAGAATGCTTACCACGGCGTTGGTGGCCCGCTGCATGTGACGACGGGGTCAATGCGTAATCCGCTTTACCACGCTTTTGTGGAAGCCGGCATGGCGGCCGGATATCCGTATACACCGGATATGAACGGTTACCAGCATGAAGGCCTGGGCCCGATGTTCATGACCACAAAAGACGGCGTGCGCTGGTCCACCGCGAACGCGTATCTGCGCCCGGCGATGAAACGGTCCAATCTGACGGTTGCGGCGCATACATTCACTCGCCGAATCCTCTGTGATGGCCAGCGTGCGACGGGGGTCGAGCTCGAGCGCAAGGGCGAGACGTTCCAGGTCGATGCTGAGTGCGAGGTGCTTCTATGCGCCGGCGCGATTAACTCGCCGCAGCTACTTATGCTCTCGGGGATCGGTCCGGCCGAACAACTCGATGCGCACGGTATTGAACCCGTACAAGAAATGGCTGGCGTAGGTGCCAACTTACAGGACCATCTGGAGGTCTATGTCCAGTACGAATGCCGGCAGCCGATCACACTCTACAGTGCGCAAAAACCCTGGAATCAGGCTCGGATCGGGGCCAACTGGCTACTAACGCGGAAAGGCCTTGGCGGCACCAACCATTTTGAATCGGGTGGTTTCATCCGCAGTGAGGCTGGCGTTCAGTTCCCCGACCTGCAGTATCATTTCCTACCCATGGCGATCAGCTACGACGGTAGTAGCTCGGCAACCTGTCATGGCTTTCAGGCGCATATTGGCCCGATGCGGCCCGAGTCGCGCGGCAGTGTGACGTTGCAGAGTGCGGACGCACACAAGCCGCCACGCATTTTATTCAACTACATGGGCACTGAGCGCGATCGCCGTGAGATGCGGGCCGGGGTTCGCTTAACGCGGGAAATAATCGCCCAGTCACCTTTCGATGTTTACCGTGGGCGTGAGTTGGAGCCTGGCCCGGACGTAACCTCGGATGAAGCGATTGATGCGTGGGTTAGGCAAAAGGGTGAAAGTGCTTATCACCCCAGTGGCACATGTCGCATGGGCGGTGATGATGGCGCGGTCGTCGACCATCAAGGCCGGGTTCATGGAATGTCGGCCCTGCGGGTGGTCGACGCCTCGATCATGCCGCGGATTACGAGTGGCAATCTGAATGGTCCGACCATTATGATGGCCGAGAAAATCGCGGATGCGATTCGCGGCAATGAGCCGATTGTTGAAGACCAACCCTGGTTCGAAGCGCCGAACTGGCGTTCCGAACAGCGCTGATCTTTTTCAGCTCATAAAGGACGCAGTAAACCTAGATACCACGATGCCCATGGTGGCTTGCGCACCGTTCGCGGTGTGCCATATCGCCATGGGCGTCGTGCTGTTTTAGTTGCGTTGGATTGTGCGGGCACTAAAGAAGAGTGACCGTACACTCGGAGGAAAGGCGTCGCCCCTGGCTCGGAGCGCCGTATGAGGGCTCCGAGCCAGGGGCGGGGCCGTCTCAAGTCAAGATGAGGGGAACTCGGCTTTTACGGCGTCCATGGCATCCTTCTCGCCATCCGCGGTTTTAACACCCTTGAGCCATTTCGCCACGACGTCGTGGTTGTTCTTGATCCAATCTTGTGCGACTGAATCGAGCTTTTGATTCTTGTGGCCGTACTTATTGATCCAGCCACTCTGGATTTTCGTGGGCACCACGAGTTGCTTGAAAAAGGTTTCAAGATTCGGATGAGCATCCGCAAAATCCGGGTTGATGGCAGTCAGTACTGAGCTACCGCCACCCCAGATTTCTTTCGGGTCTTTCAAGTAGCGAAGATCGTACTTGATGTTCATCCAATGTGGTTTCCAACCCAGGAAGACGATCCATTTTTTGTCTTCCATCTTGCTTCCGGCTTCGGCGAGCATGGCAGCAGTACTGGATGGTCGCAGGTTCCAATCACCGAGGTTGTATGTGTCGTTCTTGATCGCATCGTTCATGGTCTGGTTGCCGTCATTGCCGGCTTCAATGCCATAAATCTTGTGATCGAACTTCTCGGCGTATTTGTCGAGATCGCAGATGCAATGGACGCCTGCATCCCAGACGTATTCGGGCACGACCACGTCGTACTTGGCGTTCGGCACATTCTTAACCAAGAGCCTGATCTTGCCGGCATCGGCCATGGGTTGAATGGTTGATTTTTGTGTTGGCATCCAGATGCCGAGATCGACGTCGATCGAGCCATCTGCAATGCCATGGACGTTGATGACCCAACTGCTCTTGGTCAGGTCAGTTTCATAGCCGATTGCTTCCAGAAGATGGCGGGCAACGGAAGTTTTGACCATTACACCCGGCCACGGTGGCGCGCCGAACTTAACGGTTGTCGCTGCGCCGGCGTTGGCGGTAAAAGCCACCCCAACAGCGAAAAGAAGCGCAACAAGACACTTTTTGACGAAACTCGGCCTGTTTGATCGCAGGTGCAATTGGCGATTATAAGAGTGGTTGTATGCCAATAAGGTCATGTCAATACTCCCGGGGGATTTGTTGTGGACGATTGGATGTCTCGAAGAAAATGCGCATTTAATTTATTAATTATGTACTAAGGCCAGCCATACCATAGCCATCGCCTCTTGATCGGCGAAACGCTTGCCAAAGTTATCGACTCGCTCTGGACACGGCTGGGTGGCCGAAAGTAGCACTTTTGAGACACTAATCTGAGTATCGCACAATCATCAGGGGGAGTTCTATACATCGATTTCGTTCGATATGTTTCGATTGCCCGCGGCGAACGCGCTCGCGCGTAGGCCCGGTCAATAAGGCTGTGGCCCAGTTATGGTTACGTTAACCTAACGCCACTGAATACGTTTGGAAGATGACGATGACCGAACAAGCTACATTCGGTATGGGGTGTTTCTGGAAGCCCGAAAAGATTTTCCGGCAGACGCCGGGCGTGGTTGATACACGCGTTGGCTATGCGGGAGGTCATGTCGAGAATCCGAGCTACAAACAGGTTTGTGGTGGCGATACCGGCCACGCTGAGGTTGTTCAGGTCGACTTCGACCCGGATCGGATTAGCTACGACGCATTGCTCGACGTGTTCTGGGCCAACCACGATCCGACGCAGCGTGACCGCCAAGGGGTGGATGTGGGCTCGCAGTATCGCTCATTGATCCTGACGCACAATGAAACCCAGCACCAAGCTGCAAAAGCCAGTCGCAACGCGCACGCTGCACAGATGCGTCTGGATATTGTGACCCAGATCGAGCCACTCGAAGCATTTTATCCGGCCGAGGCCTATCACCAGCGGTATCTGGAATGCCGCGCTTGATGCACGATCAAACGAGTAGCGTTCTGTGAGCGAGGGTATGCAGTCGCCGGCATTCGGCCGGCTCTTCGATCCCGGCGCCAGTCTGCGCGAGCGTGGTCTGTTGTTATGGGATCTGACCATGGTCGCGCTGGTCTCGGTGAACTTGGCTCTGATCATCGTCGACACGCTCTACGTCATCGGGCCGATCCAGGGGTTGTTAGGTACTGTCTGGCCGAGCGGTCACGACGCCTATAAAAGTTACGTTCACGCTAATTTCGAGCTCATCGACCTGTCTTTCGTGGCGGTCTTCATCGTCGATGTATTGGCGGGATGGGCCGTGGCCGTATATCAGAAGCGCTACGTGCGCTGGTTTTTCTACCCGTTTGTGCACTGGTACGACGTCCTCGGTTGTATCCCGGTCGCCGGTTTTCGTTTTCTGCGTGTACTGCGGCTGGTTTCGATCGTCATGCGCCTGCAGCGTCTAGGCGTGATCGACGTACGGGGTTGGGCGATTTTCCGACGGGTGATGGTTTATTACGACATCCTCGCCGAGGAGATCACCGACCGCGTTGTCATCAAGATGATTTCGGGCGCGCAGGACGAATTAAGCTCGAGCGGCAGCCGGATCGCGCGCCGCGCTATAACCGAGGTGTTTGAGCCGCGTCGTCAACAACTCGTCGAGCGTGCCGCGACGCAGTTGGAAAATGTCATTGCCGAGTCGTATCAGGCGAGTCGTGCCGATCTGCAGCGTTACGTTGCCGATGTCGTGCATCGAGGCGTGGCACGCAACGCCGCGGTCAGAAACATGGAGCGCCTGCCAGTGCTTGGCCGCACGCTCAATCATGCGTTGGATGACGCAATCCGCGATAGCGTCAACAGCGTGCTCGACGAAATCATTGAGAGTTGCACTCGCGCCGAGTTCGAGCGCGTGCTTCAGACCACTATTGACGAGGTTATCGAGCGGCTAGTCAGTGACGAGCAAACCGAGTCTTCGGAATTGGATCGTGCACTGGTCGAGACGCTCGAGTTGGTTAAAGAGCAGGTTGCGGTCAAGAAGTGGCATGGTTATTTCAACACGGACAGCAGCGAAGAAGACGCTGAGGCTGGCCGAGATGCAGGGATTGATCGCACACCCGCTGACGGATCGACCTGAGGACCACCGCTCGCTCTAGCCTGGCGCCACCACTACAGCGGCGCGTGTTGAGCGTTGACGTGCTGGTTACGACAGATCGATCGCGTGCGCCTTGAGGTCGGCCAGGTTGAGTTGTTCCAGCGCCGCTTCATGTGTGGCGCTCAGTTTGATGCGTGGTGCGATGCCAGCTTCCTTGGCTTGTTGCCAGCGTGTGGCACACAGGCACCAGCCGTCGCCGGCCGAAAGGCCGGAAAAGCCGAGTTCCGGCCGCGGCTTTGAGAGGTCGTTACCAAGGGCGGCGGTGAATTCCAGAAAATCATTGGTCATGATCGCGCAGACGACGTGGCGGCCGGCGTCGGCGGTGCCGGTGTGGCAATAGCCATCGCGATAGAAACCGGTTATCGGGTCATGGCAGCAGGCGGTCAGTGGCTGGCCGAGGACATTGCGGGCTTGTTCAATCATGGTGGTTGCGGGCTTAACGTTGTTTTGCGCGATGGTGCATGGCTATCGAAATAACCACGCGGTGTGCAGCTATCGGTTCGTTGTGGCTAATATGGGCCGGCCGCGCCTGGCGACAGATTAGACGCCGGTCAGCGTGGCATCATATTGCAAATCCGATAACCTGATCGTAACCGACAACGGAGGTGATCATGGCACCATCCAACGCCGATGCCAGCGATCGTCTTTCCGCCGAAGCACGTTCGGTATTGCACGACCATGGCACCGAGCCGCCGGGCTCTAGTGATCTCAATAACGTGACCCGAGCCGGCACGTTTTACTGCGCCGACTGCGGCGCGCGCTTGTTCACCACCACGACCAAGTTCGACTCGGGCACTGGCTGGCCAAGTTTCTACGACTGCATCCCCGGTAGCCTGGCATTTTCCGATGACCACAGCCGCGGTATGACGCGTACGGAGTACCACTGTGCCAACTGTGGTGGCCATCAGGGCCATGTTTTTCCCGACGGGCCGCAACCGACGGGGCTGCGCTACTGCAATAACGGTGTTGCGCTCCGTTTCGAGGCCGACGGCGACTAATCGCTTGATGGCGGCGTTCGCGCAGTGAGCCGCTCAGGCGCGCATTAGTACCGCAGCAATAAATAGCGCCCAGCCAATGATCAGCAAGACGCCGCCGATCGGCGTGACGGCGCCGAGTTGCGATACGTTGGTGATGGCGAGCACGTATAGGCTGCCGGAAAACACCAGCGTGCCCAGTGCGAAGCAGACCACGGCGGCGTTGGTCAGCCCGCCGGCCATGCCCAATCGTGCGAGAACACCCAGCAGCAACAGTGCAAGCGCATGGTAAAACTGGTATTGCTCAGCGGTATGCCAGATCGACTGCATGCGTGTTGTTAATGTATCGCCTAAGGCGTGTGCGCCGAAGGCGCCCAGGACGACCGCGAGCAGGCCGTAAAGGCCGCCGATAATCAGTGCAGCTTGTGCCATGTCCGAATCTTTAAGTTGTTGATGCCACGATTGAATGCCGCAGCGAGTCGGGGGCAACGCCGGCCGGCGAACGATTCGCTGTTGGCATTGTCGACCGCTAACCCGCCTGCAATAGCTATACTGCGATGCAAAAGCCAACCTTTGTCAATTTCATGAAATCCACGGAGCATCTTTCGGTGATGAATAAGTCTTTCTGGCTGGTGGTGTTGATGGCCGGCTGCTTGTTGACCGGCACAGCAGTCGCCAAACCGCATCCGTCCCAGCGCGCGAACGAAGTGATCGACGTCCTGCAGCAGTTCGTCCATATCCCGGAAAATGCGATTCCGCCGACGCTATTGCATCAGGCCAAGGGCATCGCCGTTATACCGAATGTGCTGAAAATCGGGTTTGTTTTCGGTGGCCGTCGTGGGCACGGGGTTGTGGCCGTGCGAAAACCGAACGGAAAGTGGTCAAAACCGGCGATGGTGTCGTTGACCAGCGCCTCGTTTGGTCTTCAGGCCGGGGCGTCATCGACTGACGTCATCCTCGTGTTTAAGACGCGGCAAAGCGTTAAACGCCTCGCCCAGGGGCAATTCAATCTCGGCGCGGACGCATCGGTTGCGGCCGGCCCTGTCGGGCGCCACACGGGTGCGTCCACCAATCTGCGTATGAAAGCCGAGATCTACAGCTATTCACGCTCACGCGGCTTGTTCGCGGGTGTGGCCATTGACGGTGGTCGCATCAGTATCGACCAGGATGCGAACTGGTTGTTCTACGACGAGGCCGGCATTTCGGCGGCAGACATTTTGGATAATGGTGGATCGCTGACCATGCCCAAGGCAGGACAGCGCCTTGTTTACACGCTCAATCAATATTTGCCCGCCGACAATACATCGGGAGACCGCGGGTCAGAGTCCGATAACGCAGCGGCCAACGAAAGCGACGGTTCATCCATCGGCAAAGCGAGCGCGCGCCAGAACAGCGGCGGTGTGTCGGTACAGCGGCAAAAGTCGAACGTAACCGAGAGCACTAGCGGTGACGCCGACAGCGGTTGAAAATTCGGTGGCGATATCGCCTGTTGTCGGCCATTGTCGGTGCGGTGGCTGTGATTCTGCTGTTGCCGGCGGCGGCAGTCGGCGCGTTTCGCTTTATCGACCCGCCGACCACGGCCTATATGTGGCGCGTCGCCCATAGCGACGATGTCGCCGTGCGTGGTGGCATTCATCAGCGCTGGCTCGATTTCGAGCGAATGCCGGCCTGTATGCCACTGGCCGTGGTTGCTGCCGAGGACCAGACATTTCCGAGTAACTACGGGTTTGCCTGGCGGGCCATCAAAAAAGCCGTAATCCACGATCTGAAAGGCGGCGATCTGCGTGGGGCGAGTACGATCACGCAGCAGACCGCCAAAAACCTTTTTCTATGGCCGACGCGCAGTCTGTTTCGCAAGGGCGTTGAAGCTTACATCACGGCGTGGATGGTTGCGCTCTGGCCCAAACGCCGCGTGATGAGCGTGTACTTGAACACGGTTCAGTTCGGTGATCGCACGTTTGGCGTTGCGGCGGCGGCGCGCCAATTTTTCAACGTATCGGCGGGCCAATTGACACGCCGACAGTGCGCGCGGTTGGCAGCCGTGTTGCCGAATCCCGCTGGGTACAGTGCCGTGGCGCCGAGCGCCGATGTGCGTCGCCGCGCCCGATGGATTCTCGGTCAGATGAACAATCTCGGCGCCGGTTATCTGAATCGGACATTCGGCCGGCACTAATACCTTGCTGCGGGGTGGTCCGACAAAACATCGACCGATCGCCGGGCCAAAGCTGTCGCTGTGATGATGGAGACCGGTTTTCGTCCCGCCCCCTGGTGTCGCAATCCGCACCTACAAACCGTCGTGGCGGGGCTGTTGCGCCGCCCGCCAGCCGTGACGCTTACTGTCGACACGATCGAATTGGCCGACGGCGATTTTCTGGATGTCTCCATAAGCACTTGGCCGGCCGGGCCAGAGGCACCAGTCGCGTTGATTCTGGCCGGCATCAATGGCGGTCCTGAGTCGCCTTACGTGCGTGGGATCGTCGCGGCGTTCGCGGCGTGTGGCATTCGCTCGGCAGTCATGCACTATCGCGGGCTTGCGCGGCCCAATCGGTTGCCGGAGACGTTCCATTCCGGGCGTACCGAGGATATCGCGGCGATCGTGACTTATCTGGCCGAACGGTTCCCGGATGCGCCGCGTGTTGCTGTCGGCTATTCGCTCGGCGGCAACATGCTGTTGAAATATCTCGGTGAACGCGGCGATAACAGCGCGCTCGCGGCGGCCGCCGCCGTTTCGGTGCCTTTCGATCTGGCGGCGTGTGCCGAGGCGCTCCGTTATGGCTTACGGCGCGGTTATCAACGCTATCTGCTCAGCGGCCTTAAGGCCATGGCCCATGCCAAGCAGGCGAACGCCACCCTGCCATTGGCCGATATCGATTGGTCGCGACTGACCACGTTCGCGTCTTTCGACGACTATGTGACTGCACCCTTGAATGGCTTCGACGGCGCTGCTGATTATTATGCGCGCGTCAGCTGCGCCCCGTTTCTGTCGGCTATACAGACGCCCACGCTGATTGCCCACGCCCGCGATGATCCGTTCATGGTGCCTGCGGTGATTCCCGGACAACATGCGTTGTCATCCGCGATTCGGCTGGAGTTGACCGACCACGGCGGACATGTGGGCTTTGTCGGCGGCCGGTCGCCGTGGCGGCCATCCTACTGGCTGGAGCAGCGTATCCCGAAGTTCATGGCGCAGCGGCTATCGTGCCCTTCGGGCAGATAGGTGAACTGACGCGTCGCAGCAGCCGCTCACATCGGCGATGTGGCGGCTTGCCCGGACGAGCGGCGGTGGCGGATGCCCATGCCGTGATGGTGGCGGCTAAATCGCGTCGCGATCGGTCTCGCCGGTGCGAATACGCACGATCTGGTCGAGTGTTTGTACGAAGATCTTGCCGTCGCCGATCTGACCGGTTTTGGCCGCGTTGCTGATGGTTTCGACGACATCGTCCACGCGGTCGTCCGCGATCACGACTTCCAATTTGACTTTGGGCAGGAAGTCCACGGCGTACTCGGCACCGCGATAGAGTTCGGTGTGGCCTTTCTGACGGCCGAAACCTTTGACCTCGGTCATCGTGGTGCCGTCCACGCCGATATCGGCTAGTGCTTCGCGCACATCGTCCAGACGAAAGGGTTTAATGATGGCAGTAACCATTTTCATGTGATTGGCTCCCTGGCCCTTGCCACAGGCGGCTTAAAGGTAATGTAGTTAGGTTAGATGATGTAGCTGTTGGCTGCAGTAACTGGCTGCTTGTCAGGTCGTCGATGGCTCGACACCCCGGCTCCAGTAACGTCAGTGGCTACGCGTGTGTGATCAAAGCTTTTACAAGTCATAGGCGGTTTCGTCGTGGAGGGACAAGTCCAGCCCGGCGGTTTCTTCCTCGGACGAGACACGCAGACCGATCAAGGCGTCCAGCACCTTGAGCAGGATGAATGTGACGATCGCATCGTAGGCGATCGCCACGGCGACGCCAGCAATTTGCACGCCGAATTGAAGACCGATGCCGCCATCGACGGATTGGCCGGTGCCATCCAAGGCTTGGGCGGAAAAGATGCCAGTCAGTAAGGCCCCGACGATACCGGCGACGGCATGTACACCGAAAGCATCCAGCGAATCATCGTAGCCAGCTCGGGCTTTCAATACGGTGACCGCATAGTAAGCAGAAAAGCTACCGCCGATGCCGATTACTAATGCACCCATGGGGCCGACGTAACCGGAAGCCGGCGTAATCGCGACCAGCCCCGCGACGGCGCCCGTGCAGATGCCGAGCACGCTGGGTTTGCCGTGATGCGCCCATTCCATGAACATCCATGTCAGTGCCGCGGCGGCGGTGGCGTACTGCGTCACGAGCATGGCCATGCCCGCTATCGGACCGGCACTGTAGGCACTGCCGGCATTGAAACCAAACCAGCCGACCCATAATAGGGAGGCGCCGATCAGGGTGTAGGCCATGTTGTGTGGCCGCATCATGGTCTTCGGATACCCTTTGCGTTTGCCCAGTACGAGCGCGGCGACCAAGCCGGCTACACCGGCATTGATGTGGACCACCGTGCCGCCGGCAAAATCCTGCACACCGATATGGTCAAGAAAGCCGCCGCCCCAGACCCAGTGCGCGATCGGCGCATAGACCACGGTGATCCAGAGGGCGATAAACCAGAGCATCGCCGAAAATTTCATGCGCTCGGCGAATGCGCCGACGATCAGCGCCGGCGTGATGACTGCGAAGGTGAGCTGAAATACGACGTCCACGGTTTTCGGGATCGTGCCGCTGAGGCTGTCGATGGCAATGCCGTGCATAAAGATGTACTCAAAACCGCCCCAGACAGCATTAGCCATGCCGCTGTTACCGAAAGCGATCGAGTATCCCCAAAGGGCCCAGATCACGGATGCCAGGCAACAGATCGCAAAGCATTGCATCAGGACTGACAGTGCGTTTTTGGCGCGCACCATGCCGGCGTAGAAAAGGGCCAGGCCGGGCAGGGTCATCAATAGCACCAGGACGCTCGCAGTCAGCATCCAAGCGGTGTCGCCAGCGCTTAGCTGTGCGGGCGTAGCGCCGGCAACAATCGGAAACAGTAGGCCAGACAAGCCGGCACTTCGAGTGGTTATCCTTTTTATGCGCATTGCGTTGATGTTTGGTTTAAATCGCATATGGCTGGTCTCGCTGGTCTGGGCCGGTTATTTATAGCTATCGTTGTTACTTCGCTTTTCGCCGATGGGCGATCAATCAACAATGTGTCGCGTGCCCGTGATATGACCTGCCGTAACCATTGAGCTGGCAACGTCCAGGGCTGATCCGGTTGACGCCACGTTGTGTGTAATCGACCCATTCACCGGTTAATCAAGCATGTTTCATGCCAGAAAAGGCCGGTGTGCGGACCGCCGACGTTGTACGCGTATCCGTATAAGGCTTGGCTCGGTTATTGCACTAGGAACGTGCGGTCGACTTGGGCGCCGGGTATCTGGTTGCACTAAGCTGGTTCAGCCAATGTGGACCGTTGTCACGCGTTTGATGCGCGGCTCATCAATACAGAAGCTGTGCCATATCCGTTTTTTTGCAATCGGAGTGGTGCGGTAAGCTGAATCGCTGTATGGCTCGCATTGCGTTTATCGGGCGGCGCAGTATCCTAGGACTGCGCTTACCAATCATCTGATCTAGATTGCAATCATGATCCGACTCGATACGCTTGCTGATCGTATTAACGCGTTTGTGCCGCCGCAGTTGACCCAGTTACGGACGTCGGTCCAAAAAAACGCGGGCGCGCTGTTGCAAACACAGCTTGGTAAGCTTGATCTGGTGCCACGATCCGAATTCGAGGCCAGCCGGCGGATGCTCGAACACACCCGCGCCAAGCTCGATGCCCTGGAGGCCGAAATGGCCACCAGCGGGGATCAAAAATCCAGGCATGCTGATGACTGAGGCTGGATGCTGGCGCGCGCTGCTGCTTGGCCGGCGCTTGGCGCTGCTCGACTGACGTGTCATCTCGGCCGGTGCTCCGCGCGTGGCGTTAGCGACCGTCTACAGCCGGGCGCAAAATGCACTCCAGGCCGAGAGTGTCGGTGTCGAGGTCGATCTGGCCAGTGGCTTGCCCGCACTGACCGTTGTCGGCTTGCCCGAAGCCGAGGTTAAGGAAAGTAAGGATCGTGTCCGCGCTGCGATCACCAACAGCGGCTACGAATTCCCGACACGGCGGATCACCGTCAACCTGGCGCCGGCCGATCTGCCCAAGGAAGGCGGACGTTTTGATCTGGCGATCGCGCTGGGCATTCTCTGTGCTTCGGGGCAGGTCGCCGCATCTGGGGTGAGACGTTTCGAATTTCTGGGAGAGGTCTCGCTGTCGGGCGAGCTGCGATCGGTGCGTGGCGTCCTACCGGCCGCGCTGGCGGCGAGCGCAGCCGGCCGCGGCTTGATTGTGCCGACCGACAATGGGCCCGAAGCGGCTCTGGCCGACGCTACGGGGGTAGCGTCGGCCGAACATCTGCATGACGTTGTCGCGGCGTTGAATGCAGATGAGTCAACGGCGATGCTGACACGTCCCGAGCCGGTTACGGTCGGTGCCGTCGGCGGCAAGGTTCCCGACCTGGCGGACGTCCGTGGCCAGGCCCAAGCGAAGCGCGCGCTCGAAATAGCAGCGGCGGGTGGCCACTCGATGTTGATGGTTGGCCCGCCCGGGGCTGGTAAATCCATGCTGGCGGCCCGACTGCCGGGGCTTTTGCCACCGATGTCGCGCAGTGAGGCGTTGGAAGTGGCGAGTATCGCCTCGATCAGCGGTGCAGGTTTCGATCCAGCGACCTGGGGCCAGCGCCCGTTCCGCGATCCACACCATACGGCGTCGGGCGTGGCGCTGGTCGGCGGTGGCTCGAGCCCGCGGCCTGGTGAGATCACACGGGCGCATCGTGGTTGTCTGTTTCTGGATGAGCTTCCGGAGTTCGACCGGCGCGTACTCGAGGTGCTGCGCGAGCCGTTGGAGTCCGGCGAAATCACGATCTCGCGCGCGGCACGTCAGACGCGTTATCCGGCGACGTTCCAGTTGATCGCAGCCATGAACCCCTGCCCCTGCGGTTATCTCGGCGATCCATCCGGGCGTTGTCACTGTACGCCGGACCAGGTTAGCCGTTATCGGCGGCGGCTGTCGGGGCCGTTGATGGACCGAATCGACATGTATCTAAGTGTAGCCGCGGTGCCGCGCGAGTCGTTGGTCGGTGAAGACGATACCGTGGCCGAAGCCAGCGCAGCAGTGCTCGAGCGCGTCGAAGCAGCGCGTATGTCGGCCACTCGGCGTGGGACGACCAACAACGCCGCACTCGATGCCGCGACCGTTGATGCGGTGTGTCGTCCGGCCGATGACGCCCGTCAATTGCTCAATCGCGCGATCCAGACACTGAATCTCTCGGCGCGCGGCTATCATCGTATCCTGCGTCTGGCGCGAACGATCGCCGATCTAGCCGGTGCCGAAACAATCGGTGCCAACCACGTTGCCGAGGCGGTGGGCTATCGACAAATGGACCGGCAATAGGAATTCGATGAAAATCGAACACGTCATCGCGGAACAAATTGGGAAATTGGCAACCTAACAATATTAGCGTCGCGGTTTAGCGCAGGCGGATTCACTGCTATCGCAGTAAACGGCTCGACCCCACGCGGCCCGAAATCGCCATTGGTTCAATGCCAGCGTATAGGTGACGGCGGCGCTAATGACGAACAACTGGATCCCTCCAGAGAAGGTTGTCGGTGGCCGGCTCTATAACGGGGCCGGCTATTTTCATTGCTAGAATGCGCCGCCGATGAGCACGCGGCAACTCAATCCGGAACAAAACGAGGCTGTCGAGTACCTGGCTGGTCCACTTCTGGTGCTTGCCGGTGCGGGCTCGGGCAAGACCGGTGTCATCACCGCCAAGATCACGCGTTTGCTAGACCGCGGCTATCGGCCCGATCAGATCGCGGCCGTGACTTTCACGAACAAGGCCGCGCGCGAGATGAAACAGCGCGTCGCCAGCTCCACTAAACGGACCGATACGCAGGGCTTGAACGTTGCAACGTTTCATAGTCTCGGCGTAACCATTATTCGTGCCGAGGCTGACACTCTCGAGCTGAAGCGCGGTTTCTCGATCTTTGATGCCGAGGATAGTGATCGTATTCTGGCCGATCTCGTTGGCCGTGATGTCGATGCGCGCAAGCGCACACGCGCGGCCATCAGTGCCTGGAAAACTGCGTTAGTCGATCCGGAAGGAGCCGTTGCCGAACCCGGTGGCGATGCCGCGGCGGCCAATGCCTACCGTGAATATCAACGGCGATTGGCCGCCTACAACGCCGTCGATTTCGATGACCTGTTGCGGTTGCCGGTGCAATTGTTTCGCGACCACCCGGATGCGCGCGAGCGCTGGCAAAACGGGTTTCGCTACATCCTTGTCGACGAGTTCCAGGACACGAACACCGCGCAGCACGAGCTTTTGAAACTACTGGTCGGCCCCCGTGGTGCGCTGACCGCGGTGGGTGATGATGACCAGTCGATCTATGGCTGGCGGGGCGCCGAACCTGGTCATATCGCAGGGCTTTCGCGGGACTATCCGAACTTAAAAGTCGTCAAGCTGGAGCAGAACTATCGTTCGGTCGGGCGTATCCTGTCCGCCGCCAACGCGTTGATTCGTGCCAACACGCGCGTCTACGATAAAAACCTCTGGAGCGCGCGCGGCGCGGGGGATCCGGTGCGGGTCCTGGCTTGTTCAGACGAAGCGGGTGAGGCCGAGCGTGTGGTTGCCGAGCTGTCCGCACACAGGCTGCGCCACGGCAACCGCTATGGTGACTACGCAGTGCTCTACCGCGGCAACTATCAGTCGCGGGCGTTCGAAAAAGAGCTCCGCGAGCGCAGCATCGGCTATCGCGTGTCCGGTGGACGCTCCTTCTTCGAGCAATCCGAAATCCGCGATTTGGTCGCCTATTTGCGATTGATGGTCAATGGCGACGACGATGCGGCATTTCTACGTGTCGTCAATCTGCCGAAGCGCGAAATCGGTCCGGCTACGCTGGAAACACTCGGGCGCTACGCGGCTAGTCGCCATCGTAGCTTGCTGGCCTGTGCGCGCAGTATCGGTATGACCGGCGGCATGGGGGAGCGTTCCGGCCGGCGGCTGGCCGAGTTCGCCGAATGGATCGCCGATACGGCGGCACGCGGCGAGTCCGGGCCGGCCCGTCAACTGGTTGGGGAACTCGTTAGCGACATCGATTACCGCAACTGGCTGCGCGAGAGCGCGACCAATGCCAAAAGCGCACAGCGCAAGATCGCCAACGTCGATGACTTTTTGACCTGGCTCGGCCAGCTCGACGCCCGGTCTGAAGGTGAGGCGTGTTCGCTGGAAGCTGTCGTGCGGCGCTTGAGCCTATTGGATTATGCCAATAAGGATGATGCCGGGGCTGACAATCAAGTGCAGTTGCTTACGCTACACGCGGCCAAGGGGTTGGAATTCGACCATGTTTTTCTGTCCGGTCTCGAAGAAGGGCTGCTCCCTCATCACTCATGCGTTGAGGATGAAGAAAAATTGGCCGAAGAGCGTCGGCTGTGCTATGTCGGCATTACCCGTGCGCGCAAGTCGTTATCGCTTAGCTATGCGCGGGAACGCCGGCGTGGCGGCGAAACGACGTCCATCACGCCCAGCCGTTTTCTGGACGATTTGCCGGCGGACGAACTTGATTGGCCGCAGAATCGCAATGGTAAAACCGCGAACGCGGACGCTGCGCAAAGCGAACAGAATCTCGCTGGCCTGCGGGCATTGCTGGGCGCCGGCGAAAACACGTAGACGCAGGGCCTGACCAGCGCGTACCATTTGTCGCGTAGCGCCCGTAGCTCAGCTGGATAGAGCACCGGCCTCCGAAGCCGGGTGTCGCAGGTTCGAATCCTGCCGGGCGCACCAATCAAGAGTCGGTCGATCTGTTTGGGCGGTGGATCAACAGCCCTAAACTGCGGCTCGATAGCGTGCGAGAAAAACGCCGCGTTAGCGCGAGACAGGGCGCGCAAGAAACTCATAAACCTATCGCCTAATAAAACAGGCTGCGCCCCGTGCCGCTTAAATAGGTGTGCGCGGCATATGTGCCATTTTGGGGTGCGCTGCTATCTGGCTTGGGGCAAGATCTAATAAAGGCCACGTACGTCTAGGCGTCTCGATTGCCGAGACGCAATTGGCGTCTGTTGATGTGCATGTATCGTGTTGTTATAGTATAACGTACTAATAATGAAATAATGGAGAATTGGATGCAGCTCTTCACTCGTCCACACATAGGGCGGTTGTTGTTAACGCTTTGGGTCGCGGCGTTCGGCGCGGTTGTTGCCACGCCGGCAGCATTTGCCAAGCCTGTGTCGGTTATCGCTGCTGAGAGTAGCTACGGCAGTATGGTCAAGATGGTCGGTGGTGATCATGTTGATGTCAGCTCACTGCTCGATAGCCCAGATGTGGATCCACATAAGTTTAAGAGCAGCCCGAAGATCGGCCGCCAGCTCAGCCAGGCTGATTTGGTGGTTATGAACGGCCAAGGCTTCGATGGCTGGTTGGATCCGCTGCTCGAGGGCAGCAAGGCATCGGATCGGCGCGTCGTCAAAGCTAGCGAGGCGGGCAGCGCCATGGTCATGCGGGATGACAATGCGCATCTTTTCTATTCGCCGCAAGCCATGCTAGCTACGGCCAGCCATGTGGCTACGGCGCTGGCGGAGATTGATCCGGATCATAAAAGCGCCTACCAGGATGGTCTGGCTCAGTTCCGTGAGCAGTTGCTGCCAGTTTACGAGCATATACAGAAACTGATCGCGTCGCATCCAAACTTGACGGTGACCGCGACTGTGCCGGTGTACAACTATATGTTGAACCTGCTCGGTTACAACGTGCTGTATCACGACATCCAGTTCGCCTCGATGCATGGTAGTCGGCCTAGCGCGAAGCAGGTCAAGAAATTTATCAGTGGTTTGAAAAATCACAAAGTCAGTCTCTTGATCTATAACGTGCAGGTTCACTCTCGATTGACTAAAAACCAGATTCAAACTGCTAAGGACAACGGCGTCCCGGTAGTCGGCGTCAGTGCAATACCACTGCATGGTGAAAATTATGCGGAGTGGCAGATCGAACAGTTGAAGGCGATCGAAAAGGCACTCGAGAAAGCCGATAACGCAGCCTAGCGTTCGGGTGACCGATCGGGTTTAAATAAAAAGAGGTGTGGTCAGCACCCAGGAGCCGGCTAACTAAAAGCATAGTTTAGATACGTTATTACGTTATGGTGGTATCTAAGATCTTTGGTTGGTTGGCTGTTGCGTTACCCGATGCAGGGCCTTAAGGCCTTGCATCGGGATTTTTAACCGTTCGTTGCCAACTTTATTGAAAACCGCCGATAGCAGCAGGCGTTTGTGAATCATACAAAATTGACCTGCAATCAACTAACGCAACACGCAACCCGGATTGGGCGGTGGCGTGGTGCCCAGCGAGGGCCAAGAGATAGAGTTTTTGGTCGTTACGGAAGCGATACATGAGTGCACCCAATGAGCAATCGGCAATTATTGCCAACGGTTTAACCGTTGGTAAGGGTGGTGTGCGCATCTTGAACGACCTTTCGTTCGAGATGCCGGCCGCTAGCTTTACGGCTTTGGTTGGCGCCAACGGGGCGGGCAAGACGACGCTTTTTGAGACCTTGTTGGGGCTGGTTGAGCCACATGCTGGCTCGGTTCGTGTGCTGGATCAGTTGCCGGCGCGTGCTCGTCAACGCATCGCCTATGTGCCACAGGCCGTGCAGTTGAGCTGTGATGCCCATTTTTTGGGCCGCGATTTTGTGGCGGCTGCGTATCGAGGTCATCGCTGGGGGATGCCGCTGCGGCCGCGCGCCGTAGCGCGTGCAGTCGACTCAGCGCTGGCGTCGATTGGTGCTGAGTCGCTCGGTCAGCGTCGGCTGGCGGCTCTATCTGGGGGGCAGCGCCAGCGCCTTATGGTTGCCCAGGCATTGGTTAACCAGCCTGGTTTGCTATTGATGGATGAGCCTTTGGCTCAGCTCGATCCGGCTGCGCAGCATGAGATCGTGGAGCTGGCGGCGCACTTGCGTGACGTTTACGGCATAAGTGTTTTGTTTTCCACGCATGATGTCAATCCAGTTGTCGGCGTTACTGACCATGTGCTCTATCTTGCGTGTTGTCAGGGCCGAATTGGCCACGTCGACGAGATCATTACCGATCAGGTGTTGACTGAACTCTACGGTGTGCCGATGCATGTCGTGCGTGAGCGTGGCCAGATATTCGTCATGCGCGATACGCAGCAAGACGGCGCCCAGCCAGAGGTGACGCCGCTCGAGTCAGTGCAGCGGGTGGCATCATGACCGGGTTGGGGCCATTTGAAATGGCGTTCATGCGCCATGCCTACATGGCGGTGACGTGTATCGCGATCGCCGGCTCGCTGGTGGGCTATTTCATCGTGTTGCGACGCCAAGCGTTTGCCGCGCATGCGCTGAGCAACATCGGTTTTGCCGGTGCGGCTGGCGGTTCGCTCGTTGGCGTTGACCCGTTGGCCGGCCTGTTCGTGTTCGTGATTGGTGCGGCACTATTGATGGCCGCATCCGGTGAGGATATCGGTCGGCGTGATATTAGCGTCGGTATGATCCTGATGTTTTCGTTGGGGCTGGGGATTTTGTTCGTTAATCTCTACAGCGCCAATGCAGATGCTGCGATCGGTATTCTTTTCGGTAGCGTGCTGGGAATCAGCGACGGGCAGCTTTATACGATCGCAGGTGTCTCGGTGATTGTGCTTGTGGCACTTGCTGCCATGTTTCGGCCGCTTCGCTTTGCCAGTTTGAATGCGCCGGCGGCGCGGGCACGGGGTGTACCTGTGACGTTTATCGGCACATTATTCCTGCTTGTGGTGGCGGCGATGGCGGCTGTCTCTGTGCCGGTAATCGGTGCGCTGTTGAGTTTCGCGATTTTCGTCGGGCCGGCCTCGGCGGCGCATGCCTGGACGGCGCGGACGAGCCGCGGGCTGGCATTAACTGTGGTTCTGGCTTTGGTGCAATGTTGGGCGGGGCTGACGATCTCCTACTACGTCAACGTGCCGGCAACGTCCTGTATCGCATCGCTGTCGTTTGGCTTTTTTGCTTTGAGCTGGCTGACCACTTCGTTAGCGGTGCGACAACGGTTGACGCGGCTCTCGCGAGCCGCGGCTACATAACGGTCGCTGGCGAATCGTTCGTCGGTGACCGCGTCATTCATATTTAATCTAAGAAGATGAATAAAATGTTGATTAAAAAATTAAGTCAGTTAAAAAACAACGTTATAACGTATCATAAAAATAGGGACCGTCCCGCTCGGGCACAGTCGATGTACCGCTCGGGTCGACGGTTATTGCATACGGTACTAGGTTTGGCGGTACTGGCGCCCGGTGCCGCTATGGCGGCCGATAATGTCGATCCGCCGCAACTTGCGTTTAGTCCACATGGCGGCCTGGGTGTAAAAACTCAGGATAATCGGTTTGCAATCGGCCTGCATGGCTTTATGCAATTGGATGGCGCCGTGTTCGATGATGATCAGGCACAACTCGGCAACGGCACTAGTGTTCGCAATGCCAAGCTGATTGTGAAGGGCAAAGCGTTTACCGATTGGGGCTATAAGTTCCAGGTTGATTTCACCAACGATGGTAAAAAGAAACTGCAGGATCTGTTCGTGCAGTATCGCGGTTTCAAACCCGTCACCGTCAAACTCGGTAACTTCAAGCAGCCGTTCTCCCTGCAGTTTCTAAACGGTGCGCGAAAGGCGACGTTCATGGAGTTAGGCCTGATGCATGAGGCGCTCGTGCCCAAGCGCCGAGTCGGTATTCAGGCTGCGTCGCACAGTCCGTTTTACACTGCTCAGGCAGGCGTTTTCACGAACAAGGTCACCGATAATCCGGACCAGGACACCGGTGTTGGTGTTGTGGCACGTGGTGTGCTCACACCGATTCACACCAAACAACGACTGGTGATGCTGGGTCTGGCTGGCCAGTATCGTCACCTCGGTGATTTCAACAAGGTGGCGATGAAAGCGCGTCCGGACAGTCACGTGACTGCCCAGCGAATGGTTGGTTTCGGGCCGCACACGCAGGGCAATGCGGGATCCTCGCTGAAGCCGATCACCGACGGCCAAAATATCGCTGCCGGTGATGTCCAGGCTACAGCCGCCTTTGGGCCGTGGGCCGCCCAGGGTGAGTATGTCCATAAACGTGTTGAGCGGCGTGACTCGTCGTTCGACGCCGACGGCGGCTACGTGCAGGCCAGTTACTTCCTAACCGGCGATTCGCGTGCGTCGGCCTACAAGTCGGGCGCGGGTGCGTATGGCCGGATTGTGCCCAAGCATGACTACGGCGCCTGGCAGGTGGCATTTCGCTACGATGCTCTGAACTTAAATGACGGTGGCATCGCCGGTGGGCGCGAGCATGATTACACGGCGGCGTTGAATTGGTATGTGAATAAAGCCGTCCGCTTCGATCTCAACTACGTGCGCGCCAGCGCCGATTATCCGAACGGGC
This sequence comes from Salifodinibacter halophilus, assembly GCA_012999515.1. NCBI lineage: Bacteria > Pseudomonadati > Pseudomonadota > Gammaproteobacteria > Salinisphaerales > Salinisphaeraceae > Salifodinibacter > Salifodinibacter halophilus. Next base: position 1,622,440 of record JABEEB010000001.1, on the reverse strand, counting down.
CGGACAACGACTCCAATATCTACCAAGTTCGGGCCCAAGTCGGGTTCTGATCCAGCCGCGTTGGGGCTGGATTATCGGTCGTTGACCTTGCCAAACGCCATGCGCTCGAGGCCGCTCAACCTTGCTGCCGGGCCGTTGCGGTGCCGGCAAGTCGAGCCTCGTCCAGCATGGCTTCGAGACGCCCGGTGATTTTGTCACCGGGTGCTCGCGGGGTTGATAATCAACGCCCGAGCGGGCCATATTCTGATGTGGTCAATAAACGGTTGGCGCCGACCGAATACGTTTGCGTGGTGCGCGCGCTCTTCCAACGCTGGCTCCATTGTTAATGGGGCTGGCGTTACGCGTTGCCACGCGACGGTCGGACGTCGTGGCTTGTACGAATCGCGGCGACGCTTTGCAGCGATTGTCTTGGGCAACGTGATAACGTGAAAAAGTGAGCTCAGAATCCCCACAATCTGACGACACGCCGGTCGCGTTCGCGAGTCAGGGACACGATCACGATCGTTGCATGAGCGAGGCTGTAGCGCGTGCCGTTCGCATCTGCGAGCAGCAAAACCTGAAGCTAACCGCTACCCGGCGGCGCATTCTGGAACTGGTGTGGCAGAACCACCAACCGGCTAAGGCTTACGATCTACTCGACCAATTGCGAGCCGAGAATGAGCGCGCGGCGCCGCCGACGGTGTATCGGGCGCTGGAGTTTCTAAAGCAGGCTGGTTTGGTTCATCATCTGGAGTCAATCGACGCGTTTATCGGCTGTGAACCCGATAACTGCTGTGGTCGGCCTCAGTTTTTGATCTGCCGTAGCTGCCACTGTGTCGCCGAGATGCATAGTGAACGCTTGCATGCCGATGCGACCCGCGAAGCACGCACGCTAGGCTTTCACGCCGAAAATGAAATCATTGAGTTGCACGGTTTGTGCAACGCGTGTGCGAATTCCGAAGCTGGTGACTAGAGCAAACGGCCGATAGGACCACGCCTAGGCGCTACTCAAGTGGCTGTAATCAGTGTTCGGCGCGGCATGCCGACCCGACTGCGACGATGTGTCCTACGTGTTATCGACCAGGTCGGCGACCGAGTTGATGATTTGCTTGGGTCGGAAGGGATAACGCTTAATGTCGGCTTCGCTGGCGATCCCGGACAGGGCGAGCACGGTGTATAGACCTGCTTCGATACCGGCGACGATATCGGTGTCCATGCGGTCGCCAATCATGCCGGTACGTTCGGAGTGGGCGCCGAGTTTATTCATCGCCGAGCGAAACATCATCGGGTTGGGTTTGCCGACCACGTAAGGCTGGCGGCCCGTCGCGCTCGTAACCATTGCCGCTACTGCCCCGGTCGCCGGTTGCACACCGTCCGGGCTCGGGCCGGTCACGTCTGGATTGGTCGATATAAAGCGAGCGCCAGCGTTGATCAGCCGGATCGCGCGAGTGATCGCTGAGAAGGAATACACGTGGGTTTCACCGAGCACGACGAAATCGGGATTGGTGTCGGTCAAGATGAAACCGGCCTGGTGCAGTGCGGTGGTCAAGCCGGCCTCGCCGATGACGTAGGCCGAGCCGCCGGGGATCTGGTCGGCGAGAAAGGTCGCGGTGGCCTGGGCCGATGTCCAGATGCGATCTTCGGGTACTTGGAGTCCGCGCTGCGACAACCGGGCGCTCAGGTCGCGCGGCGTATAGATCGAGTTGTTGGTCAGAACCAGGAATTCGGTACTGGCTTGATGCCATTGTTCGAGCAGCTCGTTGGCGCCGGGCATGGCCTCGTGCTCCGAGACCAATACGCCGTCCATATCGGTTAGCCAGCAGTCGATGGTTGAATGCGTCATGATGCTTTCCGGCCGCAGTGACTGCGAACGTTGTCCGGTCGTGATTGGTTGTGGTTTAGGTAAAGCATGTTCATGTTAGCTGCCAATCTTGTTATAAGCCTAGCAGTGATAACTGCCTGGAATGTCGACTCCCGGAACGCTAGCACAACCGCCCGATCGTGCCGGCAGTTGATATTAGCGCGTGGCGCCATACGCTGCCCGTCGCGGTAGCGCGGCGAGGCCATCAAAGATTGGGCATGCTCCGGCCCATCAAGGCCGCCCTAGCTGTGTCGATGCCTGCGACAGGCGTATACTGACGAAGCTCGATTAATGGTTTAACTCGCAATGACTAGACCGCGCGCATCATCCAGCCCGCGTCGACATTTGAAAAAATGCATGCCCATGCATTGGATGCGCCTAGCGGGTCTTGTTCTGTTCGCGCCGCTCGCGGGCTGTGCGAATGCGCGCCAAGACTGGCTGTGGATTTTTAATCCGAATGGCCCGCTGGCGACGTGGTCGGTCTACTATCTATTCGTCGACGTCGTCCTGCTGCTCATCATCATAGTACCGGCCACGGCCCTGACGCTTTGGGTGATTTTTCGCTATCGCCGCGGCGGGCATGGCACCTACGATCCATCGTTTCGCCATTCCAATCTGATCGAGGTTTTTGCGTGGGGCGTTCCGCTCCTGGTTGTCGGGGCGTTGTCCTATTACGCCTACGAAGGGGCGCATGCGGTCGCTCCCTACGACCCGGGAGTGTTGCAAACCAACCCCGCTGCACAGGCCAACAAGCCGTTACAGATCGATGTCATCACCACCGATTGGCAGTGGTTGTTCATCTATCCGGAGCAGGACGTCGCGCTCGCGAACAAGCTAATCCTGCCGGTCGGGCGCCAGATTAATATGCGTCTGACGTCGGCGTCGGTGACCAACGATTTCTACATTCTGAAATTGGTGGGCCAGATCTACGTCATGCCCGGCATGCGGACCAAACGAAAATTTCTGATTGACCGGCCGGGCACGTACCGCGGCTTTTCCACGGAATTCAGCGGCCCCGGGTTCTCCTGGATGGATTACAAAGTACATGTCGTCAAAAAAGCGAAGTTCCAGGGCTGGGTCGACAAAGCGCAAGCCACTGGGCAGGCGTTGTCCTACAAGCGCTTCCAGCAATTCGCCGAGCCGATGGTGAATACGGCCCATAAGACGTACACCTTCAACCATGTCGATCCGGACCTTTTCGAGACTGTGATCAAGCGCGTCAAGAGCGGCAAACTGACGCATGAACGGCCGATGGAGCTGACCGAGGACATGGGCTCGGCGAAGTTCCGCAAGCACAGCACCCAATAGGTCAGGCTTATGTTCGTCGACGTACAAGGCCCTTGGAATCCCTGGATCGGGCGGCTCGGCATGCTGCTCGACATGGAGTACACCAACCCGTTCATTTTCTTCGCGCTCGTGCTGGTCGTTGTGGGCGCTTTAGCGGTCGCGGCCTATCTCGTTTATAGCCGCCGCGTTGGCTGGCTGTGGCGCGAATGGTTGACGACGGTCGACCATAAAAAGATCGGCATCATGTATATCGTTGTCGGTCTGGTGATGCTGTTTCGTGGTTTTTTCGACGCCATCATGATCCGCACGCATCAGGCCATGGCCGCCGGCACGAGCTCGCCCGGCATCATGGGTGCGCAGCACGGCTATATGCCGCCGTTCCACATGGACCAGGTGTTCACCGCGCACGGCACGATCATGATCATCGTCGCGGTAACGCCGATTCTGGTCGGGCTGATGAATATCCTCGTGCCACTGCAGATTGGCGCGCGCGACATGGCCTATCCGTTTTTGAATGCGGTCGGATTAGCGTTTACCGTCGCTGCGTCGGCGCTGATCATGGGCGCACTGTTCATTGGCTTTTTCTCACACGCCGGCTGGGTGGGGTTATCGCCGCTGACTGAAATGCCATCCAGCCCGGGGCCAGGCGTCGATTACTGGATCTGGGCCATACAACTGAGCTCGATCGGCACCACGCTCGGTGCCCTCAATATCATCGCGACCATTCTGAAAATGCGCGCCCCCGGTATGACGCTATTGCGGATGCCGGTTTTCTCGTGGGCCGCGCTGGGCACCAACATCATCGCGCTGACTTCATTTCCGCTTTTGACAGTCGCGGTGTCGTTACTGACGCTCGATCGCTACATCGGCACACATTTTTTCACCGCTGACGGCGGTGGCAACCTGATGATGTACACCAATTTGTTCTGGCTCTGGGGCCACCCCGAGGTGTACTTCGTGGTTTTGCCGGCATTCGGCATGATCTCGGAAATCATCCCCACGTTTTCAGAGAAAACGCTTTTCAACTACGTCAGCATGGTATTTGCCACCATGGCCATCGCTGGTGTGTCGTGGCTGGTGTGGCTACACCACTACTACATCATGGGCGCGAGCGCGGGCGTCAATACGTTTTTCAGTATTGCGACGATGCTGGTGGGCATACCCACCGGGGTTAAGGTTTTCAACTGGGTGTTCACCATGTGGCGCGGTCACGTGCGGCTCGAAACGCCCATGCTGTGGGCTGTGACCGCCGTCCTGCTTCTGATCGGTGGCGGCATGACCGGCATGATGGTCGCGATTCCCGCGATCAACTATGTCACGCATAACAGCGTGTTCGTGGTCGCCCATTTCCACAACATGTTTCTAATCATCGTCTTCGCGGTCTTCGGCGGCGTTACCTACTGGTGGCCGAAGATGTTCGGATTTAAACTCGATGAGTATCTTGGCCGCTGGTTTTTCTGGTTGTTCTGGGGCGGCTCGGTGTTCGTGTTCGTACCCATGTACGTGCTCGGATTCCTGGGGATGACGCGGCGGCTCGACTTCATCGCCCATTCGTCCTGGTTGCCGCTGTTGTTGTTCCAAGTCGTCGGTATCGTGCTGTATACCGCGTCGGTACTGGTGTTTCTGTTGCAGCTCTACGTCAGCATCCGCGATCGCCACGAGAACCGCGTGACCGGCCCGGACGCTTGGGAGACCTCGCGCAGCCTGGAATGGGCCACACATACGCCGCCCCCGTTTTACAACTTTGCGGTGCAGCCGGTCGTGCACGAGCGCGACGAGTGGGCCTGGCGTCGTGAAAATGGTCTAACCAGCCTGGATACTGGCACCTGTGAGTCGATCCACATGCCGAAAAACAGTGCGATTCCGGCGCTGCTTTGTGTCCTCGGTCTCGTGTTCGGCTTTGCCATGGTCTGGCGTATCTGGTGGCTGGCCGGCGTGTCGTTGGTCGGCGTCGTCATCGCGGTAATCGTGCGTGGCTGTATACGTGATATCGACTACACGGTACCCGCGGCAGAGGTCGAGCGGATCGAAAAAGACAGGCTCACGGTGCGCGATGACGAAGTGGCGCGACAGCCGGCCCCGGCGCCCGGCGACAACGCGCATGCCGGCAGGATGTCGGGCTGATGCATAGGTGGGGTGAGATGCCGATGGGCCATGATCGAGGAGGTCGGAAATGACTGAATCAATGCAGTCGTCCGGTCAGCCGCGGAACGTTTCGCTCTGGGCGTACGGTTACGACGACCACGATACGATCGGCCTGCGCTCACTGGGCTTTTGGCTCTATATGATGAGCGATTTGATGATATTCGCGGGCCTGTTTGTAGCCCACAGAGCGTATATCCGAGCCTATGCGGGCAGTCATTTCACCGCGCAGTCCGTCATCGAGCCGTTGCAGGCGCTATGGCCGACTGGTCTGATTCTGGGTAGCGTTCTGGCCTTCGGCTTGGCGATGGTCTCGTTGAAACATGCGAACCGCCGTGGTGTGTTGGGTTGGATGCTGGGCGCGTTTATCCTTGGGCTGGCCTTTATCGGCGTCGAGGTCGGGTCTTTCGTTGACCTTGCTGAGCGCGGTGGTTTGCCTTCTGTCAGCGGTTTTCTTTCCGACTACTGGACCATCGTGCTCGCGCATGCGGCACACGTCGCGTTCGGTTTGCTCTGGATGCTGATCATGTGGCTTCAGGTTGCGACTGAAGGCTTTAGTGAGCTTGTCGTCGCGCGTCTGATCAACCTGCGTATCTTCTGGTTCTTCCAGGCCTCGATCTGGCTGTGTGTCTACGCTGTCGTCTATTTGCTGGGGGTGGCCTGATGTCCGAGCAACACCACAACCCGCTCGATCATGCTGAGGTCCAAGTCGCCAGTGCGCCACGCTATCTCGCGGCGTTTGTCATTGGTTTTGGTCTCATGGCCCTGGCGGCGCTGATTCTGGTCTTTGCCGATCTGTCACTTGTCGGCGCTTTGCTCGAACTTTCGATCATCGGTTTCGTGGCCATCGTTATCCAGCTCTATCTGTTGTTCAAACTGGATATACACGAAAGCCGCATCTGGCACACCATCTCGTTCGTGATGACGGTGCCGTTGCTCTTTATCGCCATTACGCTGACCCAGTGGATGTTCCACACGCTGGCGATTCGGACCGCGCTCGGCGGCAGTTAGTTGGCTATGGGATCGGCGTCGGCAGCGCGTCATCGTGATGCGGCGCCCTGGGGCCATACGAAAGCCTAAAGGGGCGGCAAAGCGTCGCAGTCAGTCCGCATCGATTTGGGGATCGAACCGATACCCTACGCCGGGTTCGGTGAACACATAGCGTGGCTCGGTCGGGTCGTCGCCGAGTTTCTGGCGCAGCCTTTGGATGATAATGCGCAGGTAATGCGTGTCCTCGCTGTGGGTGCCGCCCCAGTTTTCTCGCAACAGATGGGCCTGGGTGACAACCCGGCCGCGGTTCTGGACGAGCATTCGCAGCACGGCGAATTCCTTCCGCGTTAACCGGGTTTCCGCATGACCGACCGTGAGGCGGCGTGCCGGTATGTCAAATGCGAGATACCCGTCGTCGTAGCGACCTTCGTCTTCCTGGTGACGACCGGCGCTGCGTAGCTGATTGCGGATCCGGGCGAGCATCTCATTCATCCCGAACGGCTTGGTAACGTAATCATTCGCGCCGCCGTCGAGTGCTTTGACCTTCTCGGTCTCGTGATCACGTACCGATAGTACGATCACCGGGACGGAGGACCAGCCTCGAAGTTCGGCCAGCACCTCGTGACCGTCCCGCGCTGGCAAACCTAGGTCGAGGACGATCAAGTCCGGCGATGCGGTTGCGGCCTGTGCCAGTCCATCCTCGGCGCTCGCGGCTTCGATGAATTGGTAATCCCGGCTGGTGAGCCCGATGCGAAGGAAACGACGGATATGAACTTCATCGTCAATCACGAGGACCCGGTCGCCCGGTCGCGTATCAGCGGCGTTATGCGTCGTCATTATTGACCGTGTCGTCGAGCGTTTCAGGCGGGTCGAAAAGTGGCAAGCGAATGGCGATCGTCGTACCGAGGCCACCCGGGCCTTCCTGAGCTTCGATGACGCCGCCGTGCGCACCGACCATGCCATGGCAGATCGCCAGTCCTAGCCCGCTGCCGTGACGTTCGGTATCGCTGCCTTCGCCCGAGGTAAACATGTCGAAAATGCGGGTGCGATCCTGTGGCGGGATGCCGCAGCCTTGATCGGTTATCTCGACCAGCAAATCCTCATTGTCCTGACGGGCGGCAATGCGGACCTCGCCGTCCAGGGGTGAGAAGCGCGCAGCGTTTTCGAGCACATTAACGAGGACCTGTTCGATCAATGCTGGATGCACGTATAGCAGCGGTAGATCCGTGGGAATGCTGCGCGTTATGTTCACCGACGAGAACAAGTCGTGCGTCCGGCGCAAGGCCGCGGCAACCAGGTCGCCGAGCGCGACCCAGTCACGCTGTAGCTTCATGCCGCCATGACCCAGTCGCGTCATGTCGAGCAGATTGCCAATGTAGCGATTAAGGCGCTGTCCCTCCTCGACGACGCTCCCGATGAGTTCGCGTCGGTTATCGGCTGTCAGCTCGGTTTCACAGTCCCGAAGTGTGGAAGCAGCGCCGATGATCGATGACAACGGCGTGCGCAGATCGTGCGACACCGATGACAGTAATGCTGAGCGCAGGCGCTCGGTTTCCTCCGCGACGCGCGCTTGCTCGAGATTGGCGTTGAGGGCCGTTCGGGCGAGCGCCAGTGTGATCGGGTGGACGAGTGCATCGAGCATCCGCAGTTCTTCGCCGCCGGCCCCAAGCGGTCGGTCGGCCAGACGTACCCCGAGCACACCATGACTGGCGTTCTCATCGACCAGTGGAATGAACCGCCAAGGGACTTTCGTCAGTGTGTCCGTGCCGTGGCCGCTGGCCTTGCGGTGACGCAGGGCCCAGCCCGCAGCGGCATGGTCCTTCGCATCGAGCTGGGTACCCTCTGGTTCGGAAACGGTGATGTGCAGGTCATTATCGGTGTCATCTTCGACCACGAAGCAAGTTGGCACATGCTGGAGGCGTGCGATCGCATCGACTGCGATCTCGTGTACGGCGGCCGGATCGGGGGCCGAGGCCAGCTTTTGGCTCAGCGAGAGCATGATCCGTGTTTGCTCGTTCGTGGCACGCAGGGCTGCTAGCTGCCGTCGTAGCTGATCGGCCAGGTTACCGCCGATAACCGCCATGATCAGGAAGAACACGACCGTCACGATCTCCGCTTGTGGGACCATGGCGAACGTGAGCCGTGGCTCCGTGAAGAAAAAATTGTAGGCGAGAAAACTGACCGCAGAAGCCGTCAATGCAGGTACTAGCGAGGTGCGCGCAGCGACCACGAGCACGCCGGTTAGGAACACGAGTGACAGGTTGGCGAGCGGCAGCGGCAGCAGCCTTTCAAGTCCGAGTGATACGGACACGCATACAGCCACGACTGCGAGCGCGAACGCGTAGTGGCGCGCGGCTGTAAGGCGCATCTCTTCTTTGAGTTGCTCCCAGCGCCTGCGCGCGGCTGGCGGAGGCTCGGCTTCGCCGCCCACAACCATGACTTCGAAATCGCGATTGTGGCGCAGCAGTTTCTGCGTGAGCGTCTGGCCCAGAATGCCGGCCCATAGGCGTTCGCGGGTGCGCCCGAGCATTAGAATGGTCGCGTTTTGATCGGTTGCGAATGCGACAAGTTCTTTGTCGATGGCGTTGCCGCGTAGTACGGCGGTGTTACCGCCAAGGCGCTCGGCCAGGCTGAACGCCCGGTCGATCTGCTCCTGTGCCGCCGCATAGCGGACGCGTCCCGTATCGACGTACACGACCGTCCATGGCGCCTGCAATCGTTCGGCAAGGCGTTTGCCTGCTCGCACCACCTGTTCTGAATTGCGCCGACCGTCGATCGCTATGACCAGTCGGTCGCGGGCGGGCCATGGTCCCTGTTCGCCCTGCTGTTGCATGGCCTGGCGCAGATCGGCATCCACGCGATTCGCGGCCGCCGAAAACGCCATTTCGCGCAATGCGGTGATATTGGAGATGCTAAAGAAGTTGTCGAGCGCCGCACGTGCCTGCTCGGGCACGTATACCTTGCCCTGATGCAGACGCTCGATGAGCTCGCGTGGGCTGAGATCGATCAGTACGATGTCGCGCGCCCGTTCCAGGATTGAATCGGGCACGGTTTCGCGCATGCGCACGCCCGTGATGCGCGCGATACTGTCGTTGAGGCTCTCGAGATGCTGGACGTTTAAGGTGGTCCAGACTTCGATGCCGTTGTCGAGCAGATCTTCGATGTCCTGGTAGCGTCGCGGATGGCGCGTACCGGGAATGTTGCGGTGGGCCAGCTCGTCGACCAGCACGACGTCCGGCTTGCGCTCGATCGTTGCTTGAAGGTCGAATTCCGCGAACTCGCGTTCCCGGTACGGCACTGACTGCATGGGCACGCGCTCGAGGTCGGCGCACAAGCCTTCGGTTTCGGCTCGCCCGTGTGCTTCGACTACGCTGATGACGATGTCACGGCCTTCCTTTTGGGCTTCGCGGGCGGCCAGAAGCATCGCGTAGGTTTTGCCCACACCGGGCGCGGCACCGAGGAATATCTTGAGCCCACCACGCTGCTCGCGATCCATGCCCGCGAGCAGCGCGTCCGGGTTCGGTCGCGGATGATCCGATTGTGCCGGCATACTTAGGTGTTCCCGCTGCTGGTGTCCAGCGCCAGGTTGAGCTCAAGAACATTCACCCGGCGGTCCCCGAGAACCCCGAGCACCGGTTTCTTGATATGGCGTTGGATCGCCGAATGCACCTCGGTGACCGGCATGTCGCGCGCCTGGGCGACACGCTCGGCCTGCAGATAGGCGGCTTGCGGTGACACGTGCGGGTCGAGCCCTGATCCGGATGCGGCAATGAGGTTGACCGGAATATCGGCGCGCGACACGTTCTCACGTGCAGCGATCTGGGCCGAGCGTTTGTCCGCACGCGCTCTAAGCTCGGGGTTGTTCGGCGCCCAGTCTGACCCCGATACGGCGGTCGGGTCATAACCGGCGGCCGAAGGTCGTCCGTAGAAGTAGCGATTGCTGACAAACGGCTGCCCTACAAGGGCCGAGCCGACCGGCTGACCATCGCGCACGATGAGGCTGCCAGTCGACTGCCAAGGGAAAAGCGTGCCGCTTATCATGGTCGTGATAGCAGGGTATATGCCACCGCAGAGCACCATTAGAACCAGCGCCGCGCGCAGTGCTGGGATCCAGGATGTGTTGAAATCCGGTGTGTGGTTGGATGCAAACTCGTTCATGTGAATCCTCCTCAGACGGCCAAGCCTAAAACGAGGTCGATTGCTTTCATGGCGATAAATGGCAGTACGAGTCCGCCCAACCCGTAGAGCAACATATTGCGCCGAAGCAGGCCAGCACTCGACTGCGGTTTGAAGCGCACGCCCCGTAGTGCGAACGGCACGAGCGCTGGGATCAGCAGCGCATTGAAGATGACCGCCGCCAACACGGCCGAGGTCGGTGTCGCCATGCCCAGTATGTTCAAGGCACCCAGTGCCGGGATGCTCGCCGCAAAGATCGCCGGCAGGATGACGAAGTACTTGGCCACGTCATTCGCCAGCGAAAACGTGGTCAAAGCGCCGCGCGTAATCAGCAGTTGCTTGCCGATTTCGACGACCTCGATCAGCTTGCCCGGATCGGAATCGAGATCGACCATGTTGCCGGCTTCACGGGCTGCTTGAGTGCCCGCATTCATGGCTAGTCCGAGATCAGCTTGTGCGAGTGCGGGCGCGTCATTGGTGCCGTCTCCCATCATGGCCACCAAGCGCCCGTTTGTTTGCTCCTCACGGATAAGATTGAGCTTATCCTCGGGAGCGACCTCCGCCCGGTAGTCGTCGACGCCCGCTTCCGCCGCAATCGCCGCAGCGGTGAGTGGATTGTCACCGGTGATCATGACCGTGCGCACCCCGACCTCGGATAGACTGCGCAAGCGTTCGTCGATGCCGGGTTTGATGACATCCGACAGAGCGATCACACCCAACACGCCGGTGGTGTCGGCTACCACCAGTGGCGTTGCGCCGCTGCGGGCGACTCGGTCCACGATCTGGTCGGCCTCCGCATCGTATGTCGCCTCGCCTTCCTCGACAAAATGTTGGATGGCGTCGGTCGCCCCTTTGCGGATGCGCGTGCCATCGGTGCGATCAACACCCGACAACCGGGTCTCGGCGGAGAACTCGATGAACGCGTCATGGTCGCCATTGGTTGCTTCGGCACCCTGATCCGCCGCCAGTTTGACGGTTGACTGCCCTTCGGGCGTGGGATCGGCGAGCGAAGCGAGATAGGCCGCGTCCAGCAGGTGCTGCCTGGCGGTGGCCCCGACCGTATGAAATTCCGTCGCCTGACGATCGCCGAGCGTGATCGTCCCGGTTTTATCGAGCAATAAGGTATCGATATTACCGGCCACTTCCACGGCCATGCCCGACTTGGCGACCAGGTTCGCCCGCATTGCCCGGTCCATGCCCGCGATGCCAATCGCTGGTAACAGGCCACCGATGGTCGTCGGAATCAAGCAGACAAGCACGGCCACGAGCACCGGGACAGGCACCGTCACACCGAGAAAATCGGCGAGCGGCACGAGGTTGGCTACGACCAACAGGAAAATCAGCGTCATCGCGGCCAGCAGGACAGTCAGAGCGATCTCGTTCGGCGTCTTTTGCCGTTTTGCACTCTCGACCAGGGCGATCATGCGATCGAGCAGGCTGTTGCCCGGGTCAACAGTGACCTTGATCACGATCCCGTCGGACAAAACGCTGGTGCCAGCGCTAACCCCGCTGTGGTCGGTGCCGGCCTCGCGTAGCACCGGCGCTGATTCGCCGGTGACCGCTGACTCGTTGATGGTGGCGGCGCCTTCCACGATTTCGCCATCACATGGGATTAAAGAATTCGCCGTTACACGGACATGGTCCCCACGGCGTAATTCACTGGCGGGCACGGTCTCGCTGTCACCGCCGGTGCGTAGTCGTTCCGCCTGGAGCTGATCGCGCTGGGTGCGCAGGCTCGAAGCGTGTGCACGCCCCCGTGCCTCGGCCAGTGCTTCGGCGCCATTGGCGAATAAAACGGTCGCCAACAGGATGAGCGTGACGGCCAAATTGACTCCGAATGGGTCGCCTTGCCCCATCGCGAGAGCGGTGTAGATCAACGAAATGACCGTGCCGCCCCCGACCACGAACATCACCGGGTTATGGGCGAGATTTCTCGGGCTTAGGCGCGCAAGCGCTTGTAGCATGAGCTCATGGGGCTGCATGGCGCCAAAAACGGAACTGCTTTTTTGAGACATGGTTGCGTTCCCTATGTTGTCCGTAGCATTTAGTTCGCCAGGAACAGCTGCTCGCCGATCGGACCGAGCACAAGCACGGGCATGAATGACAGCAGCGCGATCAGGACGATGACGCCCAGCGTTAGTACGGCGAAGGTCGGCGTTTCGATCTTCAAGCTCCCGCGGCCGGTCGGTGCGGCCCGTTTACCTGCGATGCGCGCGCCGATAGCGAGCAACGCCAAAATCGGGATAAAGCGACCGAAGACGAGGTTCACGGAGGTCGTTACGTTCCACCAGACTGTGTCGTCACCCAGGCCTTCGAAACCGGAGCCGTTGTTGGCGAAAGCGGAGGTGTATTCGTAAAGGACCTGCGATATGCCGTGAAATGCCGGGTTCGAGTTCTGGGCCAGCCCGGAAAAGGCGAATGATGCGCCCGTGAAACTCAAGATCAGCAGCGACGGCAGTAGTAATGCGATCGACAAGAGTTTGATCTCTTTCGCTTCGAGTGCTCGGCCGTAAATTGCCGGGCTGCGACCGATCATCAACGATCCTAGAAATGCCGCGAGTAACCCGTAGAGCAAGAAGTTGATCAAGCCGACGCCGACGCCGCCGAATATCGCGTTGATGAACATGTCCATCAGCGTTACCAGCCCGCCCATCGGGTTCCAGGAGTCGTGCATTGAGTTCACAGACCCGTTGGACGTTTGCGTGGTGAACGCCCCCCACAGCGCTGACGCTGTCGGACCGAAACGCGTCTCCTTGCCTTCCATGTTGGGACCGGTCTCGGACAGACCCACGAAGGCGGCATTGGGTTGATTCTCAGACCAGACCGCTAGGCTTACCAACGAAACCGATAGCATTACCATCACGCTCAAAATGCCCGCAGCCAGACGCCTACGCCCCGAGAGAAAGCCCGCCATAATCACGGTTGCGATCGGGATAAGCACGAGCGAGACGGTTTCGATGAAGTTCGACACTGGCGTTGGGTTCTCGAGCGGAACCGAGCTGTTCGGGCCGTACCAACCGCCGCCATTCGTGCCGAGTTGCTTGATCGCCACCATCGATGCGACCGGCCCCACAGGCACTTCCTGTTGCGTCATTTCGGCGGCCGGATCGAGGGTGTTCGTCGTTTGTGCGCCCTCGAACGTGCTTGGCACGCCCTGCCAGGCGATTAAAATGGCGACGAGGAATGCCAGCGGCAGCGTGATGCGCAGGATGGCGCGCACGAGATCCCGGTAGAAGTTGCCCACGGCAACCTCACCACTTCCCAGTTGACGCACCGTGTGTGGGCGCGCCAGCAGTGTCCGCACGATCGCGACCAGTGCCACCAGCCCGGCAGTTGGCGTGATCACTTGCAAGGTGACGATCCCGAACATGTGAGCGAAATAGGAGAGTTGCGCCTGCCCCGAGTAGTGCTGCTGATTCGTGTTCGTGAGAAACGACGTCGCCGTGTGCAGAGCGAGATCCCAATCCATCCCCTGAATACCGTCCGGGTTCAGTGGCAAATAACCCTGGAAGTAAAGGATGAAAAAGACGAGCGCACCGAGGCCGACATGGAATTTCATGAAGGCAAGTGCATAGCCCTTCCAGTCCATCGGCCGTGATGCGTCGATGCCGGCGAGCCGGAAGACGCCCTGCTCAACCGGGCCGAATACACGATCCAGAGCGCCCGAGCTGCTGGCAAAAACGTTCGCCATGTACCAGCCGAGCGGCAGTGCGAGTAAAAGCGAGACCACGTAGGTCAGAATGATTTCATTCATATGCGGTCCTCAATGCAAATGAAACCGATGCAGAGGGCTAAAAGCCCCATGAGGATGGCCAGGCCGACAAACGCCATCATTAGAACCGCTCCGGTCGGAGCACGGCTGCGATCAAGTAGATAGCAGTCGCCCAACAGACGATGAAAAGTAACCACATACATACTTCCTGAGCTTGCCCAACTATGGGACGCAGGATGCTAGGGCCGGGAGGCGTAAAAGTGCTATTCCACAAGCGCCGATTGGCGTAAAAATGTCGTAATGATCGATAGCGTCGCGGCTCGCCTCGAGCGCTGGCGGCTCATGCGCAAAACGCCAGGTATAGGAGGAGGCGTATTCGCCACCGTGGTATCCGCTGTGATTAATACTCGCCGCCGGCAGCTGTGGCCAACGGGGAAACCGTCACGTGGTGTTGTGCACTCGTCGGCGTGAAATGCGCGTTAAAACGCGAGCGCCGTTGAGTCTGATCGAGCCGCGTCGCGGCGACGAAGACGGTGTGTCGCGGCTGGTATAGCTGGCCATTCTGTGTATACAGAGGCCACCGAGCCACATCGACGTATCTGTTTATGCCCGCACCATGTCTCAGCCGGCTGAGACATAAAAGCTGCGCAGCACCGTTTCCTGTTCGCAGCCGTTTCTACCCTCGGAGCGGGCATAAAAAAAGCCGGATCATCGATCCGGCTTTTGGGGCAATCGTAACTGGCGTTCGACGCCAGCTTTGATCAAAGTTCCCGTTTATGGCGGTCGGGGCGCGTGCCATGGGAGGTGGTCTGCTCAGTGACGTTGCGCGCCACTTTGTCGCCCTGATTCTGGCTCGCAGCTTGCCGCGTGTTTTGGGCCGACTGATTTTGCTCGGCGGAGTGAAGCTCGTTGGCGCGTGGTGCCGCGCCGCTTTCACCGAGTGTGGGCTGCGCGCGAGGCAATGTATTGGTCGTGCCAACGGGGTTGGTCGGCCCGGCAGCGGAGGCAACGCTGGTAAATGCCATACCGCCTATGAGAAGCGCAGTCGCAAAAATCGAACCCGTGGTTAGTGATGTGAAACGCATAACGTCTCCTTGTTGGTTCGCCCGGCTTAGCCGGGTGGATGTGTGTTTGACCACAGCAAACAATTTAGGCTCCGATAGCCGAAAGGCATCAAAACTTACTAATCGATTGCTGCGTTCAATGAGGAACCTTGTGGTTATGCATTCGATTACAAATGGGATGATCCGAAGTTAGAATTCGGTTATGCCGAAAAGCACCCCGCCGCTGCATTACAAACTCAGTGATCTGCGTTTGTTTCTAGCCGTTGTCGATACCGGCAGCGTCTCGGCCGGCGCTCGGCAGCAGTATCTGGTGCCGTCGTCAGTTAGCGAGCGGTTGTCGAATTTGGAATCTGCGTTGGGCACGAAACTGCTCGAGCGCAGCCGGCGCGGCATGGTGCCGACGGCTGCGGGGCGCGTGGTAGCCGAACATGCGCGTCAGTGCTTTGCTGGCCTCGAACGCATGCACGCCGATCTGGCCGATTACAGTGCTAACGTTCGAACAAGCGTGTCGCTACTCGCCAACAACACCTCGCTTATCGATCTCGCGCCACGCACACTGGCCTCGTTTTTCCGCGACAACCCTCTGGCCGATGTGGAACTGGAGCAGGCACGCAGCGAGGATATTCCCACCGAGGTCGCGGCCGGCCGTGCGGATCTAGGGCTGTGTAACGATAACCGACATCCGGCGCTGAATTTCGAGGCGCTCGCGCGCGATGAGCTCGTGGTGATCACGCCGACGACACATCCATTGGCCACCGCGACCAGCGTCGATTTCGAGGCTTGTTTGGCCGAGTCGTTTATCGGATTGCGGGATTATGCGCCGTTACACGAGTTGATCGTCGAACAGGCTGAGCACCGGGGGAAACGTGTCATCTACCGTGTGCGTGTGAATGATTTCATCACCGTCGGTAATCTGGTGGCGGCCGGCGTCGGTATCGCCATCGTGCCACGCTCGGTTATCGAGCAATTGGATTGCTGTCTTGCTACCGTCAGTCTGGCCGAAGACTGGGCGCTGCGCCATATTTATGTCTGCACGCCCGTCCGCAGCGAGGTGATTAATCCATACGTCGATACGTTGATCAGCCATTTGCGTGCGGCCGCACGCTAGCCGGACAATCGTGTATCCAGGCTATTGCGCGCCCGAATATGAAACGACAGTGTGGCAATGGTCGAACCAAGGCATGCACATGGCACAGCGCCGCGTGATGGCCCGCGTCTATCGTTGTCGTCGGGCTGGCGCTATCGGCGCCATTTACCGTGTTATCCGTGCGGCATGCGCCCGGCGGAGGCTGTTCACCGTGCCTAAGGAAACCGCGCACTCGACGCTTGTAAGCACGTCGCCGGTGCCGGCTCACATACGCCCGTGACTGATTCTCGACCATTGATGTCTGGCGACGATACCGACGAGTGGTTGGCTGATGAGGTCGTGTGCGCCGCCCATGCGTTGATCGGTGCGCGAGACCGACGCGCATTGCTGGGCATCGTGGGCGCCCCGGGTGCCGGCAAATCGACATTAGCGGCCGCGTTGGTGCGCCAATTGGGCTGCACGGCCGTCAATGTGCCAATGGATGGTTTTCACTTGGCCAATAGTCAACTCGAACGTCTGGGCTTGGCAGATCGCAAGGGCGCACCCGAGACGTTCGACGCCGATGGTTATCACGCCTTGTTGGCGCGTACGCGAGCGGCTTGCGAGCGTGGGTCGACGATCTACGCGCCGGATTTTTCGCGCACGCTCGACGAGCCAGTTGCGGGCGCCGTAGCCATTGCGCCGACGACACCGTTGGTGATCACCGAGGGCAATTATCTTTTGCTCGACGATCCGCCCTGGTGCGAACTATGTGAGTGCCTCGATGCAGTCTGGTATATCGATGCGCCGACGCACGTTCGCGAACAGGGGCTGGTGGCGCGCCATGTTCACTTCGGGCGTGAGCCGGCCGAGGCGTGGACTTGGGTCGCGACCAATGATCGACCCAACGCCCGTCGGATCGAGTCGAGTACGCGTCGCGCCGATCGCCGTCTCGTTTGGGATGGCACGAGCATGCGGTTTGACGACACGGCCGCGTAGCGCGCGCAAGGATGCAAATGCGTGGAGCGGCGCATACTGCGAAGCAGTGGCCGATGTGTTGGCTGCCAAAGAACTGGTAGCCTTGGTTTATGAGCGAGTCTGATCGCGATAATACAACCGATAATTTCCCTAATCT
This sequence comes from Salifodinibacter halophilus, assembly GCA_012999515.1. NCBI lineage: Bacteria > Pseudomonadati > Pseudomonadota > Gammaproteobacteria > Salinisphaerales > Salinisphaeraceae > Salifodinibacter > Salifodinibacter halophilus. The sequence continues at coordinate 1,605,028 of JABEEB010000001.1, read as the reverse complement.
GGCGCTGGAAGACCAACTGTGTTTGGCGCTTTGTCGTGGCGCGCGCAGTATTACGCGCCTGTATACCGAGCGCCTTGCCGATCTGGGCATAACCCATCCACAGTATCTGGTTCTGCTGGCCCTTTATGCGGAGGAGTGTCTGACCGCTGGTGCCATCGCCGAACGCATCTGTCTCGATCCATCGAGCGTGACGCCGATTCTCAAGAAAATGGAGGAATCGTCGTTAATCGAGCGTGAACGACCGATCAATAATCAGCGCCAACTTCTGGTGCGACTGACGAGTCACGGCGCTGCGCTGAAATCGGCTGTCGCTGACGTCCAGAGTAATCTCGCGCGTGCTACAGGGCTAACGCGTACCGAGATGATCGATCTTTGTGGTCAGTTGCGAACAGTCGCCGACCGGCTTGATGCTGCAGACCGGCCCGAAGATTAGGTGGGTGGCGTGATGCGCTTATGTATCGCGCCGGCGGTTGATTTTCGCTGGTCGGCGTCGTAATGTGCTGCTCATGATGAGTAAGCAAACATCCCACACTTCGATGGTCTGCCGCGTGCCTAGCGCGACGGGAACAGCGTGCTCGTTTTATTACTACTGGTTTGGTCGCATGCGCGCCTGAACCGGTAACGGCCAGGCGCCCGATTTGGGAGCCTGGCCACGGATTTGCAAAAACCCCCGGCTGGTCTTCCAGCCGGGGGTTTTTTATGGATTACCAAATCGAGCTGGAAAAGGAATATCGGATGACGTATCGCACAACATTTTCAATCGCCGCCCAACCTGAACAACGCACAAATTCTTCGTTGCACGCACTGATCGTAGCGACACAACCGGGAGTCGATCATGGATTGTGCCACCGCACGTAGCCTCGATTCACAGCCGTCGGCAACGCGGATCAACCCGCTACCATCGCCGGCCGAGCTTCGCCAACGGCTGCCATTCGATCCGATTTCGGCGGCACGGATCGCGCACCAGCGCTCGTTGATTGACGCCATACTGGCCGGCGCTGACGACCGTCTGCTGGTGATCGCCGGCCCTTGTTCGCTGCACGATCGCGATGCAGCACTCGAATACGGCCGACGCCTGACCGCGCTGGCCGACGAGCTGTCCGAACATGCCGTAATCGTGATGCGCGCCTATGTCGAGAAACCGCGCACAACCGTTGGTTGGAAAGGCCTGCTGCACGATCCGGATCTGGATGGCGGTAATGACATTGAACGCGGGCTCCATACAACCCGCGCGCTTCTGATCGAGCTCGCAGAACTCGGTTTGCCCCTCGCGACCGAGCTTTTAAGCCCGATCGCCGCTGATTATCTGGCGGATACGCTGGCCTGGGCGGCCGTCGGGGCGCGTACCACTGAGTCGCAGACACATCGGGAGCGGGTTAGTGCACTCGATTTGCCGGTTGGCTTCAAGAACGCGCCCGATGGTGGATTGACAAGTGCCATGAACGCGGTCGAAGCGGCGTCGATGCCGCAGCACTATATCGGCGTCGACGATGAGGGTCGTCCGGCGGCCATGGCGACCGCCGGCAACCCACGTCCGCATTTGATTCTGCGTGGCGGTCGGGGAGGCCCCAATTACGCACGTGAGCATGTCAGCGCGGCTGTTGACGCGCTGGGTGAGATCAATCAGCCACAGCGTCTAATCGTCGATTGTAGCCACGCCAACAGTGGCAAGGTCGCCGCTGCCCAACCCGCCGTGCTTGCTGATCTTGCAGCACGTCGGCGTGCGGGTGAGCGCGCGATCGCCGGGGTCATGCTGGAGAGCAACCTCACAGCGGGTAAACAGAAAGTCGGCACTGACATGACCTACGGCATGTCGATAACAGACGATTGCCTCGGGTGGGATGCCACGGCCAATGCCATACGGAACGCTGTCGGCGCGTAAGCTACCGACCTTTGACAGGTGTATAAATATGGATACACTTGTATCTTATATTGCGTCGGCCGTGTATTTGACGCGAGACTTTATCGAAACGGAGTCATGGGATGGTTGAAACCGATGCCCTCGACGGGAAAATAGCAGCGGTCACCGGGGCGGCATCCGGTATCGGGCAAGCCTCGACCGAGGCGATGCTGAACGCGGGTGCGACGGTGGTATTAGTGGACCGTGACGAATCGGCGTTGAACCACCTCTGCGAGGCGCTCGGCGAGCGAGCGATACCGCTAGTCGTCGATCTTCTGGATAGTCAGCAGTGTGCCAATCTCGTGCCGCGTCTTCTGGATACGGTCGACCATGTCGATATCTTCCACGCCAACGCTGGCGCGTATGTCGGTGGCGATCTGCTCGACGCCGAAACGGACACCATCGACCGCGTGATTGATCTGAACGTCAATGTGGCGATGAAAAACATACGCGATATGCTGCCGCCGATGGTCGAGCGTGGCACCGGCGATATCGTGGTCACCTGCTCGGTTGCGGGCCACTACCCGGTTCCGTGGGAGCCGGTCTATGCCTCCTCGAAATGGGCGATCAACTGTTTCGTGCAGACTACGCGCCGTCAGGTCATCCAGCACGGCATTCGCATGGGGGAAGTTTCGCCCGGACCGGTCAGCAGTGCGCTTTTAAATGATTGGCCGGCCGAAAACCTGCGTAAGGCCAAGGAGTCGGGCAGTCTGATCGAGCCGGACGAGGTCGCGGATTGCATCATGTTCATGCTGACCCGCCCACGCAACGTCACGATTCGCGACGTAATCGTGGTGCCGACCAATTTTGATATGTAGTCGGCGTCCAGAGCGGATCGGTAACAAATAGTTGGCGGTGGCCCGCGCGCCGCGCGGGCTATGCGAAACAGCGAGGCGTTGGCCGGCTGCGTGATGGCGACGCCTTGGACCGAAGCAAGTTTGTTTTTTGGGGCCGCGTCGCTTGAGCGTGACCGCTGCTGTGGCCAGGGGTCGACCTTGCTGGGCACAGTGATACGCTGGAAGCCATCGTGGCGAACAAGCGGTGACACGCCCTGTCTCACCAACAGCAATTCTCTCTTTCAACTGATTCGGAAGCGGACGCAGTGCGACCACTGGCCGATCGTATGCGGCCGCAACGACTGGCTGATTTCGCCGGCCAGGCGCATATTCTCGGAGCGGACAAACCCCTGAGCCGTGCGCTCGCGGCGGGGCGCGTGCATTCGATGATCCTTTGGGGGCCGCCGGGGACGGGCAAGACCACGTTGGCGCGGCTTCTGGCCGAATCGGTGGCCATGCGATTCGTCCAGATCTCCGCGGTCATGGCTGGGGTCAAGGATATACGCGCTGCGGTCGCCGACGCCCAGAACGCGCGTGCCGGATCGGGACAGGGCACACTGTTTTTCGTCGATGAGGTTCATCGTTTCAACAAAGCGCAGCAGGACGGCTTGCTGCCCTATGTGGAAGACGGCACGGTCGTGCTTGTCGGTGCGACGACCGAAAACCCGTCGTTCGAAGTCAATAATGCACTACTGTCGCGCACCCGCACCTACGTTCTACGGACGTTGGACGGTGTTGTGATACGTGAGCTCATCGACCGCGCGTTGGCCGATATCGAGCAAGGACTCGGCGATCGGCAACTCGTCATGGCCGATACGCTACGCGATCAGCTGGCCGCACGCGCCGATGGTGACGCCCGGCGCGCCTTGAATCTGCTCGAATTGGCGGCCGATATCGCCGGTGGACGCGAAGACGCCGTAGCCAGTGAGATCACGCAAGTCGACCTCGACGAGGTGCTGGCTGGTGGCCTGCGTCGCTTCGACAAGGGCGGCGACTATTTCTATGATCAGATGTCGGCCGTGCACAAAAGCGTGCGTGGGTCCGATCCTGACGCTGCACTCTACTGGCTGGCGCGCATGCTCGAAGCCGGCTGTGATCCACACTACGTCGCGCGCCGCATCGTGCGCATAGCCAGCGAAGATATCGGCAACGCGGATCCGCGTGCACTCCGACTGTGTCTCGATGCTTGGGAGACGTTCGACCGACTAGGGTCGCCGGAAGGCGAGCTGGCCATCGCCCAGGCGGGGGTCTATCTGGCCAGTGCGCCCAAGTCCAACGCCGTGTATAGCGCGTTCAAGGCAGCATGGCGTGATGCCCGCGAGCACGGTTCCCTGGAAGTGCCGATGCACATACGCAACGCGCCGACGAGCCTCATGAACGAGCTTGGCTACGGTGAGGACTATCGCTACGACCACAACGAAGCGGACGGTTACGCGGCTGGTGAGACGTATCTGCCCGATGAACTCGTTGGCACGCGTTATTACGAACCGAGCCCGCGCGGTCTTGAATCCCGGATCGGCGAGAAACTGGCGCGTCTTCGCCAGCGCGACGCCGAGGCCGGCGAGCGCGAACAAACCAGTCAGCCGGCGGCCAGCAACACGAATGACGACAGGCGTTGAACGTCGTCGCGCGGGCGTGGTTCAGAGCCGCATCTGTGCCTCGATCTCGACACTTAGATCCGGCCGGCACAACTCAGCCTGTAATAACGTGATCGGTACCTTCGGCATCAGGGCGCGTAGCTCCGCCGCCACGATCTCGGCGTCGGCAGCGCGGGGCACATAACCGCGTGCGCCGGCCAGGCCGTCCAGGCCGCGAGCTGCGGTTGAGCGGGATGCAGCGCCTATAACCGCCGCGATATTAGCGACCGCCTCCCGGGTTTGGCGGCGCACGTCGCCGGCGTGGTACGTGCGATGCCCGATGATACTCGCCGTGCCGGAAATCAGAAGATAACGACTGCGGCCGAGTTGTGTTTCGGCCGCGCGGGCAAATGCCGGCGCGCGGCGACCGTGCTCGCGCGGATAGCGGTAGGCGCTGACCTGGCGTGGGTTTTCGATCGGCGTGATCGGCTGGCATCCGAGAATTGCCTGAATACGCAGCCCTGGCCGCGCGCTGTCGACCCCGGTCGCCGGCGGCAAAACAATGTTGACTTCGTCCACGGCTTGGGCGCGGCCACGACATAGGCTGCGATAACGTTGCGTTTCGCCTTCGCCCCCGATCACATCGAAAAGCCAATGCCAGACGCGCTGCAGGTGAGCGAAGCCAAGTTTCGTCTGGAGCGCGAATAACTCACGATAAGCCGTCAACGCGGCGGCCTCTAGCGCGGCCGGGCTGGCCAGGCGGGATTCAGGGAGCTCGACGGCCGCAAAAGCGAGATCCGGAGTGCGCCGTACCTGCCAATCCCCAAGCCACAGCTCTTCGACGGGCGTATCCGCAGACCAGGATTCGTGCTGCCAGTCGCCGGTCAGCCAGGATAGGGGTACGTCGAAGAGATTGGGGGTGTCGGGGTCGAACGCAACCGCGGCCAGCTTATGCGCGTCGCTGATGGCGGGGTTCGGTGCCCAATCACATGCCACGCTTGAAATGAGCGGCCTCTCTTTCGAAAATCTATTAAAGTAGGATACCCGTTACGTTGTAATCGGGAAATTACGTAGCGGAATCTACGAGCGCCTGGAACGAATCCGTAGCCGGGATTGTCCTAGCCGCGGTTGATGCCGTTGAAAGACCATTAGCTATCGGAAGCGATGCGAATAATGACCGTTTGTACAACTCCGAATATGTGCAGTGCCCACCAGCGATGGCCGGCAGTGCCGTCGATCCAGCCATGAAAATTATGCGTTGTTCAACCATTGTGCGTTCCAAGCGGGCCGGTTTTTGCAATGATCCGGATCTGGCTTGTTGGTCCATCAATCGAAAGTTACCGGCCATCGCGACGGCCATCGCGCTAGCTATCGGATCGGCTAGTGCTGCTGCGGCCGACAAAGGGTCATCATCGCAGTCCGCGACGGATAAGCCCGCAGCGAAAGCGGCGGACCAATCCGAGGGCGACCAAAAAGATCATTCAGAGGCCGATAAAAACGCCAAAAGCGACAACAAGGCCAGTGAAAATAAAGCCTCGGATGACGACCAAGAGCATGGTCAAGGTGCGGGTGCGAATAGCGCAGAGTCAGCGCAACAGAAGTCAAAAAACAAGCCGTCCGAGCGTTTGATCGAAGGCCGCATGACCGCATCCAAGTTGGTGCGGCTGGCCAAGAAAAAGGCGGACAGCGAGTACCAGGCACCGTCCAAGGTGCCGAGCTTTCTCCGGAATCTCGATTCTGGCACCTACAAGCAGATCAAATTCAAATCGCCGGCGGCACTATGGCAGGGCGCTGGCATGGGGTATCGAGTCCGGGGCGAGATCCCGGGCATGATTTACGACAAAGCCGTGTCGATTCGTGCCAACAAGGGCGACCAAACTGAACCGTTGCCGTTTAGTCCCGCGAACTTCAACTGGCCGAATGAGAAATTGCGGAAACGCGTGCCGGATGACCTGGGTTATGCTGGCTTCAGTGTCGATCGCCGAGATAACAGCGGTACAGGCTGGTGGCCGGCAGTCTCCTTCAAGGGGGCGTCTTACTTCCGGGCGCGGGGTCGCGGCGAGGAGTTTGGGACGCAAGCGCGTGGGCTGTCAGTCAATGCGGCGAGCACCAACAAACAAACATTCCCACATTTCACGCATTTCTGGCTCGCGCCACCGACTCAAGGCAAGCGCGGCCTGACGATCTATGCTTTGCTGGATTCGCCCAAGGTCGTCGGTGCCTACGTCATCAACACCCATCCGGGGCGGGCAACCCATACGCATGTCAAGGCCACACTGTTTGCGCGCAAGGAAGTCAGCAAACTGGGCGTGGCACCGCTGACCAGCATGTTCACCTGGGGAGAAAACAGCCTCAGCGGTCGTTCCAATCTTAGGCCGGAAGCCCACGATGCCGATGGCCTGTTGATCCATGGCGACAGCAAGAACTGGCAGTGGAAGCCACTGAAAAATCCGGGCAAACTGCGCCAGATCGAGATACCCGCCAATCAAGTGGCCGGCTTCGGGTTGATGCAACGAGACCGCAGCAAGGCGCACTATCGGGCGCCCCACAGGCAATATCACAATCGGCCGAACGTCTGGGTTCGCCCCGAGTCCGGATTCGACAAGGGCCATCTGGAGCTAATCGAGATCCCGTCCAAGCGCGAAATCAATCGTAATATCGAATTGTCGTGGGTTTCGCAACAAACCATCAAGGCCGGTAGCCGACACGAGTTCAGCTACGACATGATCTGGAGCCCCTACAGTCCGCAGTCGAACAGTGTTGGCCATGTCGTAGCGACCCACATTGGCCATCCGCAGGGCAAAAACGGATCCGAGCGAGTGCGTGTAGAGCTAGAGTTTGCGGGCGGTGGACTCGATGATTTGCAGGGTCGCGACGCCCTCACGTCGCAGATTACGACGTCGCGAAAAGTCGATGTGCAAAACATCGGGATCACGCGCAATACACACGTGGGTGGGTGGCAGCTCAGTTTTGATGTGCCGACCAGTGCCCTTGGTAAGCCATTGCCGATCAGAGCGTATCTGAAAAACGGCAACCAGGAAAAAATAACCGAGGTCTGGCGCTATGAGCTCGTGAATCGTTGAGCAAGAGTCAGTTTATGGACAACGCGATACGGGCACGTCTAGAGGGCTATCTAGACCGGTTGGCACTGGACGACGAACGGCGCCGTGTCATTCTCGAACGTACGTTGGCCGATGCTCCTGGTTCGCCGGCCGAGGCATTGACCCGAGCGCAAGGACATCTTGATCGTCTGACGGTCGACGCCGCACCCGATGAAGGCGCTGGTGACGGTGCGATGCCCGACGACGCGGATGAGGCTGGCATCCGCGGCATGTTGGCTGGCCGGTACCCCGGGTGGAGCCGGCGCGTTTCAAACAGGGCGGCCGATACCTACCGTGGTGCTAGCATGCCGCGTTGTCGACGCGCACAAATGGCGCCGCCGCATGCCTCGCGCGGCCTAGGCCGAATCCTGCGGGCGGCGTTTTCACGCCAAGCGCGTGCCCGCGAGCACACACGTCCGCATGAGACGCGTCTGGGCCGAATCGTATGTCGTCGACAGTTTCTGTTGGCGCTGATTATCATGATCCCAGCTGCGGCGGCGACCATGTATATGGCCACGGTCCTGCCCAATCACGGCGCGACGATCCTCGAACTGGCGATACTCGCGATCGCGTTTTTGCTGTTCGCCTGGATTCTGGTTGGGTTCTGGACCGCTTGTGCGGGTTTCTTCCTTATGTGGCGCGGTGATCAATACTGCATCGAGGCCGCTGGGCAGCCGTCCGAAGAACCTGAAGACAATTCGCAGCAGGGCGCACGTACGGCGATTCTAATGCCCATCTGCGAAGAGTCCGTGACGCGCGCCTGTGCCGGCTTGCGGGCGGTCTATGAATCAATACAGGCAGCCGGGCATATAGAAGATTTCGATTTCTATATCCTGAGTGATAGTAGCGCGCCCGATACTTGTGTCGCCGAAACAGCCGCCTGGGCAGAGCTTTGTCGCGAACTGGATGCCTTCGGGCAAATCTTTTATCGTCGGCGGGAAGCCCGGGTGAGCCGAAAATCGGGAAATCTCGCGGATTTCTGCCGACGCTGGGGGCGTAATTATCCGTATATGCTGGTCCTCGATGCGGACAGCATCATGTGCGGAGAAACCATCGTGGAGCTCGTGGCGCGCATGGACGCCAACCCGTCGGCCGGCCTGATCCAGACACCGCCGACCGGCGTTAATCGGCAGAGCGCGTTGGCCCGTATTCAGCAGTTTTCCATGCGCGTTTACGGGCCGATGTTTGCCGCGGGCCTGCACTACTGGCACCTGGATAAGGGCCATTATTGGGGCCACAACGCGATTATTCGCGTGGATCCGTTCATGGAGCATTGTGCGCTACCAGCGCTGGCCGGCCATGGCGTGCTGTCCGGCGATATCCTCAGCCATGACTTCGTCGAAGCGGCGTTTTTGCGCCGTGCCGGCTGGGGCGTGCACATCGCCTACGACCTCGGGGGCAGCTATGAAGAAGTGCCGCCGTCGCTGATTGAAGAGCTTGGTCGTGACCGCCGCTGGTGTCGCGGCAATCTCCAGCACATGCGGCTACTGTTCGCTGACAATCTGTCGATGGCTCATCGCGCGCTGTTCGCAAACGGCGTCATGGCTTATGGGTCGGCGGCCTTGTGGTTTTTGTTCTTGCTGCTGTCGTCCAGCGAAGCCGTAATGCAGGCGTTGAAAACGCCGCAGTATTTCTCCAACGATGGACAACAGTTATTTCCGCATTGGCCGGTCTGGCAACCGTTCTGGGCGCTCAGCTTGTTCGTGGCCACCATGGTGGTGCTATTTTTGCCGAAGGTGCTGGGGCTGTTCCTGGTTGTGGCCAAACGCCAGCATCATGCTTACGGCGGCGTTCTGCGACTTGTGGCTTCGACCCTGATCGAAGTTCTTCTGACTTCGACATTGGCGCCGATTCGTATGGTGGCGCACGCGCGTTTTGTCACGACGACGCTGCTGGGGCGCACCGTCCGCTGGGATTCGCAGCAACGCGCGGACGCCACGGTGGCCTGGCGCCGAGCATTCGCGTATCACGCCCCCGGTATGGTTATCGCTGTGGTCTGGGGCGGCGTGCTGTTGGCGACGACGCCGGGGTTTGCGCCCTGGTTGGCGCCCATCCTGTTGCCGCTTTTGTTCGCACCGGTACTGACCGTGGTCACGTCACGCGCCGATCTGGGGCGCTGGCTTGCTCGGCGCGGGGTGGCTTTGATCCCCGAAGAAAACCAGCCACCTACCGAGTTGAGCCGTATTCGCGAACTGGTCGCTACTGCTTCGCCGGAACCGAACTTTGCCAATGCGGTGGTTGACCCGACGCTGAACGCACTCTGTGCGGGGTTGGCCCGCGACAGTCGTTCCTGCAGCCGCACGATCGGGGTCATCCGGGAAACGGCGGCTCGCCAGGCGTTAGCGCGTGGCACCGACGATTTGGAAGCAGACGATGCGCGGCGGGTGCTGACCGATCGGCACTGGTTGCGATGGCTTCATCGACGCGTCTGGAGTGAGATGCCGGCGGCGTGGGTGGCGTCGGAATCCGCCATGCCGGACGAGCACGCAGGTGAAACTGTGTCGCGGTCGTAGGATAATAAGCGCATTTGCGAATATCGGACTAAAAGGTAAACATGTCGGGCACAAACCGGAAACACGGGAACAATCGTGACCGATAACCTGCATATCGTGGTGCTGGCCGCGGGCTCTGGCACTCGAATGGGGTCGGCGCACCCTAAAGTGTTGGCGCCGCTCGGTGAATGGCCGCTACTCCGCCACGTGGTTGCCACGGCGGAAACGCTTGAGCCGACGCAAATTCACGTTGTCTGCGGTGCCGGCGTGGAACAGATCCGCACAGCACTCGGTTACTTGGCGGTGAATTGGGTCGAGCAGCCTCAGCCGCTTGGCACCGGCGACGCGGTGGCTGCGGCCATGGACGCGATCCCCGACCATGCACAAGTGCTCGTGCTCTACGGTGATGTGCCGCTGGTGCGGCCCAGGACACTCACACACTTATTAACCACGGCGGCCTCGGATGGTATGGCCATCCTGACCACCGAGCTAGCCGAGCCAGCCGGCTACGGGCGTATCGTCCGCGATGCGGCTGGTGGCGTGGCCGCGATTGTCGAAGACAAAGATCTAGCCGCCGACCAGCGCACGATCCGCGAAATCAACACGGGCTTGATGGTGGCGCCGGCGGCCCATCTGCGCGACTGGCTCGTTCGGCTGTCAAACGATAATGCCCAGGGCGAGTATCTTTTGACGGATTGCATCGCCATGGCCGTCGCCGATCACAGGCCGGTTGTAGCCGATCCGGCCGAAACCGTGGCCGAGACTCAGGGCATCAACGATCGGCGTGATCTGGCCTGTGCCGAGCGTGTGTACCAGCAGCGCCGAAACGATGATCTGCTCGCGGCCGGCGTGACACTCCGCGATCCGGCGCGCGTCGATGTGCGTGGCCGGATCGAGGTTGGCCGCGATGTATTGATCGACGTCGATGTCGTGCTGGAAGGCGAAATAACGCTCGGCAACGGTGTTCATATCGAAGCCGGCTGTGTGATCCGCCACTCGGTGATTGGCGATGGCGGCCGCGTCATGGCACACACGGTGGTGGAGCATGCGCATCTGGCAACCGAGTGCCAGGTTGGGCCATTCGCACGTATCCGGCCGGGCACCGAGTTGGGCCATCGTGCGCGGATTGGCAATTTCGTCGAAACCAAGAACGCCAGCGTTGGCGCCTCCACTAAGGTCAATCATTTGAGCTATGTTGGCGACGCTGCACTCGGCACCGGTGTGAATATCGGCGCGGGCGTGATCACCTGCAACTACGATGGCGCCAACAAACACGTCACCACGATCGGTGATGACGCTTTCGTGGGCTCAAACAGCGAGCTTGTCGCGCCGGTGGAAATCGGCGCGGGAGCGACAATTGCGGCCGGCACGACGTTAACCAAGGCGGCGCCGGCCAATAAACTGTCGCTAACGCGCAAGGAACAAGTGGCAGTCGACAACTGGCGACGACCGAAAAAAACCGATAGTTGATGTCGGCGACGCGGTCTCGACGTCCAAGGAATTAGCGAGAAGCGTATGTGTGGCATCGTAGGTGCAACCGCCAGGCGGGATGTCGAGCCTATTCTGCTGGAGGGCTTGCGGCGGCTGGAATACCGCGGCTACGACTCCGCGGGCGTGGCTCTGGTGCATGATGACGCGCTGTACAGCGCACGCGCGGTCGGCAAGGTCGACGCCTTGGCCGAGCGCTTGGCCGGCGAACAATGGCCGGGCACGCTCGGCATCGCGCATACACGCTGGGCCACACACGGCGGCGTGTCCGAGCGAAACGCCCATCCGCAAATGTCCGGCGAGCGCGTGGCCGTGGTGCATAACGGCATCATCGAGAACCATGCCGAGCTTGCCAGCGAAGTCGAAGCTGCGGGTTATGCCCTGAGCTCGGGCACCGACACCGAAGTCGTTGCACACCTAATCGATCGTGAATTCGCCGCCAACGGCGATCTGACCGGCGTGGTTCGCACCGTGGTCGCTCGTCTGCATGGTGCCTACGCGCTCGCTGTAGTGGCTGCGAGTGCGCCGGAGACGTTGGTTGTGGCCCGCCAAGGCTCACCGCTAGTGGTCGGCGTGGGCATCGGTGAACACTTCGCGGCGTCGGATGTCGAGGCATTGTTGCCGGTCACACGCCGGTTTATCTATCTGCAGGATGGCGATGTCGCAACGTTGACCGCGGACGCCGCGCGTGTAACCGACGCCAACGGCGCGCTCGCCGAGCGCGATATCAGAGAATCGGTGCTCGCGATCGAAGACACCGAGAAAAATGGCTATCGCCATTTCATGCGCAAGGAAATCCTCGCCCAGCCTGAGGTGATCGCCGACACGTTGGGCGCTCGCGTGACTGGCAACAGCTTAGCCACCGACGTATTCGGCCCCCAGGGCCAGGCATTGCTCGACGAAATCCAGGCGGTCCACATCGTCGCCTGTGGCACCAGCTATCACGCGGGGCTGGTGGCTGGCTATGCGATCGAAGCACTGGCGCGTGTGCCATGCCGCGTCGAGTTGGCCAGCGAATTCCGCTATCGCGACCCGATTGTCGGTCCGGGGACGCTGCTCGTAACCTTGTCGCAATCCGGCGAAACGGCCGATACCCTGGCCGCGCTTCGCTACGCCCGGTCATTACCAGCCGCAGCGGGCTACCGCGCTACGCTGGCGATCTGCAACAAACCCGAGACTTCGCTGACCCGCGAGTCCGACTACGTGATGCTGACCCACGCCGGCCCTGAAATTGGCGTGGCTTCGACCAAGGCCTTCACGACCCAGTGTGCTTGCCTTTTGACGTTGGCGGGCCTGCTAGCCGGGCCGGGCCCGGACACCGAATCTCTCGTGGCCGATCTCGGCAACCTGCAGTCGGGTATCCAGAGCGCGCTTGCGATCGAGGATCGCGTGGCTGAGCTCGCAGCGCACTTTACCGAACACGCCCACGCGCTGTTTCTGGGCCGCGGCGCGATGGTGCCGATCGCTATGGAAGGCGCGCTGAAGCTCAAAGAGATTTCTTATATCCACGCCGAAGCCTACGCTGCCGGCGAACTCAAGCACGGGCCGCTGGCACTGGTCGACGAAGACATGCCGGTGGTGGCCGTTGCACCCAATAACGAACTATTAGCTAAGCTGAAGGCCAATCTGGCCGAAGTCCGTGCCCGTCATGGTCGGCTGTACGTGTTTGCCGATGCCTCGGCGGGCATCGAAGGCGATGAGAACACCACGATCATCGAATTGCCGCACGCGGCCCCGAGCATCGCGCCGATCGTCTACAACGTGCCGCTGCAGCTGCTGGCATACCATGTCGCACTCGCTCGCGGCACCGACGTGGATCAGCCGAGAAATCTAGCCAAATCGGTCACGGTGGAGTAGCGTTCGGCGCCCAAGACTGTGCAACACGGATACGCGGGTGGCTGGCGGTTGCTGCGAACACAGCCGGCCACCTGTCCTCCGGGTTACGATGGTTCGGCCAAAACCTGTTTTAAATGACTTCGTCGCAATCCGTGTCCAACGCGCCTCCCCTGCACGTCGCGATCTTCATTCCATCGTTCGGCGACGGCGGTGTCGAGCGCGGCGTCGTCCACACGGCGCGCGGGTTGACTGACCTTGGTGTCCGTGTCGACTTCATCACCGCGCACAGCGACCAACCGTATCTCAGCGAGCTATCGACACACGTCGCGTTGATCGAAATTGGTGGCGATGCCACCGATCAAACCTCGTACCGATGGTTTGTCGATTACTTGAAAAACACGCCGCCCGATGTGGTGCTCAGTGCGAAGGATCGCGCGCATGCAACGGCTGTTGCCGCCCGTGACCAAACAGGTGTGGCCACGCGGATTGTCATGCGGGCCAGCACGGTCGTTTCGCGCCGGCACCGGGCGACGCGCTTCTGGCGGCGTATGGCGGAGTATCGGGAGATGCGGCGGATCTTGCCGCGCGCTGACCTGATGATCGCCGTCTCTCGCGGCGTGGCCGAAGATACAGCTCAGATTGCCGGTGTGCCGGAGGCGCGTATTCGCGCCATTCCCAGCCCAATTATCACGCCGGAACTTACCGAATTTGCGAGCCAGCCGGTGACGCACCCGTGGTTGGTCGACAAAACCTGTCCGGTTGTCCTGGCCGGGGGCGGGTTACGTCGCCAAAAAGGTTTCGATGATCTACTGCGTGCGGTCGCGATCGCACGCCGGACGCAGGCGCTGCGGCTAATCGTGGTGGGAACTGGTCGGCTGCGCCGGCGCCTGGAGCGGCTCGCGGCCAAGTTGGGCATTAGTGAACACGTCGATTTCATGGGATTCGTCGCCAATCCCTATCCGCTGATCGCCGCTGCCGATCTGTTCGCGTTGTCGTCGCGCTGGGAAGGCGCTCCAACCATTGTTACCGAAGCGGTGGCACTGGGCCGCAAGGTCGTGGCTACGCGCTGTGGTAGTGGACCAGGGGAGATATTGGCTGATAATCCATATGCTCGGATTGTGCCGGTGGGCGTCCCCAAGCAGTTCGCGGCTGCGGTTACTGAGGCACTCGCCTGGCCGACGCCACCACATGACATGCTCCGGCAATCGGTTCGCGACTACACGCTTGAAGTGAGCGCTGAGCGCTATCGAGACGTGTTGTCCGCATTGGTCGCGACGACATAGAGGGCGACTGATGGCATTTTGTTGCGATTTTCGGCCACGGCGACTGTTGCGGGCACTGCCGGCTCAACAGCCGGAACCAGCGGTGTAGCATATGGAATCCGATGCGTAGCGGTACCGAACCACGGCGGTTGGCGATTTTCGTCTCGTTTTCCGGTCAGGGCGGTGTCGAGCATATGCTCGTCAATCTGCTCGATGGCCTAGTGGCCGAAGGCGTGGCTGTCGATCTGTTGCTGGCCCGCACCGAAGGGCCGTTCGTGGCGTCCATCCCGGACAGCGTGAATCAGATCCGGCTCCGTGCGCGCCACACTGCGTGGTGCGTGCCGGAACTGGCGTTGTATCTGGCCCGAAACCGGCCACCGGCGTTGCTCGCCGTCAAGGATCGCGCTATCCGGGCTGCGCTGCGCGCGCGCTGGCTGGCACGGGTCGATACGCGTCTCGTGGGCCGGCTCGGCACCAATCTAGGCGCATCGCTGGCCGGTAAATCGGCCGCTGCGGCCGCACTTCGCCGGTTGCCGATGCGTCGTGTTTATCGACACGTGGATGGCCTGATCGCCGTATCCGATGGTGTGGCGGCGGATTCGCACCGGGTGACCGGCCTGCCAGCCGAACGCATCGAAACCGTCCGCAACCCGGTGGTGACGGCGACGCTTTTCGAGCGCGCAAGCGAGCCGTGCCCGCATCCGTGGCCCGGCGACGGCGGCTCGCCGGTCATCGTCGGAATCGGGCGACTCACCGAACAAAAAGGCTGGACGACCCTGCTTGATGCATTCGCCGAATTGCGTCGAACGCGTGATTGTCGTTTGCTGATTGTCGGCGAGGGGCCGGAGCGCGCAGCGATCACTCGGCGGATCGAGTCGCTGGCACTGGCCGATTGCGTTGCGTTGGCTGGCTTTGTCGAGAACCCGGCGGCGATTCTGGCGCGTGCGGATATGTTTGTGCTGTCGTCACGCTGGGAAGGCTCGCCCAATGCGCTGACCGAAGCACTCGCCATCGGGACGCCGGTCGTGGCCACCGACTGCCCGAGCGGCCCGCGGGAAATACTGGCCGATGGCAGATTCGGACCACTGGTGCCGGTCGATGCAGTCAGTCCATTAGCAGAGGCGATGCGCGAGACGTTGGCACATCCGTTGCCGGCCGAATTTTTGCAGCAGGCCGTCGCGGGTTACGATACAGCGACCGCGACGCGGCGCTACCTGGAAGTGGTCGATCCCGGTCGCATGTAGATGCGACGCGGCGCACTCATCCTGTGCTGGTGAGGTGCGGCCAATTATGGGTATTGGCAAGCGCACCGAGTTGCTCGTTGGCGCCTGCCACGACCGTGCGATCCACTACGTGGAATAAAAAACGATCCTGCGGTGAATCACCGTAGGCCTCGGCCCATGCCAATGATCGGTTGGTGGCTTCGGCGAGATCGTAGGCCGCGTCGATCTTGCTGGGCCCGTTCGGGTGGCGGATCGGTGGCCGGAGCGCCTGGATCTTGCCACGCCGGGTGGCCACGAGGGCGCCCCGGGCGTGTTCTACGCCCAGCTCTTCAGCCAATGCGTCGGCGATGAATTGTGGCGTGCCGCTCAGAAGAACCACCGTGTCGCCGGCGCGTTGGTGTTGCCGCAAGCGTTCTACGACGGTTGTGGAGAGAGCCGGCACAAGCTCGTGACGGACGAACTCGGTCGCGTAGCGACGTAGCGCCGCCAATGTGTGTCCGTGTAGATATGCCTTGTTGAGTTGTACGACGCGTCGGCCGTAGCGCGGCGCGTGGCAGACAAAGAACAACACGTAAGCAAGCAGCGCGAGCGGCCGTAGCCGACGCTGACGGCGTAAATAGTGCGCAAAGCGTTGCTCGCTGCTGGCGCCGGTGACTAGTGTGCCGTCGATATCGAATAAAACCAATCGCATGGCGGCCGTTTAGCGCGTGTTGGTGTCGTCGTGGCCGGCCCCCACGCAGAATTCAATCAGCACCGGCAGGCCGCGTATAACGCAGATCGCGGCGGCGAGCCAGGTGAGTATCTGGCCGATGAGTATCAACGCCCAGCCAGCGTTGGCCCAGAACTCGGGGGCGAGTGCGGCGAATGGCTGCCAGAATAGCAGCCAGGCAAACACAACGGCTTTCACGCCGGCGTAGAAGGCACGCATGAACGGCCCAGCAACCAGGAAACGCCCCAGCGGGGTGTCCAGCATGTCGAAGGCCGCGGTGCCGCCGGTCGCGCCGTGGGCGCGCACGGCGTCGACCAGATTGCCACGGATGATAAACAACAGCGGCACCCAGATACCGATAAAGCCCAGATCTGCGAGGATGACCCACAGTACGATCTCCACGATCCGGTCGATTGCGATATCGAAGGTCGCACCGAATAGTGTTTCGCGGTTGAAGCGCCGTGCGACCCAGCCGTCGGCGGCGTCGAGCACAATGATGAGCACCACCAGCGGTGCGTTGATCAGTTGTAGCGTCGGTAGGTCGGAATAGACCACACCGATCAGCGCGAACAGCAGCAGAAAACGGCTGAAAGTTATGAGGTTCGCCATGGGTAATGCGTCGGTAGCGGATCGAAAACCGGCGGCTTGCCGTTTACAAGCAACAGTTTAGGTTATCTTTGGGGCGGTCGAAACGGGCGCTCCATCAAGCGTGCAGCGGCTTCCGCGGGCGGTCGGCCGCCATACAGCACTTGATAGGCTTCGGCGATGATTGGCACATCCAGCCCGCGCGCGAGCGCGAGCTCATACAGCGCGTGTGCCACGCGCACGCCTTCCACGGTCTGGCCGATTTCGCGCTCGGCGGCTTCGACCGATCGGCCGGCGGCCAGCAATAGCCCGAATCGCCGATTCCGGGATTGGTCGTCGCCGCAGGTCAAAAGCAGATCGCCAAGCCCGGCCATGCCGGTCAGGGTGTCGGCGTGGGCGCCGAGTTCGGCGCCGACTTCGGTCAGCTCGCGCAGGCCACGGGTTATAAGCAGTGCGCGTGTGTTGGCGCGATAGCCGAGCCCGTCTGCAAAGCCGACCGCGATGGCGAGTACGTTTTTGACGGCACCGCCCACACCGACGCCGGCCACGTCGGTGGTGGCATAGACGCGAAACGCGCCATCGTGGCAACACATCGCCACGTGTTCGGCGAACGCTTGATCCGTCGCGGCCACCGTGACTGCCGTCGGCAGACCGGCCGCGACTTCGTCCGCGAAACTGGGTCCGGAGAGCACGCCCAGCGGCCGTTCTGGGCCGAGTGTTTCGGCGGCGACCTCGTGTGGCAATTTGGCCGTTCCCGGCTCCAGGCCTTTGGTCGCCCAGACGATGCCGCAATGCGTCGGTAGATGGGGCGCCAGACTCGTCAGCGTGGCCCGCAGTGCGTGGCTCGGCACTGCCACGATCACGAAGTCGATGTTGTCGAGTGCGGCGCCAGTATCCGGTGTTGGCACGAGGCAGTCCGGGAATTGGTGTCCCGGCAGATAAGCACGGTTCTCGCGCGCCTCGGCTAGTTCGGCGATGCGCTCGGCGTTACGCCCCGTTAGACGGGT
Source organism: Salifodinibacter halophilus (assembly GCA_012999515.1). Classification (NCBI taxonomy): domain Bacteria; kingdom Pseudomonadati; phylum Pseudomonadota; class Gammaproteobacteria; order Salinisphaerales; family Salinisphaeraceae; genus Salifodinibacter; species Salifodinibacter halophilus. The sequence continues at coordinate 1,587,012 of JABEEB010000001.1, read as the reverse complement.
GGCGTAGCCGCGACGGGCGAGAACGAGTGCTAGCGCCGTTCCCCAAGAGCCGGCGCCTACAACGGCGAGGTTGGTCATCTCATCTGGGGTGTGCCGGTGTGAGCGAACGGTATCGTATTAATGCGTCGTGCGGCTGGCGTTCTGGGCGTCGCCGGTTTGTTCGGCCTGGTGTTGCGCGTAGAGCGCCTCGAAGTTCACCGGCTGCAGCACGAAATGCGGGAAGCCGGCGCGTTGGACCATGTCGCCCGCCGTCTCACGTAGGTAGGGGAAGATGATCGTTGGGCAATAGGCGCCGAGGAGCTGGCCGTGCGCTTCTTCGTTAATCTCGCCGTCGATTTCGAAGACGCCGGCGTACTGGACTTCGACGATATAGGCCGTGGTCTCACCCTGGGTCGCGTTGATCGTCACTGTTACCGCGACTTCGAATGCGGTCTCGGCCAGTGGTTGGACCTGTGTGTTTAGGTCGACATTGACTTCCGGCTGGAACTCTTCGGTGAAGATCTGCGGCGCGTTCGGAACCTCGATCGAGGCATCCTTGACGTAGAGTTTCTGGATGGTGACGTCGCGCTGGGCCGTGTCGTTGGTGGCTGTGTCGTCGGCGTCGTCGGGCGTCAGTTCGTCGGCCATGGCTCGTTCCGCGGTTTAGATTGGTTGGTGTGTGCGGGTTATTTCGCCGTCAGCGGCAGGCCGTCCGATTCCCAGCCGTTGATGCCGCCGCGCAGCGTGTAGACATTGCTGTAACCCTGTTTGCGCAGTTTGCTCGCAGCCTGTGCGGCTTGGTTGCCACTGCCGCAATAGCAGATGATGGTCTGATTCGTGTCCTTGCTGATTTCGCCAGCGCGCTCGTCGATGCCGGCGACCGGCACGTGGATGGCGTTCAGTATGTGATTTTTCTTATAGTCTGACGCCGAGCGCGTGTCGACCACGACGGCGTCGTCGGTGTTCATCAGGCGCACCGCCTCGCTTGGGTTTACGGGACGACCGCTGCCACTGCCGCCATTGGCGAGCAGCCATTCATTGGCGGCGAGCGCGATCAGGGTAATCGCCAGTCCGGCCCAGAGTACCGGGTGGGCGGTGACGAAGTCGATGAGTTCGGCAGGCGTCATAGCAGCGCGCGGCAACGTTTCAATAGGGCGGCGATTCCGCCGTTCAATCGACAATTATGGCATAAGCAGGCCCTGGTGGACGATACAATCTCGGTATGGTTTCGGGTGCGCGGCGTGAACAAATAATGGGCAGGTGGCTGTTTGTTTTGGGTCTGTTGGCCATACTGGGCGCCAGCCCGGCCGCCCTGAGCCACAGCGATGGCCACGGCCACGCCCACACCGCGAAAGCCAATAAAACCCGGGCGCGCCTGGACAAACTACGCGAACGCATCGCCACCGTTCGTGACCAGATCAGCAGCCAGAGCAAGAAACGCTCGCGCTTGTCCGATACCTTGCAACAAGCAGAAAAACGGTTGGACAAGGCACGTAATCGGCTGCAGGCGGTTGATACAGCGATCGACCAAGCGCGCGATGAGATCCAGGATCTCGACGCAACGATCGACAATCAAAAGGAACAGCTCTCGGGCCAGCTCGGCTCACTGCGCAAACAAGTGCGAGCGGCTTATGAAAATGGAAAGCCCAGCCGTCTGAAACTGTTGTTGTCCAACCGCTCGCCAAACGAGATCGGGCGCGTACTGGCTTACTACCACTACTTCACCAAGGCACAGTCGGAACAGATTGCGAGCCTCAAAAAGGCGCTGGCCGATTTGGCGCAAAACCGTCGCCGTGTGAAAAACAAGCGCGAGGAACTGAATCAGAAGCGCGAGAAGCGCGCCGCGGTCCTCGCACACCTGAAAAAGAGTCGCAAGTCACAGCATCAAGCGCTGGCCGCACTGGACAAACAGCTTGGCTCGAATAAACAGGACCTGGCGTCGATGCAGGCCAACGCGAAGCAGTTGAAAAAGCTGCTTAGCCGTTTGGAAAACCAATTAAACGACAATGGTTCCCAGAGCTACGGCGCGTTCGCCAAGCGCCGTGGGCATCTGTCGGCGCCTGTGAAGGGCAAAACGATCGCCGCATTTCACCAGAGAAAATCCGGCGGACCGATGCGCTGGCAGGGGCGGTGGATCGCCGCTTCAAATGGCACGCCGGTCAAGGCGGTCGCACCGGGGCAAGTGGTCTATATTGGCTATCTCAAACGCTACGGGCTGATTGTCATCGTGGCGCATGGTTCGCGCTATTACACGCTGTTCGGTCACGCTTCCACCGTCTTTGCCCGCGTGGGGCAGAGCGTGGCTGCCGGGCAAAAGATTGCTGCAGCCGGCAAGAGTGGCGGGTACAGGCAGAGTGGCATTTTCTTTCAGGTCCGTCGCGGCGATAAGCCACTCGATCCGGCGGGCTGGCTCGCCCAGTAAGCGCGTTGCGCTAACGAATCGTAAGCGCCCGCAGCCCACATCCGAGGCCGGCTAGGCCTGTGGCAAGTGGTGCGGCCAAACCGGTGTCGGCAGCGGTCAGCACGCCGGCGAGTGCCAGTAGTCCGGCGGCGAAAAGACTCCAGCGCTGGCTGCGACGGGTCGCACGGAGTTCGTGGGTGACATCGACCAGCGCCCGGGGCGCGGAGGGCGTGTCCGTGTCGACCGGCGCGTCGATCTGTCGCGCCCAGCGGTAGGCGAACTCGGGCAGGCTGTCGACGATTTGTGGCCATTGATCTTGCAAACGGCGTGCCGCCCGGCGCGGGTCGGCGCGGCGGGCCATCCATTGTTCGAGGATTGGTTTGGCCGTGGCCCAGAGGTCGAGCTGAGGGTACAGATCGCGGCCCAGGCCTTCGACGTTCAGAACGGTTTTCTGCAGCAATACGAGCTGGGGTTGGACATGGTAGCGATAGCGCCGGGCGATCTTGAACAACCGGATCAGAAAAACCCCAAAGGAGATCTCGGCGAGCGGTTTGTGGAAAATCGGCTCCGAGACGGTTCGGATCGCGGCCTCGAATTCCTCGATGCGGGTGTCGGCCGGCATCCAGCCGGACTCGACGTGGAGTTCGGCGATGCGGCGGTAGTCGCGGTTGAAAAACGCGAGGAAATTCTCGGCGAGATAACGTTGGTCGGCGGGCGTCAACGAGCCGACGATGCCAAAATCCAGGCCGATGTAACGCGGCCGGTGCGGATGCGTGGTGTCGACGAAGATGTTGCCGGGATGCATGTCCGCATGGAAGAAGTTATCGCGGAAAACTTGCTGAAAAAAGATTTCCACGCCGCGCTCGGCTAAGACCTTGAAGTCCACGCCGGCGGCTTTGAGGGTCTCGACGTCGTCGATCGGTGTGCCGAATATGCGTGCCATGACCAGCACGTTCTCGGTGCTGTGGTCGAAATAGATTGTCGGGTGGGCGATCAGATCCGAGCCGGCCCAGTTACGCCCGAGTTGACTGGCGTTGGCGCCTTCGCGCAGCAGATCCAACTCGTCGTGGATGATGCGTTCGTACTCGGCCACGACCTCCACCGGGCGCAGCCGCGAGGCTTCCGGGTGCACGTGTGCGATCAGTCGCGCCAGGCGATAGAGAACTGCGATGTCGCGCGCCACCTGGTGATGGACATGCGGCCGCAGCACCTTGATGACGACGTCGTCGCCGGTTGTCTGATCCGCGCGGGGGTGTAGGCGGGCGGCATGAACCTGGGCGATGGAGGCTGCGGCCAGCGGTTCGGGGTCGAACCAGGCGAAGCGCTGGTCCAGCGATTCACCGTAGGCGGTCTCGATGAGTTCGCGCGCCTGGTCGCCGGCAAATGGGGCGACTGCGTCCTGCAATTCGATCAGATCATCGGCCAGGCCGGGCGGCAGTAGATCGCGCCGCGTCGATAGAGCTTGGCCGAATTTGATGAACACCGGGCCCAGTTCTTCCAGCGCTTGGCGTAGTCGCGGGCCGATGGGGTCGTCTAATTTTTTGCCAGCGCCGAGCGTGCGCGCTAGCCAGTTGCTACGTGAAGTGTCGGCGAACAACTCGCCAAGCCCGTAGCGCCGGGCGACGCGCAGTATCTGGGCGATCCGTCGTGTTTGGCCAGCCATCGGTTTGCGCTCAGCCGCCGGCTGAGCCGTGCTTGCGCGCGCTCAGCCGGTCGACTTCATCGCGCAAACGCGCTGTCTGTTCGGCGAAGTCGTCGACCTCGGCCTTCGAGGCCACCGCGGCGGTTTCTTCGAGCAGATATTCGCGGAGCTGGGATGGGACTTCTTGGCTGATGCGGCTGACTAGTCCGCGCGCGGCGCGCCAGCCGCGATCGAACACGCTGGCGGTCACCGGGCCGGTAATGCTCTCGACCAAATCGGCGGCTTCTACATCGATGGTGCGGGCTAGTTCGGCGAAGCCCTGTGCCACGCCGATGTCGCCTTCAATGTTCAAGCCGCTGGCACCGATGGCGCCAGCACCGGTGTCTGCGCGCCGGGTGAGTTGGGCAAATGCGTTGGCGGCGCCGGTTAATGCCACGTCATAATGCGTCTCGTCGCGCCAGGGCCGCAGTTGAATGCCGTGATCGACGGCCATGATGCAGATAGCTAGATCCCAGTCGTTGACGCGCACGGCCAGCGTTCGGCCCGTCAGCCGACGGCAGCGCGCCAGGGCGTTCGGGTCGTTGCTCAGGTAACGGTTGAATGCGATCTCGGCGGCCGCCCGCAGTTTCGGCGGTAGGTCGACTGTGTCGCTCACGGCCGGTAACCGCGGTGCACGGCGACGATGCCGCCAGTTTGATCGTACCAATCCACGCGTTCCAGGCCGGCTGCGCGCATCATGCCGGCCAGTGTTTCTTGATCGGGATGCATGCGGATCGATTCCACGAGATAGCGGTAGGCGTCTTCGTCGCCGGTAACAAAACGGCCCAGCCGTGGTAACACCGAGAACGAATAGCGCTCGTAGAGTTTATCCAGCGCTTCGAACTGCGGTTGGGAAAACTCCAGGACCAGCACGCGCCCGCCAGGTTTGACCACCCGTGTCATTTCGTTCAAAGCTTGTTGTTTGTCGGTAACGTTGCGAAGCCCGAAGCCGATGGTCACACAGTCGAAGCTGGCATCCTCGAATGGCAACGCTTCGGCGTCGGCGATGGTGAAGTCGACATTGCCGACCACGCCGCGATCGGCTAGTTGGTCGCGGCCGGCCCCGAGCATGGATTCGTTGACATCCGACAGCGTTACCCGACCGCTGCGCCCGGCTCGCCGCGCAAAGGCCGCGGCCAGATCGCCCGTGCCGCCGGCCACGTCCAGGACCTGGTCGCCGGCCTGGACAGCTGCTAACTCCACTGTGAAACGTTTCCAAAGCCGGTGTATGCCGCCCGACATTAGGTCGTTCATGAGGTCGTAGCGGCCCGCGACCGAATCGAAAACCGCGCCGACGCGCTTCTTTTTTTCCGACCAGTCGATTTCCTCGTAACCGAAATCGGTGGTTGTGGTATCACGTGTCTCGGGCATGGCCGGTCCGTTCGAATGCATCGAGTTAAAACACGATCAGGTTATCGTGCCCGACGAAATCCGGCCAGCCGGGTGACGCCGCGCGGGCCCTGCCGGCCGCGTATGATTCGTTATGAATCGGCGTATGTGGAGCCAGAAAATGAGTCAGGCCAAGCACGAAGTATTCGATCTCGTTTTGTTTGGCGCGACGAGTTTCGTCGGTCGGCTGGTCGCCGAGCATCTGGCGACTCGCGCGGATGCCCACAATCTGAACTGGGCTATCGCCGGTCGTTCGGAGACGAAGCTTGCCGGCGTGCGGGCCGAGATCGGGTGCCCGGATCTGCCGATCATCGCCGCCGATGCGCACGATGACGCCGCGCTGTTGTCATTGTGCGCGCGCACACGTGTCGTGATTTCCACGGTCGGCCCGTATGCACTTCATGGCGAACCGCTGGTGCGAAGTTGCGCCCAGACCGGCACCGATTACGCCGATCTAACCGCTGAAGTGCCATGGATGGCGCAGATGATCGAGCGCTACCAGGTGCGTGCCGCCCAGTCCGGTGCCCGCCTGGTGTTTTGCTGCGGTTTTGACTCGGTGCCATCCGATCTCGGTGTTGCGCATCTGCAGTCGCAGGCGCGGACGCGGTTTGGCACGCCGTGCCAGCGTGTCGCCATGCGCATCCAAGCCATGCGCGGCCGTGTCTCGGGCGGTACCGTCGCGACTATGACGAATATGGCGCGCCAACTGCGCGACGAGCCAGGCCAGCAGCAATACATCACCGATCCGTATTCGATTTGCCCTGCCGACAAGCGGCCGACGACGAAACAGCGGCCTGTCACCCGGCCATTCTGGGATCGAGACGCGAAGGCTTGGGGCGCGCCGTTCGTCATGGCCGCGGTCAACGAACATGTCGTCCATCGCACGAATGCATTGGCCGAGCCTGGTTACGGCACCGAGTTTAGTTATAACGAAGCCCAGCTCACTGGCCGTGGATTGAAAGGCCGTGCTGGCGCGTACGGCTTGGCCGGTGCACTCGGCACTTTCATGGCCGCGGTCTCGTTCCAGGCCACACGGAATCTGCTCGAACGTTTCGTGTTACCCGCGCCCGGTCAGGGCCCGAACGCCACCAAACGTGCCAACGGTTTCTTCGATGTGCGGTTCCATGGCCACACGCCGAGCGGTGACACGGTTCGAACCCGTGTTCGTGGTGATCGCGACCCCGGCTATGGCGCGACGTCACGTATATTCGGTGAAGCTGGGCTGTGCCTGGCCTGCGACAATCCGGGTGCAGTGCCGGGTGGTTTCTGGACACCGGCTAGCCTCATGGCCGAGCCGCTGACCGCGCGCCTGGAACGCCATGCCGGCGTGACTTTTGTTGCCGACGAGTAAGAACGAATAGCACGTCCAGCGTGCGTCACGCCGACGACTGCCGCCGCGCTGTGCCATGTTGCTAGGTGAAGGCACGCTATAATCCGGGGACAGTATATTGATTTAATCGCTGCCCGCTTTTGCTGTGTCGTCAGTTTTCTTTGGTCCTGGCGGTTTTGGCTTGAGCGTTCGGCCGAGTTGACGTTCGGCGGCCGAGATAAAATGATCACTGCCCAACGGACGTCCTGTCCGCAGATGCTGCTCAATCTGATGCGTTTGCCCATCAGTTTCCTGGGTTCCGAGATAGGCAGCCCAATCATCGGCCACATGGCGGACATCACGCGTATCGATCAGCGGGTCGTCACGACCTGTGAGATGCGCGGCGGCGCTGGACCAAGGCCAATCAGCTGGTTCGTTGACCAGGCCGGCTACTACCGGGTTGTGCTCGATGTATCGAAGCACCGACCCAAGATGTGCCTCGTCCATCGGGAATGAGTGAAAACGCTCTTGCCAGAGATGGCCGCGCCATTGTTCCCGCGAGTTGACGTGCCGTGTGTAGCGCCGATGTGTTTCGCCGAGCATGGCACGTAGACCATCCGCTTCGGTCGGCACGGCGGCGAAGTGCACGTGATTGGGCATTAGGCAATAGGCTAGTATTTTCGTGCCCGCTTTTCGTGCGTACGTCGCCATGAGGTCGAGATAGACGTCGTAGTCATCGTCGCAGAAAAACACGGGCTGACGCCGGTTGCCGCGTTGTGTGACGTGATGGGGCGTGTTAGGTAAGACGACGCGGGCGAGCCGGGCCATAAGTGTTCACACAGTCGTTCGAAATAACTAGTTTAGTACACCGTCCCCGGAATTGCCTGGAATTTCTAAGCTAATAAGCATCGGTTGTTGCATCGCCCGGAGCAGAACCTTGCTCCGGGCGATGCCAATGGCTTCGTGCCTTTACCCAAGTTCTAGTTGTCGGGTGCGCCCGACAACTAGAACAGGCGTGGGCAGCGTCTGGCCATGCACTATGACTGTTTGCCCGAGCCGCTCAAATTTGGGTTCGGCTAGCTGAGTGTTTTAAGCCTTCAGGTGCTATTTAGCTTTTTGCAACCTCTTGGCCGCGAATATTCCAAGTAAACGCAAAAATGGCCATAGCCAGTAAGCAGGAGACGATTAACAGGATAAAACTTCCGTCCCAGCCATAAAATTCAACTATATAACCCAATAGTATATTAGCGGCAACTGCTCCGCCTAAATACCCAAACAATCCAGTCAGTCCAGCCGCCGTTCCGGCTGCTTTTTTGGGGACATAGTCCAGTGCTTGCAACCCAATTAGCATCACCGGGCCATAAATCAAGAATCCGATTGCAATTAGCGCTGCATTATCAACCATCGGGTGGCCTGCAGGGTTTAGCCAATAAACCAGCACGGAAATAAGCACGCCCGCCATAAAGAAGAACCCTGTCGGGCCGCGGCGGCCATTAAATACCTTGTCTGAGATCCAGCCACATAACAATGTACCCGGGATCCCAGCCCATTCATACAAGAAATAAGAGAGGCTTGATTCATCCATCGTGAATCCTTTCGCCTCACTTAAATATGTCGGTGCCCAATCCAGTACGCCGTATCGGACAAGGTAGACAAATATGTTGGCAAAGGCTATTGCCCACATCCATTTGTTATTAAGAACATAATTAAAAAGTATTTGCTTTGTTGTTAATTCCGTTTCAAAGGTTTCTTTTGACTCAGTAGGGTAATCGTCCCGGTGTTCCTCGATGGGAGGTAATCCCACTGATTGAGGGGTGTCCTTCATCAGGATGTAAGTAATTATTGCTATAATTAAAGCTACAAAACCTGGAAGTATAAAAACACCCTCATATCCAACGAAATATCCGCCAGCAAATATGGAAGCGCCGAAAACAGCTAACGGTGCCATCAGTCCGCCGCCGACGTTATGTGAAACATTCCAAATCGCTGTTTTACGCCCGCGTTCACTCACGCTAAACCAATGTACAAGCGTGCGCCCAGACGGCGGCCAGCCCATCCCTTGAACCCAGCCGAGTATTAACAACATAATAAACATTATGGCGATTGAAGATGTAAAAAAGGGAATAAACCCCATTAATAAACTTATGATCGCGGAAAGAACAAGGCCGGCTGTTAAAAATACTTTTGGATTGCTTCGGTCAGAAACAGTCCCCATTACGAATTTACTGATCCCATAAGAAAGAGAAACGGCGGACAAAGCAATTCCAAGCTCCCCTTTGGAAAAACCTTCTTCAACCAAATAGGGCATGGCAATTGAAAAGTTTTTTCTTAAGAGATAGTACGCTGCATACCCAACAAATATTCCTATGAATACTTGCCAACGCATTTTTTTATACTCATGGTCCACCTGATCGTCCGGTAAACGATCGGCTGCTGGTTTTGGTTTGAATATTTTCAGCATTCCATAGGCTCCACAAGTTTAAATTACACTCCGCTCACAGCACGGGCGCAGAAGTATACAGATCTAATCGCTGTCGGCTTGTACTGTGCCGTCAGTTATTTTGGTCCTGGCGACTTTGCCAAATCCGGGGACAGTATACTGATCTGGCCGCTGTCCGCTTTTGCTGTGTCGTTATTCTTTTTCGGCTCTGGTGATTTCGGCTTGAGCGTACGATCCGTTGGCGCTTGAGAGATCGAAGGGCTGTCCAACGAGCGAGCCATGCGGAATTGTGTGGTAGCTGGAAAATGGGTGTCTGCCTCCGGCCATTTGGTGGGACAGGCCGGTATCGCCACATTCACGGCTGGTGAGGGATTACCAGTGAGTGGAGCTGCCACGCGTCGCTAATATGTTAGTAGGCGTGTTCGTTCATGAAGCCTTTGAAAGGCGTCAGAACAATGATCTTGAGATCCAACCACAATGACCAGTGTTCGATGTAATACAGGTCCCATTCAATGCGTTTGCGAAGGTCGGTATTGCCGCGCCACCCATTGATCTGGGCCAGACCGGTAATGCCGGCTTTGACAAGATGCTTCTGCATATAGCCCGGAACTTCGTGTTTCAGTTGGCCTACGAACGCTGGTCGTTCCGGGCGTGGCCCGACAATCGACATATCCCCCTTGATGACGTTGATGAACTGCGGCAATTCATCCAAGCTCGTATGCCGCAACAACTGGCCTAAACGTGTTGTTCGGTTGCTGCTGGGGTCCATCCAGACCGGTCCCGACTCTGCTTCGGCGTGAACCGGCATCGTGCGAAATTTAAGCATACGGAACTCTTGACCATTCCAGCCAACGCGTTGCTGCTTGTATAAAGCAGGCCCGGCGGAGGTCAATTTGATGGCGATTGCGATAACGGCTAAAAGCGGGCTGATGAGCGCTAGAATCAGTGCCGATAGCACCAAATCTTCGATTGTCTTGAGTGCACGGTTGGCACCGAATATCGGGGATGTATTTAAATTCAACGATGTCAGACCGGCGACTTCCGTGATTTGGCTACGCAACACGCGATAAGCATCAATATCGGGCATGAATCGTTGCGTGACCGCGGTATGTGCCAAGCGGCTTTGGAAATCCCTGAGCACATGCTCATCCCGCAGCGCTAAGCAAAACCACACTTCGTCAATCCCAGCGCGCTCGACAAAATTTGCCAGCGACACGCGTTTTGACAACAGTCGGCTTTCAATGCCTCCGAGGTTGGCAGTTGATTGGTCATAATCCAGCGGCACGACGCGACACACTTTGAAGGAGCCGTCGCCATGATGGTGTGCGTGCCAGATTGCGCGTTCGGCTATTGCGCCTTGGCCGACAATAACCACGCGGCGCCGTACACCCTGGCTAGCGCGAATGCGCGCCAGCAAATGCGTTGCTAAGCCACGCAGCAGATTCAGGGCAATGCCCCCCAACAAAAACCACGTGCCGAACCACAAGCGTGAGTAGCTCTCGCTTTCTTTGACCATATAGGCAATCGTGATTAGCGCAAGCGCAACGGCTCCCCACCCTAGGATTAACGACTGAAGCCGAATCCAGACCGGTTTATTTAGCCAGCCGGCGTAAAGGCGCAGATTTGGGAAAATGACAAAGCTAGTGATTAACGCTATGGCCAGTGCGCTCCGATAATGCGGTGGCATTGTCCAGGCGCCAAAGCGTAGGAAATAGGCCAAGTAACCACTACCGAGAATAGTGGTGATATCACTCGCAATGAGTATGCCGTAGGCAAGCAGATTATAGTCAAGCGTCGGGCGACGTCGGTCCACTCGAGCTTTAAGCATCTGGCGTCCGCGTTATTTCATCCGGTTGCTGCCCGCCGGTTGCGTTCTTGATAGGCACGCTTGGATCGCTGGCTGCCGCATCATCTTGGCTCGCCGTTTGTTGCGTTGTTGCCAGCATCCGTAATTCATGGGCAAATACAAGACCAACCAAAAAAATCACGTAAAAACGGTATGCCATATGGACAAGCCGGAAATTGGTCAGATTGACCAGTGCCCCCAGGATTGAGGAAAAGGTTAGGAATGCCACCATGTCGGTTCGCACGAACCCGCGCTGCCACGCGCGATATAAACCGATCAACAGACAACCAGTCATAGTTAGACTTAGCAGAAAGCCTACGACGCCGAAGCGAACCAGAACTTCCAGATAACCGTTATGCAAATCCGGGAAATGTGCGTTCGTTTTCGGATCGATTGGCGCGTCCGCGAATACCGTCGCTGCTTCAATGCCTGGCCCCCAGCCGAATACTGGTTTGTCCAGCCACCGGTGCCCGCCGAAGTTGTACAAATACATACGTTTGCCCAATGAAGTCTTGGGCACTTGGTCGAGCTGCAGCGTTTGCATCCCGTGTAACGTCTTGGCCGTCCCGTGCAGCCGGTTTTCTACGGAGCCGCGGTGGGCAAAAATAAGTGCAACTGCGACTGCAATAAAAACCACAAATACGCTAACTGCGACCATCCGCTTCTGCCGCGTCGACTGAAGCCAGATTTTGACGATCACGAGCGCTGGCGCGAGCACGACAAGGGACATTAGCACTGCGCGTGATTGGGTCAGAACAATCATCTCGCAAAGCAACCCGGCGAATAGCAACCAGCCAGGACCACGCAGCCAGCGCCAGCGATCAGCACCAATCAGGCGCTCGGCAAACGCGATCCATCCGAGCAATACCGTGCCTAGGAAAAGTGCGGATTGTAGATAGGTCATACCCCAATCAGCACGTTTACTGCCGAACCAAACGTCGTGAAGAAAATGTGACCAGTCTGTCAGTCGCGCGATCGCGATCACTAGCCCTAACAGTGCCGTGATCAGAATAATCCGTACGCGGCGTTCGCTACCCTGAACAAACCAAGCGACCAGCGGAAACAGTAGCAATAAAAGCCAGTCCCAGAGCCCTTCGTACTGAAGGTCGGCCCACGCCGGGTGTAGAAAGGCACCCGCCACGCCGCGGGCTGCCACGTACACAAAAAGTGCCAATGCTGCCCAGGCCGAAGGACTGCGGCGCAAAACTGCCACAAACTGATGTCCGTCAGCGAGTGCAACAATGAGCATAAAACCCAGCGCACTCAGTGCGATCGACGTGCCCGCGACCAGAAAAAGCGCGAACAATACCGTTAGGCTGAGCCCGACTCGGCTTGGCCAATCCACTTTATTTGCCAGTTGATGCCCCAAAAACTGCCTCCGTGGAACTTAAAACGCCGCACTCAAATTGCGCGGGATAGCCGCAATTGTACATCGCGGTTATCCCGCAAACGTGTTGCCCGCGTACGAAGCGTTAATGCCGGTCACAGTCGTCGGAGGCCTTGGGTGGCTTGCTTGCACAGCGTGTCCATGTAAGCACCAGGTCAAGTATGTCGTCTGGCAGCGTATGTTCGATGCAACTGGGTAGATTGCATTGAACATGCCTGCTCGAACATGGTCTGCGACAATGTAAGTGGCTACGAATTTTCAGGAGGGTTGCTCGAGGTATTCGCGTCGGCTCTGGCTTCGGCAAGCTTTACTATGTCCTCGTGCGGGTGGTCATAATGCCCGGTTGCGAAATCCTTTAAAGCCGTATATACCAGTTTTAGGTAACGCCGACGGTGATCATAAAAGCGTGCCCGCGTAATCCAATGGATCGCTTTGAGCGGTAGGATTAACCAGAAAAATATCCCCGCCGCGGTCCGATAGACTTGCAACATATTACGATAGTTGTAATAAACTTTCCAAAGCGGCGTAAACGTCTTTTTGTGTACGGAAAAGGTCGAGCAGTCGTGCGTGAAGGTCACCCAGGGCATAAAACAACTATGCCCATCCATGCGGCGAATAGTCAGTGTGTAGAGCAGATCCTCACCATGAATGAAAAGACGTCCGTCGGGTAATCCAACTCGCTCGACCATCTCTTTACTAACAAAAAAACCAACAAACGAGTTGCAATCGATCGGCAATGGTTGTCCGGAGCAATAGTCGTCATCCACCAAGTGGAAACCACGGCGCCCTTGGCCTAGAGCCGTCTTGAGGAAAAGCCGCCAGTGCCAGAATGGATTGTGGCTGGGGCGGTTCATCTCGCAGATGTGGCCATCCGGGTAGTAAACGGCCGCAGCAGCGGCGTCGATCCCATCCAATTCAGAACTCAGGAAAGCATCGAAAGCGCCGGGGTTGGGCCAAGCATCGTCATCGAAACACACGAGCCAGTTCGGTTGGTATTGCGCCAGCGCGTGTCGGAATCCGATTTCGAAACCGCCCGCGCCACCTACATTGTGGGATGTGCGCACGACATCCAGATGCTCATGGTCGTGGGAAGCGGCGTCCAGCCATTCGCTGGTGCCGTCCGTGGAGCAATTGTCCACCACTACCACGGCATCACAGCGCTGCTGCAGTGTTGCGGCAATCCCCGTTTTAAGTTGTTCGAGGCGGTTACAGGTCACTACCACCGCAACTAAAGAGTGCATTTCTGGTTGCCTCCAAGCCAAATAGACGGCACGGAAAATTGAAAGCCGCAGACTCCTGAATGAGTCAGTTGTAAAAAATGATGATGCTGGTGGGGTGTAGTCGGAGCCGACACAGGAAGCTAACAGCTTCCGTATTGTACTCGGTGAAATTCCGGCATGGAGATTGTCGGACGGGGCGCTGCCTCTCCTTATCGGATGTTTGAGCCAGCGACGGTGACCTGCCTCGAGCAGTTCTGCTCAACGGGTCTTATAAGGGCTTCACGAAAAACGCCGGGACTTGCTCACCGCGCTCTATGTAATCTAGAAAACTGCGAGCAGTATCCAGCGCCTCACGGATGGTCACGTCCATATCTAGATAGCGGTATGTTCCCAGCCGGCCAACAAAAGTCACGCCTTCCGTCTGATTCGCCCGCTCGATATACCGGGCGAGTGTTTCCTTTTCCTTTACAAGGCGAATCGGGTAATAGGGGATGTCATCGTCGCCACATGATCGGCTGTATTCCCGGTAACAGACGCTGCCCTCGTGCTCTTCCCAGGGCGAAAAATGTTTGTGCTCGGTGATACGGGTATATGGAACTGACTCGTCGCCGTAGTTCATTACCGCGCAGCCTTGGTAGTCCCCTTGATAATCGATCCGCTCGAAATCTAGCGTGCGGTAGCCCAGACGCCCCTCGCTGTACCCAAAGTAGGTATCCAACGGGCCGGAATAGAACACATGGTCATAGTTTTTCGCCATCTCAGAGGTGAAAGGGGTGTCCAAATGAACGGTAATGTTTTCGTGGTCCAGTATCTTTTCCACCAGGGCGGTATAACCATGCTCTGGCATGCCCTGGAAACGGTGAAAGAAATAGTTATCGTCGTAATTGAAGCGAACCGGTAGGCGCTTGAGAATCTTGGCCGGTAGCTCGGACGGATCACAGCCCCACTGCTTTTTGGTATACCCCTTCAAAAATGCCTCGTATAAATCTGGGCCAACAAAGCGGAGTGCCTGCTCTTCAAATGTCTGCGGGTTTTCGATGCTGGTGTCCGCCTGTTCCTCGATAAAGGCTCGTGCCTCATCCGGTCGCATCGTTTTACCGAAAAACTGGTTGATGGTAAGCAGATTAATCGGAAGCGAGTAAACCGCTCCGTTAACCGTGCTTTTCACCCGGTTCACATAGGGTTTGAAATTGGAAAAATGATTGACGTATTCCCAGACCTCTTCGTCATCGGTGTGAAAAATATGTGGCCCGTAGACATGCACCATCACCCCTGTAACTGCATCTCTCGCCGTGTAGCAGTTACCGGCGATATGGCCTCGGTGGTCCACAATGTCCACCTTATGCCCATCATTGGCAAGCTCACGACCGATTACTGCGCCTGAGAATCCAGCGCCAACTACAATAACTTCTGCCATAACCAGACCTTCGTTAAATGATATTCGGTGACAAACCGGATCTAAGGGAGGAGGTGGTATAAATTTTCAATATTGCTACCATCGTTTTGATAATATAATAAGTAGGTGTGATATAAGTCTAAGGTAATCAGGCTCATACAACTCTTTATCTTCGATAGGTTTATCATTGAAGCTCTCCCTGTCAGAAAATAGTTCCGAATTAACTTTATCATTAGTGTCTTTAAATCTATCGAAAATTTCCTGTTTCATTTCGCGGGAGAAAAAGCAGGACTCTTTTGAGTCCGATAAATGTGCGAGTCCCGTATCATTAAGCACGGTTAAGAGATCCGTGGGGTTGTTCGGTTCTTCATAATGCTGATTATAAAGCGCTACCAGCATGCTCATATCATTACTTAATGAGCCGTGAGTATGTTCAGAATAGTCCATGCTTTCTTTTTCAGGAAGGTTTAGATCCATTTTATGAATAAAGTAAGGAGCGATTCCTCCTGATTCCAAAACAGCATCATACGAACAAGCAAAGACAGATGCAGAAGTGTTATTCCATTTTTGGATCCAGCTATAATAATCAAGCAAATATGCTACAGACTCTGCATATTTACCTGGATCCATAATACCCGTGCCTTTATAAGTTTTATGTTTCAAAGCCCACTGTTTATAGGCAGACTCTATCCATTGGTCCTGTCGGCGCAAAACAACGTAGACTTCCCATTCGCTAAATACTTTAGAGTTTTTGATATAATCATCAAAACATGCAGCCAACTCTTCTGGAGAGCGGCTCATCGAAAGTGACTCATTGGACCAAATCAAAGCTTTAGTATCTTTACTAAAATGCTGGGCAATCGAATCCAATTTTGACAATCCTCTGGCTAGTATAGCTGGATTTCCTACTTGCCCGATATGTTCGAACGGGGGCCGGAGAGTTATATTCTGTAGAAGTGTTCCAGCATAAATGTAGCCATTCTCCCTTAAAATGCCTTCATTGAGGTTGCAAAAGCGTTGGAATGCCGTGGTGCCAGTTTTCCCGATTCCAATATGTAATATAAGCTTCATAAGCACCTAGTTGTTAGGGTTGCCGCGATAAGGTGAATAGCCAGTTTTCCCTCCTTAACCGGCTCTTCATTTCTTGCTAGGTAGTGATTCGCATTTCAAGTTTCTTGGGAACCCATTATGGACAACAAAAGCTTTTTCTGGGCAATCATCTAGAAACGTTTTAAAGTACTCGTGATTGTTGATCGAGACTTCGAGTGCTCGGTCAAACGCTTCCTCGCTGAGGTTAGGCAGTCTTGAGCTTCCACTTTGTCCGCCAATAAAGGCTTTATTAAAATAGCGAACTTTTTCGTCGATATGACGTCCCCGTGTTTGGCTCTTGCATGGTTTAGGGCCAAAATGACTCTTTCATTGAATCTTGAGTTAACTTTTTCTGGTCTTTCGTCAAGAAGTGAAAATCGTTTGCAGAAATGCCTAACCACATCGCTTTCCTTTGGGTCGTCCGGCTCAATGGATAAGATATCGATTTTATTTTGAGTGGCCAATGTCCGGTATGCTTCAATAAAGGTTGAGTAACAAAAGAAATCAAAACCGTTTTGTTTATTAAAAACTCAATTAATTCCAAGATTCCATTATCTGGCTGACTGAAAAATTCGCGGTTGTTAACTCGGAACATTCCAGCCTTAATAAACTGGGCATACACGGACTCTACAAACGAAAAGTGATTGCGTATTAAAAATAATATCACTACATTTTAGGGCCCGAACTGCTAATTAAGTGCATCGATTACAAATTTCGTGATATTTTTATCCCAAAGAAAATTAACAAACTCTTCAGCAGATAGGAAAATAGTATCGCAAGCATTGTCGTGTGCTTCAGCCGCTATGTTTTCCGCCGCTGCCCTTACTTCGTCGGGTGAAAAAATATGCAACGGCCGGTGGCTGAAATAACCTTTCGTTTCTCGGAAAGCTCTGGGGTGGCAAAACCCTGATAGTCGGTGGACTTCTTCGCCTTACTTGAAAAAAGACTGGAGAACTGAAGAGGCACATTTCGGCATTCCTACATGTAAATAAACCGTTGTCATGGCTCTCTCTCTAGCGAGTTGTGTTCGCTGCTGGCTTTCCTCTTATCAGTGCAGCGTATCGCAATTGCATAAATCTGGTCATCGCACGCTTTCGCGTAAGCGACGCCAGTATGAAAGTGTCGTAAAATATAACTGTGCCGCCATGTTACGACGCGTCGAGCCTGCCGGTAAAACACGATACAAACGTTTTTTCATAAAGTTACGAAATCGAGCCTCGCGCGACTCAAAAAATATTGCATTAGACTCTCTGTTTTTATTCAGAGGTGCAAGCTTCTCGTGGTACCAAGGTGTTCCCCTCAAGGCGGCCCAGTACATATCGGAGAAGTCAACGACGGAGTTCCCCCAGGGCTTGTTCTCACCCGCGAAATGGACCATAGAAGGGGTCTGGCGCGCTTCCCAATATTGTATATATGTTGAAAACTTGAGCCCCGGAAAAAAATCGTCTGTATTGCCATTGCCATGAAATACGTTCCATTTCATGGGCAAGTAGTGAACGCGTCCTTGAAAAGCCACGTTCATTATATCTTGGTCGAGAAACCAATAGGCTGTCCGTTCCATGATCTCCATCAAAGTATCAAACGTGTTTTCACGGCGCATTAACTCGAGATTAAAGACGATCAAGCCAGCCTGGAAGTAGCCATCTGGGTTGGTCAGGCCGAGATAATCGGATAGATAGCGGCCCGCCGGCATGGCGCCGGTATGTTCATCGGAGGGGGTTTCGAAACGGATGAATCCCTCCATCACAATATCCTTGACCGCCGCCACCAAGTTGTTACCAATATCCATCTCGAGTAGCTCGGCGACATCGGTGTTTACCACAGTATCCGAGTCGATAAACAAAACCTTTTCTTGGTGCTCGAATATATTGGGGATGAGTAGTCGAGCATAGGTCGCTGGGCTGAAGTGCCCTCGCGTATGCACTTTTTCTACCGCGGAGAAGGTGTTGACGTCAAAGAAACGCAGTTCGAAATTCGGCAGTCCTTCGACCAGAGCTTTGAGCCGGCCTTTGTTACAAGCCGAAACGCTGTCCTCAAGGATCAATACATCATAATTTTTATCGCCATTGGCATGGTCGATAATCGAACGCAGTAGGGCGCCTCCTGCGTGCGCATAATTGTCATCAAAACAGATCGCCAGTGGAACATTGTCGGTTTTAAAAGCTGGCGCAAGGTGCCCGTTATATGCACCTTCGGCAGAGAAAAGCCGCTGCGCCTCTGTGATGTTGAGCGCCCCTTCCTCAATCATCCGGGTAAAGTAAATGCCTAATAGTCGCTCGGCGATATGTCCAAACACGCGACGTTGTTGTTGGTCATATCCATGCAAGTCAATACGCTTCTCGAGCTCGAAAAGGATCGAAAATAGCCATTCAGAATAGGCTTCAAACACTGCTCGCTTCATCACGAACATGTTTGTGTAGTAGCCGTAAGGTGATCCGTTATAGCGGTCCGCAGCGGAGGAAAACTCGGGATATTTCTCACGAAGTATTGCGAGAGCTTGCTCGTAATCATCGATCTTTAGGTTCTCTCCGGCTCGGTAATGGTCGTAGTTGTTGCCGCTTCCGGCAGCGCGCACATCCCATCGTTTAGGAAGGGCGACGTCCGCATCACCCATGAATGCCAGCACCTGTTCCTTCGAAAGCCCGTATTTCGTCTGATAATCGTCACCCATGTGCGATTCGTTGACGCATCCCCAGCAATCCTCCGAAAAACCTTGGTTATCGCTGAAATTCAGATGGCGTCGGTAATGCATGAGACCTAGCAAATCGCTATTACGATCGTTCTTCCACATCCAGTAATGGGCGGTCAGCTCACAGTAGAAAGGGTTACGAAGCGATATATTGTCTCCCGTGTCGTCCCCGGGGCAGCCAATATCGTTGAAACTGTTCACTTTGCCGACATGAATGGGAACAAACTCATCCCCGGTCAAGAAGCGGCTGGCTTTATGGTGGCAAACGTAAATTGAGAGACTCAAAGTTATTCCTTTTAAAGCGGAATTTTTGCGGTCGAAACCCTGATCCATTGTTCTCCTGAATGGAGATTGGAGAGTTGTCTAATAGGAGGTCATACATCTCATAATTCAGATTCTGCCGTCTGCCGAAATCTTGTCGTCGACACTCGATGTTTTATCCGGCCACAAAATATCAGGCATAAGATCGATCGTCTCATGCTGGCATTGTCGATGTTTGGGGTTCTCCGGTCTCGTCAGAAACTTATAATAACCTCTTTTCGGGGATGTCCAGCGGAATAATGCTGACGAAAGAATTGCCTGAGTCTTATTGCAAACAACGGTAACTATCTAGACTCAATTATGCAAAGGTTTATGCCATGTGATGACAACTAAATTAGCCACTCCGTTGACTACCCGAGCATGGCTCCGGATTGCCCAAGGCGCGCATTCACTACAGTATCGCGGTCAATATGCCGCTGGCTGCAGTTCAGATTTTAGTGTGTCAATTTTTGGCTCATTATCTGCTGTATCTTTTCCTTGTCAAAATCCTCACCCAAGAAATCGAATAATCGTTTAAGTTCAGTAACATCATTAGAATAATCATCGTATTTTAATATTATAGTTCTATTCGTATTATTTTGAATAAATTTGTCGCACTCCTCTTCGAACCATTGGAGCCTTTTCTTTAGATCGTCGGGGTCTTGCTTAGCCCACCATCTCGAATTGGCGACATCATTCCAGTTTCTGTAATTGAAAATAAAGCAAGGGTTCGAGAAATTGTTGCGCATGAATTCTAAAATTTCTGTAATGTTTTGTATGTTTCCAAAATACCGTATTTCTTTAAATCCATAAGCTCTAATGTTCTGGTCTGGCTTGATAATATTTCTCACAAATGCATTAATAGCCTCCGTGGAGTATGAATCTAGATCAGTACTCCCGATTCCATACCATGGGTGAGAATCTGATGCGCTTGATACTCTGGCAAGTTTAGGTTCTCTGCTGCCATGGTTATGGCTAGCATCTTTTAAAGCCTTAATGGATCTAAATATGTGAAATAAGGCCCCATTGTTTTCCCCTTTGATCATATAGCCAGGGATAGAGTTTATTATTTTTTGCAATAATGTGGACCCAGAGCGACCGTATGTAACAATAAAAACTTGGTCAAATTGAGTTTCTTGTGTTATAGCTTCGTTCTCATTTTTTTCAAACTTTCTAAATAAATTAAACATTGTTAATCCTACAAATCATAAAATGATGACTCCATCGTTGCCGTCCGCTAACAACCATCGGTTTCTGGTTAGGCGTTGTCGGCAATCGGCCGTGATGGAGGTGCAGTCTTACTTGGCGCGACGGGGGGGCGCCTCTGTATCCAAGATGTAGTCGATCTGGGACAAGGCGGTCTTAAGAAGGTTGTCTTTGATTTGGTTTTCGAATATGCCGAGTCGGCGTATCCATTCAATCTCCTCGAACGAATAAGTTTCGGGTACATCGCTTCGTGTATTGCGAACCGTTTGCGCGAGGGCTTTCAGTTTTTCGTTTTCCTGGAACTGTGGCATGCCGTAACCGATCGGCTCCAGAGCCCAGCGCCCCCAGGTCATGATTAGCGCCTTACTGTCCTGGCCGATTAACACGTTGGCTGGTTTCATTTCCGGATTGTAGACATAGAGCGGTGATTGTTGTACGCGGGCCCGGATGTCTGGCATGGCGCGTCGTAGTTTTCCCAGCCTCGCGGTGTCTTCCGGCGTGTCGGCCGCGACGTCAAGCCGCTCGATCAATTCATCCGATAGTCGGTCCGCCATCGATGGGTGAGACATTGCATACGTCCGCAACAATGCTCTCGGCGGTGTGGCACTTATTTGCTTTACGGTGAGGTCGAATGCCGTCTTCATCCATCGGCCGCTGCCGGTTTGGGCCGGCTCGCCGAGTTGCGTGTCACAAATCTGGCAATGATATGGCCCTTCGTCGAATCGGGTTATTATCTTGGGGGCTGGTAAGTCATCTCGTGCCATGTACTGGAATAGGACCGCCTCGTTATCAAGCCGAGCCCCCTGGTTGGGCAGATACACCTGCTGTTGATAGCGCGCCGTTGTCTCGTTGCTATGAAACAAGTCGATTGCCAGTATGTTGACGCCGGGCACTCGGGAATCACGCCAGAGCATGGTCAGGTCGTCGCAATCGACGTTTACTGCGCGTAGCCGCTGTATTGTTTTTTCGCCTCGCGCTTGTCGGGAAAAAACGTCGCGCAGCGTTCTGGTGTCTTTGCCTTCATCCGGCAAGTATCGGCGTTTGGGAAAGAAGAGCGCATCGGCTACATTGCGGCGCTTAGCCAGGTTGATCGACTCGGCGACGCATCCACTCGCCACGCCCAGGATTCGGCGTAGAATCAGGAAGCTAATCAATGCGCTGATTACGTCCGCCCCATTGCCCCAGACGAACGGATAGATCAGTATACCGAGTGCGATCAGGATATTCAGGGAACTCAGCGCGTTGAGGTAATTTCTGGTGTTTTCGGAGACAAATCGCGTCAGGGTGTTTGAGCGAAATGCATTGGCGCTCCGGAGTACAACTGCGGTGAATATGAACTCGACCAACAATGCTCCGGCTAGACCCGCGATGAGCGGCAACTCTATATATGCGATGACCGCGAAACCGACGCCGACGAACACGGCGCCACTTGTTACCGAGGCAAATTGACGATAGATGCCTTGCGCGGTCGCATAATTGTTGCGTACAACCGCGAGTTCGTTGGCAGTGCTGAATAATGCCGTGCCGCCCGACGTTGTCAGTCGGTTAGCGATCGCGTCCGTGATAATGGACGTAAAAAAGGAGAGTATTACAGCGGTGAGTAATGCCACGACTAGTGTCGTCTGATCGGCGCCGATCATGCTCTGTAATTTCCCAGGCTCTGATTGCGAGGCGATAACCGAGAGAACTTTGATCGGTAGCACGAACGACAGGATCGAGGTGACGCGGCCTATTCCCATGGCTGCGACGAGAACGATCGTTGTCCACGGACGCCGGCGCAGGAATACAAATGCGAGGCGGGTGACCCAGGCTATAAAACTTTGTGTTTCTTTGAAAAGATTCATGGACTGTTGCGTATAAATGCGGAAGAATTGGGGTCCAACCATTTATCGAATGTGCCGCGACGTTGACACATCACTATTTCGCCATTTGTGTTGACTGATAATCAACGTGTGATGTACTTAGTTGGCCGGCGGTGCAGAACGCTCGACACTCTTGCAGGTGGCAGACTCTCTTTTGAATGTCACATGCTAATTACTCGTTTTTTGAAAAAATTTTCTTCACAATAAGTTATAACCTTAACGTTTCAAGTTATCACCTTTAATCATCCTGTATGACTTTAAGCGCATGGTTTACGCTGGCTGTTTTGCTGGCAACACTGACTTTGCTAGCGACAACCTCCATTGCGACCGATGTCGCACTGGCTGCTGCGCTATTAATATTGTTGCTGACCGGCATCATAACGCCGGCACAGGCATTTTCCGGGTTTTCCAATCCGGGAGTCATCACGATCGCAGCCCTGTTTATCGTGGTGGCAGGGTTGCAGGATACCGGGGTCACGCAGATGTTGGCGTCGCGCCTGCTCCGGCGGCCGCGCAGCCTGCGGCACGCGCAGTTCCAAATAATGCCGCCGGCGACGTTGCTCAGCGCGTTCGTCAATAATACGCCCGTGGTCGCTGCGTTGATACCGGCCATTAACAACTGGTGTCGACGTCACGGTTTGCCCGCTTCGCAGCTCATGATGCCGCTGAGTTTCGCCGCGATTCTGGGCGGCACGTGTACGTTGATCGGTACGAGTGGCAATCTGTTGGTCAATGCGCTGATGATCGAACAGGGCCTCGGCGGCCTGGGGATGTTTGAACTCGCCTGGATTGGCGTGCCTGTAGCTATCGCTGGTTTGGTGTTCATCATCTGGGCGGCGAAATGGTTGTTGCCAAGCCGGGGCGCGGCGATCACTGAATTCGACAATCCGCGCGAATATAGTGTCGAGATGCAAGTCGAGCCCGATGGCCCGCTGCCGGGGAAGACCATCGCGCAAGCCGGTCTGCGCCGGCTGCCAGGTATGTTTATGGCTGAAATCGAACGTGATGGTCATATACTGCCCGCGGTGTCTCCCACGCAGCCGCTACAGGCCGACGATCGCCTGCTGTTCGTCGGGATTGTGGATTCGGTGGTGGACTTGCAGAAACTGCGTGGTTTGACGCCGGCTAATGATCAGGTTCACGAGCTGGAGGCACCCAAACGCCAGCGTGTTCTTGTCGAAGCTGTAGTATCCGACATCTGCCCGTTGAATGGGCAAACCGTGCGCGAGAGTAACTTTCGCTCTCGTTATAATGCTGCAGTACTCGCCGTGGCGCGTAACGGTGAGCGCCTCCATCGCAAAATCGGTGATATCCAGCTACAGGCAGGTGACACGCTGCTGCTGGAGACACGGCCGTCGTTTATCCAGCAGCAGCGCCATTCTCGGGATTTTTTCCTTGTCAGCCAGATTGAAAACTCGACGCCGCCAGAGCATCACAAGTCGGCGCTCGCTCTGGCTGTCGTTGCCGCGATGGTGGTGGTCGTAACGCTGGGGCTTTTGCCCATACTCAAGGCCTCGTTGGCCGCTGCCGCCGGCATGCTGCTGCTACGTTGCTGTACTATAACTTCCGCTCGGCGGGCGCTGGATTGGCCGTTATTCATTGCTATTGCGGCCGCGCTCGGCTTGGGCGCGGCCGTTCGGGAAACTGGACTGGCTGCAATGCTGGCCGAAGGGTTTCTGACACTGGCCGGTACACAGGCGTATGCCGCCATGGCTGTAATCTATACCTGCACCGTGTTGATCAGCGCGGTTGTGACCAATAATGCGGCGGTGGTCATCATGTTTCCGATAGCGGCATCCATGGCCGCGTCACTAGGTGCCTCCGTCACGCCCTTTGCGATCACAGTCATAATGGGGGCTTCGGCCAGTTTTATGACGCCGATCGGCTATCAAACCAATCTGATGGTGTATGGCCCTGGTGGCTACCGTTTTGGCGATTTTACTCGTTTGGGGTTGCCACTGACGGTGCTAGTCGGCACTGTCAGCGTTGTCCTGATTCCACTGATATGGCCGCTTGGTGGCTAACAGGGTTAGATACGAGCGCTTAACTGGATAATTCCAGTGATTCAATTCTAGGGGCCAATTCCGAATTTAATTCCGGGGACAGTATACTGAATTTGAGTAACATGGGCCGCGCTTAGATTGTTAATTGAGTTAAGTATACTGTCCCCGGGATATGCTTAGGTTGTTAATTGAGTTAAGTATACTGTCCCCGGGATATGCATCCGAGACGAGGGCCGTTGGAGTGGCTATACCGCTGTTATAAGCCGCGCTTAGTCGGCGCCGACGCCGGCAAGCCAGTCGCTGTCCCCGCGGGGCTTGGCTTGGTCGCGTTCGGCCAGGCGGATGAGGTGGGCTTCGACCTGGGCGGCTGCTGCGCGCCGGAGATCCCCTTCGATGTTTGGATACAGCCGAGCGGTGATCGCGTTGGCTGTCTGGGGTGTGTTGGGCGAGAGGCATGCGGCGACTTCGGCTTCGCGTTTTAAGCGGTGGGCGATGGCGTTGTCGATCACCGTGTGCGGTTCGCGCATGAGGTCGCCGTGGGCGGGGGCGATGGCGTCGATCGACAGTGCCTTGATGCGATCGAGGCTGTTGAAATAGTCGGTCATGCGACCTTCCGGCGGTAGGATCACGACGCTGGTGTCGCTCATCAATAGATCGCCGGCCAGCAGAATGCGCGCGGGGCTGACCAGAAACGCCAGATGGTCGGCTGCGTGGCCGGGCGTATGGATTGCCTCAATGGTCAGTTCGCCAAGTTCGACGCGTTCGCCATCGGCTAGTGGCACGTCGGCATCGATGTCGATATCGAATTGGCCGGGTTGGTCTTGCGGCAGCGCGCGGATGGGCGCGCCGGTACGGGCCGCAAATGCTGCCGCGCCGCGCGCGTGATCGGGATGGCGGTGGGTAAGCCAGATCGCGTCGACGTGACCGGCGACTGCTTCGACCGCATCGAAGTGGTCGCTGTCGTCGATAGCGGGATCGACCACGATCGCCGGATTGTGCCCCAGGATAAACGTATTGGTGCCCGGACCGGTCATGGCACTCGGGTTGGGTGCGGTCACCCGCTGCACGCCGGGTGCCAAGTGCTCGGGGTTGCCGCTGATTGTCGATGTCGTCATAGCGATAGTTGGTTTCGGTCGCTGCATGCGGCGAATAAATCCGCGACGCACGCATAGCGTGCAAGATTGGTAAGTGCGATGCGCGTGGGTCGGACCAGTTCAATCCGGCCGGCGTCGGCTTCGTGCAACGTGTCTTGGGGCGACCACCAGCCGGCAGCGTCGGTTTCGGTGCCGTCGCAGGTGGGATCGGCGTCGGCATCGGCGCGTGCGAGGAAAAACTGGGTCGCGTAGCGTCGTGGCCAGCCGGGTGGTGTCTGTCGAAAACCGATCGCGACGAGTGTTTCCGGTGCCAGGCTCAGCCCGAGTTGATCGCGTACGTCGGCCCAGCTCATCCGGCCGGCGTTTAATTGCGCTCGCGCTGTGGTCAAATCGGTTGAAGCCAGTGTGTGCGCCGCATGGACACCGACCAGCAAACCGGCTTCCTCGAAGGCTTCACGGGCGACGGTCAAGCGCCGGGCTTGCTCCTGAACGTTGGTTGAGGTGTCTGTTTGTCCAGTGCTGCCGCTTTCAGCCAGCGCCATGTCTTCGGCGTCCACCGCGCCGCCCGGGAAAACATGCGCGCCGGGGCAAAATACATGACTCGCGGCGCGACGCAGGAGCACGACCTCCAGCCCGGCCGGCCCGTCGCGCACACAGGCAACCGTCGCCGCTGAGCGCACGGCCGCCACGCTGGTATCGCCTGTTTGCTCGGTGTCGTTCAAATCCTGTCGCCAGTCGCGTTATCCGTCATTGATAAGGTTATGCATCGCGCCGTTTGTCGGCCGTTCAAGGGCGTACGTTAAAACAGTGAGCCTTGCATGAGACTACTGTATGGGCCATGCAATCGTCTCGGATGAATTGTGATATGCCTAGATTATCGACAGATTACAGCCAATAGGTCGATTGTTGGTAACCCAATGATGCGACCGCACATCGATTGTGTGTCGGACGTTGCCTGCCTGTGATGCAGTGAAATGCATGCGACGCGACGTTGATGATGTCGCTTACGACAGCAGCCGAAACATCCCATCTGCGCGCAGGCCACCCAGCATCTTATTTTCGTCTACGGCACGCGCCGGCCGACGGCGCCAACTATGGATTGTTGAACCACGCCGTTCACCGCGCATCTATAGCCACGCCAGCGGCCTATACGCTGTACGACGCCGGTGCATTCCCAGTGGCTGTGACGGGCGGTGCGACGGCGTTGGTGGGTAACGTGTTCGACGTCGAAGCGGCCACATTTGTACGTGTCGATGCACTCGAAAATCGGCCCGTCGACTACGATCAGTTCGTGATTACAACCGCCGCGGGGTCGCTCTGGCTTTATAGGTGGCAACGCGCGCTGGATCCGGTGTGGCCGGCGTGCCTATATCGGTTGATCCCGGCGTCCTCAGCCATCATGACCGGTGCGAGCTGGAGGTGTCCCGTTATTTGGGCGGCGTATTGGTTTCAGGCTGTGCTTTATTGGCGGATGCGTCTTGTCGGCGCCAGTAGCCAGCCAGTATGGAGCCGGAAACATTGTGCCAGACCGAAAACAGGGCGCCCGGCAGCGCAGCGGCTGCGGTAAAGAATTGCTGTGCCAGTGCGACCGCCAGCCCCGAGTTCTGCATGCCAACTTCAAAAGCCGTGGTGCGCGCGGTTCGGCGGTCGAAACCGAATAGGCGTGCGATGCCGTAGCCGCTAGCCAGGCCAATACCGTTGTGCAATATGACCGCCAAGGCCACGAGCGGGCCAAGTGTTGTGATTTTGCCCGCGTTTAATGCCACCACGATTGCGATGATGAGCACGATCGTGGCCATGGCCGCAGTCGCGAATAGGGGCTCGGCGTTATGGATACGCGCGCCGATCAGATGGTGGATGGCCACGCCGGCAGCGATTGGCACCACGACGAGCTCGGCAATGCTCGCGAACATGTCGAGCACTGGCACCTGCACGCTCTGGCCGACATAGAGCCAAGCCAGGAGCGGCGTGGCTACAACCGAGACAATTGTGGAAGTCAGCGTCATGGACACGGACAGCGCGACGTAGCCGCCGGCCAGCCAGCTCATGACGTTCGAAGCTGTGCCGCCAGCCGTTGCACCAACCAACACCATGCCGGTGGTCAGGGCGGAATCCAGGCCCAGCATGCGTGAGATTACGAACGCCGCCAGCGGCATGACGATGAACTGCAAAAGCACGCCGATCCCGATCGGCGATGGCTGGCGTGCGACCCGCGTGAAGTCCGGGCGGGACAGCGCTAATCCCATGGCGAACATGACCACGGCCAATAAGGGGCGGATGCCGGCTGCCAGCGGTGTGAAGACTTGCGGTTGCCAGACGGCGACCAGCGCGAAGCCCACGGCCCAGACCGGAAACAGCCGATTGATGTCGGAAAAGAATTTCATGGTCGGGCCAAGTTCAGGTGTGCGAATGACCGCGCATATTACCGCTCATGCTCAGCGCGACACAGGTGTTAGAGGCAGATTGCGCCGATTGACGCTGTGCTGAACACGGCGGAGGGTGGTATCAATCGGTTGGAGCTGATAGCGGTGTATGCGTTTTAGTCGGCGGCGTCGGTTGGTTGGCCGAGGATCGCGACACCAGCCGCGCGCAACAACGCGACGATTTGGCAGCAGTCCAGCCCGGCTACTGCCGACGCACTGCCGTCCAGATGCTCGACGAACGCGCCACCGATGCCCTGAATGGCGTAGCCGCCGGCTTTGTCGATCGGCTCGCCGGTCGCCCAGTAGGCGGTGATTTCCTCAGCAGCCAGTGCCCGCAGGGTGACGACGCTGGTCGACAGATGCTCATGGACAGTGCCGGGTGGAGCGATCACCGTCATCGCGGTATGTACTCGGTGCGTCGTACCGGACATAGCCGCGAGCATCGAACGACCGTGCTCGGCATCACGCGGTTTGCCGAGCGCTTCGCCGCCGAATGCCACCAGGGTGTCGGCGCCGATGATCGTGGCGTCCGGCGCACTGGCGTGCACGGTTTCGGCCTTTTGCGTGGCCAGACGGCGGCAGAGTGCATCCGGCGCTTCGCCGGCCCGCGCTGATTCGTCGATGTCAGCGGGCTGGATGTCGAACTCGATACCGAGCGTGTCCAGAATCTCAGCGCGGCGTGCCGAGCCGGAAGCTAGAAGCAGGCGCATCGTCGGCGTGCGATCAGGCGGTTACGATCTTCAGTGCGTTGGTGCCGCCCGGGCCGTTGAAATCGCCCTTGGTTAACAGCACCCGGTGGCCGGATTCGACCAAGCCCAGTTCGCGCAGGTGTGCGAGCGCTTCGTCGACCGGCACGACACCGTTTAGCTCGCTCGGCCGGAATGCGATCGGGTAGACATTGCGGCACAGTGCGAGATAGTGCTCGGTCGGCGGGTATTGGGTCAGTGCGTAGATCGGGATGTGGGAGTCCTGGCGCGACATCAGCATGGCGGTCGAGCCCGACTCGGTCAGTGCGACGATGGCGTCGGCGTGCATGTAGCGCGAGGTGTACATCGTCGCCATGGCGATCGCTTCGTCGATTTTCTCGAAGTGCTTGTCGACCGAGCCTTCGGAGCGGCCGGTCGCAGCCTGGCGTTCGGCGGCTTCGCAGATCTCGCTCATGGCCTTGACCGTGGCCGTCGGGTAACTGCCGACCGCTGATTCGGCCGAGAGCATGACGGCGTCAGTGCCGTCGAGTGTCGCGTTGGCGACATCGAGCACTTCGGCGCGCGTCGGCGTCGGGTTGTCGATCATCGACTCCATCATCTGGGTGGCCGTGATGACCAGCCGGTTCATCTCCCGGCTACGGGCGATGATGCGTTTCTGCATCGCAGGCAATTCGGGATCACCGATTTCAACGCCGAGATCGCCACGCGCGACCATCACTGCGTCGCTGGCCTCGATGATGTCGTCGAGCGAATCCAGTGCTTCGGCCCGCTCGATTTTGGCGCAGAGCCGTGCGGTGCCGCCGGCTTTCTGCAAAAGATCGCGCGCCTGACGGATGTCGTCGCCATTGCGCACGAACGACACGGCCAGATAGTCCGCGCCGATGTCGGCGGCGACGTCGATATTGGCAATGTCTTGCTTGGTCAAGCCGCCGGCCGACAAGCCGCCGCCACGCAGGTTGACGCCCTTGCGGCCGGATAGTCGACCGCCGAGTTCGACGCGGGTGGTAATGGTTGTGGCGCCAACGTCGGTAACGCTCAGCGATATTGCGCCGTCGTTAACCAGAATCACACTGCCCGGCTGAACGTCGGCCAGCAGCGGCTCGTAATAAATGGCGACACGTTCTTTCGTGCCAGCGTCGGGGTCAAGCTGGGTATCCAGCGTGAAAGTCTGGCCGGCCTCGAGGTCCACGGCACCGTCAGCAAATGACTCGATGCGGATTTTTGGCCCCTGGAGATCGGCCAGAATGCCAACTGGCAAGCCTTTGGAGTCGGCGGCGGCGCGCACGCGTTCGGCGCGTTCGCTGTGCTCTTCGGGGCTGCCGTGCGAGAAGTTGACGCGCACACAGTTGACGCCGGCCTCCAGCAATCGCGGCAGGACAGTGTCGTTGTCGCAGGCGGGGCCGAGTGTGGCGAGAATCTTGGTTTTTCGCATCATGACGGGAGACGATAGCACAGCGTTGATGAATCCGATGCCATATTCATGGCGGCGATACGGCATAAAAAAACCCCGCCGAAGCGGGGTTTTTTGCAGACGTCGCACGGGGTGCGATGGTCGGCACGATGAATTACATCATGCCGCCCATGCCTCCCATGCCGCCCATGCCGCCCATGCCGGCGTCACCGCCGCCACTGTCGTTGTCGTCGTCCGGGACGTCAGCGACCGCAGCTTCGGTGGTCAGCATCAGGCTGGTGATCGAGGCGGCGTTCTGCAGCGCGGTGCGCGAGACCTTGGTTGGGTCCAACACGCCCTGCTCGACCAGATCGCCGTACTCACCGGTCGCGGCGTTGTAGCCGTAGTTGCCGTCGTGGCTCAATACGTCGTTAACCACAACCGACGGCTCGGCGCCGCTGTTGTAGATGATCTGACGCAGCGGCTCTTCGATGGCGCGCCGTAGTAGGCGAATGCCAGCTTCCTGGTCCTCGTTATCGCCTTCGACCTTCTCGATCGCGGGCAGCATCCGCAGCAGGGCGACGCCGCCGCCCGGCACGATGCCTTCTTCGACCGCCGCACGTGTGGCGTGCAGCGCGTCTTCGACGCGGGCCTTCTTCTCTTTCATCTCGACTTCGGTGGCTGCACCGACCTTGATCAGACCGACACCGCCGGCGAGCTTGGCGACCCGCTCCTGGAGTTTTTCCTTGTCGTAGTCCGACGAGGATTCCCCGATTTGGGTGCGGATCTGCTCGATGCGGGCCTCGATGTCCTTGTTCTGGCCTTTGCCGTCGACGATCGTGGTGTTTTCCTTCGAGATCTGGATCTTGTTGGCTTCGCCCAAGTGGTCCAGCTCGGTGTTTTCCAGGCTCATGCCCAGATCTTGCGACACGACCGTGCCGCCGGTCAGGATCGCGATGTCTTCGAGCATGGCCTTACGCCGATCGCCGAAGCCGGGTGCCTTGACCGCTGCGACCTTGACGATGCCGCGCATGTTGTTGACCACCAGCGTAGCCAGGGCTTCGCCTTCGACTTCTTCGGCGACGATCAGGATCGGCCGGTTCTGCTTGGCCACGTTCTCGAGCAGCGGCAGCATGTCGCGGATGTTCGAGATCTTTTGGTCGTGGAGCAGGATGTAGGGGTTGTCCAGCTCGGCCTGCATCGCCTGGTTATCGGTGACGAAGTAGGGCGAGAGGTAGCCGCGGTCGAACTGCATGCCTTCGACCACGTCGAGTTCGTTGAGAAGGCTCGAGCCTTCTTCGACCGTGATCACGCCTTCTTTGCCGACCTTGTCCATGGCGTCGGCGATGATCTGGCCGACATCGGCGTCGGAGTTGGCCGAAATCGTGCCGACTTGGGCGATCGACTTCTGGTCGTCACAAGCCTTGGAGTATTTGGCCAGCTCTGCGACAGCCGCGTCCACGGCTTTATCGATGCCGCGCTTGAGGTCCATCGGGTTCATGCCGGCTGAGACCGCCTTGATGCCTTCGCGGACGATGCCCTGTGCTAGGACCGTGGCGGTCGTGGTGCCGTCACCGGCGACATCGGACGTCTTCGAGGCCACTTCCTTGACCATTTGGACGCCCATGTTCTCGAATTTGTCTTCGAACTCGAGTTCTTTGGCTACAGACACGCCGTCCTTAGTGACGGTGGGTGCGCCGAAGCTCTTGTCGAGGACCACGTTGCGGCCCTTCGGCCCGAGCGTAACCTTGACGGATTCGGCGAGCGTGTCGACGCCTTTGACGAGGCGCGAACGCGCATCGTCGCCAAAACGTACTTCCTTACCAGCCATTGTTCGTTCCCTTAAGTTTGAATGGAAATGATGGGTGGATCGTGTCGGCGTTAGCCGAGCACCGCGAGGATGTCGTCTTCGCGCATTACGATGACGTCTTCGCCGTCCACCTTGACTTCAGTGCCGGAAAACTTGCCGAACAGCACAGTCTCGCCCTGTTTGACAGCCGGGTTTCGTGTTTCACCGTTGTCCAGTGGTTTGCCGTTGCCAACGGCGACGACTTCGCCGCGTTGCGGTTTTTCTGCCGCGGTGTCCGGGATGACGATGCCGCCGGCGGTTTTTTGCTCTTCCTCGAGTCGCTTGATGACGACGCGGTCATGCAGAGGACGGATATTCATACCACCCTTCTCCTCAAACGTTGCTTGTACCTAATGTTTTTAAGTGCCGAGCCATAAAGATGTCGGCATCACGATCGTCGACGTTGCTGTCTTGACCGGTAGGAGACCTGTGGCCGCCTGCCGTCTTTTCAAGACTTAGGCGATAATTTATTGCCCGCCGGATGCCGCAACACTATCACGCAGGCGCGTCTGAACCGCTAGAATATGGGCGGACATTATCGCGACCTTGACACGAGTATGAGCCAAGCCTTGCCCCGGCGGGTGGCGCTCGTTGGAGGCAGCCGCATCCCGTTCTGCCGTGCCAGCGGCCCGTACGCGGATGCGTCGAACATTGACATGCTAGCTGCCGCGCTCGAGTGTATCGACAAGCGTTTCGAGCTCGGCGGGCAGGTCGACGAGATCGCCGCCGGTGCGGTCTTGAAACATGCCCGGGATGTCAGCCTGACGCGGGAAGCAGCGCTTGGTGCCGGCTTTAACCCCGAAGTGTCGACGTTCGATGTCAGTCGGGCCTGCGCTACGAGTCTGGAAGCTGCCGTCGATATCGGCAATAAGATCGCGCTGGGGCAAATCGACGCGGGTGTCGCTGCGGGGGTCGATAGCGCTTCGGATGTGCCGATTGAAATCAACGACGACCTGCGGCGGATTCTGCTGGATATCAACCACGCGCGGCACACGACGCAATGGCTGCGACCACTGACCCGGCTTCGGCCCGGCCAACTCAAACCCGATTTCCCGAACATCGATGAACCTCGCACCGGGCTGTCGATGGGCAAGCACTGCGAACAGATGGCCAAGTACTGGGGAATTTCGCGCGCGGCGCAGGATGAGCTGGCCGCCGCCAGCCATGCCAACGCGGCTGCTGCCTACGAGGCTGGGTTTTTCGATGATCTTGTGGCTGACTATCGCGGCGTGACGCGCGACACCAACCTTCGGCCCGATGCCAACGTCGATAAAATGTCCGGGCTCGCGCCGGCATTTGATCGCGAACATGGCACGATCACCGCCGCGAATGCCACGGCGCTGACTGACGGCGCCGCCGGTGTCGTGCTCGCCAGCGAGGATTGGGCGGCCGCGCGGGGGTTGCCAGTGCAGGCCTGGCTTACGCCGTTTTCGCGTAGTGCGGCGGTTGATTTTGCCAGTGGCGATGAAGGGTTGTTGATGGCGCCGGCCCATGCTGTACCGAAGATGCTCGATGCCGCTGGTCTGTCGCTTGGCGATTTCGATTACTACGAGATCCACGAAGCGTTCGCCGCCCAAGTGCTGTGTACGCTGGCGGCGTGGGAATCCGAAGATTACTGCCGAAACGTACTGGGCAGACAGGCTGCGCTCGGAGCGATTGATCGCAGCCGGCTGAACGTCAATGGTTCGTCGATCGCGCTCGGCCACCCGTTTGCGGCTACCGGCGCGCGCATTCTGGCCATGCTGGCCAAACTGCTGTATGACAATGGCGGTGGTCGTGGCTTGGTCTCGGTGTGTGCCGCGGGCGGCCAGGGTATGACCGCGATTCTGGAGCGTTGACGATGGTGGCATTCGAAGCCGGGTCTGCTGCCGGCGACACAACTCACTGCACTCTGATGATCCGATGATAGATTCCGTCTCGCACGCAGCTTCGCCGTCTGATGAGCCTTTGGGTGTATTGTTGACCAACCTCGGTACACCTGACGATACGTCGACGTCGGCGGTTCGGCGCTATTTGCGCGAATTTTTGAGCGACCGGCGCGTAATTGATCTCAATCGCGCGCTCTGGCTACCCATCCTGTACGGCGCCGTTCTAACGTTTCGGCCGCGCAAGTCAGCCCAGGGCTATCGGTCGGTCTGGTTGGATGAAGGCTCGCCACTCCTGGTTTACGCTCGACGCCAGGCCGAGGCGATGCAGGCCCGTCTGGACCGACGACTCGACACGCCGGTCAAGGTTGCATTGGGCATGCGCTACGGTCGGCCGTCGCTGGCCAATGGCCTGGCCGAGCTGGCCGAAGCCGGATGCCGCCGTATGCTCATTCTGCCGGCCTATCCGCAATATTCGGCGACCACTGTGGCCACGACCTACGACAAAATCGGCCACCTGCTGACCACCTGGCCAGAGCAGCCAGCGCTGCACACCGTTACACGCTATGCCGAAGAGCCGGGCTATTTGTCGGCATTGGAGAATTCGATCCGCGAATACTGGGCCGAACACGGCCGCCCGGATCGGCTTGTGTTTTCTTTCCACGGTATTCCCAAACGCTACGTCAAACAGGGGGATCCGTACCCGCGTGACTGTGGGCTAACGGCGTATCATGTGGCCCAGCGGCTGGGGTTGTCTGCCGATGATTACAAGGTCTGTTTCCAGTCGCGCTTCGGCCGTGAGCCGTGGCTCAAGCCTTATCTCGATGAAACCGTGAAAGCCTGGGGCGCAGCCGGCGTTGGGACGGTGGATGTGGTCTGTCCCGGTTTTTCCGCGGATTGCCTGGAGACCCTCGAAGAAATCGCCTCGGAAAACAGCGAGTACTTCCAAGAAGCCGGCGGTGGACAGCTACGCTACATTTCGGCTTTGAACGACCGTGTCGACCACGTTGACTTTCTGACGGACCTGGCGATCCGCCAACTCGGTCCGTGGTTGTCGGCGGGCGGCAACAATACCCCGACAGCGCCGACGGAGGCGGCGTCTGCATGACTCATTTAATAAATGTCGCGATCGATTATGGCCTGTTTTTGTTGGAAGTGGCCACGATCGTTATGGCGATCGGATTGGTTATCGGCTGGCTGGTCAGTGCTGCCGGCGAGTTGCGTGCACGTAAGCAGGAAACGCTTAAGGTAACGAACGTCAACGAGCGGCTGGAAAGCATGGCCGACCGGATGTCGGATACGCTGCTGAATGCGAGCGAGAAAAAAGCGCGGCGCAAACAGAAAAAAAGCGAGGCCAAACAGCGTCAGAAAGCCGAAAAACTCGGCCGTAAGCACGAGCCGAACCGATTGTTCGTGCTGGATTTCGATGGCGATATCAAAGCCTCACCGGTCGAAAGCCTACGCGAGTCGATCAACGCGCTGTTGCAGGTCGCGGAGAGCGGCGACGAAGTGCTGGTGCGGCTGGAGTCCGGCGGCGGCATGGTGCATAGCTACGGTTTGGCGGCCTCACAACTCGTGCGGTTGCGCGAGGCCGGCATGCATCTAACTGTGGCCGTGGACCGCGTGGCCGCCAGCGGAGGATACCTCATGGCTTGTGTGGCCGAGCGCATCGTGGCCGCACCGTTTGCCATTGTCGGGTCGATCGGCGTGGTCGCGCAGTTGCCGAACTTCCACCGCTTTCTAAAGGATAAGGATATCGATTTCGACGTTTATACCGCCGGCGAGCATAAGCGGACGTTGACGATGTTCGGCGAAAACACCGAATCCGGCCGCGCCAAATTCGTCGAGGAACTCGAAGACGTCCACGGCTTATTCAAATCGTTTGTCGGTGACTATCGACCGTCGCTGGATATCGATGCCGTGTCCACCGGCGAACACTGGCACGGCACGCAAGCGCTTAGTATGAATCTGGTCGACGAGATCGGCACTAGCGACGACGTCATGCTCACCGCCGCCCGCAACGAACGTAGTGTCTACACTGTGGACAGCCACGAGCGTGGCTCGGTCTGGCAACGGATAACGGGGGAAGCCGGTCGTCTCATGAGTCGCTTGGCCGCTGGCGGGGCGGTTGGCGTTGACGCACGCCGGCCAAGCTAAATGCATTGAGCGGATGATGATGCGGCCGGTAATCTAAAACCGATGTTTGGTAAACCGCGGCTGTTTTTCGGCGTTTATGTCGTCGTCACGCTTGCCATTGGCATGGTGCTGGCGATTTTGGCGCCGTATTGGCTGATCGCCTGGGGTGTGTTGGCACTGCTGGCGGTTGTCGGTGTTTTTGATCTCGGGTCGAGACATAACGTCCTGCAGAACTATCCGATCATCGGCCACATGCGCTATATGCTGGAGTTTATCCGGCCCGAGATCCGCCAGTATTTCTTCGAATCGGAGCACGACGGTCGTCCGTTCAACCGTGAGCAGCGACGTATCGTCAACCAACGCGCCGACCGCCAGGGCGATACGGCACCGTTCGGCACGCGCTATACCCTCACCGATACCGGCTACGACTTCGTCCACCATTCGATGGCGCCGGCGACCGTCGACCCGGCGCATGCCCGAATCACGATCGGTGGTCCGCAGTGCGCGTGGCCGTACAGTTCGTCGCGACTCAATATTTCGGCGATGAGCTTCGGCGCGCTGTCTGGCAACGCGGTGGCTGCACTCAACAAGGCTGCTGCTCTCGGCGGTTTTGCACAGGACACGGGCGAAGGTGCGATCAGTAAATACCATCGTGAACATGGTGGTGACATTATCTGGGAAGTGGCCAGTGGTAACTTCGGGTGCCGCGACAGCGCGGGCCGATTCGATCCCGACGCCTTTCGCGACAAGGCTTGTACCGACCAAGTCAAAATGGTCGAGATCAAGCTTTCGCAGGGCGCAAAACCGGGGCACGGTGGTTTGTTACCGGCAGCCAAGATCACCCCGGAGATCGCCGAAACGCGCGCGATCCCGGCCGGTGAGGATTGTCAGTCTCCGGCCATGCATCCGGAGGTCGACTCACCTAACGGCCTGCTGCACTTCGTGGCCCGGTTACGCGAGCTGTGTGGCGGCAAACCGGTGGGTTTCAAACTCTGTCTCGGCCATCGCCACGAGTTCATGGGCATTTGTAAGGCCATGCTCGAGACCGGCATCCAGCCGGATTTCATCGCCGTCGACGGGGCCGAGGGCGGCACTGGTGCGGCTCCGGCCGAGTTCGAGGATTTTGTCGGTAGCTATATCCACGACGCATTGCCGTTCGTGCACAACTGCCTGGTCGGCATCGGTAAGCGCCGCGAGATCACCGTGATTGCCAGTGGCAAGGTCGCGGTTGGCTTCGATATGGTCGAGAAACTGGCCCTCGGCGCGGACATGTGCAACGCCGCACGCGCATTCATGTTCTCGATTGGTTGTATCCAGTCGCAGCGTTGCCACACCAACACCTGCCCGACTGGCGTTGCCACCCAGGATCCAGCCCGCGCACGTTCACTGGACGTGGCGGGTAAAGCGCTGCGGGCGCGCAATTTTCATGACGCCACGGTCAACGCGTTTCTGGATTTGACCGGCGCCCTTGGTATCTCCGACCCGGGCCAGCTTTCGCCGCGCCATATTTATCACCGCTATGACCACGGTGCGGCCGGCACTTACGCCCTCATGCACCCCGATGTTGATGAGGGCGATTTCCTCGACGAACGTTTGCCGCAAAGCTACCAGCGCCCATGGGCGTTGGCTCGCGCGGCGACGTTTTAGCGCTAAGGCTGTGAACAATAGGTCCGCCCCGGCCGTGCTTGGGCGGCATGCGCAGCGATTGACGGGGCAGTCCGCCAACCGTGGTGCTGCCAGATCGGCTCACCGTGGGCGGATGTTCGAGGCGCGGTATAGTGGTGCGTGTGCGATGCGGCGTGTCTGCCGGCATTTTGCCAGCGTCTTTACGATGTCTATACTCGGGGCCATCCGACCGGGCAATAGGTTTGGCCCATGAGCGAGTTCGACATTGACCAGTTCGAAGCCAAGTTGAGCACGCTTGTGGATACCCACGAACAGTTGAAGGCCAGCTATCGGTCACTTCAAACTGAGCTCCAAGCGGAACAGCGCAAAAATGAACAGACCCGTCAGCGGCTTGGTCAGCTTATTGAGCGGATCCGCGCGCTGGAAGCTCAGGCGGCAGAAACCGATAGTGGCTAGCGGGGTGCGCAATGGCCAATAAACAGGCTGATAACAGCCTCACCATTCGGATCCTCGGGCGGGATTATTCCGTTGCCTGCCCCGAGGGGGAACGCGAAAGCCTGCTGCGTTCGGCGGAATATCTATCCAAGCGCATGCAGGCGATACAAAAACGTGGCAAGACGCTTGGGATCGATAAAGTCGCGGTCATGGCCGCGCTCAACATCTCGCACGATCTGCTGGAACTGGAAAAGCACACGGGCGCGCAACAAGCCGAGTCCAGCGAGGCTGACGAAGCGGTGCGCGAACGGCTGTCGCAGATGGAGATGAGGATTGACGAATCTCTTGATGACACCGCCCAGCAGAGTTAAGGTACAAGCGTCGGAGCGCCTGCCTTGTTCGTGAACCCTCCACGGTCCCCTTGAGCCTAATTTTTAACCGGGGGTGTGAAAACGTGGCCGGTGAGCACGCCCGCCACCGAGCGGGAAGCCTAAAGTCACGCGGAATGCCCCACTTGAGCGAAACGCTCAAGGTAGTCGGAGCACTAGCGGCAGCGGCGGACGCTTCGACCTCCTTTTTATATCCCATGCATGCGTCGCAGTGAGTGAGTCCATCCATGCGTTGCGCAAGTTTGGTTTGCGCGCCCGGCACAGGTTGTCGGCGTCGCAGCGCCGATGTGCAAGTCGGCGCGCCTGTCGGCGCTTGGCTCGACAACCCGTCGCCAAACGTGCACGTCGTATCGGCATCTACAATGCGCTGGCCAGCGAAGCCGACCCAGCGTTTCTAAGCCTCCATCTACGGTCGGACCAAACGTTTTTCTGGCCGCGCGTCGCGGGCTCGAACCTCGTCTTTGTTGCCAATACGCCATCACGCCTTCGCTTTGCCCATAGCGAGTTGGGCATGGCTGAACCCGTTGCAGGACGCGGCTGGGCAGCGGCGGCGCTCGATCTCCTTATTATGCCGTTGGCGGCTTTTGATGATTGGGGCCAGCGGGTCGGTATGGGGGGCGGCTATTACGACCGCACCCTGGCTGCGGCCGCGCGTGCGCCTGGTTGGCGGCGACCGACGCTGATCGGGCTGGCATTCGAAGCCCAGCGCGTGGCGTGGATACCGGCGCGCGACTGGGATGTGCCGTTGGACTGGATTGCAACCGAGGCCGGCGTCTATCGCTGTGGCGGGCTGGCCGGTTAAGCTGGCGTGCCACAGCGAAACCATGGCAATCGATCCAATGCGCTATTGGCTGATGAAATCCGAACCCGATGACTTTAGTATCGACGATCTGGAAAACCGGCCGGACCAGACTGAACCCTGGGACGGGGTGCGCAATTACCAGGCGCGCAATTTCATGCGCGATGGTATGTCGGTCGGCGATTTAGCATTTTTCTATCACTCCAATACTAAGGTGCCGGGCGTGGTCGGCGTGATGCGGATCGTGTCCAGCGCCTATCCCGACCCAACCGCGTTCGATCCCGAGGACAAACACTACGATCCCAAATCGAACCCGGACAATCCGCGCTGGTACCACGTGGATGTTGGCTTTGAACGCAAACTCTCGCGCACAATCTCATTGCCTGAGATCAAGGCCCGCGCCGATGAGCTGGGCGACTTGCAACTGATCCGTAAGGGCAATCGGCTGTCGATCATGCCGGTGTCGAAAGACAACTGGGATCTGATTCTGTCGATGGAGTGATGACGTGGGGATGACGCAGGGTCGCCGAGCGGGCGGTCTGAGCCGTGAGCGCCGGACTGCTGGTCAGCAGTCCGGCGCTGTATGAGGTGACCGCTAGCGGCCTAGCCGGTCGATGTGCCGTAGACCATAGCTTCGACCCGGGCCGAGGTGACGGTTGTCGGGTGGGCTACTGCGCGTGCAGAAACCGCTGATAACTCGGATTGTCGGTTTCCTCGGCGTAGTCGTAGCCAACGGCGTCGATTGCTTCCCGGCAGGCGGCCTGATCTTTGGGAGCAACTTGCAGACCGATCAGGACCAGGCCGTGGGCGTGACCGTGGTTGCGGTAATGGAACAGCGAAATGTTCCAGCGGTTGCCGACTTGTTGTAGAAAGTTCAACAGTGCCCCGGGCCGCTCCGGGAACTGGACACGGAACAGCATCTCATCGCCGACACCTGCAGCACGACCGCCGACCATGTGTCTGACATGGATCTTGGCCATCTCATTGGTCGACATGTCCAGCACGTCGTAACCACCGGCTTCGAGATCGGCGATGACGTCTTCGCGTTCAGCGATACGGCCGCCGAGTTTGACACCCACAAAGATCTGGGCTTGCTCGGCTTCGGCATAGCGGTAATTGAATTCGCTGATCGAGCGATGACCGATGGTTTCGCAGAAGTCGAGGAATGCGCCCGGGCGTTCGGGGATGGTCACGGCCAGTAAGGCTTCGCGGTGTTCGCCGATTTCGGCGCGTTCGCCGATATACGATAACCGGTCGAAATTGACGTTGGCGCCCGACACGATCGCGGCGACGGTTTTGTCGTTGGCGCCGGTGCGTTCGATCCAGGCCTTGGCGCCGGCCACCCCGAGCGCGCCTGCCGGCTCGGCTAGCGCGCGCGTATCCTCGAAGATGTCGCGGATTGCCGCGCAGAGTTCGTCGATCGATACGGTAAGCATGGCGTCGATGGTTTCGCGGCAGACCGCGAACGATTCGGCACCGGCGCATTTTACGGCCACGCCGTCGGCGAACGGACCCACGCGGTCGAGTGTGACGCGCTCGTCGGCGGCCAGGGCCGCGCTCATGCTGGCGGCGTCCTCGGGTTCGACGCCAATCACCTGAACATCGGGGCGCACGGCTTTGATGTAGGCGGACACCCCGGCCAGCATGCCGCCGCCGCCGACGCAGACGAATACGGCGTCGAGCGCGTCCGGCTGCTGTTCCAGTATCTCACGGGCGATGGTGCCTTGGCCGGCGATCACTTCCGGGTCATCGTAAGGCGGGATGTAGACCAGCCCGTCGCGTGCCTGGATTTCGGACGCGCGCGCCGCGGCTTCGTCGTAATTGTTGCCGGCCAACACGATTTCGCCGCCAAAGCTTTCGACCGCGCGCACTTTGATGGCCGGTGTGGTCTTGGGCATGACGATCACCGCGCGCACGCCGAGCCGCCGCCCGCCGAGCGCCACGCCTTGGGCGTGGTTACCGGCGGAGGCACAGATGACGCCTTTAGAGCGCGCGTCGGCGTCCAGCAACGTCATCTTGTTGTAGGCGCCCCGGAGCTTGAACGAGTGGACCGGTTGGCAGTCCTCACGTTTGAGCAGAATACGGTTGCCAAAGCGCGCGCTCAGCTGCGTGGCCGTGACCAACGGCGTCTCGATGGCGGCGTCGTAAACTTGTGCCGACTCGATGCGTCGGCGATAGTCGTTGAGGTCGACGTCGGGGTGATTGGCAGTCGTGGGAGCAGCGTCTTGCGGCATGGTGTGATTCGGTTCGGATGGAAATTCGGCGGTCCGACTGCGTAATGTTAACGGCTAACCCGTTGTGCCGCAGGCGCAACTTTGCCTAAACTACGTCGGTTTTAGCCGGCCGTCGGCGCGCTATGTCGGATCTTCCCCAATTTGTGAGCCTCGGTGAGGCGCTGACGGATTTCGTGCGCATCGGTGAAGCCGACTGGCGTAGCGCGGCCGGTGGTTCCTGCTGGAACGTTGCGCGTAGCGCGGCTGCGCTCGGTGTGCCTAGCGCCTGGGCTGGTGCGGTGAGCACCGACCGGTTTGGCGACGAGATTGCCGCTTTGTCCGAGTCCGGCGGGCTCGATACGCGCTTTATCCAGCGCGCACACCGGGAACCATTGATTGCGATGGTGCACGATACTGAGCCGCCGGCTTATCAATTTCTCGGTGCCGATGCCGCTGATCTCGCGTTCGACCCGGACGAGTTGCCGGCCGGTTGGTTGGACGCCGTTCAGTTGGCCCATTTTGGCTGTATTAGCCTCGTTCGCCCTGGTTTGGGCGAGCGGTTGATCGAGCTTGCCGACGCGCTCCATCAACGCGGGACGGCCATTTGTTTCGATCCGAATATGCGGCGCCTGATGGGGCCGGACTATCCTGCGCTTTTCGAGCGGCTCGCCGCGCTCTCAACGTTGATCAAGCTTTCGGATGAAGATCTGGCCGCAATCTATCCGCAGATCGAAACTGAGGCAGCGCTCGCGCACGTACGCGCCATCGCGCCGCGAGCCATCGTCGTCTACACCCGTGGTCGGGCGGGCATGGTTGGCTATCGCGGTGATGAGTCGGCCCGCCAACCAGCGTTTAGCGTTGATGCCGCTGCGGGTGACAGTGTCGGCGCCGGCGACGCCTGCATCGGCGGTCTCGTCGCGGGTTATTTCGACCGGCCCGACGCGCCGGTGGCCGAGCATTTGCGTATGGCGGCCGCTACGGCGGCTGCTGCCTGTTGTCGGACTGGCGCCCATGCGCCGACGCGACATGAAGTCGACGCCGTGCTGGCGGCTGGTTGATTGCAGCACGATGAATGCAGCCGTGATTGGTGGCAATCGGTGCGCATTAAGGCGTGTTGCGGCTGTGTCGCGTCTTCTTATTTACATGTTTTACGCCGACGGATAGAAGGACGCTGATGTGTATCCGAATCGTCGCCGATATCGGTGGCACTAATGCGCGCTTTGCCCAGCTTCAAGCTGATGGCGAGCTGGCGTCGTCGATCACACTCCAGTGTGCAGACTACGCTGGCCCCGAAGCGGCTGTTCGCGCTTATCTCGATCAAGCCGGTCTCATGGGCATCGACGAACTGGCAATGGCTGTCGCGACGCCGGTGCACGGCGATCGCATCACCTGGACGAATCGCCGTGACTGGTCGTTCTCGATCGAGGATCTCAAGCAGCGTCTTGGTCTGATTCGGTTCGAGGTCGTCAACGATTTCGCGGCGCTCGCGCTCGCGCTACCGAAGCTTGCGGCGTCTGAATTGAGGCCACTCGGCGGCGATGCGCCGGTGCCGGGCGCCGCGCGTGCTGTCATTGGTCCGGGTACCGGCCTCGGCGTCTCCGGATTGGTCGCCGGTCGCCGGATGTGGGTGCCCTTGAACAGCGAAGGTGGTCATGTGCGTATCAACCCGGTCGACGCGCGCGAGCGCGCCGTGGTTGAGGCGCTTGCCGCTAAGCACGG
Organism: Salifodinibacter halophilus; assembly: GCA_012999515.1. NCBI lineage: Bacteria > Pseudomonadati > Pseudomonadota > Gammaproteobacteria > Salinisphaerales > Salinisphaeraceae > Salifodinibacter > Salifodinibacter halophilus. The sequence continues at coordinate 1,544,170 of JABEEB010000001.1, read as the reverse complement.
GCGGGTGTCGACCGAGCGTGTATTGACTGGCAGCGGCTTGGTCAATCTGTACCAAGGCCTCACTGAACTGGATGGTGCTGTAACCCATTTGGATACGCCGGCCGCGATCAGCGACTCAGCATTGGCGCGACGCGATAGCCACGCGATCGAAGCATTGACGATGTTCTGTCGGATGCTCGGCACTACGGCGTCGAATTTGGCGCTGACGCTGGGCGCGCGCGGCGGTGTGTATATCGGTGGCGGGATCGTGCCGCGACTCGGCGATTTCTTTGCAGCCAGTGGTTTTCGTGAGCGTTTCGAATCCGGCGGACGCCTAAGCGATTACCTGTCAGCGATTCCGGTCTATGTCATAGAGGCTTCGAATCCGGCGTTGCGCGGTGTTGTGGCGACGCTGGATGACTAAAACGTGCGGCCGACAGCCGCTCTAAGACTTTAGGCTAATTGTCGCTTATATGTCCTGCCTATATGGTTCTATGTGAATCTTATAGACTTCGGATTAGCGACGAGCGGAGAATAATATGCCTCTAAACCCCGTGGCTCGAATAATGCGCGCGACAGCGATCGCGGCTACGCTTAGTGCGGCTGGCACACTCGGCGTCGTTGGTACGGCGTCAGCGGCAGATAGTGGCGACAAGCCGCAGATCGATGTCCTGAACTGGTGGACGTCGGGCTCCGAAGCCAAATCGATGCGCGTCCTGCAGCAGATGCTGGGCGATAAAGGGGTAAAGATGAACAACGACGCCGTGTCGGGCGGCGGTGGTTCGAATGCCCGCACGGTGTTGAAATCGCGCATCCAATCGCACAACACACCGGGGGTCGCTCAGATCAAGGGGCCGAAGATCCAGCAGTGGTGCGAAACCGGGCTGATCGGGTCGATGGACAAGGCCGCCAAGTCCGACAATTGGGATGAACATGTCGCGCCACGGATTGCCAAGAGTCTGCAATGCGATGGCGAATATGTCGCGGTGCCGTTCAATGTTCATCGAATCAACTGGTTGTGGGTCAATCGCTCGCTTTTGAAAGAAGTTGACGCCGAAATGCCGCAAACTTGGAGCCAGTTTGTCGACGTATTGAAAAAGCTGAAAAAAGCCGATATCACGCCGATTGCTGGTGGCGGCAACACTTGGCAAGTGGGCACCGCGTTCGACGCTCTGGTCGGGACCGTGGGGGATGCCAAGTTCTATCGCAAAGCGCTTATCCAGCTCGATCAGGATGCGCTATCCAGCGACAAGATGGTCCAGGCGTTCAAGCGCCTGCGCACGATCCAGAAATATACCGATCCCAACGCGGCGGGGCTGTCCTGGAATCACAACACCGGCATGGTGGTGCAGGGCAAAGCTGCGATGCAGATCATGGGCGATTGGGCCAAAGGTGAAATCACTAATGACGGCAAGACGCCGGGCGAAGAGATTGCCTGTGTGACCATGCCGGGCAACAAGAATTCGTATATCTACAATGTCGATACTTTCGAGGCGTTCACGGTCGACTCGAAATCCAGGCAAAAAGCCCAAGCAGTTTTTGCTAACACAGTGATGAGCCCGGCGTTCCAGCGCAAGTTCAATATGGCCAAGGGGTCCATCCCGGTGCGCGAGGGCACTTCACTCAAGGGTTTTGATCTTTGCGCCAAGAGGTCGGCCCAGCTGTATAAGAAAGCCAAGAAGGCCGATGCGCTGGTGCCATCGATGTCTCAGGACATGGCCGAGGTCGGTGCGGTCAAAGGTGCAATCTTTGACGTGATCGCCAAGTTCTACAATACCAAGGATATGACCGCTCAGGATGCGGCCGAGACACTGGCGTCGCGGGTCAAACAAGCCAAGCAGATGTCTCAGCTCTAGTGGCAATCTTCGTTGTGCCAGCAATCGAATCCAAAACTCGATTGCTGGCTAGCGATTGATGCGGCCATTTGAACAAGCGCTCGCTCAATAATCTTACGTGGGCGTTTTGCATGAGCTGGACCGGGCACGTGGAGCGTGTTGAAAGTCGGTCGCTATGGAGCCGGTGTTTTGTCTGGAGCCTTGAGTCGAACTGTAAGCACGGTTTTGCTCGCTGTAATGGCGAGCATGGCCAGTGCCGCTGGCGTGGCTTCAGCCGCCAACAGTGGCGGCAAATCCCAGATCGATGCTCTGAATTGGTGGACATCGGGGTCCGAAGCCAAATCGATGCATGTGCTCAAGCAGATGCTGGCCGATGAAGGCGTTGAGATGAACAATGACGCGGTCTCCGGCGGCGGCGGTGCGAATGCCCGCACAGTGTTGAAGTCGCGTATCCAATCGCATAGGACGCCGGGGATGGCCCAGGTTATGCCGCCGGCGATCGATCAATGGTGTCAGACCGGGCTGATTGGATCCTTGGATAAAGTGGCTGAGGCCGGTAACTGGGACAAAAAACTAGCTCCACGGGTTGCCGAAGGCGTCAAATGCGACGGCAAGTATGCTGCGGTTCCCTTCAATATTCATCGCGTCAACTGGCTGTGGGTCAACAAGTCGTTGATGCGCGAGGCAGGTGTCGATATACCACGCTCTTGGCCAGATTTTGTCGATGCGTTGAAGCAGTTGAAACAGGCGGGCATTACGCCGATTGCGGGTGGCGGCAATACCTGGCAGGTGGCGACTGAGTTCGACGCCGTGGTCGCTACTGTGGGGGATGCCGAGTTTTACCGGAAAGCGCTCGTTGAGCTTGATCAGCGCGCTTTGGCCAGTGACAAGATGGTCAAAGCGTTCAAGCGGTTGCGTACGCTCAAGCAATACACCGATCCTGACGCGGCGGGACTGTCCTGGAATCACAATACTGGCCTGGTGGTGCGTGGTGAGGCGGCGATGCAGATTATGGGTGATTGGGCTAAAGGCGAAATCATCAATGATGGCAAGACGCCAGGTAAGGAGATTGCCTGTGTAACCATGCCGGGCAATGACAACGCGTATATCTATAACAATGACACTTTCGTGGCGTTCAAGGTCGACGCGAAAGCAAAAAGGAGAGGTCAGGCGGTGTTCGCCAATACCGTTATGTCGCCCAAATTCCAGCGGCGATTCAACAAGGCTAAGGGGTCGATTCCGGTGCGTGAAAAAACTTCGCTTAAAGGTTTCGACCAATGCGCCAAGAAGTCGGCCAAACTATACCAAAAGGCCAAGAAAGCGGACGCTCTAGTGCCGACGATGTCTCAGGATCAGGCCGAAATAGGCGCGGTCAAAGGTGCGATTTTTGATGTCATCGCCAAGTTTTACAACACTGACAAGATGAGCGCTGAAGCCGCTGTTGAAGCATTGGCCTCACGGGTCAAACAGGCCGAGCAAATGTCGAGCCTTTCGGCAGGCTAAGCCTGAGACGCCACGATGATTCCATGGTGCACATGCCCCGGCCTGTATCGGGCCATTTTTTAAAATAAGCCGTCGCGATCTGTTTATGGCAACTGGCCAAATACCAAAAGAGCGAAAACAATCCCGCTTCGAACTAGCGGCATGGTCTGATTGGCTTTTGCCGAAACTGACGCTGATCCCATCGCTAATCGCGGTTGGTGTCTTTATCTATGGATTTCTGGGGTGGACGATCTGGTTGTCGTTCACGAACTCGACGATCTTGCCCAGCAACCATTTCGCTGGCTTGATTCAATACGAGGCGATGTTTTCGCTCGACACATGGCATGTGTCGTTGCTTAATCTTCTCATCTTCGGTGCGCTCTATATTGGCGTTAGCCTTGGCCTGGGATTGTTACTCGCCATCTTGCTCGATCAGAAGATACGCGCGGTCGGCTTGCTGCGTACGATCTATCTGTATCCGATGGCGCTGTCGATGGTTGTCACCGGTGTGGTCTGGAAGTGGATGTTGAACCCGAGTATGGGGGTGCAACATGTCGTTCGGTCGTGGGGCTGGGGCAGTTTTAGCTTTGACTGGCTGATCCAACCGGATATGGCGATATATGCCGTAGCAGTCGCCGCCGTGTGGCAGGCGTCGGGTTTCGTGATGACGTTGTTTTTGGCTGGGCTGCGCAATATCGATGATTCGATCATCAAGGCGGCTCAGCTTGACGGTGCGTCGCTGCCGCGTGCGTATTTGAAGATCATTATTCCCAGTTTGCAGCCGGTTCTTTTCTCGGCGGTGGCCTTGTTGGTGCAACTGTCCATTAAGAGTTTTGCGCTAATCATGGCCATGACTGGCGGTGGCCCAGGCTACTCAACCTGGATGCCGGCAATTTTTATGTACGAATATGGATTCAACCGCGGCCAAATCGCGCTTGGTGCAGCGGCGGCTTCGCTGATGATGCTCGTGATTGCGGTCGTGATCTTGCCGATGTGGATCAGCGAATTTCGACAAAAACGGAATGCGCGTAATGGCTGAGTCTAATCGAACGTCGCTGTCACCATCCGTTATAGCAATCTATGCCGTGCTGATTGTGGCAGCGTTATATTTCTTGGCGCCGCTGTACGTGATGGTGGTGACATCATTCAAAAGTCTCGGCCAGGTTCAGAGTGGCGGGCTGTTTGCGTGGCCCGATCCATTCACGATCAAGCCGTGGTTGGCCGCATGGGGGTCGGCGTGCACGGGCGATTCGTGTAGCGGCCTGAAACCCTATTTCCTGAACTCGATGGCCTTCACGGTGCCGGCGGTTCTATTGTCGACAGGGTTTGGTGCGATAAACGGTTATCTTCTTACCCAATGGCGATTTCGTGGTTCGGAAGTCATTTTTGGGCTTTTGCTCTTCGGCATGATTGTGCCGTATCAAATGTTCTTGCTTCCGATGGCCGATACGCTCGGCACATTGGGTCTGTCCAATTCAATCGTCGGCTTGATTGTGGTGCATACGATCTACGGTATCGCGGTCACGACGCTGTTCTGCCGTAACTTTTTCGTGACTGTGCCGAATGAACTCGCGAAGTCGGCGCGCGTCGACGGTGCCGGTTTCTTTTCTATTTTTTGGCACATCGCCCTGCCTTTGGCAGTTCCGATTCTAATGGTTTGTATGATTTGGCAGTTTACGCAAATATGGAACGATTTCCTCTTTGGTGTGGTATTTACCTCGGGTGCATCACATCCGATAACCGTGGCGCTTAATAACTTGGTGAATACCTCGTCGACCGGCGTCAAACACTATAACGTCGACATGGCTGCGGCCATGATCGCTGCGCTGCCCACGTTTATCGTCTATATCGTCGCCGGTCGCTATTTCGTGCGGGGCCTGACCGCCGGCGCTGTGAAAGGATAACGATGTCTGCTCTGGCTATAGAAAATGTAAGTAAACATTTCGGTACTACGCGTGTACTCGATGACATCAACATCGAGATCGACTCGGGCGACTTCTTGATCCTGGTGGGGCCGTCGGGCTGTGGCAAGTCGACGCTGTTGAATATGTTGGCCGGTCTTGAACCGGTCACTGAGGGCGAGATCCGATTGGATGGCGAGCGCATCAACGAGCGCTCGCCGCGCGCTCGTAACATCGCCATGGTATTCCAGTTCTACGCGCTGTATCCGAACATGACCGTGCGCGGCAATATCCAGTTCGGGTTGAAGATGCGTCGCGTACCCAAAGCCGAGCAGGCGAAGATCATCGATCAGGTTGCGAGCCTGCTTCAGATCGAGCCGCTGTTGGGACGTAAACCGGCCCAGTTATCAGGTGGCCAGCGCCAACGAGTCGCAATAGGTCGGGCGTTGGCGCGGGATCCGGCGTTGTTTTTGCTTGATGAGCCGTTGTCCAATCTCGATGCCAAGCTGCGTGTCGAGATGCGCACGGAAATCAAGATGCTCCAGCAGCGTCTGGGCAAGGCCATGGTTTACGTCACCCATGATCAGATCGAGGCCATGACGCTAGGCAATCGCATTGCGGTGATGAATGAGGGCGTGGTCCAGCAACTGGGGTCGCCACACGACATCTACAATGACCCGGCCAATCGCTACGTTGCGAGCTTTATCGGCTCGCCGGCGATGAACTTCATTCCCGCCAATATCGAACAAAGCGGCGATAATTTGTACGCTAGCTTTGCGACTGACGACGGTCGAGTGGCGTTGCCGGTTGATGATCGAACAGCGCGACAACTGTCCGAAGGCAGTCGAACCGAGGTGACGCTCGGTATCCGTCCGGAGCACGTTCGTCCAGCCGAGGAGTCCGATACCGCCAAGGTTGCCTGCCCGGTCAATGTTGTCGAACCGACCGGGCCGGATACGTTCATCACGTCGGCGGTCGGCGATACATCCATAACGGCTCGCACGCTGCCGGGATTTTCGACGCCTGTCGGTGCAAACGTCGACCTCTGGTTCAATATGGACAGGGCGGTGTTTTTCGCGCCTGAGGATGGCAAGCGTATCGCCTGACTCGGCGCAAAGCGTGCTGCCCTCGCCGACCGGGGACGGCGTGTCGTATCATGCGCACGGTTTAACCAATTGAGGCAATGGATGGAGCGCAGGGTCGTATTTGTTGGCGGCGGCAATATGGCGTGCAGCCTGATCGGCGGCTTGCGACACGCAGGCTCGCCCGCAACGGTCACGGTGGTGGAACCGGATGCGGCTAAACACGCGGCCTTGACCGAGGCCTACGCGGTCGATTGCGTGAGCCAGGCGAGCCCCGAAGTCATGGACGCCGATGCTGTTGTACTCGCGGTCAAACCCCAGATCTTGCCGGATGTGGCTACAGAGCTGGCCGAGTCGATGACGACCAGTTCGGCTGCTGTCATATCGGTTGCGGCAGGTGTGCCGTTGGCCGCGCTCGTGCATTGGTTCGGTGAGAAACGAGCGATCGTGCGCTGTATGCCGAATACGCCGGCACTTATCGGCGCTGGCATAACGGGGCTGTATGCGCCACCCGGTGTTGACCAGCAGACGCGGCAATTAGCCGACGATATCCTGACGGCCAGTGGCCAAACGGTCTGGGTCGACGCGGAATCCAAATTGAATACGGTGACAGCGGTTTCCGGTAGTGGCCCGGCATACTTTTTCGCCTTTATGGAGGCGCTCCAGACGGCGGCTGAAAACGAGGGGCTGGATCCGGCCACGGCGCGTCAATTGGTCACGCAAACCGCGCTTGGTGCGGCCCGAATGGTCGAGGAGTCGGGTGACGACGCTGGCACGCTCCGCGCCAAGGTCACGTCGCCGGGCGGCACGACTGAAAAGGCATTGGGCGAATTGACGAGTGGTCAAGTTGATGTCGCGATCAACCGTGCCGTTGAGGCAGCCGCCAGTCGCGCCGGTGAACTGGCCGATGATCTCGATCCGAGCTGACTGTGGTCAATAACGGAATGCATGCACTGATTTTTCTGGGCGATACGCTGCTGTCGCTGTATACGATCGTGGTGTTGCTGCGCGTGTTGTTGCAACTCGTTCGGGCCAATTTCTACAATCCGTTGTCGCAGTTTGTCTGGCAGGCCACGCGCATACCGGTTCGCTGGGTAGCCGCGCTAATTCCACGCCGGAGTGATCTCGACGTGCCAGCGCTGGTATTGGCAGTCATCATCTGCTATGTAGATGTCGAACTGATTCTCGTGCTGAACACGTTGGCACAAGGGCAGCCGCTCGACTTCGCTCAGCTCCGTCCCGCCGTCGCGCTGGCTTGGGCGGCTTTCAAAACGATCGTGTTGGTCTGTAACCTATACACCTTGACGATTCTCATCCAAGCGCTCATGTCATGGCTGGCGCCGCAGCAGAACTCGCCGGCCACTGCACTTTTGCGAACTCTGAATGAACCGTTGCTTCGACCGGTTCGCTCTCGTCTGCCGCCGCTCGGCGGCTTCGATCTGTCACCGTTGGTGGTCATCCTGGTGTTGCAGGTCGTTACTATGTTGTTGCCCTTGCCAGGTGCGTTGCACTGAATGCGTGAGTCGACACCGGGTGCCGTAGGGTACGTCGAGCCCCAGACGCTGGCTATCGAGCAGCCGCTCGAGCTGGACTGTGGCAGTAGCTTGGCGCGTCTCGATCTGGTGTATGAAACCTACGGCGAATTGAACGCCGATCATTCCAATGCCGTGTTGGTCTGCCATGCGCTGTCCGGCAACCACCACGCGGCCGGTTACCACAGCGAGGATGACGCCAAACCTGGCTGGTGGGATAAGTGCATCGGTCCCGGCAAAATGATCGACACCAATCGGTTTTTCGTTGTCAGTCCGGGCAACCCCGGCTGTTACGGCAGCTCGACTGGGCCGGCCAGTGTTAATCCCGAGACTGGCGCCATCTACGGGCCGGATTTCCCCGTGGTGACGGTTGGCGATTGGGTGCGGGTGCAGGACCGGCTGCGCGCTGCGCTTGGCATCGAGCGATGGGCCGCGGTGATTGGCGGTAGCCTCGGCGGCATGCAGGTCATGCAATGGTCGTTCGACTATCCGGATCGGATTGCCTACGCCGTGGTGATTGCAGCCGCGCCGCGATTATCGGCTCAAAATATTGCCTTCAACGAAATCGCGCGCCAGGCGATCGTGACCGATCCAGAGTTTTATGGTGGGCGTTACGTCGACCACGATGCCGTGCCGCGGCGTGGTTTGATGTTGGCGCGCATGCTTGGCCACATCACCTATTTGTCCGACGAGGCAATGCGCGCCAAGTTTGGTCGTGACCTACGTGCCGACGCGGTGCGCTACGGCTTCGACGTTGAATTCCAGGTGGAGTCGTACCTGCGCTATCAGGGCGAGTCGTTTGTCCACAATTTCGACGCCAACACATATCTGCTGATGACCAAGGCGTTGGATTATTTCGACCCGGCTAATAACCTGGCTGGTGGTCTGGCGGAAGCGTTCGCGCCGGCGACAGCGCGATTTATGGTGTTGTCATTCACCTCGGATTGGCGCTTTCCGCCGTCACGCTCGCGCGAGATCGTCGATGCGTTGGTCGAGGCCGGCAAAGACGTATCCTACGCTGAAGTCACCTCCAACCTGGGCCATGACGACTTCCTGCTGACGATGCCGCACTATATCGATACGCTGCGGGCCTATCTCGGCCGCGCGGCTGACGAGTTAGGCATATGAACACGGAGACGACGCCGGCACCGGATGGTTTGCGCGCCGATCTCGCGCTCATTGCTGACTGGATTCGTCCAGGCGCACGGGTGCTCGATCTCGGTTGTGGTGATGGCGCGTTATTGGCACACCTCGCCGGGACCAAGGACGTTGTCGGTTATGGTTTGGAGATCAATGCCGACAACGTTATCCAGTGCGCTAAACGCGGCGTCAACGTGCTGCAGCTCGACCTCGACAAGGGCCTTGGCGAGTTCTCGGCGGCGAGTTTCGATTATGTCGTTATGAGCTCGGCGCTGCAGGAAGTCCAGCGCCCGGATCGGCTGATGGACGAGATGCTGCGTGTCGGGCAGGCATCGATCGTGACCTTCCCTAACTTTGGCCATTGGCGTCCGCGTCTGTCGCTCGGGGCCTTTGGTCTGATGCCGATGTCGAAATCATTGCCGCATCGCTGGTATGAGTCGCCCAACATCCGGCTGAGCACGGTGCGTGACTTCGAGCAACTATGCGTGGAAAAGGGCGTCGCGATCGCGCGTCGGCATGTGGTCAATCATGCCCACCGCAGTAATGCGCTGATTCGGATGTGGCCGAATCTTTTCGGCGAGATCGCGCTTTATCAACTCGCCGAATCAGCGTAGGCGTTGGTACGTTACAAAGCTTATTCAGCGCACGTGCCCCTGCTGCATCGGGTTGCGCGTTAGTCGCCGAGCACAGCCAGTTTGGCGCGGATGAACTCGCTGTGCGGCAGATAAAGCATATCGGCGAGTCGCCGCAGCAGCGCTTCTTCGTCAGCGGCGATTTCACGGTCGGCATACGCGACGCGCCACAACATCTCGATGACTTCGCGCTTCTCGGTCGCGTTAAGCCCGCTGTTGAGCGTTTTTAAATACGTATAAAGTGACACGTTGTCGTCGGACTGCGGTCGGGCAGCCTCAAGCAGCTCGTCGGCGCCCGCGGCGTCTAGGGCGAAACCGTTTTCGAGCTCGGTGCGGATGGTTTGGTATTCGACGTCGGCGTGCACGTGATCCGCATGCGCTATCTCGAGCATCAATACCGCAGCGGCGATGCGCTGGGCGTGTTCCGGGTCGCGCTCGGCTGTCTCGGTCGGCGCCAACGCGGTTTTCAGCTGGTTGAAAAGATTCATGGCGATGGCGGTTTAGTCGCCGTGGGCGTCGAAATGGTCCCCGGCCAGACGGCGAAGCTCGCTGAGACGGCCGTGCAGGAAATGGCCGGCGCCGCTCATTATCTGTGTGTCGACCGGCGGCTGTAGGGCCTGGACGGCATGTATGGCGCGATCGACGTCGATGACGTCGTCAGCGTCGCCGAAAAGGGCGCGCCATGCCGTATCGGCTCGTGGCAGGTTGTTTTCGAAATATTCCACCGGCAGACCGATAGTCAGAAGCGCCCGTGCGCCGTCTGATACGGCTAGGCACAGCGCCAGCCAGGCGCCGAATGAAAAGCCTGCGACTCCGGCATACGGGAGCCCGGATTGTTGGAGCGCCCATTGCCGCGCCACGCGCAGATCGTCGAACTCGCCTTGGCCAGCGTCGTAGCCGCCTTCGCTTTGGCCCACACCGCGGTAGTTGACCCGGATTGCAGCAAAGCCGGACTCGACCATGGCGCGCGCAGTCATGTAGGTGACTTTGTTATCCAGCGTGCCGCCTTGCTGCGGATGCGGGTGAGCCACAAGCACGAGTCCGCGCGCGCTCGTTTTCGGCATGGCTATGGCGGTTTCCAGCGCGCCTGCTGGGCCGTCGATCGTGCCGCGTGCGTGTTCGCCCGCGGCTGGCCAATGTAATTCGTCCGCCTGCATAACGTTACAGCGTGTCGAGTGGGCCGATCATAGCGAGTCGCTCCAACTACCGGAACGACGCCGGCGCATCAGGGAAAGCAATAGGCCGACCACGATCCCCACGAACAGGATGAGCGCGCCGATTTTCATGCCTTCACGCCGGCTTTCGAGCGCCTCGTTTTCGTGTTTCAAACGCTCGACCGTCGACTCCAGCGACATCACTTTCTTGTGGTATTTCTTATTCTGTTTGTTAATGCGCACGGCGTCGGCGGAGGTTTCACGCAATTTTTCAAGCTTCTGACTGATCGTTTTTTTCTGGCTGGTCAGTTGCTTGTTCTGTTTCTGCAGTTTGGCAATCTTTTTCTTAGCACTGCCCGCGTTGGTGCTCAGCGATTTGTTTTGTTTACGCAGTTTCTTATTCTGCTGCCGATATTTGTCCAGACGCGTGGTGGCGGCTGGTTTGTCCGACAGTTGCCGGGTCAGCACGTAGCCGGTGGTGCCGCTGGCTGTCCGGATCTTGGTCCAACCATCGGATTTCGAGAGTGTGGTTAGCTTGTCGCCGGCGTCTATGAGTTTCTTAATGTTGTAACCGGTGCCCGGGCCGCGCCGCAGGTTCACCGATAATTGGTCGCTGACATAGCGTGTTGCGGCGCTGGCCACGCCAGTGACGATCACGAGCAGGAACGCGATAGCAACGCGCGGTATTGGGCTACGACGCATGAAAGTTGGGAGATTGAAGGGTTGGGAAATGATAGCAAAACCACACGTATTGAACGGCCATGGTGTCGCCGCGATCGGCTAGACTGTGGCGCGATTATCAACCCGGGATTTTGCCTATGACGCTAGTCGACATCGGCGCCAATCTGGCCCACGAGAGTTTTGACGCTGATCGCCAAGATGTACGCCAGCGAGCGCACGCGGCTGGCGTCCACGCGATGGTCGTGACGGGCAGTGACCATGCGAGCAACGCATCTGCCGTAGAACTCGCGCGCACCGAGAACGATCTGGCAGCGACCGCTGGTTTGCATCCGCACCACGCCGAGTCATGGGACGACGCACTCGCCGAGCAGATCGCCGACGCAGCCGGCGCTGGCGATATTGCAGCGGTCGGTGAAGCCGGTCTGGATTATTTCCGCGATCTATCGCCAAGGGATGCACAGGCCACGGCGTTCGAGGCTCAACTCGATATTGCGCGTCGCCATCAGTTGCCGGTGTTCCTGCATCAGCGTGAGGCACATGCTGACTTTGCCGCCATTCTGAAAAACACGATCGACGACTTGCCGGCCGCGGTCGTGCATTGTTTTACCGGCGACCGCGACGCACTCGAGACTTATCTCGAACTTGGTTGCCACATCGGCATCACCGGCTGGATCTGCGACGAGCGCCGTGGCCAGTCGGTCGCCCGGCTGTTGCCGGAGATCCCGAGTGATCGCCTGATGATCGAAACCGACTGTCCGTTTCTGTTGCCGCGAAGTCTTGATTCCAAACCGGCGACACGACGCAACGAGCCGTCGTTTCTGCCCGAGGTTGCCAGGGCGGCAGCCGTCGCGCGCGGTGAGTCGGTGTCGGCACTGGCGAGTGCGACAACTGCAACGGCTGAGCGATTTTTTGGGCTAAAAGAACGGCATGCCGCCGCTTCAGTCGCGAAATGATACGATTCAAACGCAACTGGCAACGTTAGGTGGTCGCCATGGCCGAAAATGAAACTGAAACGCTAAAAAATGACCTTGAATCGCTCCGCAACGATTTCCAAACGTTGACTTCGGATGTCCGCAAAATCAGCGAAGAACAGGCGCGTTCGGGTGCCGATGCCGTCCGCAGCAAAACCGGCGAGTTCAGCGAGGAAGTTCGCAAGCGTTCGCAGGAGGTCGGTGCCGAGATCGAGGCGCGCCCGTACACGAGTATTGCCACCGCTTTCGGCGCCGGTCTGTTGATCGGTGCTCTGCTAAAGCGCTGACGCCATGAATTTGCGCGCCAAAGCGGTCGGTGCGTTGGCCGTCAACATGCTGTTCTGGATGTTGATGCTGCTGGCAACAGCGGCCGTGTTAGCGCTTATTGGTGCCCTCTATCTTGCGCTCGCCCCGCTGATCGGGCAGCCGGGCGCGATTGCGATTGCCGGCGCGACGCTGCTGCTGATGGTAGCGGTTGTCGGCGGCCTCGTATATCGAGCGGTGCGGCCGCGCATCAATAGTGCGGCACCGTCTGCCGACGGCTCTGATGCCCGCTCGGATGAGGATCGGGATCGTTCGGCGCTCGGTGACATGGCTGTCGACTGGACGCGCGACCATACTGGTGGCGTGATGGTGGCGGCGCTGGCGGCCGGCGTGGTCGTAGCCGCTAGCCCGGGGCTGCGCGGTGCGCTGTTTCGTGCGGTCGAGCCGTCGCTACGCGAACAGGCTGCGCGCACCATCGATCGTTTTGCCGATCGCTCGTAACGCCTCGAGATCGCATGTATGACTGACCACGCGCTCGGAGAGCGCGTGGTCAGTCAAAAAGCGGCGCGATCGCTTATTCCCGGTGGCCGTTTAGGGCGGTATTAAGCGGGGTCAATCGGCGTCGTCGGTGACAGCACCGCTCGCCGCCGAACCGACCAGCTTGGCGTATTTGCCGAGCACGCCGCGCGTCGCGTTGCCGGGACGGTTCTGCCATGCGGCACGCCGGCGCGCCAACGTTTCGTCGTCGACCGCCAGTTGTAGCAATCGTTGGTGGGCGTCGATGGTGATGGTGTCACCGTCCTCGACGAGTGCGATATCGCCGCCGGCTGCAGCTTCCGGTGCGACATGGCCGACGACCATGCCGTAAGTGCCGCCAGAGAAGCGACCGTCGGTAATCAGTCCGACTTTGTCACTAAGGCCCCGGCCGACGATGGCCGAGGTCGGTGAGAGCATTTCGCGCATACCGGGGCCGCCCTTGGGGCCTTCGTAGCGAAGGACCACGACATCGCCGGCGCCGACTTGCTCGCCGACGATGGCCGACATGGCATCTTCTTCCGAATCGAACACCCGTGCTGGGCCGGTTATCGACGGTTCCTTGATGCCCGTAATCTTGGCTACGGCGCCTTCGGTGGCGAGGTTACCCTTGAGGATCGCCAGGTGCCCGGAGGCATAGAGCGGTTTGTCGATCGGGTGAATCACCGTTTGCCCGGACGGCGGTTCGTCCGGCACGTCGGCCAGGGTCTCGGCCAGCGTGGCACCGGTGATCGTCGGGCAGTCGCCATGCAGCAATCCAGCGTTGTAGAGCATCTTCAACACCTGCGGGATGCCGCCGGCGGCGTGCAGTTCGGTGACGACATGGCGGCCCGAGGGTTTCAGATCGCAGAAAACCGGGACCTTGCCGCGGATGCGTTCAAAATCGTCAATCGATAGATCGACGCCCGCTGCGTGTGCGATCGCGAGCAGGTGGAGCACCGCGTTGGTGGAGCCGCCCACGGCCATGACCAGCGTGATGGCGTTCTCGAAGGCTTTGAAGGTCAGCAGATCACGCGGGCGGATGCCTTTTTCGATGGCGGTTAACAGCGCTTGTGCCGAGGCGGCTGTGTTCTCGGCTTTCTCGGCGTCTTCCGCGGCCATGGTCGACGAATAGGGCAGGCTCATGCCCATCGCTTCGAATGTGCTCGACATGGTATTGGCGGTAAACATGCCGCCACAGGAGCCGATGCCCGGGCAGGCGTTGCATTCGACCTTCTTGAGGCGAGCGTCGTCGATCGTGCCGGCAACGCGTTGGCCGACAGCTTCGAATGCCGAGACGAGGGTCAAGTCCTCGCCGTCCAGATGGCCAGGCTTGATCGTGCCGCCATAGACGAATATTGCCGGCACATTCATGCGTGCGATACCGATCATCGCGCCCGGCATGTTCTTGTCGCAGCCGCCGAGTGCTAGGACGCCGTCCATTGATTCGGCTTGGACCGCGGTTTCCACCGCGTCGGCGATGACTTCGCGCGAGACCAGCGAGTACTTCATCCCCGTCGTGCCCATGGAGATGCCGTCCGAGACGGTGACCGTGCCGAAGACTTGTGACTTGGCGCCGCTGTCCTCGAACGCGGTTTCGGCGCGTTCAGCCAGAGCGTTTAGGCCCATATTGCAGGGCGTGACCGTGGAGTAGCCGTTGGCGATGCCGACGATGGGCTTGGTCAGGTCGGCGTCGGTGTAGCCCATGGCGCGCAGCATGGCGCGGTTCGGCGCGCGTGCTGTGCCTTCGGTTATGGTGGCGCTGCGGCGTTTGTTGGTTGTCTGGTCGGTCATGCTCGCTCCGGTCGCTGAAGCCGTATTATGACCGCTTCGTTGCGCCATACACAAAAAAGGCGCGACCCCTGGCCGCGCCTTTTGAGTTCTATGGTTGGCCGAGGTGTTAGAGATTCGGCTGTTTGGTCATGCGTAGATAGGGCTTTAACTCGGTGAAGCCGGCCGGGAAGAGCTTTTCCGCTTCGTCATTGGATAGGCTCGGCAGGACGATCACATCGTCGCCGTTTTGCCAATCGGCCGGCGTGGTCACTTTGTAGTTATCCGTCAGCTGTAGAGAGTCGATCACGCGCAGGATTTCGGCAAAGTTGCGCCCGGCTGACTTGGGGTAGGTCAGCGTCATGCGGATCTTTTTATTCGGATCGATCACGAACACCGATCGTACCGTCGACGTGTCGCCCTCATTCGGGTGGATCATGTCGTAGAGCTCGGATACCTTGCGCTCGGGATCGCCGATAATCGGGAATGTGACCCCGCTTCGTTGCGTTTCGGCGATATCCTGTGACCACTTGTAGTGATCATCGACCGAATCCACCGAGACCACGATCGCCTTGGCGTTGCGTTTGGCGAATTCCGAGTCCAAGCCGCCGACGGTGCCGAGCTCGGTTGTGCACACGGGCGTGAAATCCGCGGGGTGGGACATCAGCACCCCCCAGCCATCGCCCAGCCATGTGTGGAAGTCGATGGTGCCTTCCGTGGTTTCTGCCGTGAAATTAGGGGCTGTGTCGCCCAGTCGTAGACCCATGAAGAACTCCTTATGCAAACTGCCTCATTGTTTAAGCGTAGCACCGAGTTTCGATTTTTCTAAATAACTGGATATTTTAACTTTAAGCGGCGTTAAACTATTGAGCTGCGAGGATGCGCGCAGCTGGTATTCTCTCGAGCGACAAATCATGGCCGGGAACGACGGTGATGCTTCGTCCGGTACCTTATGCGGAGGAAACAAAATGAGCGATGCCGAATCTGGCGGCCGCTACCACCCGATTATCATTTATGTCACCTGTCCTGATACGGCGACTGCCGAGTCGATCGCCAATGGGCTGGTCGAAGCCGGTGAAGCGGCTTGCGTCAATATCGTGCCGGGGATCAGATCGGTTTATCGCTGGCAAGGTCAGGTCGAAACCGCCCAGGAAGTCCTTTTGCTGATCAAAACTCAGCACACTCGGTTGGAAGCACTGCGTACTCGCGTGACCGAATCCCATCCGGACGATGTGCCGGAAATCGTTGCGGTGCCGATTGTTGATGGGCTGCCCGATTATCTGGGCTGGCTGATCGAAACAACCGAGGCTTAAACGGAGCCTGCCTTTGGTCGGGCTATGGTTGCCATCTGTCGAAGCAACGGGGCGGTTGTAGCCGCCGCGCTGTCGCCCACCGAGTCGCTGTTTCAACGTCTCGCGGGTTTATGATTTTGTAATCAAATCGTTGCGGTTTGACAGGTTTGTTTATCTTGCTGGCACATCGGCGGCTGTATCGGTACGCCGCATGTGGCCTTTGTAAGGCTATCGGCGTGTGCGATCCTTGGATGCGTAGTCGCCATGTTATCGCTTTGGTAGCCAAGCGCCGCACGCGTAGAAGCGTAAGCCATCACAATATGTCGTCCATCCGTTTGGAGCGGGTGCCGGTGGGGTTCGCGCACACGCGCTCGAGTAGACTCGCTTAGTGCTCGCTCGGTTCGAGGCAGCCTAAAACGACGTGCCCGGGCGCGTCGTCAAAGTATTTTTGCCGGAAAAGTTTCGAAATAGGCGCGAATGTCGTCGATCCGGGGTCAACTTATTGCTGTAACAGCTTGGCTGAGGCATACTATTACAGCGGTTTTACGAACGGATGCGGTTTGGCGCGATATCTGCTTGTCAACGGGCCGAATTTAAATCTGCTCGGGCAGCGCGAGTCGGCCCATTATGGCCGCGACACGCTGGCTGCGATCGAGTCGCGATTGGCCGTGCTTGCGCAAGACGCTGGCCACGAACTCGATACTTTTCAGACCAACGGCGAAGGTGCGTTGATTGACCGTGTGCAGGCCGCTGGACACGAGCACTGTGACGGCATCTTGTTGAATCCCGGCGGGTTCACTCATACCAGCGTGGCGCTGCGCGACGCGATGATTGCGACGGGGCTGCCGTTTGTGGAAATTCATCTGTCAAATATCGCCGCGCGCGAGCCGTTCCGCCAACATTCGTACTTTTCGGACATTGCGCTTGGCACCGTCGCTGGATTCGGTGCCCACGGTTACGAGTTGGCGCTAGCCGCACTTATGCGCGCCGACGGCGCGGCTTAGCTGCTTTAAATTTAGGGAACGTCATGGACATACGAAAACTCAAGAAACTCATCGAACTGGTTGAGGCGTCGGGCGTCGCCGAGCTCGAAATATCGGAGGGCGAAGAGTCAGTCCGTATCGGCCGCTATCCGCCAGTAGCGGCCTCTGCCGGGGCCGCGCCGCCACCGGCGACGCAGGCGCCGGCGCAGCCGGCGGCGCCACCTGCTCAGCCGGAGGCTGAAAGCACGGCGCCGGCCGACGAGCCGCTGGATGGCACGATGATCCGCTCACCGATGGTGGGCACGTTTTATCGCGCCCCGTCACCGGACGCCGAACCGTTTGCTGAAGTCGGCAATCGCGTTTCGGTGGGCGATACGCTATGCATCGTCGAGGCTATGAAAATGCTCAATCAGATCGAGTCCGAGACTGCCGGGACAATCAGCCAAGTGCTGGTGGAAGACGGCCAGCCGGTGGAGTTCGATCAACCACTGTTTGTCATTTCGTGATGCTGGATAAGGTACTGATTGCCAACCGTGGCGAGATTGCGCTGCGGATCCTGCGCGCCTGTCGTCAACTCGATATCCCGGTGGTCGCGGTCTATTCCACCGCTGACCAGGATCAGAAACACGTTCTGCTGGCCGAGGAGGCGGTCTGTATCGGCCCGCCGAACGCCGATGGAAGCTACCTCAACATGGCGACGCTGATGAGCACGGCGGAGGTTGCCGGTGCCAGTGCGATCCACCCTGGCTACGGCTTCCTGTCGGAAAACGCGGATTTCGCCGAAAGCGTAGCCGAATCTGGGTTCACCTACATCGGCCCGGATGCCGAGACGATCCGCTTGATGGCTGACAAAACCTCGGCGATCCAGGAAATGTCGGCGGCTGGTGTGCCTTGTGTGCCGGGGTCAGGCGGGCCGTTGTCCGACGATGACCAGGCCAATCGCCAACTGGCTGAATCCATCGGTCTTCCGGTCATCATCAAGGCCGTCGGCGGTGGCGGTGGACGTGGCATGCATGTTGTCCATAGTGCATCCGAAGTCCCCAGTGCGGTCGATATGGCGCGCCGTGAGGCCGCGAGTTCCTTTGGCAACTCGCTGGTCTATATGGAGAAATTTCTGGAGCTGCCGCGCCACATCGAAGTCCAGGTGCTGGCCGACAACTATGGCAACGCCATCCATCTGGGCGAGCGCGACTGCTCGTCGCAGCGTCGCCATCAAAAGGTGGTCGAGGAAGCGCCGGCGCCTGGCATCACTGATGCCGAGCGTGAACGTATCGGTGCATTGTGTGTGGCGGCATGCCAGCGCATTGGTTATCGCGGCGCAGGCACCTTCGAGTTTTTATACGAAAACGGCGAGTTCCATTTCATTGAAATGAATACGCGTATCCAGGTTGAGCATCCGGTCACTGAAATGATCACGGGTGTCGATCTGGTGGCCGAACAACTGCGAATCGCGGCAGGCTATCCGCTGTCTTATTCGCAGTCGGATATCGAGCTTTCTGGGCACGCCATCGAGTGCCGAGTTAATGCCGAGCATCCGACGACGTTCGTGCCGTCGCCTGGCCGGATCACCGAATACCACACGCCGGGTGGCCCGGGTATACGGCTGGATTCGCATGCCTACGCGGGCTATAGCGTGCCGCCTCACTACGATTCGCTGATCGGCAAGCTTATCGCCCACGGCCCGGATCGGGACACCGCGCTATCCCGCGGCGAAATCGCGTTGTCGGAGATGGTCGTTGAAGGAATACACACCAACCTCGATCTCCACCAACAAATCCTGACCGATCCGCATTTCGTGGCGGGTGGCGTGTCCATTCATTATCTGGAAAACAAGCTGCGCGCCGACGCCGACGGATGAATCTCGCCCGCTTGCAGGTCATTGCTGAGACCGAGCATTCGGCCCTGGCCGAACTGGTGCTGGAAGAAAACGGTGCCGAGGCGGTGACAGTGCTCGATGTAGGTGAGGAATTGACCGTGGAACCAGCGCCGGGTCAGACCCCGTCGTTTGGTGTCTCGCGGGTTGTTGGGCAGTTTTCGCCGGAGACCGATACGGCCCCAATCGAGCACGCCCTGCGGGAAGCCATCGGTGACCCGCATGTGACTGTGGCCAGCGAAATACTGCCCGAAGCCGACTGGGTCGAAGCCTGGCGTGCGTATCAAAAGCCGCGTCGGTTTGGCGACGATCTGTGGGTTGCGCCGACTGATGCCGAACTGTCGGCTGAGGCCGGTCCGAGTGCAACCGTGATTCGTCTGGATCCAGGGTTGGCGTTTGGCACTGGCTCGCATCCGACAACGGCGCTATGTCTGGCTTGGCTGGCCGGCGCTGATCTAGCCGGCCAGCGTGTTCTCGATTATGGCTGCGGCTCGGGGATTCTAGCGATCGCTGCTGCCAAACTTGGTGCACATACGGTCGTTGCGGTCGACAACGACCCGAAAGCATTGACTGCGACTCGTGACAATGCCGCTGCCAACGGCGTGGCCGAAGTGGTCGAGACACCAGCGCTGGATGCGGTACCCGCGCCGGCTTACGATATCGTTCTGGCCAATATACTGGCTGCCCCGCTGATCGATCTGACGCCGACGTTGATCGCGCAGCTTGCACCGGGCGGTTGGTTGGTGCTCTCCGGGCTGTTATCGCGCCATGTCGATGATGTGCAAAATGCCTACGCAGATTGGTTATCTTTCGAGCCGCCCATCTACGAAGGAGATTGGGCGGCATTGGCCGGTCGTCGCCGATAGGCCCGCGCAGCCGGCGTTGTAGCGAATCGAGGCGGCGCGAGCGCTGGTTGTGGGTTTAGTTCGGCGCCCAAAATCGTTATATTAGTCGACCGCTCAAACCAACCGCCGGCGCGCCGTATGTCGTCGACTGAACGCGATGACCCCTCCAGTGGCCAGACCAAACCATTACGCCACTATGTCGGCGCAAGCTTGGATCAATATTTCGAATCCCTGAATGGCTGTGAGCCGCCCGACAATCTCTACGAGATGGTGTTGGCGGAAGTGGAGAAACCACTACTCGAACGTGTACTCGACCAGACCGGTGGTAATCAATCCCGGGCGGCTGAGATGCTTGGCATCAATCGCGCCACGCTGCGCAAGAAATTGCGTCGGCACGCGTTAAACGGCTAGGGCCGCGGGGCGACTCGACCAGACTTTTCGGAGTGTTTCATCGTGACTGAAATAGCACCCGTGCGGCGTGCGCTTATAAGTGTGTCCGACAAGACCGGCGTGGTTGCGTTTGCGCGCGAGCTCGTCGAGACCCACGGCGTCGAGGTTCTGTCGACAGGTGGCACGGCGGCCAAACTACGCGAAGCTGGTGTGCCGGTTGTCGATGTCGTCGACTACACGGGGGCGCCGGAAATCATGGGTGGGCGCGTCAAAACCCTGCACCCGCGCATACATGGCGGCATTCTGGGCCGGCGTGCGGCCGATGCGGACGTCATGCGCGACAACGATATACCGCCGATCGATATGGTGGTGGTTAATCTCTATCCATTCGAGCAGACCGTGGCCGCGCCCGATACGACGCGTGAGACTGCCATCGAGACCATCGACATCGGCGGTCCGGCGATGCTGCGTGCCGCAGCTAAGAATCACGCCGATGTGACGCTTGTCGTCGACCCGGCTGATGGCCCTGCGGTGTTAGCGGAAATCGGCGAACACGGTGGCACCACCACCGCTACACGCCGCCGCTTGGCCGCCGCTGGCTTTGCACACACGGCGGGCTACGACCGCGCGATCGCCGCCTATCTCGGCGCAGACCAGGTGGACGGCGGCGAAGATCAATCGAGTGGCGATGCTGACGCGACAATGCAGGCGAGCATGTGGTCGCCGCAAGCCGTGAAGGTCGATGAACTTCGCTATGGCGAGAATCCGCACCAGCAGGCGGCGGTTTATCGGGTCGGTGATCGCGATACCACCGGTGTCGTCAATGCACGGCTGTGTCAGGGCAAAGCACTGTCGTATAACAACTACGCCGATGCCGATGCGGCTCTGGCCGCGGTGCGCGATTTCGACGACACGCCGGCCTGCGTCATCATCAAACACGCCAACCCCTGTGGCATCGGTGTCGGCCCCGACTTGGCGACGGCCTACGCGCGCGCGTTCGCTACTGACCCGGCTTCGGCCTTCGGGGGCATCATCGCGTTCAACGATACTGTTGACGGTGCGCTGGCTGGACAGATTGTGTCCAACCAGTTTGCCGAAGTCGTGCTTGCGCCGGCTTTTGCCGACGATGCGCTCGGGGCTTTCGGTCGCCGGAAGAACTTGCGTGTGTTGGCGACCGGTGCGTTCCATGAGACCGCGACGGACCATTTCGTCACGCGTTCGATCCAGGGTGGTTTTCTGCGCCAACAGGCCGATGCGCAAGGTGTCGACAGCGACAGACTCGAAAACGTAGGGCAGGCCACACCGGATGGCGCCCAGATTCAGGATATGTTTTTTGCGTTCCGGGCCGCTAAACATGTCAAATCCAACGCGATCGTCTTCGCGGCGCGCGGGCAGACGTTGGGTGTCGGCGCTGGTCAGATGAGCCGTATCGATGCCGTTCGCATTGCTCGTCAGAAAGCCGCCGATGCTGGACTGGATCTGACCGGAAGCGTGATGGCCTCGGATGCGTTTTTCCCGTTTCGTGATGGCGTCGATGCCGCGGTTGAAGCGGGGGTGGCCGGGATAATTCAGCCGGGCGGCTCGAAGCGCGACGACGAAGTCATTGCCGCCGCCGACGAGGCCGGCGTGGCGATGATGTTCACCGGCCTACGCCATTTTCGGCACTAGGCAGCTCGTGCTGGTCACTCGAGATAGCCTCGGCGGCATGCGGTTTGTGGCGGCTGTGCAAGCCCTGCTTGTGCTTGTCGCATGCCTGGGCGCGTCTTTGGGGGCGTCGAACGCTGTGGCTGCTGGCAACGCGGACAATCCGCTTTTCGGTAGCTGGCGCTTCGACCATGTCCAGCCGCTGGCCGAGCAGGTCGATGAGTCGAATCTTCGGCGCGTACGCGCCATGGTGGCGCCGCTGCAGACCATCGAAGTCCATTTCGGCGCTGACCAACTGACCCTGACCAAGCCCGGTGGTAAAACGACGTCGTATCCGGTCGACTATCGTATCGATCGGAGCGCACACACGGTCACCATGATCGAGCATCGTGAGCAACAGACCGTGAAGCAGACCTATCATTTAATGCCGGATAAACCCGAGTTTATCTATACCAAGCGCGAGTTTGGTCCGGTCGGGCGCGTGCGCATGATCTACAAGCGGGCGGGCCAAGACTGACTTAGGCGCGCTTTGCGGCGTGTCCACGCCTGCGCAACCGGACCATAGCGCGCCGCTTATTCGACCAGGTATCGTTCGTGGTCAGCGTGGCGATAGCCGTGGATTAGCGCGATCGCCACTGCGCAGAAGCCGCCGTCGAGTGCCAGTTGCAACGCACGCGATGCGTTATGTGTTTGAGATGCGCCGTTTCCGGCCTTTAGGTGGCCGTGGGCAAGAGTGTGACGACGACGCTGCGGTCGCGGCCGCCGGTGCGGTGCTCATACATATAAATGCCCTGGTAGATGCCCAGGTTCAGGTCACCGTTGGTGACCGGCACGCTCAATTCCATGCCGGTGAGGATGCTGCGTATGTGACCGCTCATGTCGTCGGGGCCTTCCATGTCGTGTTCGTACATCGGATCGCCGTCGACGACGTTTTTGGCGAACCAGCGCTCGACATCGCCGCGCACTTCGGGGTCGATGTTTTCACAGATCATGATCGAAGCCGACGTGTGGCGCACGAACACGTGTGCCAGCCCGGTCGCGATACCGGCGCGTTTGACGCTGGTGCGTACATCCGAGGTGATATCGCGCGTGGTCCGCCCGGCGGTGGAATAGGTCAGTGTTTCTTGCATATTTCAACTATCGTGGCGCGACATATCGTGTCTCGAACGCCAGCCTTCAACTAAGTTTGTCGGCGATGAGCTGGTTGACTTCCTTGGGATTGGCTTTGCCACCGGATGCTTTCATAACCTGGCCGACCAAAAAGCCCATAACCTTGGTTTTGCCGGCCTGATATTGCGCGACCTGGTCGGGGTTATCGGCGATCACCTGGTCGACGTAACCAGCGATCTCGCCCGTGTCGGTAATCTGTTTCAGGCCACGGGCCTCGATGACCGCGTCGGCGGTCTCGGCTTCACCGGCGACCAGTGCATCGAAGACTTGTTTGGCGATCTTGCCGGAAATAGTGTCGTCGGCGATGCGTTGAACCAGGCCGCCGATCTGTGTCGCGGTCACCGGCGCTTCGGTGATGGATGTGCCGGTTCGGTTCAAAACGCTGGCGAGTTCGCCGTTGATCCAGTTGGCGGCGGGCCGGCCAAGCGTGGTTGGGGCGTCGCCGGCCGCGGTAACCGCTGCCTCGAAATAATCGGCGGTCTCGGGGTTGGTCGTCAGCGCCGCGGCGTCGGCATGGGACAGTGCATACTGGTTTTCGAAGCGTTTGTTCTTGGCCGCCGGCAGTTCCGGCATGGCTTGGCGCTCGCGTTCGATGTCGTCGGCAGTAACCACGACCGGCAGCAGATCTGGGTCGGGGAAGTAGCGGTAGTCGTGGGCTTCTTCCTTGCTGCGCATGGCCCGCGTTTCACCGCGCTCAGGGTCGAACAGACGCGTTTGTTGGGGCACCGCAGCGCCGGATTCCCGTATGTCGATCTGGCGTTCGATTTCAAAATCGATCGCCTGCTCCAGGAACCGGAACGAGTTGACGTTCTTGATTTCGGTGCGGGTGCCGAACTCGGCGCTGTCGCTACGACGCACCGACACGTTGGCATCGACCCGGAATGAGCCTTCGGCCATGTTGCCGTCACAAATACCGAGATAGCGCACCAGTGTATGCAGGCGCCGGGCGTAGGCCGCGGCTTCGGCGGCGCTGCGGATATCCGGCTCGGAGACACACTCGATCAGTGGCGTGCCGGCGCGGTTCAGATCGATGCCGGTGGCGCCGTCGAACGCGTCGTGGAGCGATTTGCCGGCATCTTCTTCGAGGTGGGCGCGGGTAATGCCGATCGTTTTGCTGTCGCCGTTGGTCGTTTCGATTGGCAAGCTGCCGCCGGCCACGATCGGTAGCGCCAATTGGCTGATTTGGTAACCCTTCGGTAGGTCGGGGTAGAAATAGTGCTTGCGCTCGAATACTGAGCGCGGTGCGATATCGGCGTCGATGGCTACCCCGAAACGCATCGCCATGCGGATGACGTCGGCGTTGATGACTGGCAGAACGCCGGGCAGAGCGATGTCGACTGCCGAGGCTTGACTGTTGGGCGGTGCGCCATACGCCGTAGGTGCGGCGGAAAATATTTTGCTGGCCGTAGCCAGCTGCATGTGGATCTCTAGGCCGATGACAGGTTGCCAGCTCATGGTGTCCTCCGCTGACTCACTGCGACCATTCGAAACCGGGCGGCTGGCGCGTGTGCCAGTCCGTCGCTTGCTGGTATGCGTGGCCAGCGTTCAGCAGTCGCGCTTCGGCAAACCATGGCGCAATCATCTGCAGGCCGACCGGCAGATGGCCGGAAAAACCGGCTGGGACTGACATCGCGGGTACGCCGGCCAGACTGGCCGGCAGGGTGAAGACGTCGTTGGCATACATCGTGGTCGGGTCGTCGATCTGGCTGCCGAGTTCGAATGCTGGGCCGGGCGTGGCCGGTGTGGCCAACAGGTCGACCGACTCGAAAGCGCGGCTGAAATCGTCTGCAATCAGGCGTCGTGTGCGTTGGGCTTTGCGGTAGTAGGCGTCGTAGTATCCGGCTGAGAGCACGTACGTGCCGGTCAAGATACGGCGTTGAACTTCAGGTCCGAAACCCTCGGCGCGCGAGCGTTCGTAGAGGTCGGTCAGATCGGCCGGGTCGGCGCAGCGATGACCGTAGCGCACGCCGTCGTAACGTGCGAGATTGGATGAGGCTTCGGCAGGCGCGATGATGTAGTAGGTCGAAAGTGCCAAATCAGTGTATGGCATGTCGACATCGACCACATGTGCGCCCAAGGCTTCGAGTTCACGAATTGCGGCGTTGAGGGCCGTCGCGGTTTCGGTTTCGACGCCTGCGGCGAAATATTGACGCGGCAGGCCGATCGTCAGCCCCGCGATATCGCCGTTCAGCGAGCCTGCATAGTCCGCCACCGGCTCGTCGGCGACAGTCGAATCGTTGGCGTCGGTCCCGGCCATGGTTTGGAGCAATGGGGCGCAGTCGGCCGCTGATCGAGCGAAACAACCGGCCTGGTCGAGACTGGAGGCGAACGCAATCATGCCGAAACGCGAGACCCGGCCGTAGGTCGGTTTGATCCCGGTTACGCCGCAAAGTGCGGCTGGTTGGCGGATCGAGCCCCCGGTGTCGGTACCGGTGGCAGCGGGCGCCAGCCCAGCAGCGACCGCGGCGGCTGAGCCGCCTGAGGAGCCGCCCGGTACCCGGGATTGGTCCCACGGATTGGCCACCGCGCCAAAATAGCTGGTCTCGTTGGATGAGCCCATGGCGAACTCGTCCATATTGGCCTTGCCGAGCGTGACCGCTCCCGCCGCTTCGAGGCGTGAGACGACCGTCGCATCATACGGCGCGGTGAAGTTCGCGAGCATTTTGGAGCCGGCGGTGGTCGTCTGGCCGCGCGTGCAGAATAAATCCTTGTGCACGATCGGCACGCCGGCCAATGCGCCGTTAGCGGCGCGTTCGGACGTTGGCGCGTCGATGCTTATCAGCGCATTTAATGCCGGCTGACTTTGCTTGATCCGCGTACGGCAAATCTCAATTCGTGTCCCGGCTGCTTCGGGGTTGTTGGCATTGGTGGCCGCGATATTGGTGATGGCGTCTGTCGAGCTCATATTAAACGCGGCTTATCCGAGGACTTTCGGCACACGATAAAGCCCGTTTTCAGCGTCGGGCGCGAGTGCCTGATAGGTTGTAGTGTCGGTGTTTGGCTCGGCGCGATCCGGCCGGAGTCTCGCCACCAAATCGAGCGGATGCGCCATTGGCTCAACGCTGCTGGTATCGACTTCGGCGAGCGCGTCGAATAGTTCGAAAATGCCGGACAGCGTGGTTGCTGTCGGTTCGATGTCTTCGTCGGCCAGCCGGATCCGGTTCAGTGCGGCGACGGCGCGGACGTCTTCGGCTTTTGCTTTCAACTTGCGTTCCCGGCGCTCAGTGCGGCGTAAGTGTCTTAAATATTGCGCGACTCGCTGATTCGCGCATCCAATGGATCAAACAAGCGCACACAGGGCTCGCAGACCCTGAGTGTGTCGCGTATCCTAATTGCGTCGCAGTGCGCGACCCAATCTATTCTAAACAGTTTAACCGAGCCTTTTTAATGGTTGACAACGTCCGCGGTCTTTTCGTCAACGATCTTTCCATCGATCTCGGTACCGCCAACACCTTGATCTATGCCCGTGACCACGGGATTGTCCTCGACGAACCTTCGGTTGTCGCGGTCCGTACCGATTCGCGTGGCGCTAAACGGATCGAGGCTGTCGGGCAGGACGCCAAACGCATGCTTGGGCGCACGCCGAGCCAGATTTCGACGGTCCGGCCGTTGAAAGACGGTGTGATCGCCGACTTCACGATCACGGAAAAGATGCTCCAGCACTTTATCCGCAAGGTGCAGCGAAAGCGTCTGCTGAGGCCGATGACACGCGTGCTGGTTTGTGTCCCCTATGGTTCGACGCAGGTCGAGCGTAAGGCGATTCGTGAATCCGCAGCCAATGCCGGCGCGCGGCGCGTTTACCTGGTTGAAGAGCCGGTTGCGGCCGCTATTGGGGCCGGTGTGCCAATCGGCGAAGCGCGCGGCTCGATGGTGCTCGATGTTGGCGGTGGCACATCCGAGGTCGCTGTCATCTCGCTGAACGGTATCGTCTACGCTGCATCGGTACGCACAGGTGGTGACAAGTTCGACGAAGCGATTACCAATTATCTTCGCCGGCAGTACAACATGTTGATCGGCGAGGCGACGGCCGAGTCCATCAAACACCAGGTCGGCAGCGCGTTTCCGAGCCACGAAGTCAAGGAAATCGAGGTTGTCGGACGCCACATCTCGGCGGGTGTGCCGCGCAGTTTTACACTCAACTCTAACGAAATACTCGACGCGCTCCAGGAGCCGCTGTCGAACATCACCAGCGCGGTCAAGCTGGCGTTGGAATCCACGCCGCCGGAGTTGGGATCGGATGTCGCCGAGCGTGGGATTGTGCTGAGTGGCGGTGGCGCCAACCTCGCCAATCTCGACAAGCTGATCACGGAGGAAACCGGGCTGCCGGTCATCACGGCCGACAATCCGCTGACCTGCGTGGCGCGTGGCGGCGGCATCATGCTGGAGATGATCGATCGCAAAACCGGGCAGTTGTTCGCACTCGAATAGCGCGCGGCGCACACGGCGCGTCATGTCGGTCGGTAGTACCTGCCCGGGTCGGTTGTCGCCGGGGCGCTGAAACGTAGTGGCAGACAGCGACTATCAAGATACCTTGGCGCGTCTGCGCCGGATTCCGCCGAGCCTGACGCTTGGTGTCGTAGTGCTGGCCTCGGTGGCCATGATGAGTCTGGATGTTGGTAGCGACTATGTGAGGCCGGTGCGTAGCGTCTTAGCTATGATTGGCACACCGTTTCAAGCCGCTGCCAGTTTGCCGAGTGAGGCGATCGATTATCTAGAGCGCTATCTCGACCGTGGCGCCCTGATCGATGCCAACGAACGACTCAGGCAAAAAAATCTCCAACTGCGAGCGCGGCTACAGAAACTGGCTTCGTTGAAGACCCGCAATGAGCGACTGCGGTCATTACTGGGGTCAGCCGGTTCGATCGATCGCCATGTGCAGATCGCACAGGTGCTATCCACCAACCCCGATCCGTACCGGCATCGCATCAAGCTCGACAAAGGCCAGAACGATGGCGTCTTCGTTGGCCAGGCGCTTATCGACGCACACGGTATTGTCGGGCAAGTCGTCCGTGTCGAGTCCGCGAGCTCACACGCCGTTCTGATCACCGATCCGAATCACGGCATTCCGGTCGAGATTAATCGTAATGGCCTGGAGACCATCGCGCGTGGTACGGGGCGGGCGGCGACGCTGGAGTCGCCTTTTCTGCCTGCAAACACCGATGTCCGTGAAGGCGATCTGCTGGTGTCATCGGGCTTGGCCGGACGTTATCCGGCCGGCTATCCGGTCGCGCGCGTTGACTCGGTTTCGCACGATACGGGGCAGGAATTCCTGCAAGTAACGGCTAAGCCGACGGCGTCGTTAGCACGCGGTCGTGAGGTGTTGCTCGTCTGGAATCGCAACACCGCGCCATCGCGTGTCGACAATGCCAACGAGGAGTCTGCGTCGTGATTCAGAATGATCGCGTCGGGATCTTTTGGATTGCGTTCTCGGTTAGCGTGAGCCTGGTGGTCGCACTCGCGCCTTTGCCGACGGTAGTCGCGGCGGGGCGGCCGCTGTTTTATCCCGCGACATTGCTTTTCTGGGTGCTCATGCAGCCGACCCGTTTCGGGGTGGGTACGGCATGGCTCGGTGGATTGTTGCTTGATGTCATTTTCGGCACGCCACTCGGCCAACATGCGTTGGCATTGGCGCTGGCGGCGTATGCGACAGTTCGACTGCGCTCCATTCTCTGGACGCTGGCGCCGCTGCAGCAGCTTGTCTTGTTACTCCCGATTTTTGCTGGCTACGAGTTCGTGTTGTTTTGGATCGATGGCGTCATGGGCGTGTCGACGTCGATGTTGTGGCGGTGGTTGCCGGTGTTGACGACTGGTTTGATCTGGCCGTTCTGGAGTGCGCTTCTGGAACGGGTTGCCCTTTTGGAAGTCCGATAACAATCAAGCACATCCGCTGTTCACATAGGCTGGAACGATGAGTCGCGAAGACCCGCTCAAGGATCACGCCGGCGAGCGTCAGGGGTTTGTCGCGCGTATCGCGGTCGTGGGCGGCATATTGGCGTTGCTGATCGTGGTGTTGTTGGTGCGCATGGCCTATCTGCAGGTTGAGCGCCACGATTTTTACTCGGCTCGCTCCAAGGATAATCGGCTGCAGGTGCAGCCGGTCGCGCCGGTGCGCGGGCTAATCTATGGCCGTGACGGCACGGTTTTGGCTGATAACAAACCGGCCTATCGTCTCAGTGTCGTGCCCGAGGAAGTCGATAATCTGAAAAAGACTGTGGCCCAGCTGTCGAGCTTGCTGTCGATCTCTAAAAGTGCCAAAAAGCGTTTTTTCAACACCGTAGGGCGCAAGGCCCCATTTCAGGCGACCAACCTGCGGTTGGATCTGACACAGAAAGAAGCAGCTCGGTTCGAAGTTAATCAGACGCGATTCCCCGGCGTGCACATCCGCGCCGGTCTGACCCGGAATTATCCGCTCGGCCAGATCGGCGCCCATGTGATCGGTTATGTGGGTGGCATAACGTCGCGTGACCTTATCGAGGTCGACGAAAAGCGCTACCGCGGGGCCAGTCAGATCGGCAAGGCCGGCATCGAAAAAAATCACGAGTCGCGATTGCACGGTTATCCGGGACGACGGATGGTGGAGACCAACGCCGCTGGCCGAACGCTGCACGATGTGCAGCGCCAGACACCGAAACCCGGTGATGATCTGCGCTTAACGTTGGATGCCGCGCTGGAGCGTGCCGCATATCGCGCACTCGGTGACAAGCAAGGCGCAGTAGTTGCACTCAATCCGGATACCGGTGGGGTGTTGGCCATGGTGAGCAAGCCCAGCTTCAAGCCGTCGCTATTTGCCGACGGCATAAGTCAGCCGGAATACCAAAAGCTGTTGAATGCGCCTTATGATCCACTCTTGCATCGTGCCATTCAGGGGCAGTACCCACCCGGTTCGACAATCAAACCAGTCATGGCGATTGCTGGACTGGCAACCGGTAATATCAAGTCGAGCAAAAAAGTCTACTGTCCGCCGTATATAACGCTACCCCACAGCGACCACCGATTCCGTGGTTGGAAACGCTCAGGACAGGGTTGGGTGGATTTGCCACAGGCGCTTCAGCGCTCGGCCGATGTGTATTTCTACAAACTGGGGCAGAAAGTCGGTATCGACGCGATGCATCGTTATGCCACCAAATTTGGCGTGGGCAACAAGACCGGTATTGATCTACCGCATGAACGTGCGGGCGTGATGCCGTCGCGAGGCTGGAAAAATGCCACTACAGGTAAACCGTGGTATCCGGGCGAAACACTGAACACAGTAATTGGCCAGGGGTCGACGACAGTGACGCCGCTCCAGCTCGCGACAGTGACTGCGCGCATCGCAAAGCGCGGCGGTGGCTACAAACCCCACCTTCTGAAAGCTTGGCGAAGTTCTGACGGCAAGACGCACCAATACAAACCGCAAGCACTTAAACCAATCACCAAGCCGTCGAGTAGTGACTGGCAGAATGTCATCAAGGGTATGCGGATGGTGGTCTCGACACCACGCGGAACGGCCTATCGCTACGCCGGTCAAAATCTTGATTATCCGATGGCCGGTAAGTCTGGAACAGCCCAGGTCGCGGATCTGCCGAGGGGGCCGGCGCCGGACGAGAGCAAAGTGGCGCGCGCACGTCGGCCGCATGCGCTGTTTATCGCATTTGCGCCGATCGATAATCCGAAGATCGCGGTGGCTGCCGTGGTCGACCACGGCGGCGGTGGCAGCAGCGTGGCCGCGCCGGTCGCACGCGAGGTAATCGACGCTTACATGAATCAAGCCAACAAGCAATCCGGCGATACATCCGGGCAATGGGCGGATAACGCGCCGTGAATACCGCGCAGCGTCCGTCTTTGACTTTCACTCAGCGTATCGCTGCGCTGCATTTGGATCTGCCTCTGTTACTGGTGATCTGCATCGCCTGTTTGTTCGGGCTGGGCGTGTTGTACAGCGCCTCCGGGCAGTCCGTGAGCGTGGTCGGCCATCAGAGTGCTCGCTTGGGACTCGGTCTGGTTGCGATGGTCTTTGTCGCCCAGATTCCGCCGCGTTGGCTACGGATCATTGCCCCCTGGGGATTGTTGGGCGGTGTCGCTTTGATCCTGGCGGTTGTGTGGTTGGGTGAGGCCAGCATGGGCGCGCGGCGCTGGCTCGATTTGGGGGTGTTCCGGTTTCAGCCCTCCGAGATCGTCAAGCTCATGGTGCCGCTAGCCCTTGCTAGCTTTCTACATACCCGCGTATTGCCGCCGCGCTGGTTGGACATCGTGCTCTGCGTGTTCGTGATCGGCGTGCCCGCCGCAGTGGTAGCGATCGAACCCGATTTGGGGTCAGCTGTGCTGATTGTTGCCTCGGGGGCTTGTGTCTTGTTTTTCGCCGGCATTCGTTGGCGTTTGATCATGACAGTCGTCGGCCTGGTAGCCGCTGCGGCCCCAATCATTTGGTTCTTTTTCCTGCATGGCTATCAGCAGGAGCGAATCCTGACCTTTTTGAACCCGTCCAGTGAGCCCCTCGACGCCGGCTATCATATCCTGCAATCGAAAATAGCGATTGGCTCTGGCGGCCTATTCGGTCAGGGATGGCTGGATGGTAGTCAGGCGCGGCTGAGTTTCTTGCCCGAGGCACAAACTGACTTCATTTTCGCGGTTTATGCCGAGGAAACCGGCTTTTTCGGGGTCGCGGGATTGCTTTTAATCTACGCCTGTATCGTCGGGCGTGGTCTGGTGATCGCGCTGGGCAATCCCGAGACCTTTGAACGCCTCGCGGCGGCTAGTATCAGCGTGGTGTTTTTCCTCTACGCGTTCATCAATATCGCCATGGTCTCGGGCATTCTGCCCGTGGTGGGGGTGCCGTTGCCGCTGATTAGCTATGGCGGCACGTCGTTGGTCGCACTGCTAACCTCGTTCGGCGTGCTCATGTCGATCCAGACACATCGCGAGTTATTAAGCCAATGAATCGGATAATCTATTGTTTGCTCTGGGCCGCGCTCGGTGTATACCTGATCAGCGGCGTAGCGAACGCCGCTGATGACGATTTTGTGCACCGCGCAGGTGCCGAAAAGCTTGTCAAACAACTAGCCGATCGCGGCATTCCCGCAGCGAAAACGCGACAGTTGCTAGCGGCGACGAAAAAAAATTCGAGCGTTCTCGACAGGATGCGAAATCCAGCCGAAACGCGGTTGGATTGGGGCGAGTATCGTGCGATTTTCGTTACCCCCAAACGCGCGCGCCAGGGGCTGCGTTTCGTGCGCCAGCATCGGGAGGCTTTCCAGCGGGCCGAACGCCGCTACGGTGTCCCGGTCTCGGTGGTGGCTGCGATCCTCGGTGTCGAAACGCGCTATGGGCAGCATATGGGCCAGGAGCGAGTGCTCGATTCGCTAGCAACACTCGCGTTTGACTATCCACCGCGTGCCGATTTCTTCCGCAAGGAGTTGCGGGCGTTTATCAAACTCTGTGTGCAGGACGATCTCGACTGTCAAAACCTGAAAGGCTCATACGCAGGCGCGATCGGATTGCCACAGTTTATTCCCACGAGTTATCTGGCGTACGCGGTCGACGGCGACGACGACGGTGAGCGCGATCTCTGGCAGCCAGCGGATGCGATCGCTTCGGTCGCCAGCTATCTGTCACGCCATGATTGGAAAAATGGCGCAGGTGTCGCGAGTCGCGCGCGCGTAACTGCCGGTTCGCCGGCGGCCGAGGTCGCACAGTCGCGCCCGGATTCGACCAATACGAGCTGGGCGCGCATCGCGCGCGACGGTGCGGCCGCATTCGATACGTCACCCTCTGCCGATGCACGTGTCGCACTCATGCGTTTGAACGGCAAGAACGGGCGTGAATACTGGCTGGCACAACACAATTTCTTCGTGATCACGACCTACAACCACAGCGATCTGTACGCGATGGCCGTGCATCAGTTGTCGCAGGCGATCGCCAAGCGCCTTGACTGAGCGTCGTCGGGCGGTGTTTGCGGGGCGCCGCGTTATTACCAACGCGACGCTGTTGGCGTGTGTGCTATTGATTGTGGCCGGCTGCGCGAGTCAGTCGCCGGAGTCCGGGCGTATCCAACAAGGGCCTTCGAGTTACACCGTCAAAGGCCAGACCTATCGCGTGCGTAGCGATGCAACGGGATTTCGGCAGACCGGCGAGGCGAGCTGGTATGGACCCGGATTCGATGGCCGCCGGACCGCGAGCGGCCAGATTTACGATATGCACAAGCTCACGGCGGCACACAAGACACTGCCGCTTGGCTCGCGGGTGCGCGTCACCAATCTATCCAACGACCGTCACGTCGACGTGTTGATCAACGATCGTGGGCCGTTCCACGGTAACCGTGTCATCGACCTGTCTTATGCTGCGGCACAGCGGCTCGGTATGCGGCGTCGAGGACGGGCGCGTGTACGGATCAGTGTACTGGGCGCCAACCGCGCCGATACGGATCATACAAAGCCGCGCGCCACGTCTAATGCAGACAATTATCTGCAGGCGGGGGCATTCGACCGTCGCTCGCACGCGGTTCGTCAGCGGCGTCGCATCCGTTCGCTTGGCATCGACGCGGTCCGTATCCGGCGTGGCACTGGCCCTCGGGCGCTGTATCTTGTTCAAGTGGGGCCGTTTGCAGATACCAGTTCGCGCCGCCGTGTCCGGCAGCGTCTATCAACGCGCGATATCACCGCGGTTCCGCTCGATGGGTGAACCAATTGACAGGGTGTCGGTCTCATATAGCAGTTTGAAGCAGTTCGGCTGTTGTAAAATCAGTATGCCTCGTTTGCCATGCTGGCCATTTCCCGTGTGTACCCGATTGTATCGATCAACTATGAATAACGCGTCGCGCTTGCTTTTCGTCCTACTGCTTCTCGGGGCTGCGGTTGCCGCTCAGGCGCGCTCGTTGCCTATCCCCGATCCGCCGTCGCTGGGGGCGGGCAGCTATGTGCTTTTGGATGTCGACTCTGGCCAGGTGTTGGCGTCTAAAAATCCCGACAAGCACATCAAGCCGGCGAGTGTGACCAAGCTGATGACGTGTTACATCACGTTTGACGCGATCACGAATGGCGATCTCTCGATCGATGAGACGACCAAGGTCAGCAAGAAAGCCTGGAAGGCAAAAGGTTCGCAGATGTTTCTGCGAGTCGGCAACGAAGTGTCGGTCGACAAACTATTGGACGGTTTGATCACGGCCTCTGGTAACGACGCCGCTATCGCGCTGGCGCAGCATATGGGCGGCACGACCGGCACGTTTGTCGGCTATATGAATAAATATGCCGAACGGCTGGGGCTGAGCAACAGCCATTTCGAGAATGTGGATGGGTTGCCGGTCGAAAACCACTACATGAGTGCACGCGACATTGCCGGACTGCAGGCCAAAATCGCGACTGATTTTCCGGAGCTTTACCAGAAGTATTTCCAAAAGAAGGCCTTCAAATACAACGGCATCAAGCAGCACAATCGTAATAAGCTGCTTTGGAGTGATTCCCGCGTGGATGGCGGCAAGACCGGCCATACTAAGGAAGCTGGTTTCAATTTGGTGGTTTCGGCGAAAGCCAAGGGAATGCGGCTGGTCTCGGCGGTAACCGGCACCGACACGAATAATGCGCGCAACCGCGAAGCTGATTCGTTGCTCAACTATGGATTCCGGTTTTTTGAAAACGGGACATTTGCCAAGTCGGGCCAATCGATCGCCAAGGTGACAGTCTGGAAAGGCGATGCCGACCGTGTCCCGGCGGTGGCCCAAAACAAGGTTGTGGTTGCCTACCCGCGCGGTAAGCGCGATGACGTCAAAGTGTCGGCGAAGCTGCCGCAATCGTTAACTGCGCCAATCCAAAAAGGCCAGAAAATCGGGACACTGACGATCAAATACAACGACAAGCTTTTGAAACAGAAGCCGCTTTACGCTGGCAAGGAAGTTGGCGAAGGCGGGCTGTTCTCACGCCTTATCGACGCCATCTGGATGATGTTCTAGGAAACCCTGAATGACGGACACGGCGCTGATCAATGGCAGTTTCGTCGCGGCCGAGCAGGCGAGTATCTCGATCTTCGATCGCGGGTTTTTGTTCGCCGATAGCGTGTACGAAGTGGTTCCAGTCTACGCCGGTCGGCCGTTTCGACTTGAGGCACATTTGAGTCGCTTGGCCGACAGTCTCGCGGCGGTTGGCATCGACAATCCACACCAGCACGGCAACTGGGTACGACTGTTGAACGACTTGATCAACGTCAACGGCGGTGGTGATCAGAGTGTGTATCTCCAGGTGACGCGCGGTGCGCCAGCGCGGCGGGAGCACCGGCTACCGCAAGACGTCGACCCCAATATTGTGGCGTTTTGCCAAGCGCGTCGCCCACCGCCACCGGCAACGCTGGCCGACGGTGTCGCCGCAGTAACGCGTCGCGATACACGCTGGGCGCGCTGCCACATCAAATCGACATCGCTGTTGGCTAATGTGCTGGCTGCGGCCGAAGCTCACGCCGAGGAGGCCACTGAAGCACTGTTTATCGATGAGGCCGACGGCGTGGTCGAAGGTAGTTCGTCGAACATCTTCGCGGTCGTCGACGGTCGTGTGCTGACGCCGGCCTTGAGGCCGGCGATATTGCCGGGCATCACGCGAGGCGTGGTTTTGGATGTACTCGCGGCGAATGACATCGCTCACCACGTGGTCGACCATCTGCCACTGACTGCCTTGCGTCGGGCGGATGAGATCTGGATATGCTCTTCGAGCCGTGAAATTATGCCGGTTACCCAGCTCGACGGTGCCACTGTAGGCAACGGACGGCCGGGCGATGTCTGGGCCAAAGTGTACGGCGCGTTGCAGGAGGTGGACCATGAATGATCCCGGCGAGACCCTGCTTGAATTCCCGTGCCAGTTTGCGATCAAGGCCTTTGGAAACGCCGACGGTGACGGCGACTTCAGCGAAACCGTGTATGCCTTGGTCAAGCCACACGCGCCCGATCTCCAGCGCGCTGATCTAAAAACTCGGGACAGCAGCCGAGGGCGTTATGTCTCGGTTACCGCGACTATCCGCGCCGAGAGCAAAGCGCAGCTTGACGCCATCTACACTGATCTCGGGGCCAGCCCTTCGATCATCATGTCACTGTGAATCCGTCGTGATTGAGATCGGCTACCAGGATTGGACGCCGAGAGCTTACCGGCCGGTGTGGTCGGCAATGCGAGCCTTTTGCCGAGATCGGACCGAACAGACGGCCGATCAGATTTGGTTGCTTTGCCACCAACCTGTATTCACGCAGGGGCGCAATGGCAATGCCGAGCATGTGCTCGCGTCCGGCGATATCGAAGTGATCCCGACCGATCGTGGTGGCCAGGTAACCTATCATGGTCCGGGCCAGATTATGGCCTATGTGCTGTTCGACTTAAAACGCGGCGGCTTCGGTATCCGTCGGCTGATCAGTACGCTGGAGGATAGCGTCATCGATACGCTGGCCGCCTACGACGTCGAAGCCTGGTCAGACCGCTCGGCGCCGGGTGTTTACACCCGGCGCGGTAAAATTAGCGCCGTGGGGCTGCGCGTGTCACGCGGCTGTAGCTACCATGGGGTGGCGCTGAACGTCGATATGGACCTTGAGCCTTTCGAGCGGATCGCGCCGTGTGGCTTTGCCGATATGTCTGTTACCCAGCTCGCCGATTTCGGCGTTTCGCCGGGGCTGGACGCTGTGGCGGCGCGTCTCGGTAACGCGTTGACCGCGCGCCTGGCTGAGCCGTCGGTCGCTTAGCCAGCGGCGACTAGAGATGTTGTAACCGGTTTGTCAGGCCCCGATAATTACGCTATGAGCACAAACACTGGTTCCGTCGACGCCGACGATCCCATCGTCGCAGTACGTGATTTGCATTACGCTATCGGCGATCATGCGATCTATCGCGGCGTGAACGTTGATATCGAACGTGGCAAAGTTACGGCCATCATGGGGCCGAGCGGTACCGGCAAGACCACCTTGTTGCGATTGATCGGCGGCCAGTGGCGTCCCCAACAGGGCAGCGTCGCTTTCGACGGCGTCGATATGGCGGGGCTGTCGCAGCGCCGTCTTTTCGAAACGCGCAAGCGCATGGGGATGTTGTTTCAGTCGGGCGCGCTGTTGTCGGACCTATCGGTATTCGACAATGTTGCGTTCCCGCTGCGTGAACATACCGAATTGCCCGAAGAATTGGTGCGCGACGTTGTGCTGATGAAACTCGAGGCCGTGGGGCTAAGAAATGCACGCGGGCTTTATCCGGCCGAGCTCTCGGGTGGCATGGCGCGGCGTGTCGCGCTTGCACGCGCGATCGCGCTCGACCCTAAAATGGTGATGTATGACGAGCCGTTTTCCGGGCAGGACCCTATTTCGATGGGTGTTCTACTGCGGCTGATCCGCCGGTTGAATGATGCACTTGGTCTGAGTTCGATCGTGGTTTCGCACGACGTGGCCGAAACGTTGTCGATCGCCGACTATGTCTATGTCGTGGCCGACGGTGAAATCGTCGATCATGGTACGCCGGACGAGCTGCGCGGTTCCGACTCGGCGTGGGTCAACCAGTTTCTCCATGCGCACGCCGATGGCCCGGTGCCGTTTCATTACCCGGGCCAGGCGGTGCGCGACGATCTTCTGGCGGGCGCACCATGACCGCGGCTGTTGGTCAACTGGCGCGGTCGGCGCTCGATTGGCTTGCCGATCTCGGTGCCAGCGTGTTTTTTCTGTTGCGCGTCATCGCGGCTACACCGGTGCTCATCCGAAAACCACGGCTGTTGGTCGAACAGATCTATTCGATTGGTGTCCTATCGATGGTTATCATCGTCGTTTCGGGGCTATTCGTGGGCATGGTGCTGGCATTGTCCGGCTACCGTGCGCTGGTGCAATTCGGTGCTGAGAATTCGCTCGGCACATCCGTGGCGCTGGTTGTGGTGCGTGAACTCGGGCCGGTGGTAACGGCCTTGTTATTTGCCGGGCGTGCCGGTAGTGCGGTGGCGGCGGAGATCGGGTTGATGAAAGCCACCGATCAACTCTCAGGCATGGAAATGATGGCGGTTGACCCGATGCGACGCGTAATCGCACCGCGATTTGTCGCCGGGATTGTGACGCTACCGCTGTTGACCGCTATATTCTCAGTCATGGCCATCGGCGCCGGTGGTGGCTACTACGTTGGCGTTTCACTTCTCGGCGTGGATGCCAGCGCCTATTGGCACGGTATCCAGGCCAGCGTCTCGGTCGGCGACCTTGCAGATATGTTCATCAAAAGCGGCGTTTTCGGCGCGATCATAACTTGGGTCGCGGTTTTCGAAGGTTACCGCACGGCGCCGACCTCGGCGGGCGTATCGCGGGCTACGACTAACACCGTTGTTATTGCCTCGCTGGCGATCCTCGGCGCCAACCTGATTCTAACGGCGGTTCTGTTTTCCGGTGGCGCCTAGTTTTGGGTTTCGCGGTTTTTTAGGTTTCTAGGAGTTTTCGACATGCAGTCCCGAGCCATGGAAATCCTGGTCGGCGCGTTCATTTGTCTGGGCGTGGCTGCCATATTCGTGCTGACCATGCGAGTCAGCAATTTCCACGCTGGCACTGGCGCTGGCTATACGCTAACCGCGTCGTTCAATGACATCGGCGGCCTGAAAGGCGGCGCGCCGGTCAAAATGGGAGGTGTCGAAATCGGTCGTGTGACGAAAATCAAACTCGACCAGCAGACGTTCCAAGCTGTGGCCAAAATACATATACAGTCCAGTTACAAGATTCCAAAAGGATCGACTGCATCGGTCCTGACGTCGGGGCTGCTCGGCAGTAAATATCTCGGCGTCAGCCCGGGTGGATCACCGCAGGACATGGAAGACGGTGACAGTTTCGCGATCACCCAGAGTGCACTGGTTTTCGAACATCTAATTGGCCAGTTCATGACTCAGATGAGCGGCAACGGCGATAGCAGCAGTGGCGGCGGGCCAAACTAGCCTGGCGCGCATGACCCAATACTGAAATTATGCGAGGTAAGAAAATGCAGCCTTTGAAAATGCTCGTTGCAGCGTTTGTTGCAGGCGCTGTCATGGCACCGGCCGCGATGTCGGCCGACGCGTCATCGAAGACGCCGGAACAACTCGCCAAGCAGACCGTCGAGAAAGTGCTCGATGACATGGATGGTCGGCGCGAACAACTCCGCAACAACCCGCAGCAATTAAAACAATTGATCGAAAAAGATCTGGTGCCGGTGTTGGATCAACGTTACATGGCGCAATTAACGCTGGGGCGCTATTGGCGTCAGGCCAGTGCCGAGCAGCGTAAGGCGTTCCAGCGAACGTTTCGGAATCTGCTGATCCAGAACTACGGCGATGCGCTGTTGAAACTGAAAAGCGGTGAGAACCTGGACTACAAGCCGGTTAGAGCGCCGGCTGACGCCGACAAGGTAACGTTCAATGCGATCTATCACACGCCCAAAGGGCGGGATATCCATTTGTCTTTGAAACTCCGCCAAGTCGATGGTCAGTGGAAAGTTTACGATGCAAGTGGTGAAAACCTGTCGTTTGTGGCCAATTACAAGGAACAGTTCAGGTCGCGCATCCAGAAAGTCGGTCTGGATAAATTCATTCAGCAGATGAAAAGTCGTTACGGAACGCATGAGTGACACGTCCTCGGCGCGTCGAATCGCGGTTGATGGTTCACTCGATCAGGTCAGTGCGCCGGCACGGCTGGCTGAGTCGAAAACCTGGTTTGCCACCAGCGAGCCGCTAACGCTTGATCTGGCCGGTGTCGAGCACGCCGATAGCGCCGGCGCGGCACTGCTTCTGGCGTGGCAACGCCGGGCAGCTGCGGCCGGTGTAGCACTTACGTTTGCCAATACGCCCGCCTCGATTCGCGGTATTGCCCATGTCTGCGGACTCGATCCGGTTCTTCTGATCGCGCCAGATGAGAGCGGCCCGCCTGAAGTGCAGTCCGGCTAGCGACGTTTAGGCCGTTGCCGTCAGACGTTCGATGATCGGCCCAATCGTGATTTCGATGGCCATGCGCATTTTCGTGCCTGGTACAACGAGTGTGTTGGGGCGAGACATGAACGCGCCCTGGATCATGGTGAGCAAGTAGGGAAAATCCACGGCGAATCGGGCTGGCTCGCGGAACCGGATCACGATCATCGACTCGTCCGGCGTCGGCACGTCCTTGGCAATGAACGGGTCCGATGTGTCGACCAGCGGTACGCGCTGAAAGTTGATATCACTGCGGGCGAACTGCGGTGTGATGGTTTCGACGTAATCCGGCATCCGGCGCAGAATCACGTCGGTGCTGCGCTCGGGGGCGTAGCCGCGATTGTGCATGTCGCGGTGGATTTTCTGGATCCATTCGATGTTGATGGTCGGCGTCACACCGACCAGTAGATCGACGTGTTGGGCAATGTCGTGGTCTTGGGTTACAGCCCCACCGTGCAGTCCTTCGTACATCAGCAGGTCGGTACCGCTCGGGACCGGTTGCCACGGCGTGAATGTGCCCGGTTGTTGGTTGAAGGCTGCGGCTTCGTTCGAGTCGTGCAGATATTGTCGGGCCTCGCCGGTGCCATGGGCGCCGTACTCGGCGAACAATTTTTCGAGCTGGTCGAGCCGGTTGGCGCCCGGACTGAAATGGCTGAAGGCTTCGCCGCGGGCATCGGCTTCGGCCTCAGCGGCGTGCATCGCCTGGCGCTCGTAGCGATGAAAGCCGTCGCCGTCGATAAACGCTGCGTGCAGGCGCTGGCGGCGGATGATGTGATCGAACGCTACTCGTGCGGTCGAGGTGCCGGATCCGGATGAACCGGTGACCGCGATAATTGGATGTTTTACGGACATTAGGCCGCATTCTGTGTGATGCGAGAGATCGACTCAAGTTGCATTGCGGTTTTGGTCTAGATGTTGCAAGGTCGAACCTGACATAAAATGCCGTTCATTCGAATCAGGGAGTCGGTTTATGGCCTCGTCAGAATTCTCATTGCGCGGGTTGGCCGGGTTGGTGGCCGCTGTCGCGCTGGTTGCGGTCGTTACGAATGCGAACGCCGCCACGTTGAAGCAGATTAAGGACCGCGGTTATATCCGTGTCGCCGTGGCCAACGAAATCCCGTACGGTTACATGACCAGTAAAGGGACGGCCAAAGGCTTTAGCCCAAGCACCGCCAAGCCGGTCCTGAAACGCATGGGTATTGGTCAGATTCAGTGGACGGTCATGCCGTACGGGTCGCTGATCCCAGCCCTCAAAGCTGATCGCGTCGATATCGTCGCTTCCTCATTGGCGGTATTGCCCAAGCGCTGTACGCAGGTCGATTATTCGGTGCCGAATTCGACTTACGGTGAAGGCCTCATGGTCAAGAAAGGCAATCCCAAGGACATCCACGGTTACAAGGACTTCAAGAAAAATAACGATCTGAAAATGGGCATCGTCTCAGGCGCAGATCAACTAGAATTCGCGCACAAGATCGGGGTCCCCGACGACCAACTGGTGATGCTAAAAGCCAATACCGACGCCGCCTCGGCGGTTCAATCGGGCCGCATCGATGCGTACGCCGGCACTCAGTTCACGGTCGTGCGCCTAGCCGGAAAAAGTGACGCGCTGCAACCAGCCGAGCCTTTCCACGACCCGGTCATCGAGGGCGAGCCAGTACGTAGCTGGGGCGCGTACGGATTCAACAAGAATAACGATAAACTGCGGAAAGCGTTTAACAAGCAACTAGTCGCCTATCAGAAGAAATCCGAATGGCGTGAGACGTTGCAACACTTCGGTATGGACGAACATTCCATCAACGAGGTGCACAAGAAAACAATCAAGCAGCTCTGCAGCCAGTCTTCAAGCTGAGCGCACAGCTGCTGATTGCAGGCCGTAGTGGCGGCGCGGCCAGTCGTCGCGCCGCCGCACGCTACGCTGCACAACCCACCATTTCGTCGTGAACTGGATTGATCTCCTGCCGCCGCTTTTGGTCGGCGCCAAGGTTACGGCTTGGATTACGCTCGCCTCAACCGCAGGCGGGGGCGTGCTGGCGTTTGCCGCTGGCCTGGGCGCGAGTTCTAGGTTTCGTGGTTGGCGTTGGCTTGCCGGTTTTTACATCCAGGTTTTCCGGGGCACCTCGCTACTGGTCCAGCTTTTCTGGCTGTATTTCGCGTTACCGATTCTAATCGGCCTGAGTCTGTCGCCCATTGTGGCCGGAATCGTCGGAT
The DNA here is from genome assembly GCA_012999515.1 of Salifodinibacter halophilus. Lineage (NCBI taxonomy): Bacteria > Pseudomonadati > Pseudomonadota > Gammaproteobacteria > Salinisphaerales > Salinisphaeraceae > Salifodinibacter > Salifodinibacter halophilus. The sequence continues at coordinate 1,501,948 of JABEEB010000001.1, read as the reverse complement.
TGTCGCTCAATATTGGTGCTTACGGGGCCGAAGTTGTGCGTGGCTCACTGGCGTCGGTCGACAGCGGCCAACGTGAAGCGGCGACGGCTCTGAATTTGAGCTCGCGTCAGACGCTGTGGCGCGTATTGATGCCGCAGGCGCTGGTCGAGATGATGCCGCCGTTCGGCAATTTGGTAATCCAGAACCTCAAGGACTCGGCGTTGGTCTCTTTGATCAGCTTGGCCGATCTTGCGTTTCAGGCCGGCCAGCTCCGCAACCGAACGTTGGAAACGCTGCCGATACTTGTGCTCACGCTGTTGCTCTATTTCGCCATGGCGCTCGTGTTGATGGTCACCATGCGCTTATTGGAGCGCTATGCCTGGCGTGCTTCCGGACGGGGTGTAACACACTAGATGCTGTACGGCTTTAGCTGGGATCTGAGCTCGCAAGGCGCATTTGCACTGTCGATCGTGCCGATGCTTTTGATCGCCATGGAGGTGACGATCAAAGCCACGGTGTTTGGTTTTCTGATCGCCATGACGCTGGGGTTGGTCTTTGCGTTGCTGCGTGCTGTGCCGCTACGGATCGTTTCCTGGCCGACGATGATCGTGGTCGAGTTTATCCGCGATACGCCGCTGCTGATCCAGTTGTATTTTTTGTATTATATTTTGCCCAACTACGGCATCACACTGCCGGCACTTGAAACCGGTGTGATAACACTCGGTATTCAGTACAGCGCCTATACGTCGGAAGTCTATCGGGCGGGTCTGGAAGCCGTGCCGCGTGGCCAGCGCGAAGCCGCGCGCGCTTTGAATCTCGGTGCGCTGCGAACTTACCGCGATGTGCTTGTGCCGCAGGCCATCCCGCGCATCGTACCCGCACTCGCCAACTATCTTGTGGCGATCATTAAGGATACGCCGATCCTGTCCGCGATTACTGTCATGGAAATGTTGGGTGTGGGCAAAATCATTGGCGACCGCACGTTTCGCTATATGATCCCACTGACTATGGTCGGTATATTGTTCTTGATCCTCACCATATTGGCCGCCTGGGGCGTCCGCATGCTAGAACGCCGTTTGCCGCGCGCCGGAGTCGTACTTAAATGACCGCGCTTGCGCAGTTCGATAAAGTCGTCAAACGTTTTGGGCAAACGGTCTGCCTCGACAATTTCAATTTCGAAGTCGTTGAAGGCGAGCACGTTGTCTTGATGGGACCGTCTGGCTCGGGTAAATCGACCGTGTTGCGGATTTTGATGACCCTTGAAGGCATCGACGACGGGGTTGTCTACGTCGGCGACGAGCCGCTTTGGCACGAATACCGGGGCGGTGTGTTGCGGCCGGCGCGCGAGGCGCATCTGCGTCGAATGCGTGCCGGCATCGGTATGCTGTTCCAGCATTTCAACCTGTTCCCCAACATGAGTGTGCTTCGAAACGTTATCGAAGCCCCCATCCATGTGTTGGGTTTGTCACGTAGTGAGGCCACGGCGCGTGCCGACGAATTGCTCGAACGTGTCGGCATGGCCGACAAGCGTGACGCGTTGCCAGAAGCACTTTCCGGTGGCCAGAAACAGCGCGTGGCGATTGCTCGCGCGATGGCCATGCGGCCTAAATTGTTGATGTTTGATGAGCCGACATCGGCGCTTGATCCGGAAATGGTTGGCGATGTACTTAAAGTCATCAAGGATCTGGCCCATGAGTATGATCTGACCATGCTAATCGTGACCCACGAGATGGGTTTTGCGCGCGAGGTGGCCGATCGTGTGTGTTTTTTCTGCGAGGGCCAGATTCTGGAACAAGGCACGCCGCAAGAGATCTTTACGCGGCCGACCGAGGCGCGAACGCGTCAGTTTCTACAGCGCGTCACCGAGGCCGAGGCCGGCGAGGCCAGTGCTGACTAGTCCCGCACGAGATACGCTGCTAATCGACCGCGGCATTCAGCTTGGCGCGGGTTGGGGATAGCTTGGCATAGTCGCGGTGCGACGTTGGCGCGAGCGGCACCGCAGGCGGTCAACACGGAAAAGCGCTCAAGCTAGGCTCGGTTGCCGTCGTGGATGCGTGCTGGCGTGGGGCGTGGTCGCTTCGAAAAACACGCCTATGTCACGCCGTTGGTCGGCCTACAGTGATTCACCTACCCGGTTTTTGCCCGTCGCCGATAGGCGAGGTCGTAAACGGGGTGGCCCCGGCGCTCGCCACGGGCCTCGAATCGTGTGGCCGGCCGTGGTGGGTCGGTCACAAAGCCGTCGGTGTTGCCGACGTTCTCAAATGTGGCCTGGACATCGAGTAAGTCACGCATCCACTCGGCGTAGTCTGGCCAGTCGGTGGCTAGCCGCCACAGCCCGCCACTGCGGAGCACGCGCGCGATCTGTTTAGCAAAAACGGATGTGACGATGCGTCGTTTGTGGTGGCGTTTTTTCGGCCATGGGTCGGGGAAATACAGAAGGACTTCGTCGAGCGCGGCGTCGGCGAAGGCCATATCGATTAGTTCCACGGCGTCGCCGCTGAGCAGCCGCACGTTGTGTGCGCCCGAGGCGTCGAGTGCCCCCATAAGGCGTGCAATGCCGGTGCGATAGACTTCGATGCCGATGAAGTCACGTTCGGGTTCGGCCGGCGCACGCGTGGCGAGCACTTCGCCCGCACCGAAGCCGATCTCGAGCGTGATTGGCGCGTTGCGGCCGAACACTGTTGCCCAGTTCAGTGGCTCACTCGGCGTCGCAACACCGTAGCGTGGCCACAGCTGATCCAGCTTTTTCTGCTGGCCCGGCGTCAGCCGGCCTTCGCGCTTGGTGAAGCTTCGGATAGGCCGGTAGTCAGTCGTTTGGGTTGTGTCCAATGCCTGTTAAAACGGTAGATTGTTGGCGGGTGATGAGGCCGACGCGTAGCGCCGTCGCGGCATGCGTCCGGCCAGGTAGCCTTGGCGGCCGGCATTCACTGCGTGACGCATGGCCTGGGCCATCAGCACCGGTTTGCCGGCTTGGGCGATAGCCGTGTTCATGAGCACGCCGTCGCAGCCGAGCTCCATGGCAATGGCCGCATCGGATGGCGTGCCAACGCCGGCGTCGACCAGAACCGGCACATCGGCGTTTTCGACGATCTCTAGTACGTTGTAGCGGTTTTGGATCCCCAACCCCGAGCCGATCGGCCCGGCCAGCGGCATGATCGCGACACAGCCCATCGACTCTAGCCGCCGGCAGGCAATCGGATCGTCGTTGGTATAGACCATGACATCGAAATCATCGGCCACCAGCTTTTCGGCTGCGGCCAGCGTCTCGGTCATGTCTGGATACAGCGTTTTCTCGTCGCCGATGACCTCAAGTTTGACCAAGTTGTGGCCGTCGAGCAGTTCACGTGCCATGCGGCAGGCGCGGACGGCGTCGTCAGCCGTGGCGCAGCCGGCGGTATTCGGTAATGGTGTGTAGCGTTCGGGTGATACGACATCGAGCAGGTTGCGCTTGGCGCGCGCGTCCGGATCGGTGAAGGCCGGCGTACGGCGGATGGCCATGGTTACGATTTCGGTACCGCTTGCGGCTAGCGCGGCCTCGGCTTCGTCGAGGTCGGCGTATTTGCCGGTGCCAACCAGCAGCCGCGAGTTGAAGCGCCGGCCGGCCACGTTGAGCGTGTCCGACTCCACCTGGGCTTGGCCGCCGCCGATGGCGTGGACGATTTCGAGCCGGTCGCCGTCGGCCAGCTGGGTCGTGGTGTGCTGATCTCCGGGCACGATCTCGCCGTTGTGCTCGACAGCGATGCGCCGCTCGCCATAGTCGAGTTCGTGCAATAGATCTGCCAGCGTCACCGCGTCACGAAATTCGGTTTGCTCGCCGTTAATCCAAAGTTGCATCAATTGTCGTTTGGTTAAACGCCTGTCTGATGAGTAATTCACAAGATTAACGCGGATTGACCTTGTTCGCGAACATCTGACATGACCCGCAGCACCGCTTTTTGATAGAACGTGCAGCCACGTTGCAGAAACCGCGCACCACGGCCCAGAAGACACAGGCGACAATCGCAATAAAAAGCGCGCGTAAATGCCGCGGAGCTGCCGGGCGTACGGTGATCAGTTACCGCCGCTATTAAAAGGAGCCGCTTGGCGATAAACTCCGTTGGAAGCTCGGTGATGCCCAGACCAAGCAGTTGGATGGCTGTAGTAAATTAAGCAGAGGGTGTCGCATCGCCTCGAGAATTAATTACCGACGGTTCTATTGAGAGATAAGATGACCGAAATGACGCCACAAGATGTGAGCGGCGCCAATAACGCCAAGATCATCTATGTCCTTTACCTTGTCAGTCTATTCATCGGCGTGACGGGGATTATCGGCGTCATCATGGCGTATATCCATAAGGATGACGCGCCGGCATGGCTGCAGCAGCACTATCAATTCCAGATACGCACGTTCTGGATCGGGGTGTTATACATCTTTATTGGCGTGCTGTTGTCGTTTGTGATTATCGGCTTCTTCGTCCTGTTGTTCTGGCTGATTTGGCTTATTGTGCGCTGTGTCAAAGGCTTGAAAGCGCTGGGGGACAACGCAGCACCGCCGTCCCCCACTGGCTGGATGTTCTAAGAATTTGCCGCGGAGTTGCGTCGAGATTGATTTTCAAGTCCGGCGCACCGCCGATACACTGGGAAGCTTGACCCAGCCAGCCGCCCAAACTATATCGCCCAGTACTGAACCGCCGGTTGCCATCGACGCGGCGCTATTGCGCTGGTTCGATCGACATGGCCGCCACGATCTGCCCTGGCAGCATCCGCGCACGGCGTACCGGGTTTGGATTGCGGAAATCATGCTGCAGCAGACGCAGGTGACAACCGTTATCGGCTATTTCAACGCTTTCCTGGCGCGGTTCCCGGATGTCGAGGCGCTAGCCGCGGCCGACGTCGATGCTGTCATGCATGCGTGGTCGGGGCTTGGCTACTATGCGCGTGCACGCAATATGCACGCAGCGGCGGGCCGCATTATTGAACGCCACGGCGGTGAGTTGCCGCGCGATTTCGACGCGCTACTCGAGCTGCCGGGAATCGGCCAGTCGACAGCCGGTGCGATTGTCGCCCAGGTCTGGGGCGATTGGGCACCGATTCTCGATGGCAACGCCAAGCGTGTGCTCGCACGGCTGGCTGCGATCGAGGATACGCCGGGTACATCGCGCTACGACAACCGACTATGGCAACTTGCCCGCGCGTATACGCCGGAAAAACGCATCACCGACTACACACAGGCCATCATGGATCTCGGTGCGACGGTTTGTGTGCGCCGCAACCCGCGTTGCGATGTGTGTCCGCTAGCCGACGGCTGCCAAGCATTGGCGCATGGCGTGCAAAACGCCATCCCAGCGCCGCGCAAGAAACGCCGCAAGCCGGTCCGGACAACACACATGGCCTTAATCGTGAACGAAGCTGGCCACATCCTGTTCGAAAAGCGGCCGCCAGCCGGCATTTGGGGTGGGCTCTGGAGTTTGCCGGAAATACCCGAGGCCAGCGATGTGGCCGCGTTTTGTCGTCAACAGTTGGGCATTGAAAGTAGCGTTGATGCTCGTTTACCGGCATTTCGCCACGTGTTCACCCATTTTGAGCTGGATATTCACATCATTAAGCTGCAAGCAACGCGGGCAACCCGTATCATGGAGGCCGACATGGACTGGTTCGATACCGCCGAATTGCCGGGCGTTCCGGCGCCGATTAAGCGTGTCGTAACCGATCGCCAATATGAATACGAGCTATGAGCCACACCGTCCACTGCATTAAACTCGGCATCGAAGCCGAAGGTCTGCCTGCCAAGCCGCTACCCGGCGAACTCGGCCAGCGCATCTACGACAACGTCTCGCAGCAGGCTTGGCAGCAGTGGCTGGTCGAGCAGACGCGTCTAATCAACGAATATGGCCTGCATCTGGCCGACCCCAAGGCGCGCGAATTCCTGGCCGAACAAACCGAGGAATATTTCTTCGGGCAAGGCCAGACTGCCGAGACCCACTACGTACCGCCAAAAAATTAGCCACGGCGGTTGACGCCTGGGCCGCGCAACGATTTAATACGCGCTTGCCGCGTGGCAGATAAAACGGCCGGATAGCTCAGTCGGTAGAGCATGCGACTGAAAATCGCAGTGTCGGTGGTTCGATTCCACCTCCGGCCACCATTAACATTAAAATAAGTTAATGTAATTGTTGCTTAATTTAGGAGTTAGGTAACAGTCCCCCCCACGCGTGTTCCCCTGGCGCGGACAATGCCGATGCTCAAGGCATGTCCAGTGGAACGGGACTAGGCGTAAAGCGCGCATATGGACCCATATTAGGTAAGGACAGGGCTTATGCTTCGGTGCTAGGCAGCGATGCCCCGAACATGTCCGGCCTGACCGCGCGCTCAAGACTGAGCGCCAAAAGCCCGCACAACGCGGCGCGATCGTATTTTGAAATAACAAAAGCTGCCGACCAAGAACTTGTTTCTGACATTGGCAAGTCGGCGAGTGATCAAAGTCGCCAGCTTTGATTCCAAGCTGGCGCGGTGGTGCGCGATGTCAACGCCGCCGATGTGCCCAAGCTCGTCGACGCCGACGGCGACGAGTCCGCAGCCGAGCTACCTATGGCGAACCCGGCCACGAGGGCCGGAGTGCGACCCCATCTGTCCATGGCCCGGCTAGCCTGAGGGCGGCCAGCCCTGCGACGAGGAACAGGCAGGCGGGGCGACCCCAGAGAGGAGCCGGATCCCGCTGACGGCGGTGAAGGTGACAGCAGTGATAGCCGAGGCCAGGGTGGCGACGGCGTACAGCAGCGCCATGCAGGCCGCCAGCGTTACAGTCAGGCCACGACACCGGGGTCTGCTGAGTGCTGGCCTGTTGGCTCCCCGGGAAGCCTGTGGGAGGCGTTCCTAGGGTGCTCATGCTGGTTCCGCTCAGAAAAGATCAATCCATGCAGCGAATGGCGTCGTCGAGGTAGTGCCAGGCGTAGTCTGCTGCGCTGCGTCGAATGATGAGGTCGAAGCGGGTGGTTTCGGCCTCGCGCGGCAGGATAATTGCGCTGGTCTGAGCGAATACGGTTTGTGCACACTGGCCGGGGCCAAAAACACGCGGGTGGATATCCAGTGGCGTCGCCCGTTCGAGCAGATGGCGGGCGTTGCGACCGTGCACGGTGAATGTAGCGTAATAGCCGCTGACATCGTTGATGGCCGTGAACTGGTCAGCGAGAGTGTCACCGAGCGCGTTTTCAAGCTCGACCTGAGCGCTTAGCTCGCACCGAATGAGCCATTCGGTTGGCGCCAGCCAGAGGGCCTCAAGCCCGTCGCCATCGGCGATCGTGTTGGGCGTTGTCGGCGGTGCTAGGCCGAGTGCATGTTTAACGGCGTTGGCAAACGCTGGATCATCGGCGTGACCGCGTAGGTTGATAGCGCCGGCGACCGGTTGTTCAGTGACCGAAACGCCCAGCTCGCCGCGGGTGCTGCCGGCGGGCGTGGCGGCGCTTTCGACAACTGGGGTTGCGCTTCCGATGGTGGTATCAGACATTTTGACGCTTGCCTTCCGGATCGAAAAATACCTGCGAGCAGATATCGGCTGGGATTACGCGGCCGTCGGCCTGGGGTGAATAGACGGTTTCACCGTGACGGTTGCGGCCGTCGGTAACCATCGCCAGCCCGAACGAGTGGCCGAGTCGCGAGCTGTAATAGGATGATGTGACAAACCCGGCCATCGGCATCGGTTTGGCGGCATCCGGGTCGGTTACGAGTTGGGCGCCTTCCGGCACGATCGTGTTGGGATCGTGTGGCTTAATGCCAACAAGGTTCTGGCGACCTTCGCGTGCCGGTTCGGCCAGCGCCAGACTACGTTTGCCGAGGAAATCCTTTTTCTTGGATAACAGGCCGCCCATGCCGAGATCGTGAGGCGTGACCGTGGCGTCGGTGTCCTGGCCAACGATAATGAAGCCTTTCTCGGCGCGTAGGACGTGCATCGTCTCGGTGCCATAAGGATGAGCGCCGTATTTCGCGCCAGCGTCCATGACGGCGTCCCAGAGCCGGCCGGCATATTGGGCCGGCACGGTGATCTCGAACGATAGCTCGCCCGAGAAACTGACTCGCGCCACGCGGGCGTGGATGCCCGCGGCCTTGCCGTCGCGCCAGGCGAAAAACGGGAACGCTTCGGCCGAGAAATCGATGCCTTCGCAGATTTCTTCGCAGAGCTTGCGACTAAACGGGCCGCCGATGGCGATTGTCGACAGCTGATCGGTCAGCGACGTCAGATAGACCTGCATCTCCGGCCATTCGGTCTGTAGCCAGTCTTCCATCCAGCTCAGCACCGAGGCCGCGCCGCCGGTCGAGGTGTTGATCAGGAAGCGGTCATCCTCGATACGCTGACTCACACCGTCGTCGAGAATGGAGCCGTCTTCATTAAGCATCAGGCCATAACGACAACCGCCGACTTTGAGTTTTTGCCAGTTGTTGGTGTAGATGCGATCAAGGAAGGCCGCGGCATCCGGGCCTTTGACGTCGATTTGACCGAGCGTGGAGTAGTCGAGCACGCCGATCCCCGTGTGGGTTGCCCAGACTTCGCGGTCGACTGCGTCCTGCATGGTGTCGCCGGGTTCGGGGTAGTAGCGCGCACGCTTCCACTGGCCGACGTCCTCGAACACCGCGCCGGCTGCCACGTGGCGATCGTGCATCGGCGTTTTGCGTGTCGCGTCGTAAAGGGTGCCGACGTCGCGGCCGACGGTGGCGCCGAAGCTGACTGGTGTATAGGCGGGGCGGAATGTGGTCGTGCCGACCTCTCCCGGTGTTAAACCGCGTGCCTCGGCGACGATCGCCATGCCGTTGATGTTGCCGAGTTTGCCCTGATCCGTGCCGAAGCCGAGCGCGGTATAGCGCTTAACATGCTCAATGTGACGATAATTCTCGCGTACCGCCAATCGTAAGTCCGCACTGCTGACGTCGTTTTGGTAGTCGACGAATTGTTTGGGGCCGTTTTCAGGCGACTTGCGGTGCGGCACGCGCCAGAGCGGTGTGATGTTGGCCTCCGGCTGGTCGTTATCAGCCGTGGGAAGCGTGATCTCGCTGGTTTCGATGCCGCAGGCCGAAACCGCCTCGTGGCCGGTTTGAGCGCCTTCTGCGAGCGCGGCGGCCAGGCCGAAGGTGGCGTTGGCCGAGCCGGCCGAGGCTTCTGGTTGCACGGATTCGCCGGGTACGAACGTCGCAAGTTTCGGATCGAAGTGCGGTCGCGCGCCGGATTGCGAGTGTAGATGGACGACTGGGTTCCAGCCGCCGGCCACAGCCAGTAAATCGCAATCGATGGTTTGTTGATGGCCACCAAGTGCGGTGTCATTGGCGTTGAGTCGTGCGACGTGGACACCACGCACGCGCTTGTTGCCGCGCACGTCGAACACGGCCGAGCGCGTAATCATGTGGATGCCGGCGTCGGCTGCCTGCTTATGCCAGTGACCGCCAGCCGGGTCGCGACTGTCGACGATCGCGGCGATCTCGATGCCAGCCTGATGCAGCTCGATCGCGGCGCGATAACCGCTGTCGTTGTTGGTGAATACCACCGCGCGACGTCCCGGCGCTACGGCGTAGCGGTGGGTGTAGGCCGCGGCGGCCGAGGCCATCATGACGCCGGGGCGGTCGTTGTTGGCGAATACCAGCGGACGCTCCATGGCACCGGTCGCGCAGATCACACGCCGGGCACGTACTTTCCATAGCCGGTGGCGCGGTTCGTCACGCTGGTCGGGTGGTAGGTGGTCGGTTCGGTTTTCGTTGATATGGACACGATTATGGTCGTAGTAGCCGAACACCGTCGACCGCTTCAGCAGCGTGACCTCGGGGTATGTTTGAAGCTCGGCGACCACGGCCGAGACCCAGTTTATAGCCGGTGCACCGTCGATGGTTCCGGGTGCATCCAGTAGGCTGCCACCGAATTCGTTTTGCTCGTCGGACAGGATGACCCGCGCGCCGCTGCGGGCCGCGGTGAGTGCGGCCATCAAACCGGCTGGCCCGGCGCCAGCGACCAGCACATCACAGTGTGCGTAGCGCTTGTCGTAGACGTCTGGGTCGTTTTGCTCCGGCGCGTAGCCTAAGCCCGCACCTTTGCGGATGACTTGTTCATAGCGTTGCCACAGTCGGGCCGGCCGCATGAATGTCTTGTAGTAGAACCCGGCCGGCATGAAGCGCCCGGCCAACCCCATCAGCCCCGTGAGGTTGTGCTTGGCGTTCGGCCAGACGTTAACCATCCGAGCATCTAGATCGAAGTGCAGTTCGGTCTGCGTGGCGCGCTGGGTAGGCCGCGCGCGGGCACCTTGGTCGACCTGGACGATGGCGTTTGGCTCGGCCGCACCGTGGGTGAGAATCCCCCGCGGCCGACGCAGTTTGAAACTACGGGCGAGAACGTCGATGCCGTTGGCCATGAGCGCCGAGGCCAGTGTATCGCCTGCGTAGCCAGTTAGTTCACGTCCGTTGTACCAAAACCGAAGTTGCTTTGAACGATCGATGCGGCCGCCATGATCGAGGCGATGGCCACCACTCGGTGCTCGGTCGGTGTCGTTTGTCCCCGCGTTACGGCTCATTGGTCAATCTCTGCGGGTTGCTCGTCGTCCATGGTGTACACGGAGTGAAAACGATAGGTCACGGTATCGCGCACCGCGTTAAACCAGCGCCGGCAGCCATGGGTGTGGTGCCAGCGCTCGGCATGCACACCGGCTTTGTTATCGCGGTAGTACAGATATGCGGCCCACTCGCGATCGCTTGCGGTTTCCGGATCGGGTCGGTTCAGGTGGGCTTCACCGCCGTAGGCGAACTCGGACTCGTCTCGCGGGCCGCACCAAGGGCAGGGAATCTCGAGCATGATCGATCTCCTCGGGATTAATGCGCGACCGCAGCCGCGCCGTGTTCGTCGACCAAGCGGCCGCTGGTGAATCGCTCCAACGAGAACGGTGCGTTGATCGGATGTGGCTCGTCGCGGGCAATGGTGTGAGCGAAGACCCAGCCGGATCCGGGGGTGGCTTTGAAACCGCCGGTGCCCCAGCCGCAGTTGAAATACAGACCGTCGACATCGGTCTTGGATAGGATTGGGCTGGCGTCGGGCGCGGTGTCGACGATACCGGCCCACTGACGCAAGATCCGCATACGCGAAAAGACCGGGAACATTTCCTTGAGAGCAGCAATAAAGTTTTCGATCACGCGCGGGCTGCCACGTTGGCCGTAGCCTGAATAGCTATCAATACCGGCGCCCATGACCAGTTCGCCTTTGTCGGACTGGCTCACATAGCCGTGGACTTGATTGGACATGACCACCGTGTCCAGCACCGGCTTAACCGGCTCCGATACGCAGGCCTGCAGCGGATGCGACTCGATCGGCAATCTGAGCCCGGCCATTTCTGCCAGCACCGAGCAATGGCCGGCGACGACTACACCGACCTTGGGCGCGTTGATCGTGCCCCGGGTGGTTTCGACGCCAGTAACCTGGCCGCCATCGCGATTGATGCCGGTGACTTCGCAGTTTTGAATGATGTCTACGCCGCGTTCGTCCGCGGCACGGGCTAGGCCCCAAGCGACGGCGTCGTGCCGCGCTACGCCGGCCCGAGGCTGGAACGAGCCGCCGAGGATGGGGTAGCGCGCATCCGGTGACGTATTGATATACGGGATGTTGGCGCGGATGTCGGCCGGTTCGTGGTACTCGGCATCGATGCCGTTCAGCCGATTGGCATTGACCCGTCGCAGTGTGGTGCGAACATCACCCGGGGTATGGGCAAGGTTGTAGACGCCGCGCTGTGAAAACATGTTGTTGTAGTTCACGTGTTGGCTCAAACCTTCCCAGAGCTGCAACGCTTTGTCGTAGAGATCGGAGGACTCGGTCTGTAGATAGTTCGAGCGCACGATCGTCGTGTTGCGACCGGTGTTGCCGCCACCCAGCCAACCTTTTTCCAGCACTGCCACATTCGTGATGCCGTGCTCGGCGGCTAAATAGAAGGCAGTGGCGAGCCCGTGGCCACCGGCGCCGATGATGATTACGTCGTAATGAGATTTCGGCTCGGGACTACGCCACGCCTGTTGCCAATGCTTGTGATGGCTGAGTCCCTGGGCGAAAAGACTGAACGCTGAGTATTTTTGTCGCCGCTTGTCGCTCATCGCGTCTTGCCTTGTCGAGACGTCGCCAACCGACGCCAATTGCTGTATAGGCTCAATCTACAAAGCACAAGGCAATACACATTGAATGGATGCGACACGGCGATGCTCACCAACGACCGCCAGGCTCAAGAATTTGCCGCTCGGCCGCGATGCAGCTATGTTGGGTGATGAGGTTTGCATCGCGCCGCTGTGCTCAGCGGCGACGGCACCACGAATGAATGTCACTGATGCGTGGAACATTCGGTAAGCGGGTCATGGCCGATATCGGCTGTAGTAACTTGATTAGGGGGCGATTCGGACCAGAACAGTCCTGCCGCCAAGCCGAGACCGGAAAAGGCCAGGACGGCGATTTCCAATGAAGTGCGACTCATCAAGAAACCAAATAAAGGCGCGCCGATCGTCTGGCCTACGGCAATGGTCAAGAAACCGACCATTAAGCCAGTAGCCGGCCGATTCGGCAGCGCCGACGTGCCCCAGACAAGATAGATGCCCGTCAGCATCACATAGGCTGCGCCAAACAAGGCACCACCGATCAACGTCAACGTTGGGGTCGTGAATGTCAGCCCGAGCATGCCGATACTGGCAGCCAAGACAGCCAGAAATAGCCAATGGACGGCGTTTAAACCCAAGCGCACGGTCAGCCAGCCCGCTGCGGCACCGCATACACCGGCCGTGCCGATCATGGTCCAAAGCAAGCCGGCGCCGCGCGCCGCCCAGTCCAGCCGTAGCGTGACGATCTCACCGCCGAACGACCAGAGCGCAGTGCTTGATATGCCCATGAGGCATGATGCGCCGACTAGGCGAATCAGATTGGCATTAAGCGATGGCAAACGGCTGTGATTAGTGTGTCTGGTGCGTCGCCGCTGCGCTGTATTGGTCGGCAACGAAATGAATGCCGCCACGGCTAATGCGAAAGCAATGCCCGAAAAGATCGTGAAAACCATGCGCCAGTCATCGCCCATGATCAGCGCAATCGGTCCCGATAGGGCGACACCGGCGCTAGTGCCGGCATTAATCACGGTATTAGTCGCGTCTTGATGGCGCTTCGCCACAGCGTGGGATACCGCGTCGGCCATCGGCGGGGAGGCCAAGCCAGTACTCGCACCGGCTAGTACCACGAAGATAGCCAGCCAAGCCGGCGACGCGGACGTCGCAATACCGAGTGTGCCTGCACAAGCAACGAGTGCTGCTGCAACGGCAATAGCGCGAGCGCCAATCCGCTCTGACAGGTGTGCTGATACGACGATGGCCAAGCAGTACGCTAAAAATGCGCCGCCCGAGATAACACCAGCCAGGCTCGAGGATAGCGCCAGATCCGCCCGAATCTGGGGCAGGAATAGGCCAAAAGCGAACCGTGCAAACCCGTAGCAGACCGCGATAAGGCCAAATCCGGTCGTCCCCACACGGATAGCCGGCATCATTGTTGTTTTGCCTCGGCGATGAAGTTTTGGGCGCGGATGCGGGCTGCCTCGATGACTGCTATGCCACGGTATGTCGCCGCCGTCGTCGCCCCTTCGAAAAGTGCGAGCATCTGATCCGTCAGATCATCGTGGGTCGCGCCAGTCTCAAGCGCGACTAACTCAGCAATTCGTGCGTGCAAGTACGAATGATAAGCGGTGACCGCCCGCTCGATCACCGGTGTGTTGCCGCCCGTTTCCGCGTGAGCGCGGAAAAATAAGCAACCACGCGCGCCTTCTTGTTCGACCCAAATGGTTAGCGACGCAAAAAGTGCGTCTGTACTGCGGGCATCGAGGTGTTCGAAAAATCGCCGCTGGCGCTCGGATAACACCATGGCCATCAGAGCGCTCTTGCTCGTGGCGTGCTTATAGACCGTGCGGCTCGATAGTCCGGTTTCCTGGATGACGCGTCCCATTCCGGTGGCGTTAAAGCCATCGCGATCGAAAAGCCGCTCGGCCGTGGCGAGTAGTTGTGCATCGATATCCATGCATCGAGTGTAAAACGATCGTTTTACACGCGTCAACACTTTGCCACTGCGCCATCAGTGGTATGCCGGTGCGCGAAAACGGAGCGGTAGCGCACCACCAAGCCCAGCCGGGAGGTACTCGTTAATGCTTGTCTAATGGTGTCGTATGGGCGGGGCCACAGCCGTTGAACGGTGCTGTGGGTGTGCTCGCGTAGCGCGGATCAGCGTTTGAGGATGGCCTTGTCTTCGAGAAACTCGATGATGGCGGCGGCGGCTTCGTCCGGGTCGTCGGTCTCGATTTGTTGGCCGCCAGCGGATTGCGCACCAGCCGCAGCTTTCAGGCGGTCGGCGGCGGATTGGTTGCCACCGCTAGTGCCGATCCGTTTCGGTCGGCGGCGGGCCGCTTGGGATTCGGGGCGGTCGAGTATCGGCATCTCGTCCGGTGCATCCAGTGTCTCGATGTTGCCGCGGCGGCTGCGCATATAGATAAACGCCGGTACTGGGCCCGCTGCGGGGTCAATGGTTGCGAGCAGCGGCCGTGGCGCGGCGAGTGCCCGGCGCTGGCCGCCGGGCAGTGCCTGTTGCAGACGCAACTCAGTGTCACCGTTTGTTTCGATTTTCGTGATGCCGGCGGCTATTGCCAGTCCGGCGTGTTCAGCGACGGCGTATGGCAGCATGCCGCTGGAGTCCCCTTGTTCAGCCTGGCTGCCGGTTAGGACCAGATCCGGCTGGCGGCGTTTGATTTCCGCAGCCAGTCCGGGAACCACGTCGCGCTCGGGCGGCACCGGTAGGACTTCAACGCGGTCGGCGCCGACACCGAGGTATTCGTTCAACGTGGATGCGTCGGGGACGCCCGCGTGCAGGATGCTGATATGGCTGCGGTCGGTCAGTGACCGTGCAACGCCCAGCGCCCGGGCATCGTCTTCGGCCCGACGCTCACGGCCAGAGACTGGATGGCGGCCGATCGAGACCAATACAACAATATTAAGCGGCATCGCTTTTGGCCCCCAGGCGATTCAATAGCGCTTGCATAATGGCTTTGGCATCGCCGACCACGCTGAGATCAGCGCGTTTTTGCATCGGCGTGTTGCCTTGCATGTCGACCGCGACTACGTTTTCGACCTCGGTGATGCCCTGCAGGTGTTGCGGGGCCCCGGAGATGCCGATGGCGACGTAGCAGCGCGGACAGACGAGTGTGCCGGAGGCCCCGACTTGGCGATCGCGCGGCATGTCACCGGCGTCACAAACCACTCTGGAGGCGCCTTCGGAGGCTCCCAGCGCACTCGCAACTGCGTGAAATGTCTCCCAATCGGTCACGCCGTTGCCAGCGGCGAGGATGAAGTCGGTTTCGGCCAGCGGAATGCTGGCGGGATCGACGGCGACTGGACCGAGATCGCGGACGGCGCTCGGGGTGGCCGGGGCATCGATCTCGACCGCGCGTCCTTCGCGTGGCGCACCAGCGACGGGATCGGCGCCTTCGGCATCGATGGCCAGCAGTGGCGGCGGTTCGAGGTGCGTTTCCGACTTGGCGCCATCGCCACGGCTTATGACTACATCGCCTTTAACGCGCTGGCAGTGAGTGGCCAGTTTATACGCGCGCTTGGCGGCCACCCGCCGGGCCAGATCGCCGCCGTTGATGCCGGCGTCGGGAAATACGACGTGGGCGGGGTGCAGCGCGTCGATAGCGGCGATGACCCAGTCTACGCGGGCCTCGGGCGAGTAATCGGCGCCCAAAGTAGTGGCGTCGATGACGCGGTCCGCGCCATGGATGCCAAGCGATGCCCGCCCGCCGAAATCGAGTGCGACAACCGCGCCCGTGGCATCAACGGTATCGGCCAGCGTCCGTGCTGCGCCCAGGATGTCACGATCGTGGCTGGAAGGTCGGCCGTCGGCACAATCGGGGACGGCCAGCACGAAGCGCGCCGGATCGTCGACGATAATGGGCTGCGGCTCGGCCGCGCCTGCCGTGGTGGCAGCGCTGCCCATGGCGACCATTGTCTGGCCCCGCCCGCTGCGGTCCAGCCGTCGACGCCCGTTATCGGCGAGTTGGCCACGTAGCACCCTGGGGTTGAAGCGGCGCCGACCGGTCGGGCCGGTGCTGCCGGTAACCGCGCTCGGGCTACGCACCATACTGCGTTCGGTTCTAGGGTCGCGCCGTTTATTGCCGCTCGCATGCGGCGCTCGGCGTCGATTACGCGAGCTCATGATTAGCCTCCACGCCTTGCCATAGCAGCTCGGCGACGTCGGTAACCTCGGCTTTTGCGTTGACAGCACCGTCGAGCATCGTGGCGCAGTGCGGACAAGCGACGGCCACAGTCGCCGCCCCCGTGGCGTCGACTTGATCCATGCGCACATCCGAGATGCGCTGCTGGCCGGGAATATCGTTGACCGCCATGCCACCGCCGGAGCCGCAGCACATCGAACGCTTGCCAGAGCGTTCCATTTCTCGCCGCTCGACGCCGAGCGCGTCGAGGATGCGGCGTGGCGCTGATATTTCGTCGTTATAGCGGCCTAGATAACAGGGGTCGTGCATGGTCAGCGATTCGTCCGGCAAGGCCGTCGGCGCCAGCCGCTCGTCGTCGATGAGTCCGGCCAGAAACGTGGTGTGGTGCCAGATGTCGAAATCGCCGCCCATCGCTGGGTATTCGTTTTTGATGGTGTGGTAGACGTGTGGATCGGCGGTCACGATGCGGTTGAAGCGATATTGGCCAAGCGTTTCGATGTTGGCTTTGGCCAGTCGTTGAAACGTTGCTTCGTCACCCATCCGGCGGGCGATGTCGCCGCAGTCGCGTTCGCTGTGGCCGAGCATGGCGATGTCCACGCCGGCATGTTTTAGAAGCTGGATCAGTGCCCGCAGGGTTTTCTGGTTGCGGAGCTCGAAGCCGGATTCGCCAAACCACAGTAGTACATCGGCACTCTCGACATCGCCTATGTGGGGCAGGCTTAAATCGGTCGTCCAGCTACTGCGTGCTGTGGCGGGTTGACCCGACATGGTGTCGGTTTCGCGGAGCGTGTCGAGAAGTTCGCTACCCTTGGCGGGTGTGCCACCTTCTTCTAATGTTTGGAATCGCCGTAGATCGATGACCGCGTCGACATGCTCGATCATCATCGGGCATTCCTCGACACAGGCGCGGCAGGTCGTGCAGGCCCAGAGCGTATCCGGGTGGATCGTCGCGTCGCTGCCGATAAGCGCTTGATCAGGGCCGCCGGTTGCATTGGTTTGGTCACGGTCCGGATGCGCTGCGCCGGCATAGGCTCCGGTACGGCCCTGGGCCGCCAGCGTAATGTCCTGGATCAGGTTTTTGGGATTGAGCGGCAGCCCGGCGGCATACGCTGGGCACGCAGTCTGACAGCGCCCGCATTCCACGCATGCATCAAAGCCGAGAAGTTGATTCCAGTTGAAATCCTGTGGCGTCTCAACGCCGAGTTTGTCGGCTGTCAAATCCAAAGGCGCCAGTCCGGTTTCGGTGGGCGAGGCAGCAAAACGTCCTGGGCGTGGATGCCAAGCCAGATGCAGTGCGCCGGCCAGGGCATGATGTAATGCGCCGAATGCCAGGCCGCCGTAGCATTCGAGCGCTGCGTAAAGCCCAATCAAAAGTAATAGGGCGCCACCGATCGAGGCCCAATCCAGGCCGCCGATTACGCCGGCTGACGGGAGTGTCGTTGCGATGAAGAATACGACGAAAGCTGTCAGACCGAACGGCAGCCGGCTGAAGTCGCCTTTTGAGAGCCGTGCCGGCGTGCGCGGATAGCGCCGATGCCATTCCATGCCGACGCCGACGGCCATGCCGACCAGCGTCAGTAAGAGCAGCCAGGCTAGCGGTGTGCCACCGACGCCGAATATATGCACGGGGATGATCAATACGCTGGCCGCGACAAAGCCACCGGCGGCCATCATGTGCATACGGGCCGACTGTTTGCCGGAGTCTCCCGGCCCGGCACCACTGACCGGGTCGCGGGTTACGACTTCGTGTACATCGTGCAAATAGCGCTGCGGCATGGCGGCCAATCCGCGCCAGATTGCGACTTTCGTGGGGCGACCCCGGCGCCAGCGCGCTGCGCGCACACTGGCCGCGATCGCCAAGACGATCAATCCGGCGAGATAGATACTGGCGGGGGCGGCGTGGTAGACCATTGCTGGCGCATTCCCCCTCAGAAGTCCTTGCACAACCGCAGCGAATCGTAGATCGCCGCATGAATATTGCCGGGTGAGACACAGTCGCCAACGCGATAGAGCAGGAAGCTGTCACCTTCCCAGTGGGGCTGTGGCTTGCCAGCGAAAAGCGCGTCCTGGTCGGTCTGCCCTTGGTTGCGCGATTCGGGTTTCAGTTCGTAGTAGAGCGCTTCATTCGGCCGAGTACCGTTTTCGACCACGATTTGGTCGATGGCGCGTTCTTCCTCTGTGCCGGTGAACTCGTTGGCCAAAACTGCAATCACCTGCTCGCCCTCCGTGTAGGCATCGACCAGCGAGACGTTGGGCGTAAGCACGACATCCTTGGAATACAATCGCTCGTAGATTACCGGCGCGGTGGTGCCACCGAGTAATTCCCCGATGGCCATGTCCGGTGTGGCCAGCTCGACCAGCGAACCTTGGTCGGCCAGATAGTCGGCGCAGGTTGATCCCGGGTGTTCGCCGGTTACGTCGAAAACCAAAACATTGTTGCCGGGCGCGACTGCGCCGGACAGAATGTCATGGGTCGAGACCACCAGGTTTTCTTCCCAATGCCAGCCGGACTGGCGATCGAGAAATGGGCGGCCGCCTTGAGCCAGCATGATGATATCGGGGTCCAGCGCGTGCAGTGCCTCGGCGTCGGCATAAGTCTCCAGACGCTGGTCGACACCGAGCCGGGCGAGCTCCAGCGAGAACCAGCGGACGATGCCGCCGATTTGGTCGCGACCAGGGGCTCTGGCTGCGAGATTGACTTGGCCGCCGAGTTGGTCGCTGGCCTCGAATAAGGTAACGGCGTGGCCGCGTTCGGCGCAGACACGTGCGGCCTCTAGGCCACCCGGCCCGGCGCCGACGATCGCAACGCGGCGCTTGGTATCGGCCTTGGACACGGTCTGCGGCATGGTGCGTTCTCGACCGGTCGCCGCGTTCTGGATGCACAGCACTTCTTTGCCGTCGTACTGGCGGTCGATGCAGTAGTTAGCGCCCACGCACTGGCGAATGCGGTCCACGTCACCGTCGCGGATCTTATTAACAAAGTGCGGGTCGGCGATGTGGGCGCGGGTCATACCGACCATGTCGATATGTCCTTCGCCAATGGCGCGCCCGGCCGAGTTCGGATCCTTGATGTTCTGGGCGTGCAGCACCGGGATATCGACTTCGGCCTTGATGCCGGAAGCCAGATACAAAAATGGCGCCGGCGGATAACTCATGTTCGGGATGCAATTGGCCTGCGTGGTCGCCGTGTCGGCCCCTGAACCGATGATGTCCAGAAAATCAATCAGGCCGCTATCAGCGTAGCGCTTAGCGATCTGTTGCAGCTCTTCCTGGCCGAGGCCATCGGGGTGAAATTCGTCGCCGGTCATGCGCATGCCGATGGCGAAGTCGGGGCCGACTTCATCACGGATGGCTTGAAATACTTCCAGCCCGAAGCGCATGCGGTTTTCGAGGCTGCCGCCGTATTCGTCGGTGCGTTGATTGGTGCGTGGTGACCAGAACTGGTCAATCAGGTGTTGGTGTGCGGCTGAGACCTCGGCCCCATCCAGGCCGCCTTCTTTGACACGGCGTGCGGCTTGCGCAAACTCTTGCTGAATGCGTTTGATCTCCTCCGGCTCGATGGTTTTGGCCATGCCCTTGTGGATCTGTTCGCGATAGCCGCTGGGCGACATCAGGTGTGGCCAGTCGCCACCGTCATAGTTCGAGCGGCGACCCATGTGCGTAATCTGGATCATGATCGCCGCGCCCTGGTCATGGACAGCGTCGGCGAGCTGCTGGAAATACGGGATGACTTTATCGTCGGAGACATCGACCGCGCCCCACCAATAGGGCGTGGGGCTGGTGCGCGAGACTGCTGACGAGCCACCGCACATGGTCATACCGATGCCACCTTTCGCTTTTTCAGCGTGGTAATGGCGGTAGCGCTCGGTGGGGACGCCGCCCTCGGCGTAGACTTCGCCATGTGGTGTGCTCACGATGCGATTACGGATCGTGAGTTTGTTGATGGTTAGTGGCTGAAGAAGCTGGTCGAAATCGCCCATCGTTTTATCCGGTTATAGTCTCGGCAGTTGTCGAAGCGAAGGTCGGCTCGTGAGATTGGGGCGAGTCACCCCAAACCTCGCCTAGGACCCGCAGCCAGTTGCCGCCGAGTACGCGCTCGATGCGCGACTCGGACCAACCGGCGCGAACCATGGCCGCACTCAGGTTCGGAAAGTCGGCGATCGTGCGCAGACCTTCGGGGTTGCGGATCGCGCCGAACTCGGTCAGTTTGCGGCCATTGCCCTTGTCCCGGGTGATCCAATCGAAGAACTCAGGCGGCTGACCTTCGGTGAAGTCGGTACCGATGCCGACGTTTTGTTCGCCGCAAATATCGATAACGTAGTCGATGGCCTCGATGTAATCGTCGACTGTCGAATCGGGGCCATGCTTGAGAAATGGCGGGAAAAGTGTGACACCCACGAAGCCGCCGTAATCAACAATAAACCTGAGTTGCTCGTCAGTTTTATTGCGTGGATGTTTTTTTAAGCCGGCTGGCAAGCAGTGGCTATAGGCGACGGGCTGGCGCGAGGTGTGAATGACATCGGTGCTGGTCTTATCACCAACGTGGGAGAGGTCACAGAGGATGCCCAGCCGATTCATTTCGGCGACAACGTCATGACCGAAGTCCGACAACCCACCGTCGCGGGATTCGTAGCAACCGCTACCCACAAAGTTCTGGGTGTTATAGGCCATTTGCATGACGCCGACACCGAGCTGTTTGAACAGCGATAAACGCTCGATACGGTCTTCGATGGCTGAGAGGTTTTGAAAACCCAGCACGATGCCGACCCGGCCTTCCGCCATCGCGCGTTCGATATCAGCGAGGCAATGAACCGGACGGATCAGGTCCGCGTTGTCGGCGAATAGCTGTTGCCAAGTGGCGATGTTGGCCATCGTCGCTTCGAAGCCTTCCCAGACCGAACATGTGCAGTTGGCGGCCGTTAGTCCACCGGCGTGCATGGCTTCGAACACGGGGCGTGACCAGTTGGCGATGATCAGCCCGTCAAAGACCGCGGCATTGGTATGTATTTCCTTGGCCGACATGGCCTGACCCCGGCGTTAATTTCGTAATTTCAAGTTACGCGGGGGTGCGAATGGATGGGCGAACAACTGCGACCATCACTTTGCAAACTGCGTCACGTCCGAAGCGTTGTCGGTGACCCACGTTCAAATTAAGTGAATCCGCTCACGGGCCGTCGAACGTGGTGATTAATTAAAAAAGCCGGCGCAGACTCACAATCGAGTCTGTGCCGGCTTCAGGCAAACCAACGGTTTCGAGTTGGCGCCCGGCCACAGCAATCCAATTACTGTGGCCGGGGCAACCGCTAGCCGTTAGTAGGCGTAGTCGCGGCCTTGAGCCTTAGCCTGTTCGCGCGAGCTCTTGTTGACTGACTCGCGGAAGGGCATTTCAGCTACTTCGGCTTTGACCGGATGGCCCGGGGAGGATTGATAGATCTCCGGCAACCAAGCCACCAACTCAGTGCCGAGTTCGGTCTGATCGACCGGCACGTAGGCCATGGCGATATTGGTTTCCAGTTCCGGCGAATACCACGGTGATGTGATATAGCCGCACGGCCCGCTTTCCGCATCTTTGGCGACGAGCCAGAAGTCCGAGTTATAGTCCTCGATGGGCTTGCCGCCGAGCTTCAAGCCGACGAGCTGGTATTTGAACGGCGGGTTACCGGCTTGAACCTGCTCGCGTGTGGCCTCGAGCGCGTCCTTGCCGATGTAGTCGGCCGTTTTCTTGCGCGGCACCATGTGACCGAGGTTGCACTGGAACGGGTTGGTCTCGGCGTCCATGTCCTGACCGTAGGACAGGATGCCGGCCGCGATCCGGCGGTGGTGCGCCGGTGCGATGACCCGCAGATTGTGCTTCTCGCCAGTTCGGAGGATGGCATTCCACACCGTCTCGGCGTTGATCGACGAGTCGTAAGTGTAGACTTCGTAGCCTTTTTCGCCCGTGAAACCGGTTTGCGAGATCAGCACGTCCGCACCGTCGATCTGTGTCGCCATCAGGCCATAGTAGGGGATGTCGCGCACGTCGTCGCCGACCAGATCTACCAGCAGTGCTTCCGATTTCGGGCCCTGGATCTGCAGCGGAGAGACGTCGATCTCGTCGATTGAGATGTCGAAATTCATGCCGAGATTGATGCCCTTGAACCAGTAGGCAAGGTCCGAATCACTGAGGGTGAACCAGAACTCGTCCTGGGCGACACGCAGCATGACTGGGTCGTTTAGCACGTTGCCGTCTTCGTCGCAGAGTACGACGTAACGCCCGTGCATCGGTTTAACGCGGGTGCAGTCACGGGTGCAGACGTAGTTGGAAAAGGCTTCGGCGTCCGGGCCTTTGACGCGGATTGGGCGCTCGACAGCGACGTTCCAGAGTGTGACGTCATTGATTAGCGAGCGATATTCCACCATCGCGCCGCCGTCTTGAGGTTTAACGTAGCCGCGCGGGTGGTACATCCGGTTGTAGACGGTTGCCCGCCAGCAGCCGGCTTGGACTGATAAATGCCAGAACGGTGATTTGCGCACACGGGTCGACATCAGCATCTGAATGCCCGGATCGCCGGTTTGACGCAGATTGGCTGGCACATGGCGCCCGCTCTGGTCGATATCGTTATCGTAGTTGACGTTGTCCGATGAAGACATGGCTTTTGGCTCCTCGATAAAGTCGTGAGTGAAACCGGTCGACGTCCGAATTGCCTGTGGTCCTATCGAGGTATCGACGTGCCAGCCACCGACCGCGTCCGCTTGTCGGTGTTGACGTGATCAAAAAGATGCAACACACGAAAAATTGTATAGTGCACCGGCATTTCGTATCGATCGCTACTGTGGCGTTAAAAACTTGGCCACACCCCAGACGCTACGCCGCACGCCATAGGTGGTCCGTTTCAGGTACGACATCGACTTGACTCAGCGCGACCGCCGCGATTTTTAATGGGCTTTAGAAGCCATCGTTAGGCTTGGACGCACCCGTTTGACGGCCCGCTTAAGCGGGCCGTGGTGATAATCGATCTTACTCGAAGCAGGTGGATTTTTTGGGTGACGGGCGTATCAAAAGAAACCGGAAACCATAGACACTACAGACGAAGTGTCTTCTTTTCGGCGCACCGTTCGGCAAAGCGCTCGTGCTCGTTCAGGAGGCACGCCCGCAACGTGGGCGGTGTTTTGCTGTGCGTCGGTGTGGAATGGCCCGTCGGGCCATCGCTTATCCGGGTTCTGTCGCGGTAGTCGCCTTGTCGGCGGTTTGCCACTTACCGAGCTGATCGTTACGCCAATCTTCGGTCGCTTCTATTTGATTGAAGGTGTTGATATGCAAACCCGCGATATTCAGCGCCGGGTCATCAATTTTCGTAGCCAACTCATTAATCAAATGGTCGGGTTTGTACTTCGAGCCGGTTAGAAAGCCGCTGATGAAGCCGCTATTTTTGCGCAAAAACCGAATGGAGTCGCCGATCCCGATTCGTAGCCCGATATTCAACAACTTGGTACGCGCCATCACGCCTGGCGCGCCAATATAAAGCGGCAGGTTCACGTTATTGTGCTCGCGCGTGTAGGTGAGCCAATCGAGGATCGCTTGCGGGTTGAAGCAGAGTTGGCTAACCATGTAATCGGCGTATTTGGCCTTGGCTTGCAGCGCATCCGCCAGCGTGGCGTCGTCGATAAAGCTGTGGCCCTCGGGATAACAGGGCACGCCGATGCTATCCAGCTCGGCGCCGGTTTGTCTGAGCGTCTGGACCAGTTCGAGCCCGCTGGTGAATGCGCCCGGGGTGTCGGTGCGGTCGCCGGCGACCACGAATGCGTGCCGGATGCCGGCCTCACGCATGCGCGATAGGAGCCGTTCGAGATGCGCGTGGTCGGTGATACGTCTGGCTGCCAGATGCACCGCAGCGGTCAATCCCATTGCCTGAATAGAGGCGGCGAATTCGACGGTACCGTCTACGCCTTGTGCCGGTGAGCAGGTTACGGCTGTAAACGCCCCGGCCGGCATATGGCGCGCGGCTTCTAAGCCTCCCTTGATCGGCATGATTTCGAAATCGGGGGAGGCCAGTGCTCGGCCCATGGTTGTTCGTGTTCGGTCACTCATGGTTTTCTGCTTGCGGTTGATGCATTTCAGCGAGCGGGCGCGTGTCAGCCAGCAACGGCGTCGGGATTGGATGTAATCGACGACGCCGTACTGGAAAAATGATCGTTGATGTATTTCTCACCTTCGTCGCAGAACAACGTCACGATCGTTTTCAACTCGGGGAATTGATCGCGGACGTGGCGCGCGGCAGCCAGATGTCCGCCCGAACTGGGGCCGACGAGCAGGCCGTGGTCGCGGGCAAGTTCACGCATGGTTTCGATTGCCTGTCGACTGGTAACCGGATGAACACTGTCGACAAGCTCGCGATGGTTGGCGTAGATGCCCGGAACGAACCCGTCGGAGATGCCCTCGATTTCGTGCTCGCCGATCTCGCCGCAAGAGATGGTCGTGGATTCCGATGGCTCCATCGCGAACAGGCGCACATTGGGGTTGGCTTTTTTGAAAGCTTGGCCGACGCCGATCAAGGTGCCACCAGTACCCACGCCCATCACCAATGCGTCGGGTATCCGATCGGGGGGAAGCTGGGCCAGAATTTCACTGCCCAGCAGTACCCGATTTTCTTCGGCGTTGAACTCGGATTCGAACTGGGCTGGGCAGAAAAAACCAGGTTTTTCGCCTAATTCGTGCGCTTTGGCTAGAGCATCGTTGACGTGGAAGTGGCCGGTAAACAGTATGTCGGCACCGTAGGCACGGGATATCGCCACGCGTTCGCTAGTCATGCCTTCGGGCATGACGACCAGCATTCGATACCCTTTGACCGCCGCGACCATGGCCAGCGCATTGCCGGTGTTGCCGCTGGTGGCTTCGACGATGGTATCCCCTGGCTGTAGTCTGCCTTCCTGTTCGGCACGCTCGACCATGTATTTGGCGATACGCGCTTTGATCGAGCCCGAAGGGTTGGTGAATTCGAGCTTGGCGAATATACCGTCGATCTCCATCAACGGCGTGTCGCCGATGGTATCGAGGATGCTATGGATTACGCGTTGGGTCGTCATGGTGTCGGCAATCGCCGCAGGCTCGTAGGCTCATCGATTTCAGGCTACCCCGCGCGCCACGCGCGGCCTGACGCGAATGCGACGCCGACTTGCTTGAGATCGCCATCGCGGTTATCGACGTGCTGACCCGGTACCCGCATGCCATCGAGTATGGCTCATGGTCGATATAAGGTTTTACATATCCGCCCGAGTCGCTAATATTTCAGGTTGGCCAATCTGCCGGCTGCCTTGGAGATCAACCGTGTGGTTACCCGCCCCGCCTGCTGAACGCACTTTTCGGATTGGCTTTCTGCTGGTGCCGCAATTTTCCCACTACGCGTTTACATCAGCGGTGGAACCACTGCGTATGGCCAATCAATTGGCCAAGCAGACGCTTTACGAGTGGCCGGTAATCAGCGTCGATGGCGCGCCTGTCACCGCCAGCAATGGTCTGTCGATCACGCCCGATCATGCACTGCGCCAGACGACTGAATACGAGATCGTGTTCGTCTGTGGGGGCACTGATATTCAGTACGCGTTCGACGAAAGCATCGCCGGTTGGTTGCGGCGGCTGGCGCGGGATAAAGTCGCGCTTGGTGGGCTTTGCACCGGAACTTACATTCTGGCGCGCGCGAATCTATTGGACGGCTATAAAGCCACGATTCATTGGCAGCAAATCTCAAGCATCCACGAAGAGTTGTTATTCCCGCAAACACAGTTCGTCAGTGAACTATTCGTTACCGATCGGGATCGCTACACCTGCTCGGGCGGCGTGGCGCCGTTGGATCTGATGCTCAACATCATCCGCAAGCAACAAGGCGCATCACTGGCGGAAGCGATTTCCGAAGAGTTTATACATGAACGCATTCGGCTCGATACGGATTCACAGCGCAATCCGCTCAGAGCCCACCTGGGTTCCGGCCACCCCAAAATGGAAGACGCGGTTCGATTGATGGAGGCCAACATCGAAGAGCCGTTGACACTCGACGAATTGGCCTACTACGTCGGCGTGTCGCGACGCCAGCTCGAACGGCTATTCAAAAAGTATATTAACAACGCGCCGACTCGCTACTACTTGGCTCTGCGGCTGAATCGGGCGCGTCAGCTCTTGTTGCAGACCAACCATTCGATTATCGAGGTGGCGACCGCTTGCGGCTTCGCGTCGCCGTCGCACTTTAGCAAGTGCTACCACGATTTCTTCGGGCGACCGCCCAACGATGAACGGAGCCAACGCAGCGCCTTATTGAAGGCCGATCAATAAGGCTTATCGGGCGGGCACGCCACAAATCTCTGCGCACAGGCGACTGTATAAACCGAGCCGGTCGCGCAGACCAGGCCAGCCGCGCCAGCCCGTCGGGTTGCGGCAGCCATCGCCAGCGCCGGATCTTGTTGGATGCCGGCGACCGCAAAGCCGAGTGACTGGATGCGGCGCGCGGTGTCCCGGGCGTGGTGTGAACGGGGCGAGTCGGCGCAGGTTGTAATGATTGCGTCGGCAGCGGCCCAGAGTGTTTTGTCCCAGTCGGCTGGCTCGTGGCCGATCGAGCAGGCGATAACCAGAATCAGTGGTCGTTCATGGTGCGCGGCGAGTAATCGCGCAAGACGCCGGGTCGAGGCTTTTGTGTGGGCGCCATCCGCGATAATGAGTGGTCGGCTCTTCAGGTGCTGCAGGCGGCCCGGCAGCGCGACACTGACCAGACCGCGATTGATGGCGTGGTCTTGGATGCTGAATCCGGAAAGTCGGCGCGCAGCAGCGATCGCGATTCCCACGCAATCGGGCAGCCAGGCCAGTGTTTCGGTCAGCGAAACTTGTAAGCCGTAACCAGATTCGCTGTAGTAGCCATTGGTCTTGGCCGGCTCGGTGGCGGCGAACTGGAAATCGCGCGCTGCCATGACGAGTCGAGCGCCCCGGCCGGAGGCGGTGGCGACAACGGCCTGGCGTGTGGCTGTCGATAGTGGCCCGACGATAAGTGGCACGCCGGCTGTCGCGACCGCGGCTTTCTCACGTGCGACGTCGGTGAGTGTCGGGCCGATGATGTTGAGGTGTTCGGCTTCGATCGTGGTGAGTATGGACAGTATCGGACCGAGACAGTGTGTGGCGTCACCGCGGCCACCGATGCCGGCTTCGACGATCGCTAGATCGGCGCGCTCTTCCTGAAAAGCAAGCAGAGCGGCGGTCAGCATCACCTCGAAAAAGTCAGGTCCGGCAATGCGCTCGTCGTCGCGCAGGGTCTCGACTATGGGCGCGAGCCGCGCCATCACCGAGGCTAGATGTGCCGGCAGGATATCCCGCTCGCCAATACGGATTCGTTCGCACCAATGGTGAATATGGGGCGAGCTAAAGACGCCGACGTGATAGCCAGCGGCATCGAGTATCGCGGCTAAAGTGCGTGCGGTTGAGCCCTTGCCCTTGGAGCCGACGACTCGCACAGCCGGCACGCGCACGTGCGGCGATCCGACGTGGTTCAAAAGTCGGAATAGTCCGCTGCGTGGTTGGTCGCGGCTTGTCTGGCGTGGCCGGCTGGCCAAGTCAGCGAGATAGCTGTCGAGCCAGCCTGGGTGTGGTTGGGATGGAATGCCGTAGTGCGATTCGCCCATGGGCCGTCTAACGAAACACGATGGTTTTTTGGCCTTCGATAAACACCCGACGTTCCACGTGCAACTTGACGGCCCGCGCTAATGCCCAGGTTTCGATGTCGCGGCCGACGCTGGCCAGGTCCTTGGGTGAATAGGGGTTGTCCACGCGTTGGACGACTTGCTCGATGATGGGCCCTTCATCGAGATCGGTGGTTACATAGTGCGCCGTTGCGCCGATGACCTTGACGCCTCGTTTGAACGCCTGCTCATAGGGGCGTGCGCCTTTGAAACCTGGCAGAAACGAGTGATGGATATTGATGGCGCGACCAAACAGGGCACTACAGAGTTTGTCGCTCAAAATCTGCATGTAGCGCGCCAGAATGAGCAAGTCGGCCTCCTGCTCGTTCATCAGGTCGAGCACGGCTTGTTCCTGTTCCGGCTTGGTCTCGGCCGTGACGGGCATATAGTAAAAGGGGACGCCGTGAGCTACGGCGATCTCTTCCAAGTCGGGGTGATTCGAGACAATGCCACGGATGTCGATATTCAGCTCACCCAGGCGCTGACGGTAGAGTAAAGTCAGCAGACAATGGTCGGCCTTGGAGACCATGATCAGCGCCGGGATCGGTTCGTTCGGGTCATAGAGTTGCCAGGTCATGGGCCAGTCGCCAACTCGCTCGGCGAAATGTTCACGAATGTACTCGGGCGACAAAGGCCGGCTGGCACTGGTCCGAAACATGGTGCGGGCGAGAAAATTGCCGGTGCGAGAATCATCGTGCTGGCTCATTTCGACGATGTAACACTCGAGCTCAGCTAGAAAGCCGGCAATCATAGCGACGGTGCCGACCTGGCCTGGGGAGACCGCGTTGAGAATGAATGCTTGGCCGTATTTGTTGTCGTCGTCCATGTCAGAACCGTCGAGTCCGTTGTCGATTGCGGGTTTATTACGCTGCGCGTGACTTAACACTAGAACTGGCTGACGCGGACGACTAGCGCACTTGCGACGCTGGATTGAATAGGCGCGACTTGCTGGGGTGGATGTGGGCAAGTTACGGCAAAAAGGGGTGACATAGCCGCCGTGCTACTTGCATGTTGCCGGCAGGGTGTCTGTCAACGGCGAGTAATGGGCGATCAGTGTGACTGAACGCTTTGAAAGGGCGCGTGATGCTGCCGTTCTCAGGGCATGCTCGTTCGGCGGCGGCTGGGTGTATGCGACAAGCTAAGTGCTGTCCTACGGGCGTAGGCCGTGTGTTGTTGCGTCAGTGACTAGTGTTGGCGTGATTCGGGCGCGTCTAGTGCCGCTTTGAGTGCTTCCGGGTTGTCTGCGGCCAACAACACGGAGAAAGCGCGCGACGAGCGCAGATGGACACCGCGCTGACAGCGGCTCCCGGCAATCACGAAAACCAGCTCGTCGTAGCATGTCCGGAACCAGCCAAGGCGAAAACCCGGCAATGTGATGCCGTTCTCGCGCCGAGCATGTGCCAGATAACGGTTGTTGGTCAGGGAGACCACGCGTGAATCGATGATCGAGTCCAGCGGTACGCGCTCGTGAAAAGCACCACCTTTTAGATGCAGTGTGGCATCGCGAATGGTGACCTCGTTGCGGGTGGTGATATACACCGCAAGAACGGTCAACGCGGCATTGATTGAAAGGAGTAAGCCGATACCGACGGCTATGCCGAGGGTCGAGAGCCAGCTTGGTATAACCGCGGCGAGCGCGAGCATTAAACCGATCAACGCGACCGGCAATGCGACCGTGGCACTGGCCAGTACAACGAAAGCACGCCACGGATAGGTTTTGATTGGAAACAGAATCATGGTGTCTCCGGCGATTCGATGGTGTCCACCAGACGCTGCAAGTGGCGCCGGCGCTGGCTGGTTTTCTTGTGCCAGCGCCGAAACTGGATCTCGGCTTTGGTCTTGCGTGCCGAGCGCTCGACACGTTCAAACAAGCATAGGAAATCGAAGTAGTGTGCGACGTGTGCGTCGTCGGTCGCTGCCAGCGCCTCGAAAAAATGCGGTTGTCGTTCCGGTGTCAGCCATTTGCTGGCGGCCTTGGCCATGCCGAGCCCTGCAGGCTGGTCGGCGCGCAGATTCTTGACGTCAATAACCGCGACCAAGGATTGATCAGAGCGCTGAATCAAGTTTTGACCGATTGGGTCGGTGTAGTCGAAACCAATTCGCAGCGTACCCGGCGCTGTGTTTTCGGTGGCATCGCGCAGCCGTGCATAGAGTGTGTAATCGATAATGCTTGCTTGAAATAGGTAGTCGAGCCGGTCGATATGCGCTTGCCAGTAAGAGCTGCCCGCCAGTTGGCATTCGCGTGCGCCCGCGCTGTTGATATGGCCAAGACAGCGCGCGACGTCCGGTACCAGCGAGTCGCTCATGGGTTCGCATATTTGGCCGGCTACAAACTCGGTCGACACGCGCGGGCCGTCGCGTTCGATAAGTGATGGGACGTGTGGCGAGTCGGCAAAGTGCGCCAGCGCGTCGGCGACCGAATTAGCCTGTTCAATGGCGGCAAATTGAATCGTCTTGGCTGTTGGCTGACCGTTGTCGAGATCGATCCGTACGTCGTAATCGGAACGCGCCCAGCGCCCGAGGCGGCGCAGCACCGCGCGCCGCGCGCGTTTGACTGGATGATAGGGGGAGTGACTGCGAGCGGTGGATCGACCCATACGAGGCCAGTCTACCGGGCTTCTGCGCGCGAGCGTGACGAACTAATGATGGAATCTTTCGGCGATGTCAGGCAGGTCAGGCCGACAAATGACGCTGGGCTGTGTTCTCGATGGTTTCGACCATCGAATAAAGCCCGTTGCGCCGATTCATAGTGATGTGCTGCTCGAGGTTTAGGTCGGTAAAGATCTGGTTGATGTCGGTATCTGCGATTTCGCGCGGTGTCTTATCCGAATAGATCATTAGCAACACGCCGATCAGGCCGCGCACGATGTGGGCGTCTGAGTCGCCACGGAAATGGAGTTTCTGATCGTCGCATTCGTCGGCGACCAGCCAGACCTGGCTCATACAGCCGCGCACGCGGCTTGCCTCGTTTCGTTCGTCGTCGGCCAGCGGTTCGAGGTTGCGGCCGAGATCGATGATGTAGCGATAGCGCTCCTCCCAATCGGGCAACATCTCGAACGTGTCCTTGAGGTGTGTAATATCGCTGTCCATAGTTAATGCTTGGGTTGCTGCTTGGTTTTGCGACCCGCACGTAGGAAAGTGGGCACGACAATTGTCGTATCAAGTATGACGCCAAGATGGGGCTCGATGCACGCGTTCGTACAAGCGTGCCCGCGATCGTGAGCCAGATAACCTCGACCGGCTATCGTGTTGCCGCAGCACTCGCGCGTGGTGGACGCCATTGCCTGAGCGGCGTCCTGCTAACGCCAGTGGTGATCTATCGTTGGGTGATTTCGCCGCTAATCGGTCCACGTTGTCGGTTTATGCCGACTTGTTCGGAGTACGCGCTCATTGCGATAGGTCGGTTCGGCCCCGTGCGCGGCAGCTGGCTAACGATCAGGCGCTTGGTGCGTTGCCATCCGCTGTGTGAAGGCGGTTTCGACCCGGTGCCGCAGGCGCATGAGCGTCGTGACTGATGATAATCGGCCGCGTCGGCCCGGGTTATAGGTGCAGGTGCCGTGCGCGCGGGTTAAACTGCCTGGTTTCGATGAAACCGGCAACGAATTAATTTATGGCTGCTTACGAGTTGCCCTCGGCACTGAATATGCCCGCGATGGACGCCGAGATTGGCACTTGGTGGCGCGAGCAAGGCGTGTTCGAAGCGAGCACCCATCAGCGCGCGGACGCACCGGTGTTCACCTTCTACGAAGGGCCGCCGACGGCTAACGGCCGGCCCGGTATTCACCATGTGCTCGGCCGAACGATCAAGGATGTGTTTTGTCGTTACAAGTCAATGGCCGGCTACCGTGTCGACCGTAAAGCTGGCTGGGATACCCACGGACTGCCGGTCGAAATCGAGGTTGAAAAAGAACAGGGCCTGGCCTCGCGCGAGGACATCGATGCGTTCGGCATCGACGCCTACAACGCCGCCTGTCGTGAATCGGTGTTGCGCTACACCGATCAGTGGAACGAACTGACACGCCGGATTGGGTACTGGGTCGATCTCGATCATCCGTACGTCACCTATTCGAACGAATATATCGAGTCGGTTTGGTGGCTGTTGAAACAGCTCCACGAGCGCGACCTGCTCTACAAAGGGCGCAAGATTCACTGGTATTCGCCGGGGTCAGGGACCGTACTGTCGTCGCACGAGGTCAGCCTTGGCTACGAAGAAGTCCAGGACCCGTCGGTCACGGTCAGGTTTTATCTCGAAGACGAACCCGACACAGCGCTCCTGGCGTGGACCACCACGCCGTGGACTCTGCCATCCAACGTTGCGCTCGCGGTTGGGCCTAGCGTTGAATATGCCAGCGCCCGGCTCGACGGGCAGGTTTATATCTTGGCGCGGGATTGCGTTGCCGCCACGCTCGGCGACAATGCCGAGATCATCGATACTTTCGGTGCCGACGCCTTGATTGGCCGGCGTTACAAACCGCCGTTCGACTGCTTTGCCAACCATCCGGAGGCCGACAGCGCCTGGCGCATCATCGCCGCTGATTTCATCACGACCGCCGATGGTACCGGCATCGCCCACGAAGCGCCTGCCTTCGGGGCTGACGATTTCGACGTCACGTCGGCAGCAGGTATGCCGGTATTCAACCCGATAAGCGCTGATGGCCGGTTTGGTGACGATTTCCCGCTGGTCGGTGGGCAGTGGTTTAAGGATGCCGATAAGCCGATCACGCGTGATCTCAAACACCGCGGGTTGTTGTTCAATCAGGACGTGACAGTCCACAACTATCCGCATGATTGGCGTAAGGGAACGCCATTGATGAACTATCCGGTCGAGTCCTGGTTCGTCGCCACACGTGCGCACAAGGATCGGCTGGTCGAGTACAACAACCAGATCAACTGGTACCCGACGCACGTCGGCACCGGGCGCTTCGGCGACTGGCTGGCAAATAATGTCGACTGGGCGTTGTCGCGCCATCGATACTGGGGGACGCCGCTGCCAATCTGGGTCAACGACGCGGATCCGGACGACTACGTGGTTGTCGGTTCGATCGCCGAACTACGCGAGTTGGCCGGTGATGCGGTGCCGGCTGACGCCGAACTCGACCTGCATAAGCCGCAGGTTGATGCAGTCACCTGGCCGGCGGCAGGAGGTGGCACCATGCGGCGCGTTCCGGAGATCATCGACGTTTGGTTCGACTCCGGCGCCATGCCGTTCGCCCAGTGGCATTATCCGTTTGAAAACCAAGCCGCATTCGAGTCGAACTTCCCGGCCGATTTTATCTGTGAGGGCGTCGACCAGACCCGTGGTTGGTTTTATTCCCTGCACGCGATCGCCACGCTGGTCATGGACACGCCGGCCTACCGCAATGTCGTGGTCAACGGCCTGCTGTTGGACGCCAATGGCGAGAAAATGTCCAAGTCCAAGGGCAACACGGTTGATCCGTTCGATGCGCTCGACCAGCACGGTGCCGACGTTATCCGCTGGTACATGCTGGCTACAAGCGCGCCATGGGAAGACACGAAATATGACGAGCGCGGCCTCAAGGCCACGCGCACCAAGGTCTTCGGGACGTTGGAAAATGTCTATTCGTTTTTCGCGACCTACGCCAATATCGACGGTTTTACCGCCGATGCCGATGCGCCGCCGGTGGCTGAGCGCCCCGAGCTTGATCGCTGGATTTTGTCGCAACTGCACTCGACAATCCACGAGGCTCGTTCTGCATTCGACAACTATAATCCGACGCCTGCCGCGCGCGCGGTTGAATCGTTCATCGATGCGTTGTCCAACTGGTATATCCGCCGCACCCGGCCGCGTTTCTGGGCCGGCGCGCGCGCCGATCGTTCGCCTGAGGCGGCGGACGGCGATGTGGCCGACAAGCGTGCGGCGTATCACACGACGCTGACCTGTCTCGATGGTGTGGCGCGGCTGATGGCGCCTATCGCACCGTTTTTCGCCGAGTGGCTGTGCGCACGGCTTAAAGGTGGCAGCAGCGCACGAGCCTCGGTGCACCTGGCTGATTATCCGGCTTATGACGCGGCGCAGGTCGATACTGATCTGGCGCGGCGCATGCGGCTGGCGCGCGCGGTGGTTGGCAACGTGCTGGCTCTTCGCAACGATGCGGGCCACAATGTGCGCCAGCCGCTCGCGCGGGTTCTGGTGGTCGAGGAGTCGAATGTGGCCCGCGCCGATATCGAAGCCGTTGCGCCGATCATCCGCGATGAAGTCAACGTCGATACGGTCGAATTCGTCACCGGCGAGGCCGATCTCGTTACGCGCCGGGCCAAGGCCAATTTCCGCACACTCGGCAAGCGGCTCGGGTCGCTCATGAAGCCGGCCGCTGCTGTCATCGCCGAACTCGACGGCGACGCGCTCAGTCGCTATCTGGCGTCTGGCCAGCTCGAGATTGACGTTAATGGCACCACCGTCGTATTGGGGCCGGACGACCTCGATATAACGGCGGAGGGTATCGCCGGTTGGGCGGTTGGCCGCGAGGACGGCGTGACAGTGGCGTTGGATACCGCCATCGATGCCTCGCTCAAATCACGCGGGGTGGCGCGGGAAGTAGTCAATCGGGTGCAGCAGCTCCGGAAACGCGCCGACTTTCACGTGGCCGATAGAATTCAGGTACACTACTTGGCTGACGACGAAATCGCGCGTAGTGTCGCGCAGCATGAGAAAACTGTCGCTGATGAAATATTGGCGACCCGTCTCGAAGCGGTAGAATCCCCGGAAAATGGGGTAGTCGAGACGTTCGAACTGGGCGCCGGTCGCATTACGATCGCGATCAGCCCGGCGACCAGTGGTTAGACA